>JAXMFZ010000063.1:0-21243 GCA_046347515.1 Gammaproteobacteria bacterium | reverse complement strand
GTTTTGCCGGCGCCCGGCGGGGCTTGCAGGATGAGTCGCGTGCCCTCGCGGAGCGCCTCGCGAATGGCGGGGGTGACGGCATCGATGGGCAACGCCGTCATGGCGGCTGACGGCGCGCCGTGGGTTTGCTCAGCCAATCAAGCGTGCTTGGCCAAACGCTCGTGCAGCGGGCTGGTGCGCGGGAAGTGGGCGCGCAAAAAGTCCATCTGATCGGCGAGGATACGCCGGCCTTGGAGATAGATGTACTCGGCGTGATTGGGCGTGAACGGTATCGCCAAAAGCTGCATGTGCGCTTGTTCCGGCGTGCGCCCACCCTTGTGGTGATTGCAGCGCCGGCAAGCGCTGACCACGTTGTTCCAGGCATCGGTGCCGCCTTGCACCAGCGGGGTGACATGATCACGCGACAAATCCTGGCTGGAAAACGCGCCGCCGCAATACAGGCACATGTGAAAATCGCGCCGGAATAGCGCATTGTTCGACAGCGGCGGAACATAATCATGGCGCGCTTTGAGAAGCGCATACGTGCCGCCGTAAGTGGCGACGATGGAATTGACTTCGACCACGCTGCGCCGGCCGTTGCGGGCGTTGGTGCCACCCCAAACTCGATACAATAGCGTACCGCAGGCGTAGGCGATTTGCTCCAAGTGATAGAGCCTGACCGCCTCCTGATAATCGATCCATTCTAGGGGCATGCCCGATACGTCGGTTCGTAGGACATGCTGATCCAACCCATACATGCTCAACCTCCGGTTTTGATCCGAATCGGGTCTGGAAAAATGCTCGTGGTCTTGAACCCTGCTTGATGACGCGCTAATCGCCCACTAAGTTCCTATAACATCCTATATTAACGGCAAAACTGTCAACCTACTGGATTCGGTTTGCGTGCAGTGTCGCCAGTTTCGACAAACCGCTATGATATCGACATCATAAGAAACCACTTGTTACAACATCATTGCTGCCACTATATCGTTTAGTATTAACCAATCCAATATCTGATCAATGAATGGAAAGCGACGCCGTGGCGTGCGCGCTCCTAACGATTCTCAGGAGAGAACATCAATGCCCATCAGTGTGGCGGTCCCAAAAGAAACTCTAGCTGGCGAGCGTCGCGTCGCGCTCGATCCGGGTACCGCCGAGCGTGTCGCCAAGCGCGGCGCGATCGTGTTGATCGAGCGCGGGGCGGGCCTGGGTGCCCATCAGGCCGACGCCGCCTACGCCAGCAGAGCGCGGCTGATCGACAATGCGCAAGCGCTGTACCACGAGGCGGATGTGCTGTTGAAGATTCAGCCGCCGACCTTGGCCGAGGTCGAGATGATGAAAGACGGCGCGACCATCGTGAGCTTCATGCAGCCGCATCGCAACCTGGAGATGGTGGCGAGGCTGCGTGACAAGAACATCACCAGTTTCGCGATGGAGCTGGTGCCGCGTATTTCGCGCGCCCAGAGCATGGATGCGCTGTCATCGCAAGCCGCGGTGGCCGGCTATAAAGCGGCATTGATGGCCGCCGACCTCGCGCCGGTGTTCTTCCCGATGCTCACTACCGCCGCCGGCACCGTGCGCCCGGCCAAGGCGGTGATCATCGGCGCCGGCGTGGCGGGCTTGCAGGCCATCGCCACCTGCCGGCGGTTGGGCGCGCAGGTGGAAGCCTACGACATTCGCGCCGCTGCCAAGGAGCAGGTCGAATCGCTCGGCGCGCGCCTGATCGACACCGGCGTCAACGCCGAGGGGCAGGGCGGTTACGCGCGCGAGCTCACCGCCGAGGAAAAGCAGAAACAGGCCGACGTGCTGGCCAAGCATCTGGCCGCCGCGAGCGTGGTGATCTCCACCGCCGCCGTGCCGGGTCGGCCCGCGCCCAAGATCATCACCCGCGCCATGGTGGAGGGCATGAAAGCGGGCGCGGTCATCGTCGATCTCGCCGCCGACGGCGGCGGCAACTGCGAACTGACCGAGCCCGGCAAGACCATCGAGCATAACGGTGTCGTCATCCATGGACCGCTCAATATCCCGAGCGCGATTCCGGTGCACGCGAGCGAGATGTACGCCAAGAATCTGTTTAATTTTCTCTCGCCGATGATCAAAGACGGCCAATTGCAGCTCGACTGGAACGACGAGGTCATCGCCCAGAGCGCGCTTACCCACCAGCGCGAAGTCCGCCACGCGCCCACCCGTCAACAGCTCGGAGGCTAAACCATGCTCGACGCGATTGCTTTTTTCAGTCCGCTTTACATCCTCATGCTGGCGGCTTTTGTTGGCTACGAGGTAATCAGCCGCGTGCCGGTGATTCTGCACACGCCGCTGATGTCGGGCTCCAATTTCGTCCACGGCATCGTGCTGGTGGGGGCGATGGTGGCGCTCGGCCAGGCCGAAACGCCGATGGAAACCATCATTGGCTTCATCGGCGTGCTGCTCGGCGCGGGCAACGCGGTCGGCGGCTACGTCGTCACCGAGCGCATGCTGGAAATGTTCAAGAGCAGCCAGCAGGAGCCACGCGTCAACGCCCAGCAAGCCGGGGCGATGGCGCTGGAGTTGGCGCGGCAAGCCATCGAGAAGAGCAAGCCACTGGCGGGCGCTGTGCGCGAAGCCGCGCGGCCGCTACCGGGGATGGTCAAGCAAGCGGCCAGCACCGTCAGCAATAAAGTCAGCGAGCAAATCCGCCAACTGAAAACCCCGAAGGAGTAGCGGATCATGGGCTATCTGATCGAAGCGAGCTATTTCCTCACCGCGATCCTGTTCATCATCGGCTTGAAGCGCATGTCGCACCCGACCACCGCGCGCAGCGGCATCATCTGGGCCGGCGCCGGCATGGTGCTCGCCACCTTCATGACGCTGTTCCATCCGGAGATCCATCATAATTACACACTGATGATTCTCGCCATCGTCATCGGCGGCGGCATTGCCTGGTGGAGCGGGCGCATCGTGGCGATGACCGACATGCCGCAGATGATCGCGATCTACAACGGCATGGGTGGCGGCGCGGCGGCGGCGATCGCGGCGGTGGAACTCATGAAGGCATCCGACCACTCGGTGAGCGTGTATTTTCTCGCGGTGCTGGGGGCGATGATCGGCGCGGTGTCGTTCTCCGGTTCAGTGGTAGCGTGGGCCAAACTCCAGGGCGTGATGAAGCGCGCATTGCGCTTTCCCAATCAGCAAAAAGTCAATCTGGCGGTGTTTGGGGCGATGCTAGCGCTCGGCCTCGTCGTCGTCGTTTTTCACGCCAATAATGCTTTCATCTATTTGATCCTCGTCTTATTCTTTCTGGCCGCGCTGGCGTTCGGCGCAATGATGGCGCTGCCCATAGGCGGCGCCGACATGCCGGTGGTGATCTCGCTGTTCAACGCCTTCACCGGCCTTGCGGTGGCGTTCGAGGGGTTCGTGCTGAAGAACTCGGCGATGATCATCGCCGGCATCGTCGTGGGGGCCTCCGGCACGCTGCTCACCCAACTCATGGCCAAGGCCATGAACCGCTCCATCGGCAATGTATTGTTCTCGAGCTTTGGCGAGGGCGCAGCCACTTCGACCACCGAAGTCAAGGGCTCGATGAAAGCCATCGAGCCGCAGGACGCCGCGATCCAGATGGCCTACGCCGCCAAGGTCATCGTCGTGCCCGGTTATGGCATGGCGGTGGCGCAGGCTCAGCACAAAGTCTGGGAACTGGCGCAACTGCTCCGCGCGCGCGATGTGGAGGTGAAATTCGCGATCCACCCGGTCGCCGGCCGCATGCCGGGCCACATGAACGTGCTGCTCGCTGAAGCGGGTGTGCCCTATGACCTGATTTTCGACCTCGATGAAATCAACAACGAGTTCGAGAATACGGATGTGGCGCTGGTCATTGGCGCGAATGACGTCGTCAATCCCAGCGCCAAAACCGACAAGGCCAGCCCGATCTACGGGATGCCGGTATTGAACGTCGATAAAGCGCGCAACGTGCAAGTCATCAAGGGGCGGCCAGGGTACGGGCTTTTCCGGTATCGAAATGCCTTGTTTTATCTGGACAATACGCGTATGGTGGCGTACGGTGATGCGCAAAAGTAGTCAATGCGCTGATCCAAGCGATCAAGACACTCTGAGTTTCATAACAATAACTTTTAGTGCTTTCCTGACCTCAATGCGGCCCTGCAAAGGGCCGTTTTTTTTGCCTCGCCTTCATCAGTGCCAATTTAGCCGTGCTTGAACTATAACTATGCTTGTGTGCCGTGCAACCACGCGCCAGCAATGTCAATAAAAAGGCAACGAGAGGATTCATCCCCATGCTCAAACGCAGACAATTCCTAAGCGCTTCGGCGGCGACCGCCGCCGCCCTCGCCACACCCGGCGGCTTCGAACTCTTGATCCGCGGCGCCCTGGCCGAGGCCAAGGGCACGATCAACATGGCCGACGTCGGCGTCGCCGATCCCGGCGGCGACTGGTCCAAATACGTCAGTCAATCGGGCTGGAACGTGAACTTGGTGGCGATCGGCAATGCCCCCTCGCAGGTGCTGAATCTGCTGCTCACCGGCGGCGGCAAGGAACTCTACGACCTGGTCAGCATCGTCGGCGGCATGCAAAAACCCCTGGTCGAGAACGATCTGGTGGAAGTGGTCGACACCGGCCGCATTCCCAACTGGAACGCCAATACCTATATCCGCGACTATATCGTCACCGACCGCACCGGTTTCGACTTCGCGGGCTTCAATGGCAAACTCTACATGGTGCCAATTTTCCTGCAAGGCGATTCGATCGGTTATCTACCCGAATTCACCGGCGAAGTGGACAGCTATGGGGCGCTGTTCGATCCCAAGTTCAAGGGTTACACGGCGATCGAGGATAACTTCACTACCACCGGCCAAAAGACCGCGATGTACTTGAAGGGCAACAAGCTTGCCACGATTGAGAATCCGTCCAATATGACGCCGAGCGAATTCAAGGCGGTGGTGGATTTCCTGATCCAGAAGAAGAAAGAAGGGCAGTTCCGTTTGCTGTGGACCAGCTTCGAGCAGTCGGTGAATCTGTTCATCAACAAGGAAGTGTACGTGCAGGATTGCTGGGAACCGATGGTGCTCGCTGCCCAGCGCCAAGGCGTGAAAGCCGTGTACGCCAAGCCCAAGGAGGGCTATCTCTTATGGTCATACGGCCCTTACATCGTCAAAAAGGAACGCCCCAAGGAGCGCGAGGACGCCATGTACGCGCTCATCGATTTCCTGCTGAGTCCCTGGTACGGAGCCAAGATCACCCAGTTACGCGGCTATCTGACCCACCCCGGAGCACCCGCTTACGCCAAGGCCCATGCGGACGAATTCAAGCCCGATGAGGCCGAGCAAGTCGCCAAGCTGCACCAGGCGGTACTGGACAAGTTCAAGCACGGTGGCACCTGGCAACAGCGCTGGCCGACCCATATCGAGGTTTATGAAGAAGAGTGGGCGCGCTTCCGCGCGGCGTAGCGAGGCGTTCGGCCGCCGCGCGGTCGGCGGTACGATCCTGCATCGATGATGGCTTACCAGAGGAACGAGCGATGAAGACCGAACTGATTTACCTGGCATTGGTCACGGCTTTCACAGGCCTCTTATGGGTGCCGTATGTGCTGAACCGTATCGCCGTCCGCGGCCTGATGGATACGGTGGGATATCCGGACAATCCGAAGCCGCAATCGCCTTGGGCGCAGCGGCTGATGAAGGCGCACGCCAACGCAGTGGAGAATCTGGTTGTGTTCGCAGCCTTGGTTCTGTTGGCTAACGCTTCGGGCATCGCCGGTGGCGCTGTCGCCACGGCCGCCGTAGTCTATTTTTGGGCCCGTGTCGTTCATGCCATCGCCTACACCTTGGCCATTCCATGGATTCGGACGCTTGCCTTCGCCGCCGGCTTCTTCGCGCAAGCGGTCGTTGCCTGGCAACTCTTGATGCCTTAGGGGAGGCGCCCAACCCCGCCCGCCACCCGCCGCTTCATGCACGCCATCGCCCGCGTCGCCCGTTACGCTTTGCTGGCGACGCCCTTGCTGTTCGTGCTGGCGTTTCTGCTGGTGCCGGTCGGCTTCACGCTGGTGCTGAGCTTCTGGGAGAAATCCGGCTTCAAGGTCAAGCCCGCGTTCACGTTGGCTTCGTATTCGGCGTTTTTCAGCGGCGCGCGGCTGTCGGTGTTGGAAGCGAGCCTAGCGTTCGCGCTGGCTGTGACTCTGATTGGCCTATTGCTCGCCTACCCCATCGCCTATTTCCTGGCGCTGCGGGTACGGCGGCGGGTCAGCGAGACGTTTTTGTTTCTGTTCGCGGTGCCGTTCGTCATCAACCCGATCATCCGCAATTTCTCGCTGGCCTATTTGCTCGGCAGAACTGGGCCCGTGAATCAAACCTTGCTCGACTGGGGCCTGATCCAGCAACCGCTGAATTGGCTGTTGTTCAGCGATTTCGCGGTATTGCTCGGCCTGGTGATGGCTTATATGCCATTCATGGTGTATCCGATTTGGTTGGCGCTGGTCGACATCGACCGGCGCCTGATCGAAGCGAGCTGGATGCTCGGCGCCAAACCGCTCGCTACGTTTGTGCGCGTAACCCTGCCGCTGTCCCTGCCCGGGGTGTTCGCGGCGAGCATCTTCGGTTTCGTCGGCACCTTCGGAGAAAGCAGCGTGCCGATCATCCTCGGCGGGCTGGGCTACCAGCTCATGGGCAACACCATCACCAGCAGCCTGGACGTGCTCAATTATCCGCTGGCGGCGGCGATGTCGAGCGTGGTGGTGGCGACCATGTTGGTATTTCTGCTGATCTGGTATCGAGTCTTCGACATCCAGATTTTTCTCGGCAAGATCATGCGCTGGCGCTATTGATGCGTATTTCGCCGCTCAGCCAGGGCCTGATCTGGTTTTATGTGCTCGCGATCCTGGGGTTGCTGTATTGGCCGCTGTTGCCGCCGATTCTTACCTCGTTCAGCCAAACCGGCTTGAGCCCAAGCTATCATGACCTCACCTTCAAGTGGTACGGTGAGATCGGCAACAATCCGTTGCTGGTCGGATCGATCAAGACTTCGTTCCTGATCGCCGCGCTGGTCGGTGTGATCACGCCGGTGCTGGGCCTCTTGGCGGCGATGGCGGTGCGCGAACTCGGCATTCCGCGCCTGGTGTTGATGCTGTTGTTGCTGCCGCTGTTCATTCCTGGCGTCAGCATGGGGTTGGCGAACGCATTTTTTTTCCGCCAACTCGGCGTCACCCCCTCGCTATGGACGATCACCGTGGTGCATGTGCTGTGGGCGCTGCCGTTCGCGAGCCTCATCATTCTTACGGCGATGGCCTCGTTCGATCCGGTCTATAGCGAGGCCGCCTACGTGCACGGCGCCAACCGCTGGCGCGCGTTCCGGGATGTCGAACTGCCGCTGATCCGGTCCGGCGTCGGCGGCGCGGCGATGTTTGCGATGATTCTGTCGTTCAACGAAACGGTGCGCACGACGCTCGTGCAAGGCGCGCTGAACACGGTCCAAACTTATATTTGGTCACGCTATCTGCAAGTGGGATTATCGCCAGCCATCTATGTGCTGATGAGCCTGATGATCGTCACTACCCTGGTTCTGGTGCTGATCCTGCTCATCATCAATCTGCGCCGTTCGGCGCGGGTAGCCGCCTAGACGCTCAATCCGCGAGCAGTATCACATCTTCGGCGCGCACCGCGACCTCGACTTGCCCGCCCTCGGTCACCGCTTGGCGTTGCGTCGCCGTCACCACCAGGGTTTGTCCATCGGCCAGGCGTAGAACGTGATCGACCACGGTGCCGCGATAGATGACGTCGACCACTTGCGCGGCGAGCGCGACGCCATCGCCCAGCGGGGCGCCGCCAAAGCGTGGATGTTCGGCGCGGATGGCGACCGCCACGCGCCCACGCCCGGCAATCGTCACGCCGCGGGCGGCGACCACCACTTCCTGGCCGGCCAATTGTAGCCGCGCGGCGTCACCGCTGATATCCAGGCAATCGGTTTCGAGCACGTTGCAGCCGCGGAAGAAGCTCGCCACGAAGCGCGTGCGCGGCCTGCGGAATAAACGCTCGGGCGCGTCACACTGCACGCAGCGGCCGCGGTCGATGACGGCAATGCGATCCGCCATCGTGAGCGCTTCTTCCTGGTCGTGGGTGACATACACGAAGGCGGTGCGCGTCGTGTGCTGGATGCGTTTGAGTTCATTCTGCATTTCGCGGCGGATTTTCTCGTCCAGCGCCGACAAGGGTTCGTCGAGCAACAACAGCGACGGCTCCAGCGCCAGCGCCCGCGCCAGCGCGACGCGCTGCTGCTCGCCGCCGCTCAAGCGGATGACGCTGCGTTCCTCCATGCCGGCCAACCCCACGAGTTTCAGCAGCGCGCCCACTTTGGCGCGGATCGCTTCAGGGTCGAGCTTGCGCAGCCGCAGGCCGTAGCCGACATTGGCGGCGACGTTCATATGCGGAAAAATCGCGTAGTGCTGAAACACCATGCCGAGGTTACGCCGCCAGGGCGGCACGCCGGTCATGTCTCGGCCCGCGATCAGGATGCGCCCGGCGTCCGGCGCCTCCAGGCCGGCGATCATCCTGAGGATGGACGATTTTCCGGAACCGCTGGGGCCGAGAAAAGTGAAGAACTCGCCGGGCTGGACGTCAAGGCTGAAATCGGCGGCGGCGGTGACATGACCGAAGCGCTTGTGCAGCCCCTCCAGGCGCAGGATGGGCTCGGTCACAACGCCCGCCAGTCGCCGGCCTGCTCAAAGGCGTGGGCTGCCTGATAGAGCGTGGTTTCTTGCCAATGGCGGGCAATCAACATCATGCCCACCGGTAAGCCATCGTACAAGCCGCAGGGCACGGTGAGCGCGGGATGGCCGGTAAGATTGGTCGGGATGCAGTTGGCGTTGAAGCCGAGGGCGTGCTGGACGATCTCGGTGATCGGCGCGCCCGGCGCCGGCATCGGCGTCGGCAGCAGAGGCACGGTGGGCATAAGAAGTATATCGTGGCGTTCCAGCGCGGCATCGTAGGCGGCGCGGAGCTTGCGGCTGAGATTCTGGGCCTTGGCGTAATAACGATGGCGGTAGACTTGGCCGAAATATTCGCCTGCCAGCAGCGCGAATTTCAGAGTTGGAGAAAACTCATCGGCGCGCCCACGCCAATGGGCGTGGGCATCGACCAAGCTGGTCACGAACAGGCCGCGCGCGTTGGTGCCGTAGCCGTTGCCTTTCATCATCAGCTCGGTCAAGCCTTCGAGGCCGATCGGTGTCCAGATCGCTTTGCCTTGCGCGTGCAAGGGCAGAGAGACGTCCTCGACCTCGGCGCCAAGCTGGGCGAAGCGCGCAGCGGCATTGCGCACCTTGGCGTCGACCGCGGCGTCGCCCTGACCGAAGCCTTCACCGACCACGCCGATGCGTAAGCCCCGCACATCCTCGCCCAGCGCGCGCGTGTAACGCGCGGTGCGCGGTGCGTATTGACGCGGGTCGAGGCCGTCTGCGCCGGCGATGACTTCGAGGAGCAGGGCATTGTCCGCGACATCGCGGGTCATCGGTCCGACGTGATCGAGGGTGAGTTCGATGGGCATGACACCGGTGTACGGCACCAGGCCGTAGGTCGGCTTCAGGCCGACGATGCCGCAGAACGAAGCCGGCATGCGGATCGAGCCGCCCTGGTCGCCGCCGATGGCCATGTCAGCCTCGCCCGCCGCCACCAGCACCGCGCTCCCCGACGACGAACCGCCGGCGGTATAGCCGCGCTTCCAGGGATTGTGGACAAAACCTCTGGCGCCGGTGTTACTGCTGCCGGACAGGCAAAAGTATTCGCAATGGGCTTTGCCGAGGATGGTGGCGCCGGCATCCAGCATGCGGACGACGATGGTGGCATCGACGTCCGGCACGTAGCCCTCCAGCGTCGAAGCCCCCACCATCATCGGCACCCCGGCGAGGCAGATATTGTCCTTAAGCACGACGGTCTTGCCCGCGAGCTTGCCGCGCGGCGCGCCCTTGATCGTGCTTTTGACATACCAGGCGTTGTAGGGATTCTCCACACCCTCGGGCTGATAGCCCGGCGTGCGTGGATATTTCACCGGTGGCAGATAATCGGGCATGGCATCGACCACGCCATAGGCAGCTGCCGCGCCGGTGAACAGTTCTTGGAACGCCGCAAGTTCTGCGGCGCTGAGGTGCATGCCAAAACCGTCGGCGAGTTGACGGAGTTGGTCGGGAGAGGGTGATCTAACGGTCATAGCTTACCAAGCTTATCGCGCCGCTTGGATTTCGCAAGCCGACGATTTCACCGCATTCGCACGTAGTAAGGGCGTGGAACCAGTTGCATGGCGCCTCCGCGCGATGGCCGAATCGATGCGGGCTTTCTGCTTTAATCGATTCGATAATTCGGCGCTTCCTTAGTGATGGCGACATCGTGGACATGGCTCTCGCGCATGCCTGCGGAAGTGATACGGGCGAATTCCGGTTTGGCGCGCATCTCTTCGATATCACGGCAACCGACATAGCCCATGCTGGAGCGCAAGCCGCCCAAGAGCTGTTGCACCACGGCCCGCAAATTGCCCTTGTACGGCACCCGGCCTTCGATGCCCTCCGGCACCAGTTTTTCGGTCTCGCTGCCCTCCTGGAAATAACGATCGCTGGAACCGTGGCGTTCGGTCATCGCGCCGATCGACCCCATGCCGCGATAGGTTTTGTAAGAGCGGCCCTGATACAACTCCATTTCACCGGGCGCTTCGTCGGTGCCGGCAAACAAGCCGCCTATCATCACCGCGTGGGCGCCGGCGGCGATGGCTTTGGCCACGTCGCCCGAGTAGCGGATGCCGCCGTCGGCGATCACAGCCACGCCTTTGTCCTGCAGCGCCGCGGTGACGTTGGCGATGGCGCTCACCTGCGGTACGCCGACGCCGGCGACTACGCGGGTGGTGCAGATCGAACCGGGGCCGATGCCGACCTTGACCGCATCCGCGCCGGCTTCGACCAGATCGAGCGCCGCCCGGGCGGTCGCGATATTGCCGCCGATCACCTGTACTTGCGGATGGTAGCGCTTCACCCAGCGTACCTGCTCCAGTACACCGCGCGAATGGCCGTGGGCGGTATCCACCACGATCACGTCCGCGCCGGCCTCGACCAGAAGCGCGATACGCTCGGCGCTGTCGGCGCCGACCCCGACCGCCGCCCCGACCCGCAGGCGCTCTAATTCATCTTTGCAGGCGCTAGGAAAATCGCTGGATTTCTGGATGTCTTTGACGGTGATCAGACCGCGCAATTGAAAACGGTCGTTCACCACCAGCACTTTTTCGATGCGATGCTTGTGCAGCAGCGCCACCACTTCGTCGCGCTCCGCGCCTTCGCGTACTGTCACCAAGCGCTCCTTGGGCGTCATCGCCTGACTCACCGGCGCGCCGTAATTGGTCTCGAAGCGCAAATCACGGTGGGTGACGATGCCGACCAAGTCCTCGCCCTTCACCACCGGCACGCCGGAAATGCCATGCGCACGTGTGAGTTTCAATACTTCGCGTATGCTGGTATCGGGCGTCACCGTGATCGGGTCGTGGATCACGCCGCTCTCGTATTTCTTGACCCGGCGCACCTCGCGCGCCTGCTGCTCCGGGCTCATGTTCTTGTGGATGATGCCGACGCCGCCCTCCTGGGCCAGCGCAATCGCCATCGCCGACTCGGTAACGGTGTCCATCGCCGCCGACAGGAGCGGGATGTTCAGGCCAATCTTGCGGGTCAGGCGGGTTTTCAGGATAACGTCGCGGGGCAGGACTTCGGAGTAAGCGGGCAGGAGGAGGACGTCGTCGAAGGTAAGGGCTTCCTGGACGATGCGCATAGGTCAAACCCCCAAAGCGTAAGTTGCACAATTGTAGGGCTTAACGACAACAGGGTAAACTGTAAGTTCAATCCGTTCCCGCCCTGTGTAGCTTGACGCCATGGAAGTTCTCTCACAAGCCTTGTTTCTGTTGTTCGCCCGCCGCAGCACGCGCGGCAGGGGCATTTACGCCATCGCGGCTTTACCCATTCTCATCGCCGCCGTCATGGGCCGAGGCCACGGCCTTCTGCCTCCTTACCTCATCCTGGGTTTAGCCTGTCTTGCCCAATACTGGCGGCCCACGCTGTTCGGCTGGCTGGTCATGTTTCTGCTCTACCTCACCGCCAGCGCCGTGCTGATCACCGAACTCGCCGCCGACGCCTGGAAAATTGGCACCCAGCAGTATCCCAATGTGCTGATCAGCTTCATGGACGGCCTGATCTTCACGCTGTTCACGGTGTGGATAGCGGGCATCACCTGGGCGCTGGTAGTGTTGCGCCCGCGCTGGAACCGGTTTGCCGAATTGCCAAAGGAATCACTGAAACAGTGATGTTTGATTTCATGGGTAAAGAACGCTTGCCATCCTTCATCCTAAAAAACTACGACGTGTATGAATGGAAGCACGCTTGCGCCATACTCAGCGGCGATTTTCCTAGCGAGTGGAGCGATATTACGGCGATGCTGACCGAGTTTCGCTTGCGTCGAGAATGGATTGTCACGCCTGGAGGTAGCAAATCCTCGGTCGCTGGTTGGCTTGACCAATATCTTTTCACAAGAGGCTGGAAAGAGAAAAATTTCGATACCAAAGTCACCGTTGATAAATGAACTATGGATTCGCCAACTCATAAGGTCGATTGCTATAAGAACCGCGTTGCCTTGGAAGTAGAGTGGAATAATAAAGATCCATTTTTTGATAGGGATCTGAATAACTTTCGTTTGCTTTTCGACTTGCGCGCCATCAGTGTTGGTTTCATTGTAACGCGCAGCGATGAACTGCAGGATATCTTTGTGCAACTTGGCCGGGGATCATCTTATGGTGCTTCGACTACTCATATGAGCAAACTCTTGCCCAGAATAGAAGGCGGTAGTGGTGCGGGATGTCCACTGTTGGTATTTGGCATCAAAAAAGGCTTGTATGTTGATGTACAAAACGACATCGATATATCGAGCCAGTATGATGGGAGTTTATCGTGACAGTCGCGGATGATCTCAGAGCCGCCATACAGCATGAATTCGGAACGATTCTGGCCGATCCGCCTTGGCAATTCACTAACCGCACTGGAAAAATGGCTCCTGAGCACAAGCGTTTGTCCCGGTACGGTACGCTTAGGCTCGAAGAAATCAGGGCTTTGCCTGTTGGGGAAACCGCCCAAAATCCCAGCCATCTTTACTTATGGGTTCCTAACGCGCTGTTGCACGAAGGGCTTGACGTCATGCGCGCCTGGGGTTTTACCTACAAAACCAATCTGGTTTGGTACAAGATCAGGAAAGACGGAGGCCCCGATGGTCGTGGAGTTGGATTCTATTTTCGCAATGTCACTGAACTCGTATTGTTCGGTGTGAGAGGAAGCCTTAGAACAGCAGCGCCTGGCCGGCGCCAGGTCAACTTGATCAGTACTCGTAAAAGAGAGCATTCGCGTAAACCTGATGAGTTGTACAAGGTCATTGAAGCTTGCAGCCCTGGACCGTACCTCGAGTTGTTCGCGCGCGGCAATCAGCAAGGATGGACCTCATGGGGCAACGAATCCGAGGGTTATAAACCTTCATGGCCTACTTATGCCCACCGCTCGAGTTCGCCGTCTGACGCTCAAGAAGTGGAAAGTTCACCTCAAATTCCACTGGCGATGGAATAAATCACTGTTCTCTTTGGTGACGATTAAGCCTGCACCGCGAATTCAAAACCTGTGGCGATTCCTTTACTCATCCCCGACCGCCCCATCTATACCGTATCCAAGCTGAATGCGGCGGTGCGTGCGCTGCTGGAGGGTGAGTTCGCGCTGATTTGGCTGGAGGGCGAAATCTCCAACCTGGCGCGGCCTGCGTCTGGGCATTTGTATTTTTCCCTGAAGGATTCCACGGCCCAGATCCGCTGCGCGCTGTTTCGCAACCGCTCGCAAGCGCTCGATACTTCCCGCATCGCCAACGGTCAGCAGGTGCTGGTGCGGGCGCGGGTGAGTCTGTATGAGCCGCGCGGCGACTATCAGCTCATCGTCGAACATCTGGAAGACGCCGGCGAAGGCATGCTGCGCCGAGCATTCGAGGCGCTGAAGGCCAAACTCGCCGCGGAGGGGCTGTTCGATAGCGAACGCAAGCGCCCATTGCCGCGTTTCCCGACCCGCATCGGCGTGATCACCTCGCCCTCGGGCGCGGCCATCCGCGACGTATTGAGCGTTCTGCGCCGGCGGTTTCCAGCGCTACCGGTACTGCTTTACCCGGTGCAAGTACAGGGCGAAACCGCCGCCGCCGAGATCGTCCAAGCGCTCCAGCTTGCGTCTGCGCGCCGCGATTGCGAGGTGTTGCTACTGGTGCGCGGTGGCGGTTCGCTGGAGGATTTGCAGGCGTTCAACACCGAAATCGTGGCGCGCGCGATCCACGCTTCGGCGATCCCCGTGGTCAGCGGTGTCGGCCACGAGATCGATTTCACCATCGCCGATTTCGTCGCCGACCTGCGCGCGCCCACGCCCTCGGCGGCGGCGGAGCTGGCAAGCCCCGACCGCGCCGAATGGCTCGAACGAGTCCATCGGCTCGAAGCCCGTTTGGCAAGCGCTTTCCGCGGCCGGTTCGACCAGCGCCGCCAGCGGCTGGACTGGCTAGCCCAACACCTCGCGCGCCTGCGTCCCGACCGGCGTCTGCAAGCCTTGATGCAGCGTACCGATGAATGGGAGCAGCGTTTGCGTCAGGCTCTGCGCCACGCGCTCAGCCAGCGCCGCCAGCGCCTGGCGGAATTGAGCCGTGCTTTACACGGCGTGAGTCCGTTGCAAACCCTGGCGCGCGGTTACGCCGTCGTGCGCCGCTATCCGCAGGGGGAGTTGCTGCGCAGCGCCGCGCAAACCCAGCCGGGCGAGCGTATCGAGGCGCAACTCGGCGAAGGCCGGTTAATTTGCCAAGTAGAGGAAATCAAACCATCATGATGCGACTGGCTGGTCTGATCGTGTTCCTGCTCATGCTACCCCTCTCTGGCAATGTGCAAGCGCTGGAGCTACCAGAGCACACGCCGGTGCCGGGCGGCGTCGCGGTGCTGGATTTGGGCGCGGTCGATAACGCGCCTATTGTTGCCCGCTACCAGAATCGGCGCGTGCTCACGGTACGTCATCATGGCCACTGGTGGGCGGTGGTCGGCATCTCGCTCGACACTCCACCGGGATTGCAGAAACTGGAGCGCGCGCAAGGCGGCAAAGCCCTCGCCGCCTTGCCGTTCCAGGTTCTGCCTAAAACCTACAAGAGCCAGAGCATTACCGTGAAGGACAAGAACATGGTCGAACCCGATGCGAAAACGCTGAAGCGCATCGAGCGCGATCAGCAGCGCATCCGCGTCGCGCTCGATACCTTCTCGCCCGGCGCTCCCGCCACTTTGCGGTTGGTCAAGCCGGTGGCCGGGCCGTTCAGTTCAGGCTTCGGGCTGCGGCGGTTTTTCAATAAGCAGCCGCGCCGCCCGCATAGCGGCCTGGATATCGCCGCCGCACGCGGCGCGATGGTGTATGCGCCGGCGCTGGGCCGCATCGTCGAGGTCGGGGATTATTATTTCAACGGCAAGAGTGTGTTCATCGACCACGGCCAGGGGCTTATCACAATGTACTGCCACCTCGACCGCATCGATGTGAAACCCGGCCAAGCCGTCGTCACCGGCGATCCGATCGGTGCGGTCGGCGCCAGCGGACGCGCCACCGGCCCGCATCTGCATTGGGCGGTGGCGTTGAACGGCGTGTTCGTCGAGCCCATGCTATTCTTGCAGACACCGTGACCCAAGATTCGTCTCCGCGCCATGGCCCACCAGCTCAGCGTCTGTTATCTGACCTCGGAACTCGCGCCATTCGCCAAGGCCGGCGGATTGGCCGACGTTTCCACCGCGCTCGCCCGCTATCTGCACGGCCTCGGTCACGATGTGCGCGTGTTCATGCCATTGTACGGCGCGAGCGTAGGCGCCATCGGCCATCTAGCCGCGGTCGAATTTTTGACCGACGTGCCGCTCAGGATCGGTAACAACGATCTGGTATTTTCAGTGCGCACCGCGCCGTTGCCGGGCGCCGGTCCATGGGTGTATTTCATCGACTGTCCAGCGCTCTACCATCGCGCGACGTATTACACCGAGGATGCCGACGAACATCTGCGCTTCATCCTGCTGTGTCGCGCCACCCTCGAAGCGTGTCAGCGCATGGGCTGGGGGCCACAGATTTTCCACTGCAACGATTGGCAATCCGCGCTGATCCCGCTGTTTCTGCGGACTCTCTATGGCTGGGATAAACTGTTCGCCAAGAGCCGCACCCTGCTTGGCATCCACAATATCGGCTATCAGGGTGTGTTCTCGTCGTGGACGCTGGGCGATCTCGCCCTCGGTGGCGATGCCTACTTGCTGCACCAGGATGATCTGCGCGCTGGCATGATCAATTTTTTGAAGACCGGCATCTTGTACGCCACCGCCCTGGTCACGGTAAGCCCCACTTATGCCCAGGAAATCTGCACGCCGACCTACGGCATGGGCCTGGACGGTTTGCTGCGCGCACGCCGCGAGGCTCTGACCGGCATTCTGAACGGCGTCGATTACACCGAGTGGAACCCGGAGACCGACCCCTTCATTCCTTTCCATTTTTCGCGGGCTGATTTGGCCGGGAAAGAGAAAAACAAGCGCGAACTGCTGCACCGGCTGGGGCTGGACGACGTCGATGGCGCGCCGGTGCTGGGCATCATCTCGCGGCTGGTCGCGCAAAAAGGCTTCGATCTTCTTTACACCGCGTTGCCTGGCATCATCCGCGGCCGCGATCTGCGCCTTGCGGTGTTGGGTAGTGGGGCAGTCGAATACGAAGAATTTTTCAGCCGATTGCAGCGCGAAAATCCTGGGAAGGTCTGCTTCTGGCAAGGATTCAACAATGAATTGGCGCATCTGATCGAGGCCGGCGCCGACATCTTCCTGATGCCCTCGCGCTACGAGCCCTGCGGTCTCAATCAAATGTACAGCCTGAAGTACGGCACCATCCCGGTGGTGCGCAAAACCGGCGGCTTGGCTGACACCGTCCGGCATTACAATCCCACCAGCGGTGACGGCACCGGCGTGGTGTTCGAGCACTATAATCACGAGGCCATGAATTGGGCGCTCGATACGGTGCTCGATTTGTACATCAACCGCCAGGCCTGGCAGCACTTACGCCGCAACGCCATGGCCGAAGACTTCTCCTGGGAGCGGCAGGGCGCGCGCTACCTGGAGTTATATTGGCATCTGGCGGGCCCGCACTGATGCCCGCCTGCCGCGTCAACCGGTTTTTCTAAACCAGGAATTGCACCAGCCGCCCGCGCTCACTTCCTTGCCGCCGAATACCGAACATGGCCCGCTGGCCGCGTTGGCTTTGCCCTGGAAGAACTGGCAATTGCGGCAAAACTGCTTGGCGCCTTCCGCGCCAGCGCGTTTGGGAAATCGGGCGGTATCGACCCGGCTCGCGTCCGCTTTATAGCCCAGTTCCCGCGCGGTGGCGTCGTTCTCATCCAAGCGTCCGCCCGCGGCCCGCGCTTCCCGCCAGCGCGCCAGCGGCGCCAGTGCCAAACCGATCGTGGCGGCTTGCAGCAACCGCCGCCGGCTCAGGCCTTGATCCCCTTTGTCCATGAACCCTCTCTTGCTGTCGAAATGGCAATACGTCGAACCCGATGGTTTTCACTTGGCGTAGCGATCATGGCTGAACACCCGATCATTGCCGGGCGCCAGCGCATGACACGCCACGCAGCCGCCGGCGCCTTGCACCGCGCGCCCCGCGAGTGGCGCGCCTTGGGCATTGTGGGCGAGGGCGCCATCGGGCTTGTATTCGGCCCAGAACCAGTCGCGATTGGCGGAATCGTAGCCCGGGCGGCGAAACATCACGCTGACCGAGGTCAAATAATGATCGGGGTCGGTCGCGACTTTATCGAGGCGCGCATCGGCGCCGCCGTAATTGCGCTTGACGATCACCGGACCGGTCTGGCCGGCGACGGTAAGTGCGCTTTCCACATTTTCGGCGATGACCCCATGTGGCCTGAAATCGATGAAGGGTTTGCTGTGAATCGCGCCAGGCCCGATCAAATGGGCCTCCGCCAGCGTTTTCCACAAAAGCGCCGCGTAAGCCGTGTCATCGCTCGGTGGCGTAACCGCTTGTTGGACGCAGGCAGTCATCGAACAGCCGACCGCCAGCGCAATCGCCCAAGATTGCCAATGCTTCATTTACCCCTCGTGCGTCGAATGGATAGAATCATACAATAGCCAGCCTGAATGCCTGCTGACCTAGTAGCCCACCACAGTTGACTTGCAAGGTATATCGAAATCGGTTTTGCTCATGGGAATCTGCTTTCAGCGTTTAGGGGGTTCTCATGAAAAAGTACAAAGTGACGTTGACGGCGGCCGAGCGCGCACAGTTGAGCGGCTTGATCGGTGCCGGTAAGGCCGCCGCCCAGAAACTCGCTCACGCCCGCATCCTGCTCAAAGCCGACGCCGCCGAGGGCGGGCCGGGGTGGGCCGATGCGCGGATCGCCGAGGCGGTGGAAGTCAGCGTCGCGACGGTCGAGCGGGTGCGCCAGCGCTTTACTATCGAGCACGGTCTGGACGAGGCGCTCAATCGCGCAAGCCCCAGATTCGCCCCAGCCGCGGGCGTAAGCTGGATGGGGCAGCCGAAGGCGCGCCTGATCGCGCTGGCCTGCGGAGCGCCGCCAGCGGGGCGTGCTGGTGGACGCTGCAACTGTTGGCCGAGCGGTTGGTGGAGTTACGGGTGGTGGATCGGCTCTGCGACGAGACGGTGCGCCGCGCGCTGAAAGAGCGTACTCAAGCCCTGGCTGAAAGCGCAGTGGTGCATTCCACCGCAGGCCAACGCCGAGTTCGTCTGCGCCATGGAGGATGTACTGGAAGTCGATCACACCGGCCCCGCGATGACCAGCGCCCGCTGGTGGCGTTGGATGAAGCGAGTAAGCAACTGCTCGGCGAAGCCATGCAACCGCTGCCCGCGCAGCGGGGTCAGCGCGAGCAGTGACTACGAATACGTGCGCAACGGTACCGCGAACCTCGTTATGCTCTCGGAGCCGTTGACCGGCCAGCGCACGTTACAGTGACCCAACGGCGCACGGCGAAGGACTTGGCCGAGGTGCTGCGCTGGCTGGTCGAAGAGCGCCACCCCCAGGCGGAGAAGGTAGTACTGGTGATGGACAATCTGAACACCCATAAGCTCGCCTCCCTGTACGAGGCGTTCGCGCCGCAGCGGGCGCGGCGCATCGTGTGCTTCCAGTGGGCGCGCGTAATTTGAAAATAACTAACCAATGGTGCTAGTTCATAGGCTGAACTCGGCGATGGAAAGCCGCACGAATCCGTCTTCATCGACATCAACCCATGCCATTGAGCCAAGATTGAACAACGCCATGCTGAAAGCCAAGCGCGCCTGAAGGTAGGCAGCCACGGTGGCTGGGATTTTTTCAGATGGGCAACGGTGGTCAGCATTCCCAACACCGTCTCCACCAGCATCCGTTCGTTCCACTGCCGCGCTGGCAGAGTTTGAGTTGGAGCGGATCACCCACTGTGGCGTGAAAGCCGTGATCGGCCAAGACGACCATCTGCTCCCGCGCCGCCTCGACCAATACCGCAAAATGCTTATCGTGCATGTTGTCCGTCGCCCACACCCAGCCCACCACCAACCCCAGCCAGTTTGAGCAATACGCCGAGTTTGACACCCACGATCCAGCGATGATTCGATAAGCCTTTGCGGCCCGATCTACGCGCGGCTGCGTCCCTCGCGCTTGGGATGCAGCAGTTCGATGCCGTAGGTATCGGCCACTCCCAACAGACTCATCTCCGCCATGAACCGCATCGCTCCAGCGCCAGTGGGCGCGATACGCCGAAACAGCCGCGTGCGACTGGGCAACCTTGGGAACAGCTCGCCCGTCGCGGCTGATCCAGCGATAGAAGGCACGACCCATACCCACCCCTTGAGTGCGAACAGCAAGGCCAAAGTTACCACCTCGCTCGGCCACAACTGGGCCTGCCGATGCCGCCCCAATCCCAGTGCTTGAAATCGATCATCTACGCGGCAGAACAACTCGGTGATAAAGTCTTCGGTGGTCATGCGTGCCTCATCGATGACGTTAAGGTACTCTGCCTACCACGGTGGTTGGCACGCATGGCTTTGTCAACCGCTATTCAACTAGCACCATTGGTTAACTATCCATTGCGCAAGGCCAAACCGGCGGATAGCATCGGCGGCCTATGTTTTCCTGGTGACGTTGCCCCCTTGCCATGAAACGCCCCGACGACCTCGAACTCAGCCAAGCGCAGGGCAAAGCGTTGATCGACAGGCTCGAAGCCAATCAGATCACGAGCGAGGATCGGCGCGTACTGGTGAAACTGATCGAGGTGTACTTCTGGCTGACGGCGGCGTTGCGCGAAAGCAAGCTCAGCCTCAAGCGGCTGAAGAGAAGGCTGTTTGGCGAAGGCGCCAAGCCGCGCGAACCACCATCGGGCGATGACGACGGGCCGGGGGGCGATATCGGCTCGACGAACACCGCCACCCCCACATCGGCATCCGCCCCCCTACCCTCAGACCCGCCCGCGGAACCGAGCGCACGGCGCGGCCATGGCCGGCAAGCCGCCGCCGCATACAGCGGCGCCACGGTGGTTGCCTGCCGGCATGACCGCCTCAGCGTCGGTGAACGTTGCCCGGCGTGTGGACGAGGGCGACTCTACCGATTGCCGCCTGGGATGACGATCCGCATCGACGGCAATGCCTTATTGACGGCGCTGCGCTACGAGGTGGAGAAGCTGCGTTGCTCGGCGTGCGGGGAGATTTTCACGGCGCCGTTGCCACCGGCCGCTGGAGTAGACAAATACACCGCCCGCGCCCAAGCGATGGTGGCGCTCGCGCGTTACTACCTGGGGCTGCCGTTTTACCGCCTGCAAGGCTTTCAGTGCTTGGTGGGGGTGCCGGTGAGCGATGCCACCCAATGGGACCTCGCCGAACAAGTGGCCGAGTGCACCGCACCGGTATTCAATGAATTGGTGCGCCAGGCTGCCCAGCGCGAGGTGCTTTACCAAGACGACACGGGCGTGCGGATTCTGGCGTTGATCGCGGAAAACCGGGCGGCGCAAGCAGCGACCGAGCAGGGACAGGGGGTGTCCCTAGAACGGCGCGGCATGTACACCACGGGGCTGGTGGCCAGCGGCGGCGGGCCGACAATCTGTCTGTATTTCTCAGGCCGCGCCCACGCCGGCGAGAACCTCGCGGCAGTGCTCGCGCACCGCGACCCGGCGCTGCCCCTACCGATCGTGATGTCCGATGCGCTCGCAGCCAATACC
>JAXMFZ010000062.1:0-21655 GCA_046347515.1 Gammaproteobacteria bacterium | reverse complement strand
CCAACGGCGACACGCCCTGCTATTTGCCCGCGCGCGATATCGAAACCATCCCCGTTCGCGAAGTCTTGGCGGCGGTGCGCGGCGCACCCACCATCAACCCTGGCGCTTCCAGCGTGAACGCCATCATGGATGAAATCGACGCGGCCATCGAGCGCATTCTGGGCGATAAAACCTTGGAAGACCTGATCCTGGAAGACCAGCAAAATCAGCACAAGAACAAGGGCCGCCAGCGGCTATGGCCGGCGGCGGCAAAGCGTTCGAGTGCGGATGGGTGACGCTGCCGACCTGCCCCGCCTCCAACGCCCACAAGCCCGATGCCAATCCGCAACCGGGATGGCCTACTTGTGGCCGTGGTGGGACGAAGCGCTACATGTCTGATCCGCTACGGCAACACCCAATAACGCCCGCCCGTCGCGATCGCGACGACGAGCAGGCCAAGGATCAGGTTGATGCCGATGATCATACGAATTTGGCCGAGCTTTTCCCCGCCTGACTTCCAGTCCTGCCGTTCGACGGCCTGCCGCAGGCGCCGGAACGGGCCGAAATAGATATGCAGGAACAGTAACATCATCAGAATACCTAAGCCCTGCATCAGATGGATATGCAGGCCGGCCTTGGCAAACCCGCCGAATACGGTAAACCCCATCCCGTAGCCCGTGACGAGCAGCACCAGTACCGCCGCCCACACCCAGGGGAAGAATTTGCCGAACACCCGTGCCCACAACGCAAGCCGCACGGGCGGCTCCAGCGGCCCTGCCGCCGGGCGCAGCGCCATGTAGGCGAAAAACATCCCGCCCACCCAGATGACAGCAGCCAGAACATGCAGGGCAATGACGATGGGAAGGGCGGTCATGCGATGCCGCCCTCAGGCCAACGCCTGCGACACCATCTTCATCACGGTGTGTTCGAGGATGCCCTCGATGCCGGCCTCGCGGCCCACGCCGGAATCCTTGACACCGCCGAACGGCGCTTCCGGCGCGGCGACGGCGAGGCTGTTCACCGCCACCATGCCCGCTTCGAGCGCATCGGAGATGTTCTGCGCCCGTTCCGCCGAGCGGGTGAAAGCGTAAGCCGCCAATCCATAGGGCAAGCCGTTGGCCCGTTTCACGACTTCATCGAAGCTCGAAAACCGGGTGATGGGCGCGAGCGGGCCGAACGGCTCTTGGGTCATCACCTTGGCATCGTCCGGCACCTCGGAGAGCACCGTCGGTTCGAAGAAAAAGCCCTGATTGCCGATGCGCTTGCCGCCGGTCTTGACGGCGGCGCCGCGGTCACGGGCGTCGGCGACGAAATCATCCATGGCGTCGAGGCGGCGCGGATTGGCCATCGGCCCCATCTGGCTCGCGGGATCCAGGCCATTGCCCACTTTGAGGTTTTTAGCAACGTGGGTGAATGCTTCGACGAAGCGGTCATGGATGGATTCATGCACGTAAAACCGCGTCGGCGACACACACACCTGACCGGCGTTGCGATATTTGCCGGAGCCGGCGATCTTCGCCACTTTTTCCACATCGACGTCGTCGAACACCACCACCGGCGCGTGGCCGCCCAATTCCATGGTGTATTTCTTCATTCCCTCGGCGGCAAGCTTGGCAAGGTGTTTGCCAACGGGGATCGAGCCGGTGAAAGTCACTTTGCGGATGATCGGCGAGCGGATCAGATATTCGGAAATCTTGGCGGGCACGCCGAACACCACGTTCAGCACGCCTTTGGGCACGCCGGCTTGTTCGCAGAGCTTGGCGATGGCGATGGCAATGCCCGGGGTTTCCTCGGCGGGCTTGATGATCACCGAACAGCCTGCGGCAAGCGCGGTCGCCATCTTGCGGCCCGCCATCAGCGCCGGGAAATTCCAAGGCGAGAACGCCGCCACCGGCCCGACCGGCTCATGGACCACCAACATGCGGGTGCCGGTGAAGCGCGACGGCACGATGCGCCCATAAGTGCGCTTGCCTTCCTCGGCCATCCACTCGAAGCTGTCGGCGGTCGATAGGATTTCCGCTTTGGATTCCGCCAGAATCTTGCCCTGCTCCATGGTCATGAGGGTGGCGAGTTCGTCGAGACGCTCGCGCATCAAATCGCCCACTTTTTTCAAGATGCGCCCGCGCTCGAGCGGCAGCATGGCGCGCCACACCTTGAAGCCACGGTCGGCGGCGGCGAGCGCCTCGTCGAGATCGGCGCTGGACGCGTGCGGCAATTGTCCGAGCACTTCGGTGGTCGCCGGATTGATGACCGGTGATGATTCACCGGTACTACCCTGGCGCCATTCGCCATCAATATAGAGAGACAACTGCGGATACATCGGACCTCCTGAGCGGAAATTTTGATGGAGTTATTGCCATGAATGATAGCCGATAGGGGCGCCCACAAGGGCTGCCCTTACCGGCCTCAATGCAGATGCGGGGATTTCAGCTTGTCGTAGCGGCTGACCGATTGCACCTTGACCTCGAAACTCTCGCCATTGCGATAGAGCTTGAACGGCACCTCGACGCCGGCCTTGCCGAGTCCCCAGACTCGGCGGAACAGGGTGGCCAGTTCGTCGACCGGCTGCCCCGCCACTTCCAGCACCAGATCGCCCACCCGCACGTCGGCTTGGCTGGCGGGGCCTTCATCAACCAATCCCACGACCACCAGATGGCCCTTGATTTCGGTGGTCATCATGCCGAGCCAGGGGCGCGGCGGACGATTGGCGCGCCCATACAGCGTCAGATCGTCGAGGATGGGTTTCAACAAATCGATGGGCACGATCATATTGGCATCGGCGGTTTCGCCGCCCGAGGATTGCTGCACCATTAGCGAGCCGATGCCGCGCAGCGTACCGTCGGCGCCGATCAGCGCCGTGCCGCCCCAGTTATTGTGCGCCGGCGCGGTGAAGATGGCCCGGTCGAGCAGATATTCCCAATAGCCGGCGAATTCCTGCTTGGCGATGACCCGCGCCTTGACCGCGTGCGAGCGCCCCGCCATGGCCGCCGACCACCACCGGCTCGCCAATCGCGAGCGCCGCCGAGCTGCCGAGCGCCAGCGTCGGCAAGTTGAGCGCTTGCAGCGTTTGCACCAAGCCGAAACCGGTTTCCTGGTCATAACCGACGACGTGGCCAGGCACCGCCCGCCCGCGGTTGTCGAACACCCAGACGGTGTCGGCCTCGGCGATCAGATAGCCGATGGTGACGATCAAGCCGTTGTCGCGGATCATCACGCCATGGCCGGCGCGTTCGGTGCCGAGGATTTGCGCGGTAAGCGCATCGTCCGGGATGCGCGTTTGCAAATACACCACGGACGTTAGCGCGCGCTCCAAATCGTAGGCGACGTCGGCTTGACTGGGCTGGTGGTCACTATTGTCTTCGGGCTCGGACATCGGTTTCATCGCTCGCTGAAAGTCTCCGCTATTCGCGCATCGCATTAAATTTTACAAGATATTATAAGATTTCTGGACGTTTGTAGCGCATCGATCCAGCAATGCAGTCTTTCATTGCCCTATCTTCGCCCAGGTATCCCTAAGCGTCACCGTGCGGTTGAACACCGGCGCACCGGGCGTTGAATCGACGCCATCGACCGAGAAATAGCCGAGCCGCTCGAACTGGTAGAGCGCCTCGGGCACGACCTTGATCAGGCTCGGCTCGACGCGCGCGTCGGTCAGCACTTCGATAGACCGCGGGTTCAACTGATTCCGATAGTCATCTCCGCCGGGATCGGCGGTCTGGAACAGGCGATCATACAGGCGCACTTCGGCGACGAGCGCATGGGTGGCGGAAACCCAATGGATCGTGCCCTTCACTTTGCGGTCGCTCTTGGGCCCGCCGCTCTTGGTGTCGGGATCGTAAGTACAGCGCAGCTCTACCACTTCGCCGGCGGCGTTCTTGATCGCTTGCTCGCACTTGATGATATAGGCGTAGCGCAACCGCACTTCCCGTCCCGGCGCGAGGCGGTGGAACTGTTTGGGTGGGTCTTCCATGAAGTCGTCGCGCTCGATGTAAAGCTCTCGCGCGAACGGGATCTTCCGCGAACCCATGGCCGGGTCCTTGGAATGATAAGCGCCTTCCAATTCCTCGACGCGATCCGCAGGATAATTCTCGATCACGACTTTCAGGGGCCGCAACACCGCGAACACGCGCGGCGCCGTGTGATCCAATTCCTCGCGCACGCAATTTTCCAGCAGGCTCAGCTCGATGCGATGATATTGCTTGGTAATGCCGACGCGCTCGGCAAAGTCGCGGATCGCGGCGGGCGGATAGCCGCGCCGGCGCATGCCGGAAATCGTCGGCATACGCGGATCGTCCCAGCCGTTTACGATGCCCTCGGTGACCAGCGTATTGAGCAAGCGCTTGCTCATCACCGTGTAATCGAGATTGAGGCGCGAGAATTCGATCTGGCGCGGATGGCAGGGAGCGCTGACGTTGTCCAGCAGCCAATCGTACAGCGGGCGGTGATCCTCGAACTCCAGCGTGCAGAGCGAATGGGTAACGCCTTCGATGGCGTCGGAATAGCCGTGCGCCATATCGTACATCGGATAAATACACCACTCGTCGCCGGTGCGCTGATGCTGGGCGTGACGAATGCGGTACAGCACCGGATCGCGCAGATTCAGATTGCTGGACGCCATGTCGATCTTGGCCCGCAGCACATGTGCGCCATCGGGGAACTCGCCGGCGCGCATACGCCGGAACAGGTCGAGGTTCTCGGCGACCGAGCGATTGCGGTAAGGGCTTTCCTGGCCTGGCTCGGTGAGTGAGCCGCGCGTCGCCCGTAGCGCTTCGGCGCTTGCGCTATCGACATACGCTTTGCCGGCTTCGATGAGCTCGACGGCCCAGGCGTAAATCTGCTCGAAATAATCGGAAGCGTGATAAAGATGCCCGCCCCAATCGAAACCGAGCCAACGCACGTCGCGCATGATCGCCTCGACGTATTCGACGTCTTCCTTGACGGGATTGGTGTCGTCGAAGCGCAAGTGGCAGCGCCCGCCGTAGTCGCGCGCGATGCCGAAGTTCAGGCAGATCGACTTGGCGTGGCCGATGTGCAAATAGCCGTTGGGCTCGGGCGGAAAGCGCGTGACGATGGGCGGGCGCGTCTTGCCATCGGCAAGATCGGCGGCTATGGCCTGGCGGATGAAGTTGGAAGGCGCGGGCTTGGTCGCGGTCGTTCCATTGGCGGAATTCGACTGGGTCATGATCTTGCGGTCAATCAAGTATTGTTCACTGCCGCTAGTATAAGAAAACCCAAGCGTTTACGTCAGGCGTGTGTACGCCGCCGCGCCAACTCCGCGCGCAAGCTTTCCTCGCCCTTTTGCATCGCCCAGCGGTGGTTGGCGGCGAACAGCGGCTTTAGCAAAGGCGACAAAATGCGCAGCAGCGGCTTGTCGGCGCGCACCCGCCAGTCGTACGTGATATTCACCCAGCGCCCGTCTTGCACAAAAGTCCACTCACCGCGCCCGTTCAAGTCGCCCGATGCTTCGAGCGTATAACCATGGGGTTCGCGGCTCTCGGTCACGCGGAACCGCCAGCGCAGCGTATAGGGCAACCAGCCTCGGGTGTGCAGGCTCACGGTTCTGCCGATGCCGCGCTCATCGCCCGGCGCAAGCTCCTGTACGGCGATGTAGACCGCCGGCCACCAGCGCGGAAGATCGGTCGATTTCTTCAAGAGCGCCGATACTTCCTCGACCGTGCCCTCGACGCGCCAATGCGAGACCAGGTGGTATTCGTTGGCCTGCTCAGCCATGGGCATCGAACCTGGGCGGTTTCATTACTGTAAGGTCGTGATGTACTGAGCGAGGTTGTCGATGTCCTCGTCGCTCAGATTGGCCGTGTAAGCCGCCATATTGCCGGCGTCGTTGGTGCGGGTTTTGGAACGGAAAGCCTTGAGTTGCTTGATCACATACTCAGGCTGCTGGCCGGCCAGGCGCGGGATTTCATTTTGGCCTGCCAACCCCCCCAAATGGCACATCGAGCACAGCGATTCTTCGGCTTTTTTCCGGCCGGCGGCGACCTTGGCGTCATCCGCGTTGAACGCCAGCGGTTTCGGTTTCTGCTCGGAGAAGTGTTGGGCGAGTTGCTGCATTTCTTCCTTGCCGAGCGCCTGGGCGATCGGGCTCATGGACTGATCCTGGCGCCGGCCTTCCTTGAAATCGCGCAACTGCAAATACAGATAGCGCGCGGTTTGACCGGCGAGCACAGGGTAAGCACCCATCACCGAATTGCCCTCGGGTCCATGACAGACCGCGCAGGCTTCAGGAGTGTTGAGCGCTGGGGCGGGCGCGACGGTACTCGCCGCTGGCGGTTCGGCGATGCGCGTATCAGCCAAAACCGCGCCCATCGCGATCGTGCAGCAAATGACACTCGCGCAACAAACAAACACCTTCACGTATCGATCCCTCCGCGAAAGCAAAACAGCCCTGGGTGAAGACAACAAAGGCCGCCCGTGGGCGGCCTCGTCGTCGCGAAAAAAACGCTCAAGGCAGCGTGAATACGAACACGCTGTTGCCGCGCTTGAAATCCAACTGGGTGTTGCCACCGGCCGCCGCGGCGACATATTGCTTGCCGTCCACCGTGTATGACACCGCTGGTGAGTTGACGCCCGCACCACATTGGAACTTCCACAATTCCTTGCCGGATTTGGCGTCGAATGCCTTGAAATAACCATTGCCCTCGCCGTTGAACACCAGATCGCCACCAGTGGCGAGCACACCACCCATCAAAGGCTGCGGGGTGTTGGCTTCCCAGGCGATCTTGCCGGTATCGAGATTGACCGCGCTCAAACGCCCGGTTTGCGCCACGCCGGGGATGGTTTTAAACGCGCCCCCCAGCCACAGCTTGCCACCGGGATAAGCGGCCGCTTCGACGTGATACGTCATCGGCTGGATCAGATTGGCGGCGTATACCAAGCGGTGCTTGGGATTGATCGCCATCGGCGACCATTCGACGCCGCCGTTGGCGCCGAGTTCCATGCGCGTGCCCTCCTTGGTCGGTAGGCTCCACAGACCGTCCTGCGGCACCATGGCGTCGGAGAAGCGGATCAGCTTGCCGGTGGCGCGGTCATGCACATAAATATGGCCGGTCTTGCCGCCGTGCACGGCGACTTTGACCATGTTGCCGCCGGCGTCCTTGGCTTCGGTGAGAATCACCGGGCTTACCGCGTCGAGGTCCCAGACATCGTGCGAGACGTATTGGAAGTGCCATTTGTACTGGCCGGTGTTGAGGTCGACCGCCACCATCGAATCGGTGTAGAGGTTGTCGCCGGGGCGTTCCGCGCCATAGAGGTCGGGCGAGGGGTTGCCGACCACGAAAAACACGGTCTTGGTTTCCAGATCGACCGCCGGCGTCATCCACACGCCGCCGCCGAGGGTCTTGTAGAAGTCACCGCCTTTGTCGGCCAGTGCTTTTTTCTCGGCGGCGATGTCGCGCTTCATATCGCGCCCGGTGGCATCCTTGGGGTTCCACACGCCCTCATGGCCTTTATCGGGGATGGTGTTGAAAGTCCACAGCAGTTTGCCATCGTTGGCGTCGTAGGCCTTGACGAAACCGCGAATGCCGTACTCGCCGCCATTGGTGCCGATCAGCACCTTGCCGTCGGCCACCGTGGGCGCCATGGTTTCGCTGTAACCGAGTTCAGGGTCGGCGATTTGCTGCTCCCACAGCAGTTTGCCGGTCTTGGCGTCGAGCGCGACCAGCTTGGCGTCGAGCGTGCCCATATAGAGTTTGTCGTTCGAGATTGCCACGCCACGGTTGTTGGGGCCACAGCAGAAGGTCGTGACCGGCCCCATCTTGTGTTTGTAATGCCAAAATTCCTCGCCGGTCGTGGCGTCGATGGCGTAGACGTGGTTGTAGGACGTGGTGAGGAACATGACGCCGTTGACCACGATCGGCGCAGTTTCCATCGACTCCATCACCGCTGTTTGAAAAACGAAAGCGGGCCGTAGCTTAGCCACATTGCCAGCGTTGATCTGATCGGCCGGATAAAAGCGCGTTTGCGCGTAGTTGCCGTTCGGATGCAGCCAGTGACTGCCATCGTTCTCGCTCGCCCCCAACATATCGGCAGTGACCGGCGCCAGCTTGGCGGACATCGGCACGGCTTGGGTCGTGGCGCCACCCTGAATCTCGGCGGCATAACCGCTGGACACAAGCAGCAGCGCCAGCGACGAGGCTAGGCCAAGACCGAATTTCGACGCGTTGTTAAGCATATTTCCTCTCGTGGTGATTGAATTTTTCGTCGTTATGCAGCGTAATGCCAGGGCGATTGCGATTGCCCAAAGTTCATGGGAGATTACCAATTCATCCCGCAGAACGGCACCCATCTATCATGATCCATCAGAAAAAACTGTTCAATACCACCATCCTACACTTCAAGAAAAATTCGCGAACCGGACGAATTCGACATTGGATTCCACTGTTGCTGCTCTACGTTTGTACGGTTGCGGGCGCGCAAGACCCAGCCGATGCCATGACCCTCAATGCGCAACTCCTGTCCGCCGCCAAACGCGACCAGTTGGAGCTGTTCATGCGGGCTTTGGACAAAGGCGCGGCCGTCAATTCCCGCAATCGCAACGGCGATACGCCGCTCAATCTAGCGGCGCGCAACGGCAATCTCGCCATGGTTGAAGCGCTGCTGGCGAAGCACGCGAACGTGAACCTGGCGAATCTCGACAACGTGACGCCGGCGATGAGCGCGGCCTTCGAAGGCCACGCCGACATTCTCGAATTGCTGATCAAGGGCGGCGCCGATCTGACCGCGACCGAGCAATCGCACAAGACCGCGATGGTACTGGCGGCAGGCAACGGCAAAACCGCGGCGGTGACCAAGCTCATCGCGCTCGGCGTCGATCCCGACACGCGTTATCACAACGACCTGACCGCTTTGATGTGGGCTGCTGGTCAGGGCCAAACGGAAACCGTCAAAGCGTTGATCGCCGCTGGCGCCGATGTGGCATTACGCGACAACCGCGCCAAAACCGCGCGGATGATCGCCACCGAAACCGGCCATCCGGAGATCGCGCGGATTCTCAAGGATGCGGGGGCGAAAGAGTAAAAGAGTAGATGCGGCGCTTTCGCCAACCCGCGAGCGCGTCGGCTCACAGCGTAAACCGCATGGCCTCGATGAGCGCGCCGGGCAGGCGCGCGCTGCGGCTGGAGCGCCCGCCGTAGGTGCCGGGGTCGAGCAACCACTCGCGCTCGCGGGTGAGTGCGAGCAGTCGGTCGCCGAGCAGACGGTAAACCGTATCGTCGAAACGCATGACGTTGACCGGCGCCTGGATGCGGCCATGCTCGACCCAGAACGTGCCGAAGCGGGTCATGCCGGTGATGCGCGCGGCGTTGCGGTCGGAGTAATTGAGATACCAGAGGTTGCCAATATAAAGGCCGGTGCCGAGCGCGGAAAGCACTTCGGCGCGCGCCAAATCACCGCCCGTGATGTCCAGCGACTGCGGCATTTCGCTTGCGTTCGCGCCATTCCCAGGTACGCCGTACTCCGCCGCCGAGCGGGGCGACACCAGCGCATTACGGTATTCGCCGCCTTCTATCAAGACCAGCGCCGGCGGACGGATGAAACCCGCGCTGTCGAAATCCGGAGCGACACCTTCCTGGGTATTTTCCCGGAACGCGAGGGCATGGTGCAGGCGCGCCCCCTCTTCCACCATGCGCAACAACGGCGAGGTGCCGGTGCGCTGGGCGCGCAAACCGAAACCACCCCAAGCCAGCAGTTCGACGATTTCTTCCAGCGCCATTGGCGACAAAAAAACCCGGTATTCACCCGGCGTCAGGACGCGCATCGGGCGTTCCAGGATCGCAAGCTGCTCGGCCGCGTGCGCCGTCCGCTCGTTGAGCTCCTCAACCTGCCAGTCAAATCCGGCGTAACGCGCTTTGATCGCTTTGTCGGCGCGTAAGTGCAGACTCCAATCGACATTGAAGCTGTGGCGCGTGAGCCAATTGCGCTGCCCAAACGAATTGGCGAAACCGCTATGAATCGAACCGCGCGCAAAAATGCCAACCAAATCCTTACCCTGTACCGCGCGCAACATGTCATCGACCATGACGGGTCCAGGCGGTAGGCGGTCGGGCTGGACGCTTACGCTGGAATGAACCGTAGTCGCGTAAAGTAAATAAGGATCATCTGGCACATGCGCGATGATTTGACGCGCCTCGGCAACCAGTGCCGCGAGGCGCTCACGGTCGTCATGCAGATTGCCGCTGAGGGTGAGGGTGACGGCGGCGTGGCGGCGGCCGCGGATCCAATCCAGATTGAGGGTTTGTTGAGTGACGCGCCCGGCCTGCCGAATGCGCGCTTGATTGAAGCGCACGAAATCCGATTGTTCGCCGCTGTACCAGCACGTATACACTTCGTCGGCTGCGAGCAAACCGCCCAAGACGTCGGCGATGGCAGAAAAATAATCTTGCATGATGGAGAAACTCAAGCGCCACCGAACACCGCGACTTGCCGAAATAGGCACGGCGGCGCAGTGTGACCTACGGCCACCGCCTGATTGGGCTCGCCCTTGCCACAATACGCAGCGGCGACGACTTGTAGGGTGTCGGGGCCGCCGACGCCGGCGAGGTTGCGCCAGAACTCGGCGGAAATGCCGCGATAATTCGGATTCTTCACCACGCCCTTCAGTTCGCCGTTGTCGATCAGCCGCGCCCATTCGCAGCCGAATTGAAATTTATTGCGCGAATCGTCGATCGACCAGGAGCGATTCGTTTCCATGTAGACGCCGCGCTCCACATTGCCGATCAGGTCAGCGAAGCTCGCCGCGCCCGGCTCCAAGTTGAGATTCGCCATGCGATCGATGGGCGGCCGATTCCAACCGCTGGCGCGGGTGTTGGCGACCCCCGGCAAAGCCGCGCGGCGCTGCGACAACCGCCCGCCGAGCGGGCGCACCAGAATACCCGCTTTGATCAGGTATTCGCGCTCCGCGCGGCTGCCCTCGTCATCGAACGCATAGCTCGCCACTTCTCCGGCCACCGCCGGATCGAAGGTCACGTTGAGGAGCGGCGAACCATAGCGATAGACTCCAAACATGTCGAGGGTGACGAAACTGGTGCCCGCGTAATTGCGCTCATCGCCGAGGATGCGGTCGAGTTCCAGGGGATGACCGATGGATTCATGGATTTGCAGAGCCATCTGATCGGGCGCCAACACCACGTCGCAGCTTGCGCTCGGGCAGTTGGGCGCACCCAGCAACTCCAGCGCTTGCTCGGCGATGCGCGGCGCGGCGGCGGCATAACCGATGTCGTCCAGGATTTCCAATCCGCCCTGGCGGTAATAGGCGTCGCCGCCCAAGGTGCGGGTCTGGGTCTCGCCGGTGCGATGCGCGGTCGCCACCAATGACGGCAACAATATCTCGCCATGCTGGCGGATATGGACGCCATCGCTCGCCAAGTACAGCGTATCGCGCGCGGTGTGCCAGAGCGATGCCTGCCAGTCGATGATGGGATCACCGCGTTTCAGTTCGGCGCACACCTGGCGCAAGAGCTCCAACTTGGCGTCGAGCGTGGTAGCCGACCAAGGCTTTTGGATCGACGCACCATATTCACCCCGGTGGGCGGAGCGCGACGCCGGCGCGAATTCCAGCAAACCCCTGCCCGCACTCGCCCGCGCCCAGTCCCGTGCGTGCGTGAGCGCCGCGGATAACCCAGCCGGGCTGAGATCAGGTGTCGCCGCATAACCCCAGCCGCCGCCATCGAATACGGTGAGCATCGCGCCGCTGTCTTCGCTGCGTCGCACCGGTTGCACCACATTGCGACGCACCGCCAAGGCTTCATGGCGTTCGCGCACCAACCGTAACGAACAAAATTCCAGGCCGGCGGCGATGGCGGAAAAGTCGTTTGCGACCTGACTAGCGTCGAAATCCCACATATGCCAGCGCTATTATGAATGGTGTAGGCGTTTGGTCAGCGTCACCGTATTGACGCCGCGTTCCGAGCCGTACTCCAGTTGATCGACGCAAGATTGAATGATGAACCAGCCTCGCCCGTTCTCCGCTTCCGGCCCCGGTAAATGCCCGTCCGGAGGAAAGCGCATCGATTGGCCCTGATCGCTGATGTGAATCCGCAGCATATCTTCTTCCTGGGTCCAGAGCAGTCGAATTTCACCACCCGGCTGATCCTTGTAAGCATGGATGATTGCGTTGTTGAGCGCCTCGACCACACCTAATTCGAGCCTGTCGATATCGACTTTGGTCAGCGCCGCCGCCGCACACAGGCCGCGCACGGCGGCCGCCATCAACGCCACGTTCTGTAACTCACTGTCGATCACCAATGTAATCGCGCCCATGCACTACCCTGACCGCCGCGACAGCTCGCCTGACTAGAGCCTCAACTCCAGCTCATCGTCGAGCAGCGCATTGTCGAACGCGCGCGCTTCGTCGATGCTGTCGAACAGATGGAACGCCTGATCCATACGCGTCAGCCGAAACAATTCCCGCACGGCTCCCTTTGCCCCGACAATACGAAACTGGTTCTTGTGGTTCAGCAAGCGCCCGCTGGATACCAAAGCGCCGAGCCCGCTGCTGTCGAGGAATTCGACCACCGACATGTCTAGGATCACGGTTGCGTTGGCGTCATTGTTGATGGCGTTACGGATGGATTGCTTGAAATCCGGCACGCTGCTCGCGGTGAGCCGTTTCTCCAGGGGTTTAACGAAGACGATAAGGCCTTCGGTATGCGTCTCGATCAACATTGCGCTACCTCTGCGTCTGGGTATGGCGTAACCCTACCGAGGTCACTGATTTTCGCTTAAGAGTTTGCACCATATTCGAATGCCAATAAAGTGATATCGTCCTGGTAATGCTCGTCGCCCTTCCATTCGCGCAGAGCCTCGCCGAGCGTCTTCACGGTAGTCAGTAACGGTTGATCGGCCGCGGCGGTCAACATTTCTCGCAATCTAGCGACCGAAAACAACTCGCCGCTCTTGCTTTCGCAATCAGTGACCCCATCCGAGTAAACGAACATGCGATCACCTTTTTGTAAATCAAGGTGGATAACCTCATACTCGACCGCCGGGAACATGCCGACCGGGAAGCCGCCCTGACCGACGGCTTCCACGGCGCCTCCCGCACGTTTAAGCCACAACGGCGATGGATGACCGGCCTGGCACAAAGTCAGGCAATGGGCACGAGTATCAATGACTCCATAGGCGATGGTGAAATACAACAATCGGTCGTCATTCTTAGGTTCGAAACGCTGGTTTAGTTCACGTACAACCAATTCAGGCGATACGATTTTATAATAAGGTGGGCTGTCGGTGGCGCGTTTCAGTAACCCCCCCCATTTCGCCCCTTGTGCCATGACTTTGGTCAAGGTGAAGGACATCAGTGCCGAGGGAATACCATGGCCCGCCACATCCAATTGATAAAATCCCAGATGACTTTCGTCCAGGCTGAAATAATCGAAGACGTCCCCAGCGACGTAATGGCTGGGCCGAAACAGCCACTCCCAACTGACATTCTGCAGAGTGGCCGGGGCCGGTAACAGCGACTTCTGCAGATCAGCCGCCGATTGTAAATCCCGTTCTATCATCTGATAGGTATCGGCCAATCTACGGTTGCGTTCTTCCAGTTGGCGCTCCAGGGCAAGCACGCGTTCGCCGGCACGGATGCGGACCTGCAACTCCTCCGGTTGGAACGGCTTGACCATGAAATCGTTCGCGCCCGCGTTCAGACCTTTTACCAGCGCGGTCGTGTCGCTCAAACTGGTGAGCAGAATGAGATAAATATAGTGGTCGAAACTCGTGCTGCGCACCCGGTGGCAGAATTCGACGCCATCCATGCGCGGCATCAACCAGTCGCTGATCACCAATTGAATGCCCCCGCGCTGGACGATCTCCCAGGCCTCCTGCCCATCGCTGGCGGCGATGACTTCATAGCCCCAATTCTCCAAAATCATGCACAGCAGGCTCAGAATATCTTCCGAGTCATCGACCACCAAGACTTTCATGCTCAACCCTTACCGACAACGAGAAAAGGAGAATCCATGACGAGTGCGCGAATAATAGCCTATCGTATTACCACCCTGACGCCTGCGCCCGCAACCCCTGGCTTGCCCATGACCGCGTTTCAGCGGTCTAATAGTACGCGCCCAATAGGAGACCGGAGTCATTAGCCAATGATCAAATTCCTCGCAGCCATCATCGCCTGCTGCGCATTCGTATCGTTGCCGCTATTCGCTGAAGTCATACAAACCGATAATCAGCAACTCAAGCAACTCATCGAGCAGGGTGTAGCCGTCATCGACGTGCGTACCCCCAAGGAATGGCGCGAAACAGGCGTCATTCCTGGCAGCCATCTATTGACCTTCTTCAACGAAGCCGGCCAGTACGACGCTAAAGTCTGGCTGCAACAATTGGAAGCCATCGCCCGGCCTGACCAGCCGCTCGCCATCATTTGCGCCGTTGGCGGGCGGAGCAAGATTATCAGCCATTTCCTGGACAGCGAGGCAGGTTACAAGAAAGTTCACAATGTTACGAAAGGAATTCGCGAATGGATTCAAGCCGGCAATCCGACTGCCAAGCCAGATGCGCAGTAGCAAGCTCATCATTCAGGGTGAGCGCCGAACACTGTACGCCCCCAGCCGGCCATATAGACCGAGCCGCTGACACAGAGCAAATCGGCGGCCGCCAAGCCCTGGTAAGCGGCGCGTAGCGCAGCCCCAGGTTCGCGCACGATGCAGGCATCGATCGGCGGGCGCTGCGCACGGAGAGCGGCGGCGATGACTTCGGGCGCCAGCGAACGCCGGGCGTCGGCTTGGGTCAGCGTCAGAATATCGCCGGGCGCGACAAAGGCAGCGCCCAACCCGCCTACATTCTTATCGCGCGCGAACGACAACACCCAATGCACGCGCCGCGCCTGCAGTTGCTCCAATGCCTTGCGCAACACCGCTGCCGAGTCGAGGGTATGGGCGGAATCGACCACCAGATAGGGCTCACGGCTCAGGATTTCACAACGCCCCGGCAGCCGCAAACGGGCAAAACCTTGTTGTACGGCGGCACCTAGCGTGGCATCTGGGATCACGCCCAGCGCGCGCACGCAAGCGATGGCAAGCGCCGCATTGTGGGCCTGATGCGCGCCGAGTACCGGCAGGAACACATCGTAGCGCCCATCGCCGACCTCACAGATCACCGTCAACCCCGCCGCCTCTTCGCTGACGATCGCGGTTCGGATATCGCTGCCCCAGCGCCACAGTGGCACGTCAAGCGCCTGGGCGCGCGCGCTCACTTCTCTTGCCGCCGCGACCGGCAGAGCGCCCATCACCAGCGGCGCCCCGGGTTTGATGATGCCGGCTTTCTCGCGGGCGATGGCGGTCAGATCGGCGCCGAGCTTATCGGTATGTTCGAGTTCGACGGAGGTGATGCAGCTCACGCGCGGACTGACCACATTGGTCGCGTCCAGGCGGCCGCCCAGGCCGGCTTCGATCACCGCGACCTCGACCCGCGCCTGCTGGAACAGCCATAACGCCGCGGCGGTAGCGACGTCAAAGAATCCCGCGGCGACGGAATTTTCTGCTTCCCAAGCCTGTACATATGGGCGCAACCCGGCCAACGCCACCACCAGGCATTCCTCAGTCACCGCTTGGCCGGCGAGCCGAAATCGTTCGCGCCAATCCTGGAGATGCGGCGAGAGGTACGTACCCACGCGCAAACCGGCGGCTCGTAAGATGGACTCGACCATCAACGCGACCGAGCCTTTGCCCTTGGACCCGGCAATATGCACGATCGGCAAGCCGCGCTCGGGGTGGCCTACGCACTCTAGCAATCTTCCCACCGCACGCTGGGCAGGGGGGAGACGTTCACGGTACGGTGGCGGCGGCGTCGCCGCCAACGCTTCCAGGTATGCAGCAGCACTGGAAAGCATGGCTGGAAAACGGTTATTGGCGAGCCACGGGATATTGTTCAACCGCCATAGCCCGACAAGCGGAATGGCACCCCTACCTGCCCGCAGGCGGCGAACAGGGTGTTGCGCAACAAGCATGCGATGGTCATCGGTCCGACTCCGCCCGGCACCGGCGTGAGCACGCCCGCGACTGCGCTGGCCTGTTCAAAATCCACATCGCCAACCAACCTGGTTGCCCCCTCACCCATCGCAACACGATTGATACCTACGTCGATGACCATCGCGCCGGGTTTAATCCAATCGCCCTTGACCATGGCCGGCCGTCCGACCGCCGCCACCAGAATGTCGGCACGCCGGCATTCGGCAGGCAGATCGCGGGTGCGGGAATGGGCAATCGTCACTGTGCAATTTTCACGCAACAGCAATGCCGCCATTGGCTTGCCGACGATATTCGAACGCCCGACCACGACGGCGTTTAGGCCATCGAGTTTCATCAAGCGCTGCTTGAGCAGCAGCAAGCAGCCAAGCGGCGTACAGGGGATCAGGGATGGCGCGCCATTGGCGAGCAGCCCGACATTGAGCGGGTGAAAACCATCGACATCCTTGCGTGGATCGAGGGCCGCCAGAACTGCTTGGGTGTCGATGTGGGCGGGCAACGGCAATTGCACGAGAATGCCGTGTACCGCGATGTCGCGGTTGAGCGCAGCGATCAATGCCAACAGTTCGCTTTGCGTGGTATCCGCTGGCAGCCGATGATCGAACGATGTCATGCCGGCTTCCCGCGCCTGCGCTTTTTTGCTGCGTACGTAGACCTGGCTGGCAGGGTCATCGCCGACCAGCACGACGGCCAGGCCAGGCGTCAAATCACGATCCCGCTTCAGCTTTTGCACTTCCTCGGCAATCTGCACGCGCAATGCGGCAGCATAGCCCTTGCCATCGATGATCTCAGCCATCGTATCGCTTCATGGTGGACACCATCTCTCGTCGGATCCGTCGAAAATACGGGCCTTTTAGCAAATTTTTACATTGCTGAGCCCGCCATCTTTAGGAAGATCAATTCAAGCCATTCAATCAATGGCATTTTCGAACAAAATCACTGCGGCAAAAAAACTGCGCAAACCTCTTGCTGTTTTGCGTAAAACCTGTATGATTGCGCGCCAGTTTTATACCCTAAGAGGTTTTATGTTGACCTAAGCGCGCGCCGCGTTCGAGACGATACGATGCGGCGCATTGTGTTCAACTGCTGTATTGTATAGGAGTCGATAGCGGATGCACGCTAACTCGGTTGTTGCTTTCGAGCAGCCTCTCACCTCCAACCAGGTTACCGATGCACGGAGAGCGGCGAATGGCCCGGTCTCCACGCAAAGGGATCATGCCGATCTTCCCGCCGATCATTTCGTCGAGCGCGACGGTGTTGTGTTCGCGGGTACGCATTTAATCCTTGATCTCTGGGGCGCCAAGCATCTCGATGATATCGCCCGCCTGGAAAAGGCATTACGCGATTCCGTCGAAGCCGCGGGCGCGACTTTGCTCCATATTCATCTACACCACTTCACCCCAAACGGTGGGGTTTCGGGCGTGGCGGTGCTGGCGGAATCGCACATCAGCGTCCATACCTGGCCGGAACGTGAATTTGCCGCGTTCGATATTTTCATGTGCGGCGTCGCCGACCCGAGTAAAGCGATCTGGGTGCTGAAAAACGCTTTCCATCCCAAGCAAATGAACATCAGCGAACACTTGCGCGGGGTCGTCAAAGACAATGGCTAGGCGATTCACGGAGACGCTTTACGATGCGTACGCACAGCAATTCGACATCGACGAGGTGTATTTCGAAAGCCGCACCGAGCACCAGCATCTTTTGATTTTCCGCAATTCCAGGTTTGGCCGCGTGATGGCGCTCGACGGCGTGGTGCAGACCACCGAACGCGACGAGTTTATCTACCACGAGATGCTCACCCATGTGCCCCTCCTGGCGCATGGGCGCGCCGAACGCGTGCTCATCGTGGGCGGTGGCGATGGCGGCATTCTGCGCGAAGTGGTGCGCCACCCAACCGTGCGGTCGGTTATCCAGGTCGAAATCGATGGCGCAGTCGTGGACATGAGCAAACAATACCTGCCGGGGCACTCGCAAGGCGCGTTCGATGATCCGCGCTTTCGGCTGGTGATCGCCGACGGCATGGACTACGTGCGCAATGCCGCCGAGCGTTTCGACGTGATCATTTCGGATTCGACCGATCCGCTCGGTCCGGGCGAGGTGCTGTTCACCACCGATTTCTATGGCGCCTGCAAGCGCTGCCTGAACCCGGGCGGCGTGCTGGTGACGCAGAACGGCGTGGCGTTCATGCAGACCGACGAGGTCAAGACCACCGCCGACCGCTTGAAGCCACTATTCCAGGACTGGCACTTCTACGGCGCGGCGGTGCCCACCTACATCGGCGGCGTCATGGCCTTCGCCTGGGCGACCGACGACGCGAGGCTGCGCCAGACGTCGCTCGCAACGCTGCGCGACCGCTATCTGGCCGCCGGGCTGAAAACGCGCTACTACAACCCCGCCATCCATGAGGCGGCGTTCGCATTACCGCAGTATTTACTCGATGTCATCGGGAAATAAATTGCAATGAACACGTCTATGCATTTATCCATCGACAGCCTCTACGACGGCGCGACCGCGCGCGCGCTGGTCGAACGCCACGGCTCCCCGCTCCTAGTGCTCGACTGCGACGCCGTGCGCGCGCAATATCGGGCATTGGTAGCGGCGTTGCCGCAAGTCGATCTGCATTACGCCATCAAAGCGCTGCCGCATCGGGCGGTCATCGCCACGCTGGACGAGGAGGGCGCATGCTTCGATATCGCCACCAGCGGCGAAATTGAGATGCTGCGCGCGCTCCACATCAATCCGCGGCATACGCTCCATACCCATCCGATCAAGCGCGATCGCGACATCCGCGATGCGCTCAGGTTTGGCTGCACCACATTCGTGGTCGATAATCCGGAAGAATTGAAAAAATTCGTGCGCTACCGCGAGCGGGTCGGTCTGATCCTGAGGCTTGGCTTCCGCAACCCAGACGCGTCCATCGATCTATCGAAGAAATTTGGCTGCGCGCCGGAGCAAGCGCCATTCATGCTCGCACAGGCAGCCAAACTTGGCTTGCACATCAAAGGCCTCTCGTTTCACGTCGGCTCGCAATGCGGTTCCCCCGCCGCCCATGTGCAGGCGGTCCGGTGCTGCGCCGAGATCATCCGCCGCGCCCATGCCCAGGGAACCGCTCAGCTCAGTGTTCTCGATATCGGCGGCGGCTTCCCGGCCTCTTACGATGCCACTACGCCTGCTTTGAGCGAGTACTGTGCGCCGCTATACGCCGCCCTCGCCGACCTCCCCAACCATGTGCGCGTCATCGCCGAACCGGGCCGGGTTCTCGTGGCATCGGCCATGGCTTGCATCGCCTCGGTGATCGGCAAAGCCAAGCGCGACGGGTGCACTTGGTACTATCTGGATGATGGCATTTACGGTTCGTTCAGCGGCCAGCTTTACGAACATCTTCGCTATCCGCTCGTCACAATTCCCACTAGCGGCGATCGCCACCCCAGCGTACTCGCCGGGCCGACTTGCGACAGTATCGACATCATCGCCGAGGATATCGCGCTCCCCGAACTCGCCATCGGCGACCTCGTCATTGGCCGGATGATGGGCGCGTACACGATGGCGACCGCGAGTGAATTCAATTCGATTCCGAAGACGCCGATTCTGGTGGTCAATGGTCCAGCCGCAGAAACTCGCAAGATCGCTTATATCGCCTGATGCCCCTGCTGGAGTTATCAGCTTTCTCACTCCGGTAGCGATGCGCCAGCGATTTTCATCGTCGATGAATCCAATCGCCACATCGTCCGCGCAGACGTCAAGGGCTACGTGGATAATCCGACCTATGCACCTGTGGTGATTACCGTCCCCACCCGCAGGCGACACCAAGCGGGGGTAAGTGTCGGGGTAAAAACAAAAAGCCGGATTGCTCCGGCTATTTCAGTTTGTACATCTTATTGTTTTTACTGGTCGGGGTGGCGAGATTTGAACTCGCGACCACCTGCACCCCATGCAGGTGCGCTACCAGGCTGCGCTACACCCCGATAAACCTCATGAGAGTTGCCACCGCAAGCATTGTAAGTTCAGATGCCTACCGACTCAAGCTTTCTTCTTGCGCGCGCCTTTGTAAGTATCGACACGCGCCTTCAGTTTTTGCCCGGGCCGAAACGTCACCACCCTCCGTGCGGTAATGGGTATTTCCTCACCCGTCTTGGGATTGCGCCCAGGCCGCTGGTTTTTGTTTCGTAAGTCAAAATTGCCAAACCCCGACAGTTTGACCTGCTCGCCTTTTTCCAAAGCCACCCGTATTTCCTCGAAGAAAATCTCGACGAGATCCTTTGCCTCACGCCGATTAAGGCCAATTTGTTCGAACAAGCGTTCGGCCATATCCGCTTTCGTCAATGCCATAAGAGTTCCTCAACCAGTAATTGTTTTGTCGTTCTAAGCCCTCGGCGTCGCGCCGAATTGTTCATGTAGCTCTGCTCGGATCAGCGCCATCGCATCTTCCACGGCACTATCCGTAAGATTGCTCGTAAAATCTTGAAAAATCAAGCTGAAAGCCAAACTTTTCTGACCCGCTGGCACGCCTAGGCCGCGATAATAATCGAAGATCGTCACGTCGCGTAGCTGCTTACCGCCGCTGTGGGCGATGCACTTGCGCAATTGTTCTGCACTCACCGCCTCATCGACTACCACGGCGAGGTCACGGCGACTGGCCGGAAACCTGGAAAGCTCGCGGAATTGCGGCACCAGCGCCGGATTGAGCTCCGCCACCGCCAGTTCGAACACAAACGCCTTATCTTCGATTTCCAACGCTAAACCAAGCGCGGGATGCAAAGCGCCCAGCCAACCCACGGGGATGTCGTTGCGTAGGATCCTGGCGGTTTGCCCGGGATGCAAAGCCGGATGGCTGGCGGCGGCGAAAGTAAAAGCCTCGGGCTCGCCGGTCAGCGCCAGCAATGCCTCTAGGTCACCCTTGACGTCGAAAAAATCCACCGACCGCTTGGCCGCGCCCCACTGCCGCGGCAGCGCATCGCGGCTGGCGATGGCGCCGATCATATGATCTTGCTGGAGCGCCTCGACATCACCCCTGAATACACGCCCGACTTCAAACAAGCGCACCCGTTCCTGCTGGCGTTTCTGGTTATGCAACAAAGCCTTCACCAAGCCGGGCCACAAGCTCGTGCGCAGCACCGCCAGATCGGCGGCGATCGGGTTCACGAGAGCGATGGCGGGGGTAGGATCGAAGCGTCGCTGCAGGTCGGGATCGACGAAGCTGAAAGTGATCGCCTCCTGATAGCCGCGCTGCACCAGCGTATCGCGCATGCGGGCGCGGCTGATGATGCCTTCGGCACAGCGTGGCATCGGAAGCTGCGCGGATGGCTGGTGATCGGGAACTCGGTCATAGCCATGAATACGCGCGATCTCTTCGATTAGATCGGCTTCCAAGCTGATGTCGAAGCGAAAACTCGGCGGCGTCACCCGCCAACCGCCAGCGATGGCGGTAACGTTCATGCCCAGACGCTGCAAAATATCGACTACCTGGACGGGCTCGATGTCCATGCCGAGCAACCGGCTGATACGGTGCGCACGCAGCGTAATCGCGACTGGTGTCGGTAAGTGCCGATCGGCACGCACATCGACCAATGGACCCGGTTTGCCGCCCGCGATCCCCATGAGAAGCCGGGTCGCTCGCTCCGCCGCGCGCGCCTGCAAAGCCGGATCGACGCCGCGCTCGAAGCGCTGCGAGGCGTCGGTCTGCAACCCATAAC
>JAXMFZ010000061.1:0-21668 GCA_046347515.1 Gammaproteobacteria bacterium | reverse complement strand
GCCAGTCGATCTCCAGTTCCTCGGCGATCAGCATCGGCATCGAGGTATGCACGCCCTGGCCCATTTCGACGGACGGCACGATCATGGTGATGGTATTGTCGGGATCGATGCGCAGCAACGCGTTCATGAGCGGCACGCCGCCAGATTCGGCGGCGAGCGCCTGCGCGCGGCGACCCAGGAGGGGGAGATGAAAGCCGATCACCAGCGCGCCGGCGGCGCTGGCGCTGGTTTTCAGGAAGTCGCGCCGATTCACGTTTCTGTTCATGGTCTTGTCCTTCCCTTATGCGCTGGCGACGGCGTGGATGGCGGCGCGGATGCGGTTGTAGGTGCCGCAGCGGCAGATGTTGGTCATGGCTTTGTCGATGTCGGCGTCGCTCGGCTTGGGATTGGCCGCAAGCAAGGCGGTCGCGGCCATGATCTGGCCGGTCTGGCAATAGCCGCATTGCGGCACTTGGTGGGCGATCCAGGCTTGTTGCACGGCGTTGTTTTGCAAGCCCTCGATGGTGGTGACGGCTTTGCCGCCCAGTTCGGAGATCGGCAGCGAACACGAGCGCGCGGCTTTGCCGTCCACCTGCACCGTGCAGGCGCCGCACTGGCCGATGCCGCAGCCGTACTTGGCGCCCGTGAGCTTCAGGCTGTCGCGCAGCACCCACAGCAGCGGGGTGTCGGCGTCTACATCGACGGTGTGGGATTGGTTGTTGACTTTGATGGTGAAAGACATGCTGATGGCACCTCTTTGGTTATATTGTCATTGATGATGATGGGCTGCGTTTAACGACGACGCATGACCCATCTCCGCAGCCTTGTGGTACAGTTTTCGCCTTACTGAACCCATGATTCGCCGAGTTTTCCGCCATGACTGAAATTGCACGTCGTATTACCGTTGACCCAAACCAGTGCGGCGGTCGCCCTTGCATTCGTGGTATGCGCATCCGGGTAACGGATGTACTCGATTTGCTGGCCGCCGGGCTGGGCGCAGAACAAATCCTCGCTGAACATCCTGACCTTGAGTTGGAAGACATCAGGGCTTGTCTGCAATACGCCAGCCGTAAACTCAATCATCCCGTACTATCGGCGTGAAGCTCTGGCTCGACGCGCAGTTATCGCCCGCGCTGGCGCCTTGGCTGGCGGCGACTTTTGGCGGCGAAGCTGCGCATGTTTGTATGGCCTCAATACTCGAGTTCTACGGTGTCAACTTCCTCAATGCCCTGCTTGCTGACCTTGGTCCTGTAGGTCAATGTGCCTTTAGCATTTTTATACTTACCCGTACCTCCCACGATCTCGGCTGAGCCTTCGTAAATGGTCTCCTGGGCATCGCCCTGGCCCGTGGTTTTATGCCCGCCGCTATAGTTTTGAAACAGTTTGTCGCCATCGCGAAAGATATCGACGGCGGTTCCGTAATGTTTGCCAGTGCCATTGGTCAGAATGACTTCATGGCCATACACGCGTTCTTCGATGCCGTCCCATTCCGATTCGGAACTCTTGAGGGTATCGGCGTAAACGCCCTCGATCATTTCTCGGTCATTGCCTGGATAAATCTTGGTTTCGGCTATCGTCTGCCGGGCGATCTTGGTATAGATGAACTTCTTTTTTTCGGCAGATGCAGAGTTTAAGGAAACCGTCAAAAGGCAGCCGACGATCAGGGCTGAAAGTATTGAATGCATGCGTATGGATGTCATTTTTTTATCTCCAGTGGTCAGGCGTTAGCGCCTGTCGAAAAACTACCACCGCCTCGGTTATGCTTGGGTAAAGTTTTGGTAGTGTTTTGGTAGTATTTCGGTAGGAATTCAGGGATAGCGATCATGGCGATGACAACGACAGAGACTGCGCGGCTCGATTTGCCGAACGAGCGGCTGTGGCGGGGCGGCGAGGAAATCCGCCTGACGCCGAAAACCTTTGCCGTGCTGCGCTATTTGCAAGCCCATCCGAATCGGCTGATCACCCGCGCCGAACTGCTCGACAAGTTATGGCCCGGCATCTATGTCACCGAAGCGGTGATCAAGGACTACATCAAGGAGCTGCGCAAAGCGCTGGGTGACAGTCCCGACCGGCCGCGCTACATCGAAACCGTGCACGGGCGCGGCTACCGCTACATCGGTGGCCTTGAAATCAATGGGTTGGGATCGTCCGCGAGCGCCGCCCCTGAGATGGCGCTTCCGCCGGCGGCTGTTCGCCCCTCCATCGCGGTGCTGCCGTTCGCCGATTTCAGCGCCAATCCGCAAAGCGATGTCTCCGCCGACGCCATCACCGAGAGCCTCATCACCATGCTCTCGAAAATCCCCAAGCTCTTCGTGATCGCCCGTACTTCGAGCTTTTACTACAAAGGCAAGTCGTGCACGGTAAAACAAGTAGCCTCGGAACTCGGCGTGCGCTACGTGCTGGAAGGCAGCGTGCAGCGCTTTGGCGATAAAGTGCGGGTGATTGCCCAACTCATCGACGCTTCGAGCGGCCATCACTTGTGGGCGGAGGGGTATGACAGCTCGATCAAAGATATATTCGATCTTCAGGACGAGATTGCCTGGCAAGTGGCGACCGAATTGGAAGTGCAACTCACACAAGGCGAAATGGTGCGAGTCTGGCGGCGTGAAACTCGCCATGCGGGAGCCTATCAGCGCTTTCTGCGTGCGTTTGAGCTATCGCAGTCATTCGACCCGCGCGCGCTCCACCAAGCGGTCTGGCTGTTCCAGCAAGCGGTAACGCTGGATCCGCGATTCGCGAGCGGCTGGGCGTTCTTGGCGGATGCCTATCAGTCACAAGTCCGGTTCGGTTGGACCGCGGATCGCGCCGGAACCCTGGCAAAAGCCGTGGATTGCGCCGAACGCGCGCTGGCGCTCGATGCGGGTTGTATCGATGCGTATAGCAGTTTGGGCGATGTCTTTAATTTGCAAGGGGAGCGGGAGGAAGGGCTCGTCCACCTGGGTAAAGCGGCGGTGCTCGACCCCAATTCCGCGCATGGCATGGTCAATTTCGCGAATACGCTGGTTTATTATTCGCATCGGGCGCCGGAAGCGTTGGGCTGGGTCGAGCAAGCGCTACGCCTCGACCCCCATCCCTCGGCTTGGTATCTTTCGATTGCCGGCGCGGCATACCACTCGCTTGATCATCCGGAGCGTGCCATGGCCTTGTTCGAGGAAGCGCTCAGACGCGAGCCGCAGGGCAAGCCCATCACCCGCAACTGGCTCGCCTCGGCCTATGCCAACAGCGGGCAGGTCGATAAGGCGCGGGCGGCGCTGGCCGAGCTGTTGCGGATCGATCCGACCTGGACGATCAGCCGCTACCGGCAAGCGTGCCCAGTGATCGATCCCGCCCATTACGAGCCCATCGTGCAGGGCTTGCGCAGGACCGGGTTGCCGGAGTGAGGTCGCCGGCGATTTTCCAACACGCGGGTTACATGTGCCGCAAGGGCCGATGATTGTCCAGCAATGATTGCGTACCTCCGAAGCGCTGTTCGATGAGCCGCGGGCGGGCCAGAAAATCGTGTGGAAATCCCAGTTCGATTCGACTGGCGGCATCGAGCCTCGCCATTTCGTCCGCCGTTAGCGGGAACTCCAGACAGGCGAGATTTTGCCTGGTTTGTTCCAGGGTGCGGTTGCCCAAAATGGGAATCATCCGCTGGCCGCGCTGGCGGGTCCAATTGATGGCGACTTGCGTCGGCGTGCAGCTTTTCTCCTCGGCGATCGTGTGCACCAGGCGGGCAATGGCGAGGTTGCGCTCGGTGAGCCGATGCGCGGTCATCGCCGTCCGCGTCGTGTCGTGGGGCGCTTGCGGATCGTGTAAATATTTGCCGGTCAGGACGCCCTGACCGACGATACCCCACAGCGCGACCGCCAAGTCCAACGATTGCGCCATCGGCAGCAGTTCGCGTTCAGCCGTCCGTTCGATGAGGCTGTATTCGATCTGGATACCGGCGAACGCGGTCCAGCCGCGCAGTTCGGCCAGCATGTTGGCGCGCGAGATGATCCAAGCCGGTGTATCGGAGATGCCGATGTAGAGGACTTTGCCGGCGCTGACCAGGTCATCGAGGGTGCGCATGATCTCCTCGACCGAAGTGGTGAAATCCCATTGGTGCAGCCAGTACAGATCGATGTAATCGGTCTTGAGCCGGCGCAGGCTGGCCTCCAGCGATTGACGGATATTCTTGCGATGGTTTCCCCCGGCGTTGGCATCGCCTTGGCGCATGTTGAGAGAGAATTTGGTCGCCAGCACGAAGCGCTCGCGTTCGCCCGCCAGCATGTCCCCGAGGTAACGCTCGCTGGTGCCGGCGTTATAACTGTTGGCGGTATCGAGAAAATTGCCGCCCGCTTCGGCATACGCGTCGAACACCCGGCGCGATTCCTCGATGCCCACTCCCCAGCCCATCTCCTCGCCGAAGGTCAGGGTGCCGAGACAAAGCTCGGAGACTCTGAGGCCGGATTGTCCGAACAGTTTGTAGCGCATCGCCTTGTGCTCCAGTATCGCCGCAGGGTCGTTGATCGATCGCAGGGATGATAGCAGGCCTGTTGTCGGGCCGGTTGACCGCCAGCCTGGAGATTCACGGATACCTGCCCCGCAGGTTGGTGGCGCAATAATGGGTTACGCCGTGTCGCGCGAAATGCGTGGGGGGCAGTTTTTTATAAAATCAATTAGATAGAGTGGAAAATCTTAGCTTTGCTCAGTAGCGTGCAAGCGACTCAGTTCAACCACGGTCGCGGTGATGAGCGCCAGATCCTGCGCGCGCGACAGCCGATGTTCGCCGTCTTTGATGAGCGTCAGGCGTGCATCGCCGCCGGCCCAGCGCTCGACGATGCGCAGACTCGTCTGCCAGGGCACGTCGCGGTCTTCCATGCCGTGCAGCAAACGCAGCGGGCAGGCGAGCGGAATGGTTTGGCCGAGCAATAAGTGCTGGCGGCCTTCCTCGATCAGATTCAGGGTGATGGCGTAAGGCGTGTCGCCATACGCGGAAGGATGGTACAAAATCCCCTCGTCCATCAGTTGGTTACGTGTCGCGACGTCAAACCGTCGCCACAGCAAATCCTCGGTGAAATCGGCGGCGGCGGCGATGCCCAGCAGGCCCGCGATGCGCTCAGGGCGGGCGAGCGCGGCGAGCAGCATGATCCAGCCGCCCATCGACGACCCCACCAGGAGTTGCGGGCCGCTGCTCAATTCATCGAGCACGGCGATGGCATCGCGCCAGCGGCCTGCTGTTGCCGTCCTCGAAACGCCCGCTGGACGCGCCATGGCCGGTGAAGGTCGAAGCGCACGAACGCGTGGTCGCGCTGTTCGCACCAGCGTTCCAGCGTCGTGGCCTTGGTACGGTCATGCTCGAACAGGAACCCACCACCGGGAATCCGCCTGCAGCGCGCGCCACGCAGGCGGTGGTAGGCGACGGTGTAGCGGTCGGACGGGCGAGCTAATAGGCGGGCGGTCGGTCAGCAGAGCATCGCCCGCGAAGCAGAGGTGGTTTTCAAGCTGTCGAGCAAACGCTGGGCTTCGGCGGCCAGCGCTGCGTTGCAGGATCAGGGTGGGCGCCCGCCGCCGCTCTGCCGCCACAATGCCGCCGCGCGGATGCCGGCAAGCAGTAGGGCGCGGATGCGGCTGGCGTTTTCCGGGCGCGACAGGTGGCTGTGTTCGCCATTCACCATGATCCGTGGCGACAGCGTGCTGATGGTGTTGGCGTAGGCATCGGCGTTGGCGACGATGTTGTCATGGTCGAGGGGAAAGAAGCGCAGTTTATCTTGGGTGTTGCGCAGTGCCTCGCGCGGCGACGAGCAGGCGGGATGGCGGTTGAGCTTGCGTTCCAGGGTGAGCAGCGCCAGCGTGTAGCGCATGACCTCCATGTCCCGCGGATCGGCCATGCGCTCGGCGAGCAGGCGCAGGCCGGTTTGCAGTTGCGCCGCGCCGCCGTAGATGCCGAGGCTGGTGGGGCGTCCAGTTGCAGCAGGCTCGCCAGGCAGGACTTGAACTCGTCGGTATCGGCTTGGCCGCGGCGGGCGATCTCGCGCACTAAATGGGCGGATTGCAGCAGCGCGGCCAGGGCGACGGTGCGGTCATGGAGGGTCTGGGGCATGGGCAATCCTTGGCGTTATGGAGATCAATCCAGGGCTTCGTCGATGACAGCGCCGCCCAGGCATTCCTCGGCAGCGTAAAACACCACCGATTGACCGGGCGTGAGCGCGCGTTGCGGCTGGTCGAACACGACCTCGCAGCGGTCGTCGGCGAGCGGCGTGACGAGGCAATCCTGGTCGGGCTGGCGATAGCGGGTCTTGGCCCGCGCCCGCAGCGGCAGAGTGGGCGCAACGCCGATCCAATGGAGACCTGATGCGCGCAGCCGGCGGTGGTAAAGCATGGGATGGCCATTGCCCTGGACAACGATGAGCGTATTGTGGGCGAGGTCTTTGGCGGCGACATACCAGGCGGCGCCGCTGCCGTCGTGTTGGCCGCCGATGCCGAGCCCCTGGCGTTGGCCCAGGGTGTAGAACATCAAGCCCTGGTGCTGGCCCAGGGTCTCGCCTTCCGGAGTACGGATCGGGCCGGGTTGGGCGGGGAAGTAATGGCCGAGGAACGCGCGGAAATCACGCTCACCGATGAAACAAATGCCGGTGCTGTCTTTTTTGGCATGGGTCACCAGGTCGGCCTGTTCGGCGATCGCGCGCACTTCGCGCTTTTCCAGATGGCCGACCGGAAACAGCGCCTTGCCGAGCTGCGCTTGGTTGAGGCCGTGCAGGAAGTAGCTCTGGTCCTTGCCGGTATCCGCGCCTTTCAGCAGGCGCTGGCAGCCGTTTTGATAACAGCGTGCGTAATGGCCGGTGGCGATGGCGTCGGCGCCCAGGCGCTCGGCGTAATCCATGAACGCTTTGAACTTGATCTCGGTATTGCAGAGTACGTCGGGGTTGGGCGTGCGGCCGCTTTGGTATTCGGCCAGGAAATGGGCGAACACGCGTTCGCGATACTCGGCGCTGAAGTTGACTTTGTGCAGGGGGATGTCGAGCAGTGCGCAGACGTCTTCGGCGTCGCGTAGGTCGTCCTGGGCGCTACAATAGCCCACCTCGAAGCTATCTTCCCAGTTTTTCATGAACACCGCGTGCACGTCGTAGCCCTGCTCGCGCAGGAGCAGCGCGGCCACGGACGAATCGACGCCGCCCGAGAGGCCCACTACGACGCGGGGTTTGCGCATGGCTTAGGAGCGCGTCAGTGCTCCGCGCCGCTCTTGAAGTGGAACTGCGCGCCGGTGCGGATGCCGGATGGCCAGCGTGCGGTGACGGTTTTCTGCTTGGTGAAGAACTTCACACCCTCCGGGCCGTGCATGTGCAGATCGCCGAACAGCGAGCGTTTCCAGCCGCCGAAGCTGTGGTAAGCGACCGGCACCGGAATGGGAACATTGACGCCGACCATGCCGATTTGCACCTGGCTCGCGAACTCGCGCGCGGCGTCGCCGTCGCGGGTGAAGATCGCCGCGCCGTTGCCGTATTCGTGGTCGTTGCAAAGGCGCAAGGCGTCGTCGAAGCTCGGCACGCGCACCAGCGCCAGCACCGGGCCGAAGATTTCTTCTTGGTAAATGCGCATCTCGGGCTTGACCTTGTCGAAGATCGAACCGCCCAGAAAATAACCGTCCTCATGCCCGGTCACACGCTGGCCGCGCCCGTCCAGCACCAGTTCCGCGCCCTCACGCACGCCAAGCTCGATGTAGCTTTTGACCTTCTCGAAGTGCTGGCGCGTGACCAGGGGCCCCATTTCCGCGCTGGGGTCGTCGTAAGGGCCGATTTTCAACGCCTTGACGCGTGGGATCAGTTTTTCGATCAAGCGGTCGCCGAGGTCATTACCCACCGCCACCACCACCGAAATCGCCATGCAGCGCTCGCCGGCGGAGCCGTACACCGAGCCGATGATAGCGTCGATGGTCTGCTCCATGTCCGCGTCGGGCATCACCACCAGGTGATTCTTCGCGCCGCACAGCGCCTGCACGCGTTTGCCGTGGGCGCAGGCGGTTTGGTAGATGTACTCGCCGATCGCGGTCGAACCGACGAAGCTGACCGCCGCCACGCGCGGATCGGTGAGCAGCACATCCACCGCGACTTTGTCGCCGTTCACCACGTTGAGAACGCCGTTCGGTAATCCCGCCTGGGTGGCGAGTTCGGCGAGGCGCAGCGGCACCGAGGGGTCTTTTTCCGAGGGTTTCAGCACGAAAGTGTTGCCGCAGGCGATGGCGACCGGGAACATCCACATCGGCACCATCGCCGGGAAGTTGAACGGCGTGATGCCGGCACATACCCCCAGCGGCTGGCGGATGCTGTAGCTGTCGATGCCCTTGGCCACCGCCTCGGAAAACTCGCCTTTCAGCAACTGCGGAATGCCGCAGGCGAATTCCACTACCTCCAGGCCGCGCGTGATCGAGCCTTTGGCGTCGGCGACGGTTTTGCCGTGCTCGGACGATAGCAGCACCGCGAGCGAGTCCAGGTTCTTCAGAAGTCGCTCGCGATAATTGAACAGAATCTTCGCGCGCTGCGCCGGCGGAGTGGCGGCCCAGGCCGGAAACGCGGCCTGCGCGGTGTGAATGGCGTGGCGAACTTCATCGGCGCTGGCGAATGGCACCCGTGCGGTGACGGCGCCGGTGGCGGGGTTAAAGACTTCACCCAGGCGATTGCTGGTGGAATCGTAGCGGCTGCCGCCGATGTAATGGTAGAGCATACTTGCGGCTGTGGTGGCCATGATGATTCACCTCTCGGCGGGGTGCCGGTGTCGAAAATGGTTGCAATAACCTGGCAGTATACTGAAACGTTGGCGCGATGGCAGGCGGGGCGCGGGCAAAAAAAGACCGCCCAGAGGCGGCCCAAGAGGGGGAGGAGGATCGATGAAGCGCGGACGCCAGGCTCAACAGACCGTGGCGGGATTCGTTTGGCCGTTGCGAACGCGGTTCCAGATCGCGTCCACCGAGCGGGACGGCGAACTCACACGCCGCGCCGATGGATTCCGCCGGCTGCTCGCGGTATTCGCTGAGCGGCCGTCGAGCACGCAGAACCCACCGTATTCAGGCGCGAAACGCTCTGGTTCGGCAGTAAATTGACCGCGATCGGCGCGATTGGCAAAGTAATAAGTCAAGCCGTTGTGTTCGACCGAGAGTCCGGGCGCGGTGTCCGCCAGTGTTTGGCCGCCGGCGGCGCCGGTGTTCAGAATCACTATCAGGAACAGAGAGAAAATGCGAACCATGGCAATGCCATCCAATGCGGTTAGGGTTTAGGCTACCAGGGTGGTGGAATCATCCGAGCCGAACCGCAATGGCAGGTTCAGCCAGCGTCGGATCGCGCGATACAGCGCTGCAGCCGCGTTGCGCACGGCCTGCGCCTGGAGTTGGCGACCGCGACGGATGAAGTCAACGAGTTCCGCGTCGCTGGGGAGAGGGTCGAATGGTTGGAAGTCGTGCGGGTGTTTCATTTGCCGTATCCTTCTGAACAAATGGCGATGGAGAACAGTATATTTAGTCTTCTGATATTGATAATCGGTAAAAAAAGATAATTATTTTTGCGAAAATTGCATAAATCGGTACTGACCATGGATACTCTCGCGAGCATGCGCTTGTTCGTACAGGCGGTGAAATCGGCTAATTTCTCCGCAGTGGCGCGCCAGCTTGGCGTCGCGCCCTCATCGGTTTCACGCCAAATCGACGCGCTGGAGGCTGCGCTCGGCGCGCGCCTGCTCAATCGCTCGACGCGCAAACTGCACCTGACCGAGGCCGGCCAACTCTACTACGAGCGCGCCAGCCGTATCTTGGCCGACATCGAGGACGCCAACCGTGTCGTCAACGAATTGGAGGCGACGCCGCACGGCACGCTGCGCATCAGCGCGCCGGTCAATTTCGGGCGCTTGCATGTAGCGCCGCAATTGCCACAATTTCTCGAGCGCTATCCCGAGATGCAGGTGGATTTTTCGTTGAGCGATCAATTGGTCGATCTGGTCGAGGAAGGCTTCGATCTGGCGATCCGCATCGCCGACCTCAAGGACTCTCTGCTGATCGCGCGCCGCCTCATGGATATCCGGCGCGTCATCTGCGCCAGCCCGGCTTACCTCGCCAAACGCGGCGTTCCGCGCCATCCCGACGACTTGCGCGAGCACAACTGCCTGACGTTTCGCCTCTATACTGCCAACAATTTATGGCGTCCCGGCGCGAGCGTGTGGCGTTTGAGCGGCGCTGGTGGCATCGCCGAAGTCGCGGTCACCGGCAATCTGCAAGCCAACAGCGCGGATGTGTTGTTGGCGGCGGCATTACAAGGTCTCGGCCTGGTGTTGGTGCCTACCTGGCTGGTGTGCGACGATTTGCAGGTGGGGCGGCTGCGCCCGGTGCTGGCGGAGTATCAGGTCAGCCCATTGAACGGCAACGCCGCGATTTACGCCGTCTACCCGGAACACCGGCGGCACTCACCCAAGGTGCGGGCCTTCGTGGAATTCATCAGCGAACGGGTTCGTACCCAGCCCTTGTTGTGCGGAGAGGGGATGGCCGATAGTCCGGCCTCAGCCTGATGCCGCGGCGCGCCAAGCCCGCAGGCGCACCCACAACGAAGCGAGATAACACATCATGAACAAAGCCAGCAGGCATTCCTTGGACTCGCCGTCTTTGATGTCCATGACGGTGGGGACGTGGCCGAACAGCGCAACGATGCCTTTCGGCACTAGGGTCACGGCAAGCGCCAGCACTGACGCCGGCAGACAGACGAGGGTCGGCCACAGCCAGTAATGGACGCTGACGGGCTGTAGCGCCTTGCGGCGCAGGAGAAGATAGAGAGGGGCCAGAATGCCACCGATGAGCGCCGCCAGCGACAGCAAATTGCGCGGCACTTTGTCCAGCAGCGGAATCGTGTTGTGCAGATTGGTTTCATGCTGGCGGTTGATGGTCTGCCAAGCCTCCGGCGTCAGCCAGCCGAAATAGTTCTGTCCCCAACTGATTTCTTCGCCAGCGAAATAAAAACTGCCGAGGGTGATCAGCAAAATCCACCAATGGAAGCCGGCAATCGGGAATTCCTGTCGGCGTTGGAATAACCGCACGCCGATGATGCAGGCGATGACCAAAAACAAGACCGTGGCGTTTTCGATCAAGCCGGATTCAAAATAAACGTAGCGGTACAGCCCGTGTTCGTTGTCGCCGAATGGCCGCAATAGGTAAGGAATGGCGGTGATGAGCAGCGGCAGTCCGAGCCACAGCCAGCGTGGCAGATCGGGCAGGGCGGGTGTGCTAGGTTCGAGGGTAGCCATCAATCGAATATCTTGCCAGGGTTCATGATACCGTTGGGATCGAAGACCTGCTTCAGGGCGCGCAGATAGGCAATCTCGACGTCATCGCGGGTATAGCGCAAATAAGGTTTTTTGGTGAGTCCCACGCCGTGTTCGGCGGAAATGCTGCCGCCGTGGCGTTGCAGCGTCGCAAACAGAAGTTCGTTGACCGCTTGGCATTTTTCCACGAACACGGCTTGATCCAGCGCTGGTGGTTTCAACACGTTGACATGCAGATTGCCGTCGCCGACGTGGCCGAACCACAGCACCTCGAAATCGGGATAAGCGCGCTGGAACAGCGCATCCATTTCGCGTAGAAACTCCGCGACCTGTCCGACCCGCACCGCGATGTCGTTCTTGTAAGGCTGATGCTGGGCGATGGCTTCGGGGATATCCTCGCGCAACCGCCATAGCGCCTGGGATTGCGCCGCGCTTGCGCTCACCACGCCATCCCGCACCCAGCCCGCCTGGCTGCATTCGTCGAACAGCGCGAGCGTGGTGTCCATCCGCTCCGGCGCGTTGTTGTCGAATTCCAGCAGCAAGTAGTAAGGCGTGCGCTCGGTAAACGGCGCTGGCAAGCCTTTGGCGAGAACATGGCGCAGGCAGCGATCGGTGAACATCTCGAACGCCGAGAGTTCGAGCCGGCGGCGGAATGCGCCAAAAACCGCCATGATCGCGTCCAGGTCCTTGACGCCGAGCACCAGTACGCGCGGTTCCCGCGGTGGGCGGGTCAGGCGCAGCGTGGCTTCCACGATGAACCCTAGCGTGCCCTCCGAACCAATGAACAAATGGCGTAGATCGTACCCCGTGGCATTCTTCACCAAGCCTTTATTGAGGTCGAGCAGATCGCCCTTGCCGGTGACAGCCTTGATGCCGCTCACCCAATCGCGCGTCAGGCCGTAGCGGATCACTTTGATGCCGCCGGCGTTGGTCGCGATGTTGCCGCCGATCTGGCTGGAGCCGCGTGAACCGAAATCGACCGGATACAGCCAGCCACGCTCGCGGGCGTAGTCCTGCAATGTTTGGGTGATGACGCCGGGCTGGCAGACGACGCTGCCCTCGACGGCGTCGAAGCCGAGGATGCGGTTCAGGCGCTCGAACGAGACGATGACTTCGCCATTGGCGGCGAGCGCGCCGCCGCTCATGCCGGTGCGTCCGCCGGAGGGGGTGAGCGCGAAGCGCCGCGTATTGGCGCAAGCGACGAGCCGTTGGATTTGCTCAATCTTTTCCGGAAATACTATCGCGCTTGGCTGGGGTTGATGCAGCCGGCTCCAGTCGCGGCCATAGGCAAGCAGCGAGTCGGCATCGGTTCGCACCTGCGGAAAAATCGATTGGAGGTCGGCAAGAATAGCGCTGCGCATGGTTTGTCAGAAACCTTCAAATTCGGGCTATTATACTGAACCTATCCACGCGCCAGCGAATGCGATCGGAGCTTACTTTGCAGCGATTGGAGCGAGCCTGAAGGAGAGCAGCCGTGCCCAATCCTCTACCGCGTAAACTCGCGGCGATTTTTTATGCCGATGTTGCCGGTTACAGCCGCCTGACGGGTGAGGACGAAGAAGGCACGCACCGGATTCTGAGCGCCTATCTGTTGCGCTTGATAAGGTCGCCGGTTTGAGCCGCGCTAGCCTTGCGAGTCAGGCGAAAGTTGGTAGAATCGTGACTAAGCTCACAAATGAGGAACAAAATAGGAACATTTTTTGACAGATTTAAAAAACATATTTAGATTTTAATTTATGACTCAACTTCTAGCCCACACTTTATTGAGTGCCCATGACCCCAATACGGGGCGCTACGACGCGCGACGGTTGGCCTCCGTGCTAGCGCTGACCAATACCGAGATGGCTACCCTCCTGGGCTATACCCCTAGGGGATTAAGCAAAAATCCTGTCTCGCCCAGATTACAACCCAGAATGGCAGAAGTTGTCCGCATTATCAATCGATTGCGTGAGCTTTTGGATGGCAACATGGAATATGTGCGCATTTGGCTGAAAGCGCCACATCCCGACCTTGATGGGCGAACGCCTCTGTCATACCTGGAAGAGGGTAAATCGGCAGCGGTTGAAACGCTCATCCACATGATCGAAACCGGACAGCCGGGTTAAGCGGGCGGATGCTCAAGGGGAAGCAACTGGCAGCCAAAATTGCCAGCCTCTCTACTTTACCTTTCACCGGCACCGTTTACCGTCTGATCCATGTCAAGTATGCTGAAACAGCGCTCTCATCGATCGGCTCATATCGATTAGGTGGTCGTTACAATCTGGCGAATACGTTCGAGGCGCTCTACCTAGCCGATAGCCCTATTACCGCGTTACAGGAAGTTGAGATGCTCTTTCGCCAAGATGAGAAGCTTTTCCCGGTCAAAGGAGCGCCGCGTATCCTCCTGTCGGTGGAGGTGACTTTGAGCGCGGTGCTAGACCTGACCGATGTCAAGATACAAAAAGCGCTCGGTACCAATCCGCAAGAACTGACCGGGAGTTGGATAGCGGTGAATGCCGCCGGCCATGCTGCGCCCACGCAAATGCTGGGGCAAGCGTGCTTTCGGCACGAGGCAATCGAGGGACTCAAAGTGCCTTCAGCCCGCGATCACAAGGCTTTCAATTTGGCGGTTTTTCCTGAAAATCTTAAAGTCGCCAGCGACCTGCGTGTTTTTGATCACGAGGGATTGGGTGTCGCGCGGTTACCTGGTCGCGCGTAATCGCCGCGATTGTGGCCGAACCGCTGAATTCATGTCATCCCGCCATGTTTTTTGGAGTAACATCTGGCGACGAGATAACCCACGCTAGAAGAACGATTGACCTTGAGCAGGTGAGGATGCGCCGATGGCTGCGCCACTGGAACGTAAACTCGCAGCGATTTTTTATGCCGATGTGGCCGGTTACAGCTGCCTGATGGGTGAGGACGAAGAAGGCACGCACCGGATTCTGAGCGCCTATCTGGATGCGCTGACGGCGGCGATCAAGATTCACAAAGGCAGAGCCGTGATGAGCGTACCGAGCGTGTAGATTTCCGGCGTCGTGACGGTGGTAGTGAGGCCCTGGAGTTCCAGGGGCAGGGTGTTCAAGTCGCCGACCGCTTGGAATGCAGTACGTCTCGCAAAAATTCCGCCCCCTTGAATCTATCTCCGACTTTTCGCCATCATGTGGCATCGGACGACAACCGCAGGGAGATAGACTCCGCATGGCCGAATCACCGCCACGAATGCCGCGCCTCGAACTCATCAGCCGCCTGCCACGCGGTGAAGCATTCGCCAACCCGATCCTATTCGTGCATGGCTCGTTCATTGGCGCGTGGTGTTGGGCCGAGCATTTTCTGCCGTACTTCGCCGAGCAGGGTTACGCCGCTCATGCCGTGAGCCTGCGTGGGCATGGCGCGAGCGAAGGGCACGACGGTCTGCGGCAGGCAAGCCTCGCCGATTACGCCGCCGATCTCGAGCGCGCGGTCGCCGAGGTTGGTGGCGCGCCAATCCTAGTGGGCCATTCGATGGGCGGGATGGTGGTGCAGAAATACCTGGAACGCTGCCCGGCGCGCGCCGCGGTGCTGATGGCCTCGATTCCACCGCAGGGATTGGGATGGATGATGAGTTGGCTGGCGCTGACCAATCCATGGTTGCTCTTTGAAATCGGGCTGATCCACTGGGGCGGCGCTCGGTTCGCGCACATCGAATGGCTGCGCCGGGCGTTGTTTTCGAGCGCCCTGCCGGATGCCCTGGCACGGCGCTATCTCGCCCGCATGCAAGACGAGTCGCAGCGGGTGATGTGGGACATGAGCGGTTGGGATTTGCCGATGGCGCCCCACGTTCCCGAATCCCTGCTGGTGCTAGGTGCGCGCAATGACGCGCTGGTGCCGACGCTTGCGGTGCGCGCCACCGCGCTGCGATTTGGCGTGTACGCCGAAATTTTTCCTACACTATCGCATGTGATGATGCTGGAGCCGGGCTGGCGGGCGGTGGCCGACCACATGCTCGAATGGCTGGCCCTCCAGGGTCTGCGAAATCGGTCAATCCATCGGTAAGGGAGGGCGCGATGTCACTGCGCGATCAATTGCTTAAAGCGGGGCTTGTGTCCGAAGACAAAATCAAGAAACACGAGGCCGAGTCTCGCAAACAAGACCATCGGGTCAAGAAGGGCGACCAAGCCGCGCAGCGCGAAGCCGAGCGCCGGGCCGCCGAAGAGAAACGGCTGGCGGAGGAGGCCGAGCGCAAACGCGCGCGTGACCGCGAGATCAATCTGAAGCGCGAAGCCGACAAGCAACGCCGCGAGCAGCGCGCGCGCATCCAGCAAATTTTGAATGAAAATCGCTGCAATCAAGCCGATGCGGTGGATCGCTATTACTTTCAAGACGGGCGTTTCGCACGCAGCGTGCGGGTGACGCCGCAGCAACAGGCCGATCTGGCGCAGGGCCGGCTGGGGATCGCGCGTAACCCGAAAGATGAGTTCGATTTTCCCATCGTGGTCCGCGCGGTGGCGGACAAACTCGCCGCGATCGACCCCAAGCTGGTGATTCTGCTCCATCCCGAGGGCGGCAGCCCGGACGACGACTGGGGCGACGTTGCCTAAGGCGTACGCGGGTTGGCGGTTCGTCCATGAGCGCGCCGCGCGGCGCGCACCACGCCCTTGTCGTTGGTGCGGGGCGGCAACCCCGTGTGTTGGGTAAGAAAGGTCTGCCCTTTGTGTTTGCGCCCCAAGCGCGCCCCTTCGCCGCCGTTTTGGCCGGTGCCCGCCGGCTGCCAAGCCGGGATGAGATGATGTTTGCCGTTGCCGATCAGATCGGCGCGGCCCATGCGCTTCAGCGCTTCACGCAAGAGCGGCCAGTTCTCGGCATCGTGGTAGCGTAAAAACGCCTTGTGCAGACGGCGTTGCTTCAGGTTCTTGGCGGCGAATACGCGCTCGCCGCCGGCGCGCTTCACGCCTTTCAGCGGATTACGGCCCGAGTGATACATGGCGGTGGCGAGCGCCATCGGGCTGGGCAGGAACGCCTGCACTTGATCGGCGCGGAAGCCGTTGCGCTTCAACCATAGCGCGAGACTCAGCATGTCCTCGTCGGTGGTGCCGGGATGGGCGGCGATGAAATAGGGGACCAGGTATTGTTTCTTGCCCGCCGCTTCGGAGTATTTCTCGAACAGGCGCTTGAACTCGTCGTAAGCGCCGACGCCCGGCTTCATCATCTTGGAAAGTGGGCCGGCCTCGGTATGTTCGGGGGCGATCTTGAGATAACCGCCGACGTGGTGGGTGACGAGTTCCTTGACATACGCGGGGTCTTGGATCGCGAGGTCATAGCGCAGGCCGGAAGCGATCAGGACTTTCTTCACGCCTGGCAGTTCGCGCGCGCGGCGATAGAGCTTGATCAGCGCGCTGTGGTCGGTATTCAAGTTGGGGCAGATAGCCGGGTATACGCACGATAGCTTGCGGCAAGCGCTCTCGATTTCCTTGGATTTGCACGCGATACGATACATGTTCGCGGTCGGCCCGCCGAGGTCGGAGATTACGCCGGTGAAGCCGGGGACTTTGTCGCGGATGTCTTCGATCTCGTGGAGGATCGAGTCTTCCGAGCGGCTTTGAATGATGCGGCCTTCATGCTCGGTGATCGAGCAGAACGTACAGCCGCCGAAACAGCCGCGCATGATGTTGACCGAGAAACGGATCATCTCGTAAGCCGGAATGCGGGCATTACCATAGGCGGGGTGCGGCACGCGCGCAAATGGCAGGGCGTAAAGCTTGTCCATTTCGGCGGTGCTGAGCGGAAGCGGCGGCGGGTTGATCCACACATCGCGGTCGCCGTGGCGCTGGATCAGCGCGCGCGCGTTGGCGGGGTTGGTTTCTAAGTGCAGTACACGGGAAGCGTGGGCGTACAGCACCGGGTCGGCGCGAACCTGATCGTAAGCGGGCAGCCGAATCACGGTCTTGGCGCGCTCCGGGTTCGGCCTGCGCTCGAAGCGCACGACTTTGACGCCAGGATTGGGCGTGGAGTTATCTTGGCAGGCCGGCGTGGCGGATTCCGGCGCCAGGGCGTACGGATTGCGATGTAGGTCGACGCGCCCCGGTGCGTCCACGCTACTGGAGTCGATTTCCACCCAGCCTTCCGGCCATTCTCTGCTGATGATCGCCGTACCGCGGATATCACGCATTTCATTGGCTTTCTCGCCCGCCGCGTAGCGATGGGCGATTTCCGCGATGGCCCGCTCGCCGTTGCCGTACACTAGGATATCGGCCTTGCTGTCCAGCAGGATCGAACGGCGCACTTGATCCGACCAGTAATCGTAATGGGCGATCCGGCGCAGGCTTGCCTCGATGCCGCCGATCACGACGGGGATATCCTTGTAAGCTTCGCGGCAGCGCTGGCTGTAGACGATCGCGGCGCGATCCGGGCGCTTGCCGCCTTCGTCATCCGGTGAGTAGGCGTCATTGTGGCGCAGCCTTCGGTCCGCGGTGTAGCGGTTCACCATCGAATCCATGTTGCCAGCGGTCACGCCGAAGAACAGCTTCGGCTTGCCCAGGGCCTTGAAAGCCGCTGCCGAAGTCCAATCGGGTTGGGCGATAATGCCGACGCGAAACCCCTGCGCTTCCAGAAATCTACCGATGATCGCCATGCCGAAGCTCGGATGATCGACATAGGCATCGCCGCTGACGATGACGATATCGCACGCATCCCAGCCGAGCACGTCCATCTCTTCCCGGCTCATCGGCAGGAAAGGCGCGGGGCCGAAGCGGTGCGCCCAGTAAGGGCGATAAGAGAACAGCGGTTTGGCGGCGGTCATGGGGCAGTGATCTGGAGGATTTGTGGTCATTATACGGGAACCGACGCGCCTCGGTCCGTGTTACGCTTGGGGTTGAATATTCTTCGTTCGGACAAGTTGCTGCAATGCGCTATTCACAGTCCCGGCTGGCCGGGGTTTTGTTGTTGACTCTGCCAGCCCTGCCAGTGTTGGCCGCCGAGTCTTTGCCGCCGATCAAGGCCTTCACTTTATGCGATATCGACGAATGCGTGCGCAAGATCAGCGGCACGGCGGAGGAGTGCGCGGCCATCGTCAAGGCCGAGGCTGATGCCGGTCATTGTGGCGCTCCCGCTCAGAGCGATTCGCCCGCCGCGCGGTTGGCCGACGGTGACCGATTCGCCGATGCCGGTGATTACGCGGCAGCCTACGAAGCCTATTTGAAAGCGCATGAACTCGCCGCAGCGGCGCGCAAGGAGCTGAGGATCAGGATCGCGGGCAGTCTGGCCGCCACGCTGGTCAAGCTCGAGCGTATCGGCGAAGCGGCGCGTTATTGCCAGGAAATCCTGGCGCTGGACGCCAACAACCAATGGGCACGCGATCTGTTGCAGCGCTTGGAAAAATCCCTTTAGTCCGCGAACCGTGCCACGAGCTTCTGGTAATATTGCTCTTCGCTTTGCAGATTCGTTTTCCCCCCTCGCCCCAGGTCGAGGCGCTGGCGCAACAGCAGGAGGCGGGCCAGCGCGCGATTGCGGCCTGCGGGATCGGCAGCCTGCGCGAGGAGTTCTTCGGCCTCTCTGATGTCCTTGCGCAATTGTAGCTCCGGCGGCAGAAACCCAGAGTTTTTCAGGATTTTGTAAGCCGCACGCAATTCCTCCGGCACTTGCGCCAGGTCGTCGAGTTGCAGCGGCTGGCCAGTTCCCGGCAAATCATCGAAATCGCCGCGTTCGATGGCATCCGCGATGCGCACCTCGGCGATGCGGTCCAGGATGTCCATCAGTGGTGGCTGCGGCCCGCCGCTCCGCAGCCCGAGCAGTTCCCGGAACCACCGATGCTCTGGAACACGTCGCGGAACACGAAGCTTTCGTTCAAGCCTTGCTTGGCGTAGTCGATCGTACACCCGCGCAGGTAGTTGAGTGCGACCGCATCGACCGCGATCTGGAAGCCGTTACCCGCGAGTACACTATCGTAAGGGCTTAAGGTTTCGATATACGTCATGCTGTAAGTCAGGCCGTTGCAGCCGCCGCCCATCACGAACACGCGGATGGCGATAAGACCATCGTCGGCAGCAGCCATCAGCGCGCGCATTTTGGCTGCCGCCGCGGGTGTGAGACGGATGTCGGCATCGTTCAGAGCGGTTCGAAACGCCGGTGGCGCGGCGGGCGACCGGCGCTGGCGTTGCAACAATTGGCCTAGCATACGCATGCTCCCATTGGTGTTGGCGTCTATAATGCGATCTTGTTGCATTGTAACCCATCCGTCGGATTAGACTCTGTCGAGAAACCAACGCCATGCCACGCATGATTGATTGCCAATATTTGCGAAGACCAGCGGAAGGTCTGGACAGTCCGCCCCATCCTGGAGAATTGGGGCAGCGCGTCTATCGTGATATTTCCAAGGAAGCTTGGCGACAATGGCTGGAGCGGTTGGCTGCCATCCTCAATGAGAACCGCTTGAGCACCGCCGAGCTGGGCAGCATCGAGGTGATCGAGCGCCATATGCGCGGATTCCTGTTCGGCGAGGGCGACCTCGGCCAACTGCCAGCGGGGTTTATGCCAAAGGGCAAATAAGTTTTGTGTAGCCAATGTTCAAAACTCCTAATAACGTAACGGTGCCGGATTGAAAAATGAAGGCGAAGTTTCTATTAATTATCGAGAGCGGTGGCAAAGATCGTACAATATCGCGCTTGCGCCAGAACACTATGGCGTCAAACCTACTCTCGGTATTGGAAAATGCGTGAGTAAATCCAACCATGATCCAACCCAGGCCCATCACTTGCATGCTGGATTTTACAAAAAATTCAAAATCTTAAATCAAGTGATGTATTACTGATTGCCACATCATCTAAGGAGTCTCGCATGAGTGTATGGTCAATCCGTCTTCTGTTGGCGTGTGCCCTGACGGGCATGGCGTCGATGTCCTGCGAAGCCGAGGATCCGATCAAAATCGGGTTGATCGGCGAAATTACGGGCACCCAGGCGGAGGCAGGGGTATACACCGTCAATGGTGCCAAGCTCGCGCTCGAGGAAATCAACAAAGCCGGTGGTGTTCTGGGGCGCTCGATCGACCTTAAAATTGAGGACAATCAGAGCACCAACCCTGGCACGGTGCTCGCCTTTTCCAAGTTGATCGGCGAGGGCGGCCTTGCTGGCATCATCGGTCCGATCCGCAGCACCCAGATTCAAGCCGCCTCGCCCACCATCAAGAATGGCGGCATCCCGACCATGATCGGGGGAACCGACCCCAGCCTCACCCACGTCAACAATCCCTGGGTATTCCGCGCCCGCCCCAATGACACTTTCTCCTCGAAGGTAATCGCGGATTTCGGCATCAACACCTTGAAACTGAAAAAGTGGGCGATCGTGCACTCGACCGATGCTTTCGGCACCGGCGGTAAGAACGCGTTGAGCGCCGAGCTCAAGGCGCTAGGCGCCGAGCCCGTGTTGGTGCAAGGCTATACCAACAATTCCCAGGATTTCACGCCGATCGTGCTCGCCATCAAGCAATCGGGCGCGGACGTCATGGGCACTTACATGACCAACACCGCGGATCAGGCGATCTTCGCCAAGCAAATGCGCCAACTGGGGGTGACGCCCGCCTGGGTTGGGTCGCCGACCACGATCGCCGTGACTACGCGCAATCTTGCCGGAGAGTCCCTCTACGGTTCGTATGCCGTCGCGGATTTTACTTGGGACGCAAACGAACTGACGCAATCGTTCACCAAGAAATATCGGGAAAAATACAACGTCGATCCCGATAATTTCGCGTCTTGGGCTTATGACGCTTTGTATATTCTCGTGAACGCCATCAAGGCCGCGAATGGCACCGATCCGGAAGCGATCCGTAAACAAATACTGGCCATCCGCGACTATAAAGGTCTCGAAGGCACCTATCACTTCGACGAGAACGGCGATGGCTTACGGGGTTACAACATCGTCAAGAACGACAATGGCAAAATCGTCTTCATCAAGCACATCGAGTTCCCAATAAAATAGAGACGGCGCGCGGCCGGCGCCGCTGTTTTTGGGTGCGGTTTTGGAAGCGACGAGGCATGCGTGACGGTGGGAAACACAACGGAGGAAACGAGTTTTGAGCGCTCTGGCGGTCAACCTGCAAATTCTGTTCTCGGGTCTTGCCTTGGGCGCCATCTACGCCTTGGTTGCACTCGGCTTCGTGCTGATCATACGCGCAACCAATGTCGTCAATTTCGCCCAAGGCGATTTCGCCATGCTGGGTGCTTACGCCATGACGACGATGTTTACCGTGTTGCATCTACCTTATTGGTTGAGCGTGATTCTCGCGCTCATCACGATGACCGTGATCGGCATCGTCTTCAATTACGGCGTTTACTATCCGTTGCGCAATCGGTCGTTTTTGCCGGTACTGATCAGTACGTTGGGCGCATCGATTTTCATGCAAAACACGGTACTCGCGGTCTATGGTCCGCAGCCGCGACCGCTCGACAAAGTGATCGACATCCAGGGTCTACAGTTCGGCG
>JAXMFZ010000060.1:0-25685 GCA_046347515.1 Gammaproteobacteria bacterium | reverse complement strand
CGTCAGCCCGCCTTGGCTCGCACCTGGGCGCGCGTTTGCAGGATTTCGGCGGCGATGGCGATGGCGATCACCGCCGGCTGGCGGCCTGATATTCCCGCCATGCCCATCGGACAATGGAGTTCCGCCAAACGCCCTGGCGCGATACCCCGCGCCAGGGCGAACGCCTCGAACTGACGCCGCTTGGTCGCCGAGCCGATCATGCCGAGGTAAGTGAAATCGCCGCGTTCCAAAATCGCCGCGCCGATGCGATAGTCCTGGTCATGGCTAGGGGTCATGATGAGATAGCAACTGCCCGGCTCCGCCGCGCCGACGAATGGCTCCGGTGTTTCGCTGATGCTGGCGTACACATTCGCGGGCAAGGATTTCGGGAATAAGGCTGGGCGCGCGTCGATCCAGGCGATGCGGCAGGGTAACGGACTCAGCACATGAACCAGCGCTTGGCCGACGTGGCCGGCGCCGAACAGCACGATATTGAAATCATTGCGCGGGAATGGCTCGAACAGCAGCGTCGCTGGACTGCCGCAATGCTGGTTCTGGTGGCTGACAGGCAGGAGGCGGTGGATTTGCGGTTTGCCGCCCTCGGTCAACAGACGCCGCGCGATCTGGGTGGCCTGGTATTCGAGGTCGCCGCCGCCGACGCTGCCGGCAGTGGCGTCCGCGCTCAGCACCAGCTTGGCGCCCGCGCGTTGCGGCGTGGAGCCCTCGGTTTCGATCAGGGTCACCAGCACGCAAGGCGTGTTGGCATCGCGGCAGGATTTCAGGAGGTCGAGCCAATCGGTCATGGCGATGACGGTGTGAGATTGATGCTGACAACCTATTGTCCAGCATCATGACGGCCTTAGGCAAACGGGTTTTGCGAGGATGAACAATGTCGAAATTTCAAGATATACAGGTCTGTGTTTTCGACGCTTATGGCACGTTATTCGACGTTCATTCGGCGGTGGCCAGGCAGCGCGGACGGATGGGCGAAGTCGCGGAGCGGATGTCGGCGCTGTGGCGGTCGAAGCAGCTCGAATATACTTGGCTGCGCAGTCTGATGGGTCGCTACGCGGATTTCCAGCAAGTCACCGAGGATGCCCTGGATTACGCGCTCGACAGCTTTGACCTCGGCGATTCGGGTTTGCGTCGGGACTTGATGGATGCTTATTTTCACCTCGACTGTTACCCCGAGGTGTCCACCGTCTTGGAGCGCTTGCGGCACGGCAACATGCGTGCGGCCATCCTCTCCAACGGTTCACCGGCGATGCTGGAAGCGGCGGTCGCCAGCGCCCGGCTCGACGGGCTGTTCGATGCGGTGCTATCGGTGCAGGAGGTGGGGATTTTCAAACCCTCGCCACGCGTGTATCAATTGGCGGTGGATAGGCTCTCCACGCAGCCGCGCGCCGTTTGTTTTTTGTCGTCCAACGCTTGGGACGCGGCGGGGGCCGCGAGTTTCGGTTTTCGCGCAGTGTGGATCAATCGTGGCGGCCAACGCCGCGAGCGTTTGCCTGATCCGCCCGAGGCCGAGATCCAGACCTTGGACGAGTTGCCGCCGCTGCTCGGTTTGTGAGCGTTCGGCCGTCTCGGTTTGATGTCGCGGGACAGCAGGCCTCCACCGCGCGGCGCGGCGCCCAGTCCCTCGTGGATGACGCGCTCGACTTGTTCGCTGATCGGCATGGTGACGCCATGGCGGCGGGCGATGCGCAGAATTTCGCGCACCGCGTGCGCGCCTTCGACCACCTGGCCGATGGCGGCATAGGCGGCAGCCGCCGTCTGGCCTTGGCCGATGCCGATGCCAAAGCGGCGGTTGCGCGATTGGTCGTCGGTACAGGTGAGGACCAGATCGCCGACGCCAGTCAATCCCATGAAGGTTTCGCGCTGACCGCCGACGACCTGCCCCAGGCGCACCATTTCGGCTAGGCCGCGGGTGATGAGGGCGGCACGTGCATTGGCGCCGAAGCCCAGGCCGTCGGCGACGCCGGTGGCGATGGCCAGCACGTTTTTCAGCGCTCCACCCAGTTCGACCCCTACTACGTCCTGGCTGGTATAAACCCGCATATTGCCGCCGTGCAGCAGGGCGGCGATCCGGTGGGCGTGGGCGGCGTCACGGGAGGCGACGGTGAGCGCGGTGGGCATGCCCCGCGCCACTTCGCGCGCGAAGCTGGGGCCGGATACGACCGCCGCCGGCCGCGCCGTGCCCAAGCGCTCGCTCACCAGTTCATGAAGAAATCGCCCGCCGCCGTGTTCCAGTCCCTTGGTGGCCCAGGCGAATCCGCAGTTGGCGTCGAGCGTGGGCACGAGCAAGTCGAGCAGAGCGGCGAACGCGTGGCTCGGCGTCGCGATCAGGGCGTGGTCGGCGTCCGTGACGGCGGCGGCGAGACTGGGCGCGATGGTTAAATCGTCCGGAAACGCGATGCCGGGCAGATAGCGGTTGTTGCAGCGCTCTTCGCGGAGGCGCTCCCGATGCGCGGGGTCATGACCCCACAACCGCACGGCTTGGCCGTTGCGTGCGAGTTGCAGCGCCAGCGCCGTGCCCCAGGAGCCGGCGCCCAACACCGCGACGCTGGCGCGCATGGGTGTCAATGGGTAATGGTGGGGGGAGCGGGGGGGTTACGCTGGCTTTGTAGGTGCTGCATGTAAAGAGCGTCGAAGTTGATCGGATTCAAATGGAGCGGTGGGAAACCGCCTTTCACCAGCAGCGAGTCGATGGCTTCACGCGCATAGGGAAACAGCGTATTGGGACAGAACGCGCCGAGGATGGGGCCGATCTGATCCTTGCTAAAGCCTTTGAGGGCGAAGATGCCGGCTTGCTGGATCTCGGCGAGATAAGCCGTTTTCTCGCCCACCTTGGCGGTGACGGTGATGGACAACACCACTTCGTGGATGGGATCGGCGAGGGCATGGGTGGCGGTGTTGATCTGCAAGTTGAAATTCGGTTTCCATTCCTCGGTGAAGACTTTCGGCGAGTTCGGCGTTTCCAGCGAGACGTCTTTGAGGTAGATCTTTTGCAGTTCGATTTGCGGTGCTTGCTGGGGTTTGTCTTGGGCGGCTTCCTGATTCATGCGGGGTTCCGTGGCTAAAAGAAAAGGGGGTTACGCCGGCTGATGGTCAGGCGGCGAGCAGTGGGTCGAGTTCGCCCGCGCGGTCGAGGGCGGAGAGGTCGTCGAAGCCGCCGATGTGGCGCTCGCCGATGAAAATCTGCGGTACGGTATGGCGCCGGCTGCGTTGGCGCATTTCTTCGCGCACGCGAGGATCATGATCGACGTCGATCACGGTGTAATGAGCGCCTTTTTTGTCGAGCAGGGCGCGTGCCCAGCGGCAGTAGGGACACGTTGCGGATGCGTAGATCACGATGTCAGGCATGGTCGACGACCTCCCAATTATTTCTTGCTGATGGGCAGGTTGGCGCTTTGCCAGGCCGCCAGCCCGCCGTTGAGAACATGCACCTGGGCGAAGCCTTCTTTTTTAAGACGCGCGCCTGCCGGCCCGGAGCGGTTGCCGGAGCGGCAGTAGACGATCACGGGTTTGTCCTTGAATTTGAGGATTTCCTTGAATCGCTGCGCCAATTCTTGGTGCGGAATATGGCGCGCTTCGGGGATATGGCCGGCTTTGTACTCGCTGCTGTCGCTCACGTCGAGGATGAGCGTGTCTTGATCATTGATGAGCCGCAGCGCCTGCGGCGGAGTCAGCGCCGCCACGCCACGGGTAAAGCGAGTGAACTCGGTGCCGATGAGCAGGCCGATGATCACCGCCACGGCGGCGAACAAATACCAGTGTCTTGCTGCGAAATCGAGGTATTGCTCCATGGGAAATAATCAGTGACGGCTGGAATGATAGGTCGGTAGGGATGCCCGCTGGTGATAGGCTTTGCTATGATAGGCTCGCCGTTGCCAGGTGCGTATAACCATCAAAATAATAGCACGAAATCATTTTACCTAGGGTTGTCGTCAGTGCATAAACCGTTTCTGCTGTTGATTCTAGATGGTTGGGGCCACCGCGAAGCATTTGCCGACAACGCTATCGCCAATGCTGAAACGCCCACCTGGAAAACACTATGGGCGGATTATCCGCACACGCTAATCGAGACGTCTGGACGGGCTGTGGGCTTGCCGGACGGTCAGATGGGCAATTCCGAAGTCGGTCACATGAATCTGGGCGCAGGCCGCGTCGTGTATCAGGATTTCACCCGCATCGGCGTGGCCATCGAAAATGGTGAATTCTTTCGCAATGCGGCGCTGTGCCAGGCCATCGATGCGGCCGTCGCGCGCGCCAAAGCGGTGCATGTTTTTGGCCTGTTGTCACCGGGTGGCGTCCACAGCCATGAGGCGTACCTCCATGCCGCCGTCGAATTGGCCGCCCGGCGCGGCGCCCGACGCGTCTACGCCCACGCATTTCTCGATGGGCGCGATACTCTGCCCTCCAGCGCCGCGCCGTCCATCGCCGCGCTGGAGGCTAAATTCACCGCGCTCGGCTGCGGTCGTATCGCGTCGCTGGTGGGCCGTTATTACGCGATGGATCGCGACCAGCGCTGGGAGCGGGTACAGGCGGCGTTCGAACTGATCGTCGAGGGCAAAGCCCCGTTTCAGGCCGAAAGCGCGAGCGCGGGGCTGGCGCTCGCCTATGCGCGCGGCGAGACCGATGAGTTCGTCAAGGCTACTGCGATTGCGCCGGCGGACATGGCTCCAGCGCGCGTCGAAGATGGCGACAGTATTTTGTTCATGAATTTCCGCGCCGACCGTGCCCGCCAGTTGACGCGCGCGTTCGTCGATCAAGAGTTCAGCGGGTTTGCGCGCATCCGCGCGCCCAAGCTTGGCGCTTTTGTGTGCCTCACCCAGTACCAGCAAGGCCTCCCGGCGGCCGTGGCGTTCCCGCCGCAGAATCTGCATAACGGCCTGGGTGAGCTGTTCGCGCGCCACGGCTTGAAACAGCTCAGGATCGCGGAAACCGAGAAATACGCCCATGTGACGTTTTTCTTCAATGGCGGCGAGGAAACGGTATTCCCGGGCGAGGATCGTATCCTAGTGCCTTCGCCCAAGGTGGCGACTTATGATCTACAGCCGGAAATGAGTGCGCTAGCCCTCACCGATCAACTGGTCGCGGCCATCGAGGGCGGCGCTCATGACGTCATCATCTGCAACTTCGCCAATCCCGACATGGTCGGCCATACGGGGGTGTATGCGGCGGCGCTCAAAGCGGTTGAAACTATTGACCGCTGCCTGGGTCGAATTTACCGGGCGATAACCAAAACCAGTGGCGAGATGCTCATCACCGCCGATCATGGCAACATCGAAATGATGCGCGATGATGCGACCGGCCAACCTCACACCGCCCATACTACCAATCCGGTGCCCTTGGTTTATGTAGGACGGCGCGCGCGCCTCGCCGCAGGCGGTGCGCTATGCGACGTCGCTCCGACCATACTGCGCTTATTGAATTTGCCGCAGCCCGCGGAGATGACCGGGCGCTGCTTGGTAACGTTGATGACGGAGTAGCGGGCGCGGTCATTGGGGTGTAATCTTTGTACTTTTCATTCCAGCGATCACTTTGGGCGGTGGCTAGCTGCGCTGGAAAGCCAGGCTACCAAACTATTACATCATCGTATTGATGGAGTCTACATGAGTACGTTTACCCGTTATTGCCTGGCCATGGCTCTGGGCTTGGTGGGCGGTGTGTCCCTGACCGTAGGGACGCGCGTATGGGCCGATAAAGATGTGTCCGCCGAACTGAGTACGCTGCCACTCGAAGAATTGCGCAATTTCACCGATGTGCTGGATCGCATCCGCCGCGATTACGTCGAAACCGTCGATGACAAAAAGCTCTTGGAAAACGCGGTCAGCGGTATGTTGGCTGGGCTCGATCCGCATTCCGCTTATCTCGATCAGGAAGCGTTTCGGGAGTTGCAAGCGGGCACCTCCGGCGAATTCGGCGGCTTGGGGATCGAAGTCGGTATGGAAGACGGCTTCATCAAGGTAATCGCGCCGATCGACGACACCCCCGCGCAGCGCGCCGGTATCCGCGCGGGTGATCTGATCATTCGCTTGGATGAGACCCCGGTAAAAGGGATGACGCTCAATGAAGCGGTCAATCTGATGCGCGGCAAGCCCAATACCGCGGTCAACCTGACGGTGGTGCGTGAGGGCGAGGAAAAGCCGCTCAAATTCACGATCATGCGCGACATCATTCAGGTCAAGAGCGTGAAAAGCCGGCTGCTGGACCCTGGCTACGGTTATGTGCGCATCACTCAGTTTCAATCGCATACCGCGACCGATATGCGCGAGTCCTTGGATCGGTTACGTACCGACAACAAAAGCGCGCTGAAAGGGCTGGTGATCGATTTGCGCAACAATCCCGGCGGTGTGCTGAACGGCGCGGTGGAGATTGCCGATACGTTCCTCGAAGACGGCCTGATAGTCTACACCGACGGCCGCGGCAGCGGTTCGAAGCAGAGCTTCAAGGCGACGCCTGGCGATGCTTTGCAAGGTGCCCCCATCGTCGTGTTGGTCAACAGCGGCTCGGCCTCGGCTTCGGAAATCGTCGCCGGCGCCCTCCAGGATCATCGGCGCGCCATCATTATGGGCGAGCGCACGTTTGGCAAGGGGTCGGTGCAAACCATCCTGCCGCTCGGCAATGGCACGGCGGTCAAGCTTACCACCGCACGCTATTTCACTCCCAATGGCCGATCCATCCAAGCGCAAGGCATAGAGCCTGATATCAAGCTGGAATCGCTGCGTCTGGCGCAAGCCGAGCAGGGCGATATCAACCCGCTCAAGGAAGCGGATCTGTCACGCCACCTAATCAACCCTAACAACGAGACCGACCAGAAGCCACCGAGCGGCTCCAGCACGCCGGCGGTCACCAATGAGCCCAGTAAGGCTGGCAAAGACGCGCAGACGCAAGAGAGTTCGGCCGACTTGGCGCGCAACGATTATCAGCTCTACGAGGCGCTCAATCTGCTCAAGGGCTTGGTGTTGCTGGACGAGCGCAAGCAGATCAGCAAGAAATAACCACCCTGCCCGCGCCGGCCGTCAAGAGACGGCGCGGGCTTCTTCAACAGCCCCCGCGACTCGCGCGAGGGCGGCTTCGATGATTTCCACCCCGACGCCTGGACGTAGCGCTTGCCCGCTCAGACAGCGACGCCAGGCGCGCGCGCCCGGCATGCCTTGAAACAGGCCCAGGATATGCCGGGTCATGGCCGATAACCTAACGCCTTGGCTGAGTTGTCTCTCGATATAAGGCATGAGGGCGAGGATGATTTGCCGCCGACTGGGAATCTCGCAGTCCACGCCGAACACCCATTTATCCACTTCGGCGAGCAGATAAGGATTCTGATAAGCCGCGCGACCGAGCATGACGCCGTCCAGAGTCGTCAGATGGGATAATGCGGCATCCAAAGTCTGGATTCCACCGTTCAGCACGAATGAGCATGTGGGGAAATCCCGCTTCAGCCAGTAAACGGCCTCATAACGCAGCGGTGGAATCTCGCGATTTTCTTTGGGGCTCAGACCCTGTAGCCAGGCTTTGCGAGCGTGGATGATGAACGTCTGGCATCCAGCGGCAACGCAACAACCGATAAAATGCGACAATTCTTCATAGGAATCGCGGTCATCGATGCCGATGCGGGTTTTTACCGTGACCGGCACACTGACTGCCGATCGCAGCGCCGCTACGCAATCCCCCACTAGGCTTGGTTCCGCCATCAAACAAGCGCCGAAGCGGCCCTGTTGCACGCGATCGCTCGGACAGCCGACGTTGAGATTGACCTCATCATAGCCTACATCCACGGCGATCCGAGCGCACGCGGCGAGTTCCTGGGGATCGCACCCGCCAAGCTGGATGGCGAGCGGATGCTCGGTAGGGTCGAAGCCCAGCAAGCGGTCGCGGTCGCCGTGCAAGACGGCGCCAACCGTGAGCATTTCGGTATAAAGGCGCGCGTGGCGGCTGAGCAGGCGTAGAAAATAGCGCGCGTGCCGGTCGGTCCAATCCAGCATCGGCGCGATGCAGAAGCGATGCGGACTGTGGGGTGGGCGATTTTCCTCTATTTTATTGTAAGAATTATTAATCATGACTAATTATCGGGTAGTGTTACACAGGTAAGGCTGATCTAACTTCTGGATTGTAATGGCATAAAAAGCACTTGATCGCACCAATGCGCCGATCCAGCTTCTTGGAAAATGACAACGTCGATCGCACCAGTCGCGAGACTCGTTGCCGCAGCGTGCCGTTCAAGCGTTCAACGTGATTCGTGGTTCTGCTCTGCTTCGTGATCACCTGATGCTGTGCCGCAGGAATCACCTCCTGATAAGCCGCATGACCATCCGTATAGAAGGTGGTGTGGTCGCGATAATTCGGTGGGATTTTCTGCCACAGCTTGCGGGCGCTTTGGCGGCTGCGATTACCGACATGAAACGCGATGACTTGGCGGATCTGCGCGTCCAAGGTCAGCCATAACCACTGGGGATTGGCCTTCTTGCCAACAAAGCTCCAGGCTTCGTCGGCCTCTACTGCCAGACGTTGAACGATCACACCGGCAGGCTGTTCGGGCAGCTTAACGTTGAGATCGTCCGGGGCGGCAGCGTAACAGCCGGCGACGAAATCCGCCAACCAGCGCAAGCTCACTTGCACGGCGCGGCCAATCCCACGAAGCGACAGCCGTTCCGCCAGCAGGCGCTGGATGAACGCCCGCTCCGCATCGCTGATCAAGCGACTCTCCGCCTCATGACAAACTGGCGCCCACAGTCCTTACAGCGGTGGTGTTGGTTGCGGGTATGGATGCACCCATCCCGTTTATAGCTCACGGAGCCGCACTGTGGGCACTGCTCTATCGGATTCATGACAATGACTCGGCTTTAGTTGGTTGGATCACACATACGATCCTACCGCAGCGCCGTGTCCCGGATCAGCCTTACCTGTATAACACTACCCAAATCTTCCCCTGAACGCCGGAGAACGAGATGTCTGCCTATTTCATCGTGCGTGCTGAACTGGTCGATACCGCCGTGAAGAACGACTTCGACCACTGGTACCAGGACGAACACCTCGCCGATGCGCGCCAGGCGTTCAAGGCCAAGCGGGCGTTTCGCGGCTGGAGCCAGGTAGACCCGGCCGTGCATTATGCTTTTTACGAGTTCGATGACTTGGCCGGTGCGCAAGCCATCCAGGGCTCCGAGGGTCTCAAGCGCCTGATCGCGGAGTTCGACCGTGTTTGGGGTGACAAGGTCAGGCGCAGCCGCGACGTGGTGGAGGTCATCCATGCCATCGGCCCGTGAGGCGACACAGCACCCAGCTGACGCCTTGGTGGGTGGCACTCGACGAGCCGAGGCTTCAGTGCTTTGGCCTTGCTGGGATAGCGCGTTCGACGAGTTGCACTCGTTCTGAAGGCTGACGGATGGGCATGAAATCCATCATGGGTTACCGATTTCTGGGCACTCTCCTACCGATCACCACGGCCTGCTCGACCGCATTGCTCAACGATGTCGATTTTACCACGCGGTGTGCGGCGCCGGGTGCGCTCAACACTTCTGGACTCGCAGCGTGTAGTCCACGATCTCGTAGGCATTGTCGAAGCTCAGGGAGCTGGCGACGACAGCGCCATGCGCAGCCACGATCTGCAAGTCCGCACGGGACTCAGTGGAGCGCTTGCTCTGCGCGCAGCCGGGCAACCATGAGGTCGACGAAAGACCTGATTTTGGCGGAACCCTGACGACTTTCGCGATGCAGAACATGGATGGGCAAGGGCGCGGATTCATATTCATCCAGCACGATATTCAGCTCGCCCACCGCCAAGTGATGCGCCACTTGGTAGGACAGCAAGCGGGTAATGCCAAATCCGAGCAGCGCCGCTTCGATGGCCGCCTCGTTGCTGGTGACGATCAAGCGCGGCTTGACGCGAACGGTCTTGATCTGACCATCACCCGTAAACTTCCACTCCACCGAGGGGGCTATGCCACGAGCGGCGATGATGGTGTGATTCACCAATTCCGCGGGGGTGCGGGGTATGCCCTGTTCGGCCAGATACATCGGCGCTGCGCACACGACCCGGCGCACCTGACCCACACGTATGGCCTTCATGCTCGAATCGGGCAACTCCCCGATGCGCACCCCCACATCCAGGCCTTCTTCGAGAAGATTCACCACCCGGTCGAGGAACAGCGCCGAGGCCGTCATTGCCGGGTAACGCTGCAGGTAGGCAACGATGCCGGGTGTCACGAACATCTGGCCGAACAACACCGGCGCCGTTACCGCCAGGTGGCCGCGCGGCTCCGCGTTGATCCCCGCCGCCGCTTCCTCGGCCTCGTCCACCTCGGCGATGAGGCGCCGGGCATCGTCGAGGTAACGTTGCCCCGCGTCGGTGACCCGGACGCAACGCGTGGTGCGGTTCAGGAGCTTCACGCCCAGCCGCGCTTCCAGCGCCGCGATCGCGCGGGTGACCGCCGGCGGTGACATCCCCAGGCGGCGCGCGCCACCGGCGAAGCTCTCGGCCTCGGCCACCGCCACGAATACGCTCATGACATGTAATCGATCCATTCTTTATTCCAATGATCGGAATAATATCTTGCTAAACGTGAATATTCTTATATCTCTGGGAATTTGGCAAAGTGTCGACATTCACCACCAACCCATCGGAGCACCATCATGGCTCGTGCTTTTGCTGAAATCACCTTCACCCCCAGTGTGAAGGCCGCGCAAACCCGCTACGGTAGCCGCGACGCCAATCGTGGCTTCGAGCTTGGCGAGGAGGCCGGCGATGAACTCAGCGAGCGGGAAACCGAGTTCATCGCCAGCCGCGACAGCTTTTATCAAGCCACCGTGTCCGATTCCGGCTGGCCTTATGTGCAGCATCGGGGCGGCCCGGTGGGATTCCTGAAAGTCCTCGATGCCCGCACGCTCGGTTTCACCGACTTTCGCGGCAACGTCCAGTACCTGAGTGTGGGCAACCTCGCTGCCAATGACCGCATCGCGCTGATCCTGATGGACTACACCAAGCGCCGGCGGCTCAAGGTCTGGGGCCGCGCTCGCATCATCCACGCCGACGAAGATCCCGACCTGATCGCGCGACTCGAAATGCCGTCCTATCGCGCCCGCGTGGAGCGGGCCATCGTCATCCAGGTCGTGGCCTACGACTGGAACTGCCCGCAGCACATCACCAGGCGTTTCTCGGAGGCCGAAGTGGAACAGCGACTGGCCGAGCTTCGCGCCGAGAACCAGGCGCTCAACGCGCGGGTTGCCGCCAGCCTGGAGAAAAAGCCGGAATAGCTCGTACCCACCGGCTACTCGTATGAGCAGACGCCTGCCCGGCTCCGCCTCACCTGGGATCGGCCCAGGGTTTGGCGAGTACCCTGCGCGTTCCCGGCGCGAATCGATTCTGGGCCGCATACAGCTCGAACAGCGGGTTGAACGGGCAGTCGATAGGCGCGATCTGGTCGCACAGGAGCGGCAACTCCCGCTGCAGTCGTTCGAGTTGTGCGCGCCAGACGGTGAGGAACGTGCGCGGGTTGGTGAGCGGCGGCGCAAGCGGCGGGTCTTTCTGATTGTCATCGACCAAATGATGACGGCGTAGCCCCTGGCGGCCATTTTCCGAGCGATAGATGTTGGTAATGACGATGGCGGCGAATTCTTCCAGCGTATCGTAGCGCTGGCTGAGCTGCGTCTGGGGGGTGTCGTTGCCCCGATCATCCTTCTCGCCGCCGCGGAGCACGGGAAACGGCGCCAATAAATGATCAGGGTCTTCCTGGCCTTTGGCCTGGCGCAGCGAATGGACGAGTTCGTGCAGCAGCGTCTCATCGACCGCGTCCAATCCTGCCGCGCCGGAGGCCGTCGCCCAGTCTTGGGCAGTGAAATAAAGCTTGGAATCGCTGCCCGCCCCGGTTCCCGAAAAGCGCGCGATCACTTTGTCCCGCTCCGGCCCCTCGGGGGCTGCGGCGATTTGCTGATACGCCCAATCGGGCAGTTCGTCCGAGCGCTTGCCCGGGACGGTGGCCGCCGGGATATCGTCGGCTACCGCGCCGGCGTTGAGCTTGGCTTTGAGCCTCTCGCCGGCAGTATCGTGCGGTTTCAGTGTGAAAGGCACGATGGTCACCGTCTTACCGGTGGCGCGCAGGGCGTCGATCACCGCCGTGCTCGATCGGCAGGGTGGAGTCGAATAGAGGAGTTGGAGCGTGTTGATCACGCCGGTTTCCCACTGGCTCTGGGTCTTGGCTCGGTCATTGATGACGCCATCAGGATTGCGCAGATCCCAGTCGAGAAAGATGCTACCGAGGAAAGTGCTCTTGCGTGTCATAGACGCTTCAATCTCATCGATAAAAGTTATCGCCACACTGCTCGAATGCGCCGATATGAGGCGACTTCGTCTGCCGGGTGCTGTCCTTTTGGGCGTGGCGGTATCGCACCGCCTGCCGGCCACCAATCTTCGCCATCCCCGCCCAGGCGCAGATCGAGTATCGCCATCCAGGGCAAAGCGTTGCGAGCATGTACCACCATTCCGCCGCCCATGATGTCGCGCCCCATTTGCTCTGGCACATGTCTTAACCCGACTGAGAAGCGCTGGGCGGGGCTAAAGAATCGCATCCGCCAAAATATCCCCTGCTTTGCCTCATTCCGTGAGGCGGTCGACGCGGCGTTTACTTGATAGTCCTATCCATAATGGGAATTGCTATATGACATTGCTGCACTCATGTCACAAAGATCGTACATTCGCAGCGCCAGATACAACAGCACGCGATGCTCATGAAAGGCGAGATTCAGCTCGGTGATCCGCTCGATTTTGGCTAGGCGATAGGCGATGGTTTTTTGATGGATGGATAGCTCACTGGCCGCGGCCTGTTGCGAGCAGTTCACCGCAAAAAATACGCGCAAAGTCCGCAACAGCACCTCTCGTTGCGCGGTTTTTTGGGCCAGCAATTTGCCCAATCTCTCGGCGATAAACCCTTTACAGCTCGCGCCCTCGCGCATGCTCATCAGCAACCCGGCAACCCCCATGTCAGCGTAGGCGACGATACGATTCATCGGTGCTTGGCGGGCGACGTCCAACGCGATGCGCGCGTCTTTCCAGGCCAGCGGCATTGCCATCAAGTCGCGCGATGGCTTGCTGATGCCGATTCGGGCGCTCGCCCCTGGCGCGCGGCGGCTGATCTCATCCAGCAGTCCTTGGGCGACTTCTTTGATCTGGCCGCCATCGCGGAACGCGCTGATCACGCCCAGTTCATTGCCGCGTAATGCCGACAATTTGATGTTGCGCTGCGCGCCGGGCAAGCGGCTCGGGGCCTCAGCGATGGTGCGCCTGCGGCTTTCCATCTCGCCACCCGTAAGCATACCCGAGGCGTTGGGTTGATCGAGGTTTTCGACGAGACAGATCAGCACACAGTATTCCCGTGAGAACTCGACGTTCAATTCCTTGGCGCGTTCGAGCGCCAAGCGGCGCAAATGGTCGGGCGCTTCCAGCAGGTCCCAGAGCAGCGAAGTGAGCTTATCCGACAACGCCCGTGTCGTCGCATGTTCTTTCATTTGATGAAGCGCAGTCGTGACGCAGATGGCCGATAACGCCAACTGTGCGCTTTCATTCTTAAGCGATGGATTGATGACAACAGTCCATCCGAAGTGTTCGGATGCGGTGATCACGGGTTGAAACGAAAACTGAATCGAGTAAGCCGACTGCGTGCTCAGCCGGGTTTCAGACCCGGAATTACGTGAGATCGCGGTCTTGACAGCGTACAGCAGTTCGGCGGAGCAGGCACCAGGCGGATGGCAGGCCCGGGTTTCAAGATGGCGGTCGAGGAATAGAATGGGCGTGCCCAAGTGGCGGTGCGCTTTCTCAGCGATATCGGTGAGGCTGCCCCCGGCCAGTAGGGTGGCAATCAAGCTTTCCTGGAGTTCCGCGGATTGGTGGATCACATCGTAGCGCCGCTTGAGTTCTGTATGCGCTTCTTCGAGCCGCAGCACAGCGGATTCTCTCGCCTCTGTCAAGCCCACGTTCTCTATCGCCAGCGATGTGAGGTTAGCCAGAGTAGCGAGTTCAGCCGTGTGTTGGGGTGTAAAACAAGAAGGTTTTCTTCGCCACACTTCGAGAACGCCGATCACCTCGTGTTGCGAGAGGAGCGGAACCGCCAAGGCCGATCGTACCCGCTCGATGCGGGCAAGATCGAAGAAGTCCCGACTGATGATCTCGCTTTGCAGATAGTCCTCGATCGAGCAGGGCTCCCGCGTTGCCAGCACGCGCCCCCCTACGCCTTGCCCAGAGCGCATCCGCAAGGCAGCGGTTTCAGCAGCGCGATTACCAACACAGCGTTGCATGACCAGGGCATCGCCTTCGCGCAGCATGATGCCGCAAATGTCGGCGGACAAGCGGCGCTTGGCGTCATGGGTGATCTGCAGAAAGATGTCCTGCAAATTACGGCTCTTGAGGATACGGTTCGCGATGCCCTGGAAAACGCGGATCGCTTCGAGCTTGTCGGGATTACCGTGTTGGCTTTCACAAGCGCCCAACGCCAGCTTGAAGATGTGGCAAATGCTGTCCACCATCTCTGCCGCCACGGTCTCGCTGTTTTTATCGATGACGAGCAGCGCCACACTGCCAGGCTGTACTGCCGCAAAGGTGAAAGAATCGTAGTGTACGATACCACTCCAGGTCGATGCCTCTTGAGGCAAGCTGGCCACCAGCGGATCGGCGTCGTCCTCGCCGTCAAGCCGGTCCCACTCGCGCCACGCACCGCCGGAATACACAATAATGCGAAGCTCGCGGGCGCCGAGCAAATTCCTGAACAAAACGCTGGCTTCGGCGAACAATACCGGATGGCCGCGGTCGGCTGCATTGGCAAGCCTGGTGATGGTGTCTTGCAACAATCCGAGTTGAACGGCGCCTTGGGCGGTTCTCGCTTGGTTCCGCGCAACGGCTGCGGCTACGGACATCGCACTCCTCCTCCGACGCTGACTTATTTTGGCGCGCCACGTTGTCATAGGCCTTTAGTCAGCTTGCGCGCATCAAAATCGCTTGGCAAGCACTGCGTCGCAGTTATTCTTGCCGCTTACGGATCAACGGCGTGGCTCTATGACCGCTTTCATGATCTTCTGTTCACGTAGGTCGCGATAAGCGCCTGCCACATCATTGAAACCAAGGCGCGCATCAATGACGACGGTCGGATCGAGGAGTCCCGCGCCCACCAGTGCCGAGAGTCGTGGGCGCGCACGGATCGAATTGCCGATCGCGAAGCCGATTTGCAATTCATGGGCGAAGCCGAGGGCCAACGGGAACGCCCATTCGGCGGTGCTATGCGCCCCCACCGCTACGATGCGCCCGCGCTTGCGCACCAGGTCGAAGGCGCTGTGCAACGGTGCGCCAGCGCCAACCGCTTCGATGACGACATCCACGCCATCGCCGTCGGTTATACCGGCAATCAGGCGCGACGCGTCTTGCGGCGTCGCCGCGAGCGCGCCGTTCGTGCGCGCGAACTGGCGGCGCTCGGCGTTGGGCTCGATCACGATGACCACGCTGGCGCCAGCCACTTGCGCCGCCAGACTGGTCAACTGGCCGACTGCGCCGCCGCCGATGATCGCGACCGTATCACCCGCGCTGACGCTGGCGCGTTCGATTGCAGTCCAGCCGGTCGCGAGATTATCGCCGATCAGGAGGGCGGCTTCGTCCGAGCAGCCTTGGGGTACTTTGGCGAGCGTCGTTTCGGCATGGGGCACGCGCACGATTTCCGCTTGCGCGCCCGCAAGAGCAGGGCCGAATGAACTGCCGGTGCCAAAAAAAGACCGCTCGGCGCATTGCCAATGCTCGCCGCGCCCGCACCAGCGACAAAAACCGCAGGCAGTAAAATCCGACGCCATGACGTGATCGCCGATCTTGAGCCGGATGACCGCGGATCCGACCGCGATGATATCGCCGACGAATTCGTGGCCGATGATGGCACCAGGCTCCAAGCCGGGAAACTCGCCGCTAATGACGTGCAAATCCGTGCCGCATAGGCCTGCCAGGCTTACTCGCACCAGCGCATCATGCGGGGCTTGCAGCACTGGCTCTGGCGCTTCGCGGAGCGCTACGACTCCCGGCCCGGCGTAGACGATGGCGCGCATCGGGTTCAACCCAACGCACCGATGCGCGCCGCGATGCTCCGCGCCGCTTCGCCCAAGGCCGCGAGTTCGGAGTCCCTGAGCGCGAGCTTGACGATCTCCTTGACGCCAGCGCGCCCCAGCCTGACCGGCAGGCCGATACGCGTATCGGCAATGCCATAAGCGCCCGCCGATTGCACGCAGGCGGCAAGCACGTCGTTGCTATCGCTCGCCATCGCGACCACCATCGCGGCGACCGCTGCAGCCGGCGAAAAATAGGCGCTGCCTTTTTGCAGCAACTGGACGACTTCCGCGCCGGAATCTCGGGCGCGCTCGACGATGGCCGTCAATTGCTCCGCGGGTAGCGCTGCCTCCAACGGTTCGCCGTTGACGGTCGCCTGGCTGAGCGGGATGACCATTTCCGCGCCGTGGCTGCCCAGCGCGATGGCTTGAATATCTTGCGGCTGGGCGATGCGGGTCAGCGCGACTAGCGAGCAAAACCGCGTGCTGTCGAGCACCCCTGCCATGCCGATCACGCGGCTCGGGGCAAAGCCGGTGATCTTCGCCATGAGGTGGGTCATTTCTTCGAGCGGATTGGTCACCACCACCACGACCGCGGCTGGCGCATGGCGGCGTATGCCCTCCGCCACGCCGGCGATGATCTCGGCATTGACTTGGGTCAGATCGGTTCGGCTCATGCCCGGCTGGCGCGGGCGTCCGGCGGTCACTACAACGTAATCCGCGCCCGCCAGCGCGGCGAGTTCGGTGCTGCCTTGGATACGGGTCGTGAAGCCACGCAAACCGGCGCTATGCCATAAATCGAGCGCCAGCCCGGCGGCGAGACCGGGAACGATGTCGATCAACGCTATCTCAGCAAACAGCGAGGTTTCCGCCAATCTGAGGCGGTCACTGCGCCGACATGGCCGGCGCCAATAATGGCGACAACCGGACGTGCATCTGCCGGCGCTTTATCAGGCGTGGTTCGTAGCCGAGCGGGCACCGGCGCGCCGCGGCGATAGAGTGCGCCTGACAAAGCGCCGGGTTGCGGTGGGTGGGTTGGGCCGACGGAGTCGTGCAGGCGCAGCGGTTTCGGCGCTACCGGCGCAGCAGCGCTCGGCTTTACAGCAGTGGATGCGGCGCGTTCGATACGCACGCCCAATTCCTTGGCGCGATCGAGCGCGAGCGGGGTCAGGATGTCTTTCACGCCAATGCTCAGTACGCCGCGCGCTTTCTCGACGTCGGCGGCAGAGATGACGCTCATTCCTTGCCGTCCAGTTGTTCGAGAGCGGCTTTGGCGGCCTTGGCCGCCGATTCGGCGTCGCTTTCGGTGCCGGAGATGAACAGCCGTCCGAAGCGCCCCACGGCTCTCACTTCGATCAGGCTGATGTTCGCCGCCTTTTCCGCTTCATTGGCGGCGAGCGTCACGTAAGCGGCGGGTGTTGCTTCCAGGACAAACAGGCTGGAGCGCGGCAGCAGCAGATTGCCCTTGCGCCACTTGTTGATGAGCTGCGCTTGATACGGATTGACATTGGTCACGAACTGGGTAGAAGCGATCTTGGGCCGCACCCGATCCTGTTCCGTGAGGCCCAGGTATTCGAGCACCGCTTGCCCGGCGGCGAGCACCTCGGCAGGCGTGCGTGAATGGATTTCGAGCAGGCCGAATTCACGCTCGATGATCTGCAAGGCCGGGCGCACATCGGCGGCTTTCAGCGCAATATCGGCGCAGCGGAAGATTTCATTGCCCGGCGCGACCTCGATGAACAATTCCGACATGCCCGCGATCGGTACATCGCCTTGACAAGTGGACGCCACATGCGCCGCCGCTTGTGGCTGCATGCTGTCGATGAAAGCGTAGGTGCGGAGTTGAAAATCCATCGGTCTGGCTTGGATGCCTTAGGCAGGCGGCTGCGGTCAATGGGTTTGGTAGAGCGAACGCCAGGGGCGCACTTCATGGGCGATACGCTTGATGTTGATCAGGTGCAGCGGCGTAACATTGTCCGATACGATCGAGCCGCTCCAGGTGCCGGTGCCGAGCATGAACGAGGGGTCGGTGGCACAGCTATAACCCATGCCGCCAAACAGCGTCGGCGTGTTGATCACGATCCGGCTGGCTGGAAGATTGGATAACACGCCGATCACCTCGTCATCCTCGCAATGGATGCCAACCGTATGCCCTTGCCCGCCGAAGTCCAGGACCTGCCGACACCGCTGATAGGCGGCGTCGAGATCGACGGCGCGGTAGAACGACAGCACGGGCCCTAGGATTTCACGCGACAAGGGCTGCGTGGGACCGACCTCGGTCAGCATCGCGCCGAGCACTTTGCAGTCGGCGGGCGCGGCCACGCCGATGCGCTTGGCGAGTTCCTGCGCCGACTGGCCTACCGCCGCGGGCCGTAATTCACCGCCCTCGGTGAACAACAGCCGGGCCAGCTTGTCCTGATCGCTGGGTGCTAGAAACAAGGTGCCCTGGGCGGCGAAAGCCGCGAGCGCCGCATCGGCAATCGGCTCGTCGAGGATGATGGACTGCTCGGCGACGCAGGCCGTGCCGTTGTCGAAAGCCTTGGAGGTGATCACCATCAGCGCCGCTTCCCGCACATCCTTGACCGAGCGGTGAATATAGACCGGCACGTTGCCCGCGCCGACCGCCAGCGTCGGCTTGCCGCTCGAATAAGCGGCACGCACCATGCCAGCGCCGCCAGTGGCCAGCACCAGCGCCACATCAGGGTGACTCATCAGTTCCGCGGTTGCCTGCAGCGTCACGGTGTCGAGGCAGGAGATCAATCCGGCCGGCGCGCCGGCTTTGGCCGCCGCTTCCGCCATGACCTCGGCGGCGCGGGCGCAGCAGCGCGCCGCGCGTGGATGGGGCGCGCAGACGATGGCATTGCCCGCTTTGACCGCGGCCAGGCATTTGAACAACACCGTCGAGGTCGGATTGGTGACCGGAATGATGCCGGCGATGACGCCCATCGGCGCACCGACCGCGGTCATGCGATTGGCCTCATCGACCCACAGCACGCCCACTGTGCGCATCGGCAGGATGTACTCAGCCACGAAACGGGTGTTGTAGAGATTCTTGAGGATTTTGTCTTCGTAGACGCCGAAGCCCGTTTCATCGACGGCCAAGCGGGCGAGTTCGCGAGCGGCGGCGGTGCCGGCCGCGGCCATCGCCTTCACGATCTGATCGATCTCGGCCTGATCCGCCCCGACGAAGGCTTCGAAGGCAGCGCGCGCTTGGCGCGCTTTGGCGCGCGCTTCGGCCAAGGCCGTTAGATCGGCATCCATTTCCACTGCCCTGCCTTTATTCATCATTCCCCTCGGTCAGCCTCGATGGGGCCGCCCTCAGCCCTTGCCGAGGATCATCTCGACATCCTCGTGGGGACGCGGAATGACGTGAACCGACACGACCTCGCCAACCTTGCCGGCGGCGGCCGCGCCGGCATCGGTGGCGGCTTTGACCGCGCCGACATCGCCGCGCACCATGACGGTGACGAGGCCGCCGCCGATCTGTTCGCGCCCGATCAGGCGCACATTGGCGGCCTTGACCATGGCGTCGGCGGCCTCGATGGCGCCAACCAGCCCTTTGGTTTCGATCAAGCCCAGCGCACCGCGCGGACCCCCGGGCGTAGTAGTGGTTGCGTTGCTCATATCGGTCTCCGTTCGCATGCGAGTGTGATTAGGTTCAGGACTGGCGGGGCGCTTACTCGCCCTTGGCATAAGCGGTTCGTTCCCCGATTTGGATGGTATCGACGATCGCGACGATGGCGGCGTCGGTCGGCACCACGCCCACATCGGCCACGACGCGGGCCGCGCTGCCACGGCAGGCGAGAATGACATCACCTTCGCCTGCGCCAATCAAATCGATGGCGACGAAGAGATCCTGGTGGCTGACGGTCTCATCCGCCGCCTGCATGGCGAGGGGAGAAACCAGCAGCAGCTTGTAGGAACGGAGGCCGGGCGATTTGATCGTCGACACGACAGTCCCGACCACGCGCCCGAGTTTCATCCACGACCTCCTTAAGCGATTGGGGCGTGCAAGCCCTGGCTTGCATATGGGGCGTCAGTTTAAGAGTGAGTATCTTTGGCGATCATTCTCTGCTGCGGATAAAAAATCGCCTGAGAATTTATCTGGCTTGCCTATAGCGCCTATCCTATAACACCATGAAACTGTTAGCGCTACAAAACCGCTGACGCTTGCCAAAACCCGCTGGGGAGAGCGCGTGTGATCAAAGACCAAGACGTCCATTTCCATGCCCCCGAGGCCGCCGTGTCGAATTGGGCGGAGACCAATTTTTTCGGTTTTTATAACGCCGACGCCAAGCTCAACATCGGTGTTTACGCGCTGTTTCGCACCAATCTCGGCATCGTCAGCTCGACGATTTGCATGAATTCGGGTTTTGCCAATGTACCCTGGGAAGCGGATTTCTGTGATTTGCGCGCATCCATGCCGATCCCGGAGCCGCGTGACCTCAGCCATTTCCGCTTGGAGAATGGACTTAGCATCCGTTGTTTGCGCCCGAACATGGACTGGCACATCGGCTATGACGACGGCGAGGGTACCCTGATCGACGTCGAATATCGGGCTATCATGTTGCCTTTCGATATCCACGATCCCGCCATGGATCCGATGAAAGCAAAGGCGCTCGCCGCCGCCGAGCAAGGCGGTAAATTCGCCTGGGGAACGGCGTATAACGGCCACTTCGATCAGTCCGGCCATTTTCAGGGCAGGGTCGCGATCCGGGGCCGGGAAATTCCCGTCGACTGCATCTCGACGATGGATCATAGCTGGGGGCCAAGACCCGAACGCGGCGCGCCCAATATGAGCTGGCTGCACGCCCACTTTTCCAAGGATCTGGCTTTTCATGTCATTTTCAGCTTCGACCCCAAAACCAATGGCCGCGAACTGGCCCTGGCCCATGGTTATGTCGTCGAAAAAGGCGAGATTTTTGGCCTTAAAGCCGGCAAGGGCATCACCCAGCGAACCCGCGAGCGCCACGCCGACACCGCCGAACTCGTGCTGGTCGATAAAGCCGATCGTGAATGGCAGCTCAGCGCCAAAGGCATGACCACCTTCCCTTGGCAGTGCTGGCCGAACATGGTGTCGTTCAATGTCCTCGCCGAATGGCATTGCGCCAACTTGACCGGCTACGGCGAAATCCAGGATTTCTTCGAGATGCCGCAACTCACCGCGCTCAATGCCGACCCCACTACGCGCAAACTGGCGCGCGGCGCGGGCTGAGCGCATGGCGCCACGCGCGATCTTGTTCGACCTCGACGGCACGCTGGTGCAGACGCGCGAGGCGTCCTGGAAGCTATTTACCAAGACCAACGCCGCCTTCGCGCTCGGAATCGATACCCAAGATGCGTTCTTCCGTCTACTGGAAGACAATCTGTTTCAAGCGCTGCGTAAGCACTGCGGTGACGAGCGCAAAGCCGAGGAAGCGGCGCGCCATTTCCTGGGCCTCCTGCAGAGCGACTACCATCCGGTATTCGTGCCGGGCATGAGCGATGTTGTCCGGGCCTTTGCCGGCAATTGCGCGCTGGCGGTGCTGTCGTCCAACGCCATCGCCGCCATCCGCCGTATCTTGACCGAGGCTGGCATTGCCCACTGTTTTTCGCACGTCTTCGGCGGTGATGTCGAGCAGGACAAGCGCTCGAGCGTGAGGCGTTTCCTCGCCGATCGCTCCTATTTGGTGAACCGCCAGTGCTCGCCGGCCTATCGCGAGGACGACCAGCCGCCGGAACCCAGCGCCGATCAGATCGTATTGATCACCGATACCGTGGGCGACGTGAGACACGCGCGCGAATGCGGCATCCGCGCCGTCGGCGTGGCCTGGGGTATGCACACCGAGGCGCAGCTCAACGCCGCCGGCGCCGAGTTTGTCGCGCTCTGGCCGCAGGAACTGATCGCCCATCTGTTGCCGGGCGGGTTCGCCGCCGCTGTTTGCGGCGTTGGCGCACCGGCAAGCGCACCTGCTGCTGCGGGGCCGGAGAACGAACAGAACGAACTCAGGCACGCCAGTCAGATGCGCCGGCACCGGGCGCTGGTTGCCGCCGCTCGTCGCGACGCGCAAACCTGCGCTTGCCAACAGCACCCACAACAGCCAGGCGGCAATAGCCACCAGCCGCGCGCGGCCAAAGCCGACGCCACCCTGCTTAACAGTCTCGCGCGTTTGCGCGGCTTGCACCGAAGCCCAGCGAGCGAGGCGCTGAAACCCACCTGAACGCCTAACATCCGAACGGAGGAGACCCCATGAATTTTGTGGCTGAGGGCTATAACAGCTTTGAAACCAAGAAGACGCCCATGGGCGTCGTCAAGTATTTGCCCGATCCCAAATCGGTGATTGCCTTGATCCAGAGCGGCAAGCTGAAAGAGCATATCCTGCTCGTGCAAGGTGGGACGACGACTTTTCTCGCGCCAGCCCTCAGCATGGGCGCCATCGGCGTCATCACCATGTCGGGTGCGCCTGAATCCCATCTTGGGATTTTGTCGCGGGAGTTTCAGATGCCGTGCGTGATGACGGCGTATCTGACCAGCAGCAAATCCCGTTACGTCACCGGCGGCAATAACGACGCTCATTTCAGCGAAATCATCAAGGCTCTGGACGGCAAGAAAGTGCAGCTGCATTGCGAAGACCGGGAGACCGGACGAGTCGCGCTCGTCGGCTGATCCGCGTACCCCATAAGCACTACAGGAGGAGAGAAATGTCAACCTATCAAAACCGCTATCAAGCGGCGGATAACGGCCTGCGCTTTCAGGACTTGGTCTATAAAGGCAATTTCAAGGATATGGAGCCAGTGCCCGATGGCATACTGGGCGACAAAATCCTGCGCCAGCGCGCCAAGAGCAAGGTGCTCGAGAAGGTTTCCAAAGACGACGTGATGCGCGAGCAGTTCACCGTGGCCGAACTGAACGACCTCAACAATTATCTGGCTTGGAACATCTGGGACGTGCTGGTGATGCGCGCGACCGAAGGCGTGTCCGGCATGATTCCGCGCCAAGAATACGAAATCCTGGCGTTCATGCACGAATTCTATCGCTGGCCGGAAATCCTGCAAATGACCACCGACGAGATCGGCGCGCAAGGGGTCATCGATATCGGCGCCACCGCGCGCCGCGAGATCGGCATCAAGGTCAACTGCGTCCACGACTGGTGCATTGGCGCGGTCGGTTTCGGCATGGGGCGCTGCGGCTTGTTGGCGCTGGAAGTCATCCAACCGCACGACTTCGTCCGTGAAAGCAACATCATCCTCAAATTCATGCAGCGCGTGCTATGGGGCAAGCGCCAGGATGGCTACATCCTCAATTCCCAGGATCGCTACCGTTGCCAGATCCACGACCAAAAGATCATCGATGACCTGGCGGGCCAGGTCGAATACTTCGAGCACGGCAGCGAAACCTACGACAACTTCATCCGCTTCAACGCCGCCGCCGAACTGTTGTCGTTCCTCGATCACTACGATTGTCGCCTCGGCCGCGGCGACACCGGCCCGTACCGCCTGCCGGACGGCAATCTCATGATCATCCGCGACCTCTTCACCAACGAGGAAGTGTACGATTGGAGCGACGTTTGCGACCATGAAAACGTCCCACACTGCTACACGCTTTGCATCATCATTGATCCGGAGAAAATGGGCCTGGACGAAATCCGGGTGAACGACATCTCCACGACGTTTACGCGCCCCAAGAACTATATCGAACACATCGTCGGCGGCGCCGTGTTCGTGCGCGAGAAGTGGAACACGCCGATGGGCGAAGTGTATCCGGTCAAGATCACGGACCTCGGCAAGCGCCTGGAGGGCATCCAGCAAGCGACGTTCAAGCTCTACACCAAGTTCTCCCGGATGTCGCGCCGCACGCTGATTACCAACGGCATGTATGTCTACTACATCGATATGATTTTGCCGCATTTGCGCTTGGCGAATACTTACGAGAAGGCGTGTCGTGACTACGAATTCTGGGAAATCGATCAACGCATCTCGAATTACTATTACGACATCGTCAAGCGGGGCTTCGCGCAAGCCACGGTGCCGCAGAAGATCTTTTCCGGCGAAGGCTATTTGCCGTTCCCGGACAATGTGAGCCTGACGCGCTCGAAGTATTACTGGAAGTGATGACGATCCCTTGAGGCGCGGCCTCATGCACCGCGCCTCGGGGCTTGGGGAGGCGCTATAACCGTATGAGAGACCCACTGGACGAGCGCACATTCATGGTGTTGAATGGCGTCCACCTCAAGAAAATGGCGAGCGCGGAAGCCATCGCCAAAGCCGTCGGCGTCGACCCAGAAGCGGCGAATGCGGTGCTCGCCGCGGCCAGCGCAAAGGGCTGGGCGCTGGAAGTAGAGGGCAAGATTCTGTTACTGCCGGAAGGAACCGCCGCCGTCCACGACTACTATCGGAACGCGTACCAGGAACAGCGCATGAGCGCTCAGTTGATGAGCTGGTATGGGCGCTTCGAGGCGCTCAATGAGCAGTTCATCAAGCAGGTGACGGATTGGCAAAAGGCCGACGGTGACGAGCGCATTGAGGCGCGCCTGCTGAAGACCGTCGAAAGGCTCATGAAATCCCTGGCCGACATCCTGCCCTTGATTCCGCGCTACGAATGCTACACCCGCCGGTTCGCCGCCAGTATCGCGGCGATCGACCGTGGCGACAAGGACTATGTCTGCAAGCCGACCGTCGATTCCGTTCATAATATTTGGTTCGAGTTGCATGAGGACATCTTATCGGTGCTCGGCCGCCCGCGCGATGCCTAACGGGGCACACTGATGGCCGGCGGTGGGAATACAGCCCGCTTCGTGCGCGACATCACCGATGCGGAGGTCGAGGATGCCCGCCGCTACGGCGGGAAAGCGTCCGGATTGGCGCGCATGAGCCGAGCCGGTATTCCGATCCCGCCCGCTTTTGTGATTGGTACCGCCGGCTTCCATCACGTTCGCGCGCATAACGGCCAAATCGACGCAGCGCTGATGATGGAAGTGCGACAAGCCATAGGCCGGCTGGAATCCGCGTCCGGCAAGTCGTTCGGCGGTATTGAGCGGCCGCTGCTGGTATCGGTGCGCTCGGGTGCGGCGATCAGTATGCCGGGCATGATGGACACGATTCTGAACCTGGGCTTGACCGCGCAATCGGCATTCAGCCTGGCGCGCATGACCGGCAAACCGGATTTCGCGCTCGATACCTGGATGCGGTTCTGGCGGATGTTCAGCGACATCGTCCTCGACGTCGATTCCGCTGAATTGACCGAAGCGGTCGCGGATCTCCGAAAAAATGCCCGCCTTACCGATACCCCAGAGGCTTACTCCGCGTTGGAGGACGCCGTACTCGACCATCTCTCGGCTTACGGCGCAACGCCGCGCCGTGAGCCCTGGGAACAACTGGAACTCACCATCGGCGCCATTTTTCGCTCCTGGGACAGCGCGCGGGCCAAGGCGTACCGGCAACATCACCGCATCGCCGACGACCTCGGCACGGCCGTCACCGTGCAAGCGATGGTGTTCGGAAACGCCGACCAGAACTCCGGCTCCGGCGTCGCTTTCACCCGTAACCCCAACAACGGCGGTAAAGCGCTTTATGGCGAATACCTGATCGGCCGGCAGGGTGAAGACCTCGTATCCGGTGCCCATACGCCGATCGATCTCGCCGATCCGATGGCGATGGATAAA
>JAXMFZ010000006.1:0-114008 GCA_046347515.1 Gammaproteobacteria bacterium | reverse complement strand
GGAACGGGTGGACGTTCCGTGTCGGTACGGGCTGCGTCGATGGGCGCGGGAATCAATTTGAGCGGCGGTGCAAACGGCAGTGTAGGCGTCTTGCCGTCCTGGGTCGGGTGCTGCTTGACCACCGGCTCCGCCGAGGCGCGCAGCGCATCGGCCATCTCGGTCAAGACAGGGCTGGCCGTGCTCGCCGCGGCAAGCGGCGTGGAACGCTGATAAGACGCAAGGTCTTCACTCACCTCGGTAGCCATCGCACTCACGACGGCGGGCGCGGGCGGAACGGGTGGACGTTCCGTGTCGGTACGGGCCGCGTCGATGGGCGCGGGAATCAATTTGAGCGGCGCCCCAGCCGACAGTGCTGGCGCGTCGTGGGCCACGCCAACGGCGGGGGCTTGCCGCGGTTGAGCCAAACCGCAAAGCTGCACGCACGAGGCGATGAAAAGCGCGATGTCTTGATCGTCGTCGCCGTCGTCGTCCACCGTTGCCGGCTGCAACTCCGCTGCCTGGGGATCGGGCGCTTCAGGGGTCGCCCTTTCCGCGTCGGGCGAAATTTTCGTAAATACCATCGGCATAGGGATCGGGGCGGGCGCGGCCGTGGGAGCAGGCACTGTCGCATCCGGAGCTACCGCTTCCAGCAGTTCGCCCAGAAATGGCGGCGCGGCCGTGCCGGTATTGTCCGCCGTCAATCCAATCGGATAGGGCGATACCTTGGAGATTATGATCGCCTCGGCGCTCGTCGTCATAGCTAGGATATCCGTTCTTGTTGTGTTGCGAAGATGAGCATTGGCGGGTCGATTCTTCAACCGGGCGCCTGCTTACGCAGGCCCAATGCGTCCGACTCCGCCTGTTCGCGGCGCGCATCGATCTGGTTCTGTTCGCTGCGGTAGCGCTCGATGACCGTCGTCAGCGCCTGGGTCTTGGCACGCGTCGCGGTCCAGCGTTCCTGCCGGCGCTGGCCTTCACCGCGCAGCGCCTCAAGCTGCTGCTGGGCGCGGGCAATGCTGCGGTCGAGGTTGGCCATGAACGTCAAATAATCGCCGAGCCGGCAAGCGGTCATGCCGGCACGCCCGGCGTTTTGCAACTGCCCGCCATATTCGCTGCGGAATGCGCGGAGCTGGTTCAAACGCCCTTCTTGATCGGCGACCCGGCGCTTGAATTCCGCCATCTCGCGCGCCGCTTGGGTTTCCCGTTCGCGGGCGACATCGACCGCCGGTTGCAACTGGCGCACACGGTTGGCCATCAGTTCTTGCCTCCGCTCTTCAGGAGTTGGCCCAGCGCACGCAAACTGTTGTCGAGCGATACCCGCTCGTTCATGCCCTGCGCCAAAAATTCTTTGAGGCGGGGGAAATATAGCCGCGCTTCGTCCACCGCGGGGTCGGCGCCGGGGGTGTACGCGCCGACGTTGATCAAATCTCTATGCTGCTGGAACGTGGCGTAGAGTTGCTTGAAGCGGCGCGCCAGTTTCTGCTGCTCGGGAGAACTGATCTGTGGCATGGCGCGGCTGATCGACGCCTCGATATCGATGGCCGGATACTGGCCAGCCTCGGCAATGCGGCGCGACAGCACCACATGGCCGTCGAGGATGGCGCGCGCGGCGTCGGCGATCGGGTCGTTCTGGTCGTCGCCCTCGGCCAGCACCGTATAGAATGCGGTGATCGACCCACCCACGGCGTCGTTGCCAGCGCGCTCCACCAGTTGCGGAATCTTGGCAAACACCGACGGCGGATAACCCTTGGTAGCCGGCGGTTCGCCGATGGCGAGCGCGATCTCGCGCTGCGCCTGGGCATAGCGGGTGAGCGAATCCATCAGCAGCAATACCTGCTTGCCTTGATCGCGGAAATCTTCGGCGATGCGCGTCGCTAACGCCGCGCCGTGCATGCGCATCAGCGGCGGCGCATCGGCGGGCGCGGCCACCACGACCGCGCGCGCCAGCCCTTCCGCGCCGAGAATTTCCTGGATGAATTCCTGCACCTCGCGCCCGCGCTCGCCGATCAGTCCAACCACGATGACATCGGCGTCGGTGAAGCGGGTCATCATGCCGAGCAGCACGCTCTTACCCACGCCGGAACCGGCGAATAAGCCCATGCGCTGGCCGCGCCCCACCGTCAGCAACGCATTGATGGCGCGCACCCCGACATCCAGCGGTTCGCGGATAGGCTTACGCTTGAGGAATTGATGGTCTTGCCACCGAGCGGCACCAACCGTAAATCTTGTGGCGCCGGCAGTTCGTCGAGAAACGCGCCGCTACCGTCCAATACCCGTCCGAGCAGCGCCGCGCCGACCGGCACTTGCGCCACGCCGCCGGTGGGAACGACGCGCGCGTGCGGCACCAGTCCGTGCATATCGCCACTCGGCATCAGATCAAAGCCTATCGCCGGAGAAGCCGACGACTTCGGCTTCGACGCGGCCCGCGTCGGAACCTTCGACCCAACAGCGCGCACCCACCGGTGCGCTGCAACCGACGGCTTCCAGGGTAAACCCAACCATGCGCGTGAGCTGGCCTTCGACCACCAGCTTGCGCACGTCCTTCGAGGCGCTCACGCCGCCGCGCAGCGCACCATCCGCCAGCGCTGGGCCCTCTGGCTAGCCAAGTTAGTCATGGCGGCGCTCGCTGCCAAGCACGGTCGCGATGACCGCGCCCAGACGTTTTTCTACCGTCGCATCGATGCGCGAAGCATCGGTGTCCACCCGACAGCCACCGCGGCTGAGCGAAGCGTCTTCCTGAATCCGCCAACCGCGGCCTTCGTCCTTGACCGACAAGATGTCCTGCACCAAGCGCGCATCCTCCGGATGCAAGTGCAAGCGGATATTCTGGCTTGCGACCGGCAGCGCGCGGATGGCTTCGCGCACCACGGCGATGATCTCGCCAGGCGAGGTCTTCAGTTCGCGGCGAATGAGCTGGCGCGAAATGGCCACCGTGAGGTGCACGAGTTCCTGCTCCACCTCGCCATCCAGCTCGGCGAGCGGCTGGTTCATGAATTCGAGGATTTCCGCCAGTGCTTGTACGCGTTTGGCGATTTCATCCTGGCCCGCGGCGAGGCCTTCTTGGTAGCCTTTGCGAAAGCCCTCTTGCTGGCCTTCCTGCTGACCCTTGGCAAAGCCTTGTTCGCGGCCTTCCTTGCGGCCTTCCTGATAACCCGCGGCAAATCCCTCTTCCTGGGCCTGGCGCTCGATGGATTCCAGCGCTTGCAAGCTGGTCGGCGCCGCCGCGCCGGGCGTGCCAGCGAGCGGATCGGCGGCGCTCGCCGCTCCGGCTTCCGGCTCCATCGCCGGCATTTCCCAACGCTGATAGGCGGTGAGCTTGTTTCCGGAAATGATCTTAGACAAACTGGTCCCCTCCCTTACGGCCCAAGGTTAGCTGCCCGGCATCGGCCAGGCGTTTGGCGGCGGCCATGATCTCGCGCTGCGCCGATTCGACGTCGCTCAGCTTGACCGGCTGCATGGTTTCGAGGTCGTCGCGCAACATCTCGGCGGCGCGCTTGGACATGTTGCGCAGAATCTTCTGGCGCAGCATCTCGTCGGCGCCACGCAGCGCAATCAATAAATTCTCGGAAGACACTTCGCGCAGCAGCGCCTGGATACCGCGATCCTGAACTTCCAGCAGGCTGTCGAACACGACCATGAGGTCTTCGATCTTCTGCGCCACGGCGCCATCGAATTCCTTCAGTTTGGTCATGATCGGGCCCTCGACCTCGCTGCCCAACAGGTTCATGATCTCGGCAGCGCGTTTCGGCCCGCCCATCTTGGTGGTGGCGGCGGCGCTGATCTTGCCGAGCACTTGCTTCTCGATCAGATCATTCAGCTCGGCCAGCGCATCCGCAGGAATGCTGTCCAGGGTGGCGACGCGCATCAGCGCGTCGTAGCGCAATTCGGCGGGCAGCAGGCTTACCACCTCGGCGGCCTGCTGCGAATCGAGCGAGGACAGCACCAGCGCCACCACCTGCGGATGCTCTTCGCACAAACCGCTGGCGATGGCCTCGGAGTCCATCCATTTCAAGGCGTCCACGCCGGCGGCGTTGTCGTTGTTGAGGATGCTCTCCAACACGCCCTTGGCTTTATCGCGACCGACCGCGCGCACCAGCACGCCGCGAATATACTCGCGGCTGTCCACCCCCATCGAGGTTTGGTTATCGACTTGCTGGTTGAATTCGGCGAGCACCTCGCTCACCTGGCCGCGATGAATGTTCGAGACGCTGGCCATGGCGGCGCCGACCTTATGCAGCTCACGCGGCTCCATATGCTTGAGGATTTCCGCGGCGTATTCCTCGCCGAGCGCCATCAACAGCACCGCGGCGCGGTCGATCCCTTTGAGTTTCGCCAACGCGATCGGCGCGGCTTGCGTGCTCGCCGGCTCGACGAGGGCGGCGGTGGCGGGCGTTGCGCTGGCAACGACCGCGGTTTCCGCTCGGGCAATCGTGGTTTCGGGCATAGTGTCAGCCTTCTTCGCTCATCATCCAGTTCTTGATCACTTGTAAAGCGCGCTTGGGGTCCTCGGCCACCAGGGCCTTGGCCGCTTTGAGGCGCTCGTCCAGTTGCTGTAGCGGATCGGGGGGCGGCAGCGCGGCGCTCAGTTCAACCCTATCCTCCAATAAACCCGAAGTCGTATCGTCCACGAGATTTCCTTCCACGGTCTTACCTTCTTGTTCCAGTTGCTTGGCCGATTTCTGGGCCGCGAGCCACTGGTTCAGCAACGGCCTCGCCACCAACAACAGGAACAGTGCCAACACGATGCCGATCACCAGCCACTTCAGCAGCGGCAGCAACCACTCCTGCCGCCACCAGGGCTCCGGCGCTTCATCGAAGGGCGAAGCGGCAAACGTCGCATTCATGACGTTCACGGTGTCGCCGCGCTTGGTATCGAAGCCCACCGCATCTTTCACCAGCGCCGATGACGATCGACTTCCTGCGGCGTCAGCGGGGTGCGGGCGGGGTTGCCGTCCTTGTCCGCGCCCAGCTTGTCGTCCAGCACCACGGCGGCGGATAGCCGCTTGATCCGTCCCGGAGTCTGGCGCACGCGACTGGTGCGCTTGTCCAGTTCATAATTGCGCGTCGTTTCCTTGCGCTGATGCTGGGGTGGATTAGCCCCGCCGCTTTGATTGTCCTGGGTCTGGGTGTTGGCCTGCTGCGGCACGCTAGCGGCGCCGGGTGGTTGATTGCTGACCGCCCCTGGTATACCCACCGGCGGTGCATTGGCGTTGAGATCCTCCAACAGCCGTTCGCTGCGTACCGAGCCAGGCGCTTGCTTGGGGTCGAACGCTTCGGTGGTTTCCTCCGCCACGGCGAAGTCCAAATCCAGCGCCACCTGCGCGCGCACCTTGCCGCGCCCCAGGATGGGCGTGAGGATTTCCTCGATGCGATTGGCGTAGTGTTCTTCCATGCGCCGCGCGTATTCGAGCTGATCGAGGCTGAGCGCAAGGTCTTGATCGCCGCCGGGGCGAGTCAGCAAATTGCCGGCCTGATCGATCACCGACACCTGGTCGGCGCCGAGCTTGGGCACACTGGACGACACGAGATGCACGATCGCCGCCACCTGGCCGTTGTCCAGCACCCGGCCGGGCTGAAGCTGCACCAACACCGAGGCACTGGGCGGCTGGCGGTCGCGCACGAATACGGTTTCCTTGGGCAAGGCGAGGTGTACGCGCGCATTCTTGACCGTGCCTATGCTCATGATCGTGCGCGCCAGTTCACCCTCCAGGGCACGCTGGTAGCGCGCGGTCTCCATGAACTGACTGACGCCCAGGCTGGTGCCTTGATCGAGCATCTCGAAACCACTGGGCGCGCCGCGCGGCAGCCCTTGGCTGGCGAGTTTCAGGCGCGTCTCATGCACGCTATCGCGTGGCACCATCAGCGCTCCGGTCTGCGGGTCCACTTTGAATTCGACGTGGGCTTGCTGCAAAGCGTCCATGACCGCGCCCGCGTCCGCCTGCTCCAAGCCACGATACAAGGCCTCATAGTCAGGCGCACGCGACCACAACGTGGCGGCGATGGCCATTGCCAGAACCGCGGCGCCGCCCGCCATGACGGCGATCTCGCGCGGCCCCGGACTGCGCAGCCGCGCCAGCCAAGCGCGCCAGTTGCCAAGGGCGCTACCGGCTGTGGTCTGGGCGACGGTTTCTTCGGCCACTACTCAATCCTTTGGGTGATGCCAGCAGATGGTTTACGTTGCGCTAGCGCCGCGCTACAGCGGCATGTTCATGATGTCCTGATAGGCGGCTATCAGCTTGTTGCGAACCTGCAGAATGGCTTGAAACGACAACCGTGCTTTTTGGCTGGCGATCATCACCGCCGCCAGATCGACGTCGTCGCCCCGCTCGAACGCCTCGCTCATATCCTTGGCCTGCTGCTGGCTCTGGTTGACACCGTCGATCATGGAATTCAGCAAACCCGCGAAATCGCCATCGGCGGCTGTCGAGGCGCCAACTACCGACTCATTGTCAGCCGGCGTGGCAAACGCGCGTATGCCGCCGATTTTTTCGTTCACATTGATCTCATTCATGGACTTTCATTGCGATTGGATGGGTGGTTTCCACCATACTTGACGCTAGACTCCGACGCGGCGAGCACAATGGCGAACAGCACCCGCTGTCGGGCCGCGCATCCATGAAGCTCAGCCTGGCAACCCAAGATGATGCAGCCACTGTGTTCTTGCTCTCCCGTCGAATCGTCGTCAGGGCCGTTTTTCGGACCCGCGCACAAAGGCGGATAGCAAGAGATATGCCTAATATTATTGGCTTTTAAAACATTAACTTGGAAAAGCGACCGCGACGGAGTCAAAGCCCCGACGCACCACCGGCGGAAGTGACCGTCAAGAACTCGACGCTGGACGCACCCTCAGTCTTCCAGCTCTTGGTCGATGCGGCCAAGTTGATATTTGCGCATTTTTTCGACGAGCGTGGTACGGCGCAATTTCAGTAATTCAGCGGCATGAGCGACCACGCCATTAGCGCGCCCCAACGCCGCTTGAATCAGTTGCGCCTCCAGCGTCGTGAGATAGAGCTTGAGATCAATGCCTTCTTCGGGAAGCGTGGCCGCCGCCGTAAGATCGATGGGCGGAACCAACGCCAAAGCCGGCGCCGGGGTGCATAAATCCGGACTACCGGTTTGAAACTTGAGAGGGAGATCGACGGCTTCCACGATGCGATTGGGGTACAGGATCGCGAGCCTTTCGATCAGATTGGCGAGTTCACGGATGTTTCCCGGCCAAGCGTAAGAACCGAGCACTTCCATCGCCGATGGCGCCAGGCGTAACTCCACGCCCTGTTCGTTGCGCACGCGCGCGCGCAAATCCTCGATGAGCGCGGGCAGATCCTCGAGCCGTTCGCGCAAAGCCGGCATTTCGATAGGGAAGACGTTGAGTCGGTAATAAAGATCTTCGCGAAATTTCCCCTGTTCTATCAATTCTTCCAGGTTGCGATGGGTTGCCGCCACGACGCGCACATTGGTGCTGATGCTGCGGTTGCTGCCGACTCGTTCGAAGACGCGCTCTTGCAGCACGCGCAGCAGCTTGACCTGCATGGGCAGCGGCATATCGCCGATTTCGTCCAAAAACAGGGTGCCGCCTTGGGCCAGTTCGAAACGGCCTTGGCGCGTGCTGATCGCGCCGGTGAATGCGCCTTTTTCATGTCCAAACAGCTCGCTTTCCAGGAGATTGTCGGGAATGGCGCCGCAGTTAATCGGCACGAAAGGGCCGGAGCGACGCGCGGAAAAGTAATGAATCTTGCGCGCGACCACTTCCTTACCGGTGCCCGACGCGCCCAGAATCAAAACGGTCGCATCCGTGGGCGCTACCCGATGGATCAATTCGCTGATCCGCGTCACCGCCGCGCTGACGCCGCTCAAACAACGGAATAACTCAGGCGAACGGCGCAACGGTAGCTGTTTTGGCTGCTGCTGAATACGTTCTATCTGATCGAAAATCTTGCTGAGCTCGGCCTGCCGAAACGGTTGATGGATACTGCCGCAGTAACTGTTCTGCAACGTGCCGGCGCTCTGTTCGGATGGCGATCCACCGATAAGCGCCACCGGCAGCCCCGGATGTTTGGCATGAATGGCACTGATCATTGCGTCGCGGTCGTCGTCGCCGTTACCCCAATCGCCGATGAAGATTGCCCGTATGCCACGCACGTCAGCCAACTGCGCTTGCCAATGGTCCGGATCAACCAACATAGCCGTTCCTTTATCCGCAAAGCTCAATACCGTGGCCAACTCGGTGGCGCGAGCTTTATTCGTATCGATCAGCAGCAACGCCATACGCGCATGAATTCTTGTGTCAAAAAAGGCTTAAACAAGGTCCCTGGAGGTTGCCGCCAACACGATCCCGCCACGTCGTTTTGCCAGCAGCGATAGAATCTCTTTATTGTCCATCCCTGATACATTATCAGTAAAATACACTGAAATTTGTCATTTTTCTAATTCTTCCACGCCATTGAATCATTCTTCACCAATAGCGGCGCGCGCCCGGCGTCAGCCTACCGCCGCTACCCGCTGCGCCAGTAGGGCCGAGGCCCATTGTTGCAATACGTGAGGATTTTGAAGAATCGCGCTAGTGAATTCCCGCGCGCCGATGGGCTTGCTGAACACATACCCTTGCGAGCGGTCGCAGCCTTGCGCGCACAGCCACTGTAACTGTTCGTGCGTCTCCACGCCCTCGCCCACGACTTGCAAGTTCATGCTGTGCGCCATCGCGATGATCGCTCTCACCAAGGTGGCGTCCTCGCGATGGGTCGTGATGTTTTGGACGAAACCGCGATCCAATTTGATCGTATGTACAGGCAATTGACGTAGGTAGCGCAACGACGAATATCCGGTGCCAAAATCGTCGATGGAAATGCTGACGCCCATGTCGAACAGCGCGCGCAAGTGTCGAACCGCGTTGGAACCGGGATCAACCATCAGACTCTCGGTCACTTCCAACTCCAGGTAAGCCGGCGCAAGACCGCTCTCGGCAAGCGCCTGGCGTACCGTCTCGACGATGCCCTCGTCGCGCAATTGGCGCGTCGAAACATTGACGGCCACCTGCAACGGCCTGCCCGCTATCCGTCCCATCTCGACCGCCTGCAGGCACGCATTGCGCAATACCCATGCGCCGATCGGCACGATCAGCCCGGTCTCTTCGGCCAACGGGATGAACTTGGCGGGTGACACCGGGCCGAGTTCAGCGCTGCTCCAGCGCAATAGCGCTTCGCTCCCCGCCAGCGCGCCGGTCGCCAAATCCAGCACTGGTTGATAGACGACTTGTAATTCCTCGCGGCCAAGCGCGTAGCGCAACTCTTTCTGCAGGCGGGTGCGTTCCAGCAACTGCGCATTGATCTCTTGGGTAAAAAACCGGCAGGTATTGCGCCCCGCCTCTTTCGCCTTGTAGAGCGCGGCATCGGCGTTACGCAACAACACATCCGGGTCATCGCCATCGTCGGGATAAAGGGTAGTGCCGATGCTGGTAGTGGTATAGATTTCCTGGTTGTCGATGAAGAAGGGCTGTTCCAGGCTGGCGATGATCTTGGTCGCGACGATTTCGGCGTCGACCGCGCGCTCGATGGCCGGCAATACCACCATGAATTCATCGCCGCCGAGGCGCGCGACGGTGTCGGATTTACGCAGATTGGCCCTCAACCGCGCGCCGACCTGGCGTAATAGTTGATCGCCGGCATTATGGCCTAACGTGTCGTTGACCTGTTTGAACGAATCTAAGTCGATGAAAAGTAACCCAACCTTGGTATCGCCGCGGTGCGCGCTCGCCAGCGCTTGCGACAACCGATCCAGCCCCAAAGCCCGGTTGGGCAATCCGGTGACTTCGTCGGTCGTCGCCTGCCGCAGTAACTTGGCCTCTTGCTCTTTGCGCAACGTAATATCTTCGGCGATATACAAAAAATGGCTGAGTACACCATCGGCCGAACGAATCGCGGAAAGCGTGACTTCAGTCCAAACCCACGATCCGTTCTTGCGCTCTTGCTGGATTTCCTGACGCCATTCGCCGCCGCTGCTCGCCACTACCCAGGGCTTGTCTTGGAGTTTGGAGGTCAACGCCGCGGATCGCAGGAAATCTACCGTCTGGCCAATCACTTCATTGGCTTCATAGCCGTATAAAACGGTAAAGCGCGGATTCACGTATTCGATACGCCCCTCGCTACTGAATATGATCACGGCCACCGGACTCTGTTGCAGCGCTTGCGACAGCTGTAACAGCGCATTTTCGGTGCGTTTGTGCTCGGCGATTTCGAGGCTTAACTGGCGGGTACGCTCGGCGACTCGGGTTTCCAAGCTCGCGCGTAGATTGTTGAGGGAGCGAAAGCTGGCGATGATCAGCAAAATGATGCCGCCGCCGCTGACCAGGCCGCCGATGAGCAACCAAATCGCGTTTTCATAGAGCTTGGAAAAACGCGCCCGCTGGCGCTCCGCGGAGCCCATTTCGCTGCCGACCGCCGCTATGGTGACGTCATGAAACCGGTCGGTCAAGCGGTGGATGAGTTGCTCGATCATGGTAAATGATGCGAAGTCGCCACGCTGCAGCCGACTGACGAGCGGCTCCAGAGTAGGCAAAGCCTGCTCGGCTTGGCTGAGCGCCTCCGCCCCTCCCTTCAGCGCGAGGTATTGCGATCTCATCGCGCCACTGGCGATGGTCGTCATACGGCTCCACAGGATATCGAGCGCCGTCATCACATCGTCGTGCGCTACCCGTTCATCGCCATAGACATAGCGCGTGATCTCTTGCAAGAACGTCCAGCTTTCGCGCTCGCATTGCGTCGCATTCCAGGGAATGCTGTCGCGAAAGCTCTTCTTGATAACTTCCTGTTCTGATGAAAGTTTCAGCAAAATAATGAAAAGGCTTACCACCATGACGATGGTGGCGGATCCCAGCAGCGCATAAATGACGGCCAAACGGCGACTGAACATCAACGCACCAGGATTCTACTCAACTGCCAGATCGAGCGGGAATAAACGGTTTCGGTTTGCAGTTCGGCGTGCTGGCTCCACGGATAAACGACCCAAAGCGGACCTCTGGTGCGCACCTGCAAAGCCGCGCCGTTCATTTTCAAGGCCACAATGACCGGATACCGACGGGCGTCCGCCACCGGGATTTCGACCTTGTAATCGTTCAAGGCCGCCGCTTCGAGCACTTCGCCCTGCGCACCGACCCGCTCCAGCACGGTACTCAGCAGCGGGCCTTCGAACACCGTCACCCCATCGGTCCACGGGGTTTCGGTACGGACGGTTTGCTGGGGCATGGCCTCCAACATGGCCTTGTCGAATTCAGCGCCGTGCTGGGAGTTGGCGACCAGAACTTTGCCTTCGATGCTCAAGATTACTTTGCTGAAAGGAGCCGGCAGCGGCTCGGCGGCGCGCGCCATCGCCGCCGCCAACCCAGCAAACGCAAAGCATAGGACGCTGAGATAATACAGGATGATGCTGTGGTGGCGTTTAGAGCCGCGTAAACTGTTGCCGATCATAGTCCTATCTCCTGACTGACCCTGCTGGTACCGAGGGGCGGATAGCGCGGTGAATCCGCTCAATTCATCATGCTAGAACGCCTGGGCGGATGGCGCAAACCGCTTGCATCCTCAATGCGTGGCTACTGTCGTCTCCGGCATGGCCGAGGAATGATGGCTGGTAATCAACCAGCTCTTTCCGGTCCATTTATAAGTATAAGAATAGCGAGCCTTGATGGAAGAACCGTCGCCAAAAGTAAACGTATAAATACCCGCATCGAACGCGGTATTGCAGCCGATGTCGATGAAGCGCGATTCGATCTTGCCTACCGGCTTTTTCTGCAGGAAATGCTCGAAATAATCTACTTTCTCCTCGGGGGTCAGGCGCGGCTTATTGGATACCGTAGGCAGTAGGATCGAGCGTTTCGCGTAATTGGCCACCACGATTTCCGGCAGGCCGGTCTGCAAGGACGTGTTCCAACGGTCGAACAGGGCCGCGATTTCCTTTTCGCTGGTTGCGCGGCAGACCTCGCTGTGCGCGAACACTGCGGGTGGCGCCGACAAGCTCGCGAGTAAAGCCATCATCAACAAGGATTTTTTCATACTGGATTCCTTTTCCATAGAACAGAATTACGCGATCATTGAATAGCAAGATTCCACGCCCAACGCCGGCTGGCGCCGGCCTCGGCAAGCCGCGCCGGCGCCAGCAGTGCTTACGCCGCCTCTTGCGGAGCCGAACGCGAGGCATCGTCGCGCCCGCCATACAAGCGCCGGATCAATTCGGCTTCGCCACGTGCTACACCGCAAACTTCCATGAGCTGTTCGACACCAGCGCCTTGGTTCACCAGTTTGGCGGCAACCTCGAACGCCTTGTGGTCGCTCTGTTTATGAACCGCCACCGGCTTCGCCAGCGCATCCTGCAATTGGTCGAAACGGGCTTCGATCCGTGCCAGATGCTCGCCGAAGACGGCGTTGGACGCCGTCAGCGCCTGGATCGCTTGCAGCAGTTCCTCCGCCTTGCCGGCGGCAGCGGTGGCGTCCGCTTGCGCCACTTTGCGGCGGCGCAGGAAAAACGCACCCAAGCCTATCAATACGATGTCGCTGATGACCAAGGCGGTGATGGCAATACCATAGAGCAGGGTTTCGTTCATGCTGACCTCAAACGTACTCGTCGATGTGTTGATTGTCGTCGCTTGCGCGCGGATGAGTGACCGCGTCAGGCTTAAGCTTCTGTTTCCGTTGTTTTTCAACCTCTGGACGGCGGCGCTCGTCTTGCTTTACCAGGCGTGGAGGAGACAGCGGATTCACATTATCGATTTCGGCCATGATTCAAGTCCTCGCGGTTGAGCGCGGCCACGGAATTCCCACCCGCACGGGTTTGCAAATCCTCTTCCGTGGGCGCTGCCTTACCCAGAATGACGAGCACGACGCGGCGATTGCGCGTCCGGCCTTCGGCGGTACCGGTGTCGGCGATCGGCTTGTGTTCGCCGTGACCGATCGCCGCCATCCGCTCGGGCTCCACGCCATGCTCCATCAGCAGGCGCACCACGCTCGCGGCGCGCGCCGCCGACAGTTCCCAATTCGAAGGATAAATCGCGGTGCTGATCGGTACATTGTCGGTAAACCCCTCGACTTGTATCTGATTGGAAATATCGCGGAAAATAGCGGCGATTTTCTCGAGTGGTTCTATCGCGCTGGCGTTGATGGTGGCGCTACCGCTGTCGAACAATACGGTGTCTCTGATCTCGACTTCGACGAACGAGCCCTTGCGCCGCACCTCTACCAAGCCTTCTTTCTCCAGATCGTGAAGAGATTCCCGGAGGCGCCGCATGAGTATGTCCAAGGCATCGCCGCCCGGTTTCTTCTCGATGGCATTGACAGATGGCGCCGGCGGACGGTGTTTGACCGCCGGGGTTGGCATCGGCCGCATATCGGGCTTCAGCCGCGGCGGAGACGGGCGGCCATCGCTCGACCCGGCCTCGCCGCGTGCCACCTGCCCCACCTGCACCGGCGCCAGAGAAGACGCCGACGAACGGAAAGCCGCGATCAGTGCATCGGACAATACCCGGTACTTGCCTTCATTGACCGAGGAGACGGAATACATGACCACGAAGAAGGCGAACAGCAGGGTGATGAAATCCGCATAAGACACCAGCCAACGCTCGTGGTTTTCGTGCTCTTCATGCTTTTTGCGACGGCCGCTCATCGCGCCCTCCTAGTGATGGGCGAAGCTTTTCAGCTTCGCTTCGACGTTGCGGGGGTTTTCGCCCTGGGCGATGGATACCAAGCCTTCGATCAGCATTTCGCCGTGTTGAGACTGATGATGGGTGATGCTTTTCAGCTTGTTTGCCAAGGGTAGAAACAGCAGGTTGGCCGCGCCCACCCCGTAGACCGTGGCGACGAAGGCCGATGCGATGCCGGCGCCGAGTTTGCTGGGGTCGGCGAGGTTTTCCATGACGTGGATGAGCCCCATCACCGCGCCGATGATGCCGACCGTCGGGGCGTAGCCACCCATGCCTTCATAGAGCTTGGCGGCCTGGTTTTCCAGATCCGAGCGCACGCCAAGATCGACTTCCAGCACATGGCGGATGTCATCGGGCTCGCTGCCATCGACCAGCATCTGCAATCCCTTGGCGGTGAACGGATCCGACTCATTGCCAATCAGGTTCTCGAGGCTTAGCAACCCTTCTTTACGCGCGATGTTGCTCCATTCGATGATCTTGGCGATGGTTTCCTCGAGCGACACCTTGGGCGGCAACAATACCCAGATCGCCCGTTTCAAAGCATGCTTGAAAATCGGCATGGGCGCTTGCAGCATGATGGCGCCAACGGTCCCGCCGATCACGATCACGAACGCCGGCAAATTCGCCAACGATGCCAAGTGGCCGCCTTCGATCGCTTGCCCGCCGGCAATGGCGCCCAGCGCCAACACAATGCCGACCACGGTCAGAATATCCATTGCGTACTCCTATCTCCTAACGGCTCATGCGCGCTCTTAACCGCGCCAGCGCCTGGCTGTGCAGTTGGCTGACGCGCGATTCGCTCACACCGAGCACCAAGCCGATTTCTTTCAAATTCAGGCCTTCGTCATAGTAAAGCGACAGCGCGAGCTTCTCGCGCTCCGGCAGGCGTTCGATGGCGAGCGCCAACAACGCCTGCAATTGTTCGCGTTGCACGGTTTCCGCCGGCCCGATAGCGGGCGACACCAAACCGTCGGCGCCTTCGCGCTCGTCGTCGTCGTCGGCCGCGCCGAGTTCTTCGATAGACAGCAGTTTCTGGCCCCGCATATCGGCCAACGTCTTGTGGTATTCCGCCAGTGTGATTCCGAGTTGCGCGGCGACTTCGCGGTCCGTGGCTTCGCCACCGTTCGCGGCCTCCACCGCGCGGATCGCGGTGCTCACCTCACGCGCTTTGCGATGCACCGAGCGCGGCGTCCAATCGCCTTTGCGGATTTCGTCGAGCATGGCGCCGCGGATGCGATGCTCGGCGAAGGTCGCGAAGTTCGCGCCACGGCGGGCGTCATAGCGGCGCGTCGCCTCGATCAGCCCCAGCATGCCGGCCTGGATCAAGTCGTCGATCTGGACGGCGGCGGGCAGCCGCGCCAGCAAATGGTGGGCGATGCGATTGACCAATGCCGCATAACGGCTGATCAGCTGCTCTGGCGAATCGTCGCGGATCGCATAAGCAGCGAGCGCGCTCATGGATGCGCTCCGAGCGTCTGGCGGGCCTTGACCAGCCGCTCGATGAAAAACTGCATGCCGCCGGTGGGAATGCCCTCGGGGGCGATGCGCTCGAGTTGGGTAACGATGCCACGGTAGGCGTTGGCCGATGGGCTGTCGGGAAAGGCTTCCACCACCGCCTGCTGCACTTTGAGCGCTTTGTGCAGCAAGGGGTCTTCCGGCACCGCGCCGAGAAAATTCAAGGATACGTTCAGGAATCGCTCCGACACTTTGAGCAGATTGACGAACAGTTCGCGCCCCGTTTGCGCGCTGGTGACCCGATTGGCGACGACGAGGAAGCGGTTCAAGCCGTAATCCTGGTTGAGCAATTTGATCAGCGCATAGGCATCGGTAAATGACGCCGGATCATCGGTCACCACCACCAGCACTTCCTGGCAGGCACGGATAAAGCTCACCACGCTGTCGGAAATACCCGCCGCCGAATCCACGATTAGCATATCGAGCGGATCGTCCAATTCGCTGAATGCGTTGATGATCCCCGCATGTTCACTGGCCGATAGCTGCGCCATGCGCTGGATACCGGAACTGGAAGGGATGACTTTGATGCCGCGCGGCCCGGTGAGGATGATGTCCGCCAGCGTCCGTTCGCCGCTCAACACATGAGCGATGTTGCCCTTGGGCTGGAGGCCGAGGACTACATCGACGTTGGCAAGCCCGAGGTCGGCGTCCAGCAGCATCACGCGCTTGCGCTGGCGCGCCAGGGTCAGTGCCAGATTGACCGCCACCGTGGTCTTGCCGACCCCACCCTTGCCGCTGGTGATGCAGATTGCGCGCGCCGGTCGCCGCTGAACCCTGGCGGCCTGCTCGCTGAGCGGTTTAGAGAGCACCATGACCCACCTCTTTGCTGAACGTCACCGCTACCGTCTCGCCTGGCGGTTGCGGATGTTGCACCAGCGGCACCGTACACAAACGCGCCAGCGTATCGCTGTCCACCAGATGCAGATCTTCGGGAATCCGCTGTCCATCGCTGGTATAAGCCAGCGCCAGCCGCCGTTCGTAGGCCGCGCTCAACACGCCGCCCATGCGCCCAGCTTCGTCGAGCTTGGTGAGAATGCAGCCAGACAACGGTACAGGGCTGAACGCCGATACGGTTTCATTCAGACTCCGATACTCGGCATTGGCCGCCAGCACCAGATAACGCTTTACTTGGGGATTGGCGCCGATCAAAGTGAATTGCTGCGACAGCCGCACATCGCGTGGACTCATTCCGGCGGTATCGATCAGTATCAATGCCTTATCTCTCAACTCCGCGACCGCGGCTTGCAGTTCGTCATGCTTGCTGGCGATGCGGACGGGTATATCAAGGATCATGCCAAAGGTGCGCAGTTGATCGAATGCGCCGATGCGATAACTGTCGGTGGTGATCAGCGCCACCTGCCGCGGCCCGTGGCGCAACGTGAAGTGCGCCGCAAGTTTCGCCACCGTTGTGGTCTTGCCCACGCCGGTCGGGCCGAGAAGGGCCACGACCCCGCCCTGCGTCAAAATATCGTCGCCGGCGATCTCCAGCCCCTTGGTCAGCAACTCCAACGCTTTGCGCCAGGCCAGTTCGAGGTCTGGCTCATCCAACACGGCATCGGCCAAACGCAGACAGAGCGCGGGGCTCAATCCAAATTCCAGGAGTTGTTCCAGCAAGTCGGCGCGCATCGGCTGGCGCCGCGCCATTTCGCCCCAGGCCAGCCCCGACAACTGCTGTTGCAGCAGGCTGTGCATGGCTTTGACGTCTTTTTGAATGTCGCGTAGCAGGGGGTCTTGTGACCATACTACCTTGGGCTTGGCGTTGGCCATCGGGCGTTCATTTTGCGCTTCGGCGGGTTTCGCGCGCTCGCCGCTCAGGGCCGATTTCAAAGCCTCGACGAAACCCTGCGGCGCCGTCGGCGCGGGCGCGGCCGGCTGCGCCTGCTGCTCGTCGTAGTCGAGCGCGGCCACAATCTCGACGCCTTCGTCAATACGCTTGTTCGACAAGATGACGGCTTCAGGCCCCAATTGTTCGCGCACCTGGCGCATCGCTTCGCGTATATTTGCGGCGTATAGTCGTATGATCTTCACAGGCACAGCTTCCACGGTTGTCTATCCATCCTTATCATGGCGTCAGACGCTCACTCCTAGCCCACTGTCGCCACGACCCTGAGCCGTTTCAACTCATGGACTTCACCGAAGGCGAGTACATGGAGTTGCGGCACACGCTGACGTGCGAAACGCGCGAGCATGGAACGGATCAGGTCCGATACCAGCAGCACCGCCGGCTGTCCGGCCGCGTCCAGTTTCTGCGTGGCATCCACCAGCAGCTTATGCAGGCGTTCCGCGAGTCCGGGCTCGATGGGCGGTTGCCCGCCCTCACCCATCTGAGCGGCTTGGTGCAATATGTGTTCCAGGTTTGGATCCAGCACTATTACTTGAAGTTCGTTTGATAAGCCATTGATATTTTGGACGATTAATCGACCCAACATAGCGCGCACAGCGCTCGTGAGAATGTCGGGGTCCTGACTCTTCAACCCATGATCCGCCAAAGTTTCGGCGATGGTGCGCATGTCCTTGAGCGGCACGCCTTCCATCAACAGGTTCTGCAGGACTTTGACCACCACCCGCAACGGCAGCGTCTTCGGCACCAAATCCTGCACCAAGCGCGGCGCGGCCTTGGCCAGGCGGTCGAGCAGTTCCTGCGTTTCCTCGTGGCCGAGCAACTGCTGGGCATGGCTGAGCAACACTTGATTGAGGTGGGTGGCGATCACCGTACTGGCGTCGACGACGGTATAGCCCAACGTCTGCGCATGCTCGCGCGCGCTCGGCTCGATCCATACGGCTTGCAACTGAAACGCTGGATCCACCGTCGCGATACCGTCCAGTTCGCCGTGCACCTGGCCGGGATTGATGGCGAGGTCACGATCCACATACGCCTCGCCTTCGGCGACCGTTGCCCCCAGTAAACTGATGCGATAGCCGGTCGGCGCGATGTCGAGATTGTCGCGGATGTGCACGGGTGCGACCAGAAAACCCAGTTCCTTGGAGAGCTTTTTCCGCACGCCTTTGACGCGCGGCAACAACTGGCCGTTCTGGTTGCGATCCACCAGGGTGATCAGCCGATAGCCTACCTCCAGGCCGATGGTGTCTACCGGCGGCACGTCATCCCAGCTGACTTCCGGCGCTTCCTGCGCCGCCGTTGTTTTTTCGGCTGATGCTTGCGGTTGCGCCAGGGGTTTTTTCCAGTTGCGCCAGGCCAGATAACCCGCGCCGCCGGCGAGCAGCAGGAACGGAAAATTCGGCATGCCCGGAATGAGGCCTAACAGGCCGATGATGCCCGCGGTCACCGCCAGCGTCTGGGCGCTGCCGAAGAGCTGGCTGACCATTTGCGCGCCGATGTCCTGGGAACCGGAAGCACGCGTCACGATGACGGCGGCGGCGGTGGACAACAAAAGGGCCGGGATTTGCGCCACCAGGCCGTCGCCTATCGTCAATAACACGTAGAATTGCGCGGCGGTGGCGAAATCCAAATGGTGTTGCAGCATGCCAATGGCCAGGCCGCCGAAGATATTGATGAACAGGATCAACATCCCCGCGACCGCGTCGCCGCGCACGAATTTGCTGGCGCCGTCCATGGTGCCGTAGAAATCCGCCTCTTGCACCACCCGGCTGCGGCGGCGCGCGCCTCGTCCTGATTGATCACGCCGGCGTTGAGGTCGGCGTCGATCGCCATTTGCTTGCCGGGCAAGGCGTCCAGGTAAAACGAGCGCTCACCTCGGAGATACGCCCCGCACCCTTGGTGACGACCACGAAGTTGATGATGACCAGGATCGTGAACACCACGATGCCGACTGCGAAATTGCCGCCGACCACGAAATGGCCGAACGCCCGATGACCTTGCCGGCGGCGTCGGCGCCGGTGGCCGTTCAGCAATACCACGCGCGTAGAGGCGACATTGAGGGCGAGCCGTAGCAGCGTCGTCACTAGCAAAACGGTCGGGAATACCGCGAAGTCCAGAGGCTTTTCGGTGTACACGGCCGCGAGCAACACCACCAATGACAAGGCGATATTGAAGGTGAAAAACAAATCGAGCGCGAACGGCGGCAACGTAATGATCAGCATCATCAAAATGACGATGAGCAATACCGGCGTTCCCAGGCCGCGAGCGCGCCCGGTTGCAGCAATACGGATTGGCATTACAGAGTCCTCAGTTCGGGCGGCACGGGCACGTCGGGCATGACGATGGATTGGGCCAGCGGCTAGCCGGTTCGCCTGGCGCAGTTGGTAGACATAAGCCAGCACCTGGGCCACCGCCCGGTACAGGTTGACGGGAATCGGTTTGTCGAGTTCGCCCTTGAAATACAGGGCACGCGCCAGTAGGGGCGACTCCACCCTCGGTACTTGGTGATTGGCAGCCAACTCGCGGATGCGGGCGGCGACCAGGTCGGCGCCCTTGGCGACCAGCAACGGGGCGCGCATGGCGTCGGGCTGGTACTGGAGCGCGATGGCGTAGTGGGTGGGGTTGGTGATCACCACGTCCGCCTTCGGCACTTTCTCCATCATCCGCCGCTGGGCGAACTCGTGCTGGAGTCTGCGAATGCGCCCTTTCACTTCGGGCTTGCCCTCGGAATCGCGCATTTCATCACGGATTTCCTGGCGGGTCATGCGCAATTGACGCGCGTGGCTGAGCAACTGAAACGGCGCGTCCACGCCCGCGACCAAAATCATCGGCAACGCCAACCAGAGGAACATCCAGGCCAGCAACTCGGCGCAATGGAGCAACGCGCTGGGAAGAGGTTCACCGGCGAGGTGCAGCAATTCGGGTTGCTTGCGCCACAGCAACACCACGGCGACGCCACCCACCAGCGCGAATTTGGCCAGCGCCTTGCCGAGTTCCATGAGGGCTTGCCAGGAGAACAAGCGACCCAGTCCCGCCATCGGATTGAGGCGGCCCCAATTGAATCCCAGCGCTTGGCTGCTGAAACTCCAGCCCCCCAGCGCAAGCGGCGCGCCTAGGGCGAGCACGACCATGAACGCCAGCAGCGGCGCCAGCACCCCCAGGCAGTCGAGGAGCGCATGGCGCAGCGCAGCCGGCAGGGCAGCCGTATCGAGCAGCACGCTTGGCTCGCGACCCAGGCCGGTTTGCATCTGCGCCAGCAACGCATGGATGATGCCTGGCCCGAGCACCAGCAGTCCGAGCGCGCCGCCGATCAGCAATAGGGTCACTGTCAGTTCTCGCGAGCGCGGTATCTGCCCCCGTTCGGCGGCCTCGCGTAAGCGTTTGGGGGTGGCTGCCTCGGTACGGTCTTCGCGGTCGTGTTCCGCCATGGCGCCGCCTTAGAACAGCAGCCCGCGTGCGCCGCCGAAAGCGCCATCCAGCAAACGGGAGAACTGCGGCAGCAACGCTGGCAAGCTGTAAAGCAAGATCAGTAGGCCAAGAATGAGCGTCACCGGAAAACCGACGGCGAACAGATTGAGTTGCGGCGCAGCCCGGCTGATGACGCTGAACGCCAGATTCACCACCAGTAACGACACTAGCGCCGGCAACGCGATCGCCAGCGCGCCGGCGAACATCCAACCCGCCGCCCGCGCCAGATTCCACAGGTTAGCGGGCGCCAAGCCAGCGCCGCCCACGGGTAGCGCCACGAAGCTTTCGGCGAGCAGTTGGATCAGCAGCAAATGACCGTTCAAGGAGAGGAAAATCAAAGTGCCGGTGAGTTGAAAGAATTGGCCTAACAGCGGCATTTGCCCGCCCGCCTGCGGATCCACCAGGCTGGCGAAGCTCAAACCCATCTGGGTGGCGACGATCTGGCCGCTGATCTCCAGCGCCGCGAACGCCAGGCGCAACAGGAACCCGACGGCGAAACCGATCAGCACCTGCTGGGCCAGGATCAGAAAACCCGCGGGGCTGAGCGGCTCGACCGTCGGCGCGGCCTCGAGCAGCGGCCATACCGCCCAGGTCAGCGCCAGCGCCAGCAGCAGGCGCGCGCGTACCGGCAGGGTACGAGAACCGTATACCGGCGCCACGCTGACCAACGCGCCGATACGCGCCAGCGGCCACAGCAATCCGCCTACCCAGGATGCGATCTCGGCGCTGGTGACTAGCATCTGTCTTCAGCCGATGAGGTGGGGGATGTCGTGGAACAACTGGATGGTGAAATCGACCAACAGGCCGAGCATCCAAGCCCCGGCGAACAGCAGCACCAACGCCATCGCCAGCAGTTTGGGCACGAAGCTCAGGGTCATCTCGTTGAGCTGGGTAGCAGCCTGAAACAGGCCGACGATCACCCCGACGACGAGCGCGGTGATCAGCAACGGAGCGGCCAGCCAGGCGGTGGCCTCGAGCGTGCGCTGGGCCAGGGTAATCACGGTTTCGGGGGTCATGGAAGCCTTCTCAAACGTTGAAACTGCCGGCCAGGGTAGACATGACCAACGCCCACCCATCGACCAGCACGAACAACATGAGTTTGAACGGAAACGAAATCACCATCGGCGACAGCATCATCATGCCCATCGCCATCAACACGCTGGCTACCACCAGGTCGATGATGAGAAAGGGAATGAACAGCAGAAAACCAATCTGGAACGCGGTCTTCAACTCGCTGGTCACGAACGCCGGCGCGAGCACGGAAAAAGGCACGTCGTCAGGGGAATTGAAGCCGTTGCGCCCGGCCAATTGGGCGAATAACGCCAGATCGGTTTCGCGGGTCTGCGCAGTCATGAACGCCCGCAGCGGCGGCTCGGCGGCCTTCACTGCTTGCTCGAAGCTGAGCTTTTCCTCGACATAAGGCGCCAACGCTTGGGTGTACATTTTGTCGAACACCGGCGCCATCACAAAAAAGGTGAGGAATAACGCCAATCCGACCAGAATCTGGTTGGATGGGGTCTGCATGGTGCCGAGCGCTTGCCGCAGCAAGGCCAGCACGATGATGATGCGGGTGAATGCGGTGAGCATCAACAGCGCGGCCGGCAACAGGGTGAGCGCCGTCATCACCGCCAGAATCTGCAAATTGAGCGACCAGGTTTCGCCGCCGTTCGGCCCCGGCGTCATCGACAGCGCGGGCAAGCCGATCTCCGCCATCGCTGTCGGCGCCATCATAAAGAACAGCAGCAAAGCGGTCAGCCGACTCCACCCACTCATCTGGCCTATGGCTACCCCCTCGCTTGGGGAGAGAGGACGGTGAGGGCAACCGCGACGACAACATGAGCGATCAACCATGGCTGCCTCCGCGCCGGGCAAGTTCCAGGACCTCGCTGAAGCCGTCCTTGGCGGCGCTTTGGGCCAACACATGCAGGGTTTGCACCCGGCCTGGCGCGACCCCGACCAGCAACCGCGCGCCCTCCACTTCGATCAGCACCAGGCGTTCGCGCGCGCCCAAGCTCAGGCCGGCGATGACTTTGATCGGGCCATCGCCGCCACGCAGTTTGGGAAAGCGACGCGCCAGCCACGCCAGCACACCGATCACCACCAGCACCGCCGCAAGACCGGCCAACGTCTGCGACAAGCTGGCGCCCAGGGGATCGACGGCGAGTTTGGGAAGCTCCGCGGCCAGCGCGACATGGGGCATGGCGGCCGCCAATAATCCAAATGTTTTCACCGTAACCTCTTGACCCGCTCTTCGGGACTCACGATGTCGGTGATGCGCATTCCGAAGCGCTCGTTCACCACGACGACCTCGCCGCGCGCAACCAAGCGGCCATTGGCTAATACGTCCAAGGAGATATGCCGGACGGTCGAGTTCCACCACCGAGCCCTGGGTCAGTTGCAACAAATCGCGGATGCTGAGGCGCGAGCGCCCGAGTTCCATGGAAAGATTCACCGGAATGTCCAGGATCATGTCGAGGCTAGCCTCGCGCTGCTCGGCGGCGGGTTCGTCGTTATCGAAGCGCTTTTGCTCTATGGTTTCGGCGTTCATGGTGGGTTTTCCTCAAAGGTTGGGTCAGGCATTTCCGTGAGTACACGGTCGATCTTCACCGCCCGCCGCCCATGGGCGACGCCGTAATGGCCGGCGTGGACCGGCACGCCGTCCACTTCCAGGATCGCGTTCATGGCGTCGTCCAGCGGAATGAAATCGCCCGCTTGCAGCGACAGCACTTCGCGCAGAGATAATTCGGTCCCACCGATCAGCGCTCGCACCGTCACCGGGCTGTTCTTGACGCCTTCTCCCAGCAGGCGGCGCAAGCGCTCGCTATGGCTCGGGTGATCCTTGCTCTGGCTGGCCAGCAGCGCGCCGCGCACCGGGTCGAACATCGCGCAAGGCAAAGCCAGGTGCAAGGCATACTGGCCATCGTCGAGTTTCACTTGCACGGTGGTGACGGCCAGTGCGTCGCGGGTATTGATGGCGGTCACGAATTGCGGATTGCTTTCGACTCCAAGCAGTGCGCATTGCACGGCGACGAACGGCTCCCAGGCCGCTTCCATGCAGCGCAGCACCGCCTCGCGCAGACGCTGCAGCAAGCGATTCTCGACCACCGTGAAATCACGCGCAGCGGCGGGCAGATAGCGCCGTCCCTTACCGCCAAAAAACACATCGACGAGAACGAACACTAAGTCATGATCGAATATCAACAGCCCCGGGCCGTTCAAGGGCTGGGCCGCGATCAAGCTGATCGCGCACGGCGCGCGCAAGGAGTTCATGAATTCACCGTAATCGCAAACCTCGACGGCGGTAGGGGCGACATCGACATCGCGGCGCAAGAGTTCGTTCATACGGATGCGCAGACGATGGGCGAAGCGCTCGTGGATGGTATCCAGCACCTTCAGAATGCCGGTCACCGCATTGGCCGGACTGACCAGTTTGTAGGGCAGGACTTCGTCCGGGTTGGGATGGGCGCGGCTCGTCGCCTGGCTCTCCTGGATGCCCTCAAGGAGCGCTTCCCGCTCGTCCTTGGTGAGAAGTTCGTCCTGGGTCATGCCGGCGCTATTGCATGACGAAATTGGTGAAATACACCGCTTCGATTCCGGGCTTGCCGGTCTCTTCCTTCAAGATCCCTTGGATCGCCGCAAGCGAATCGCCGCGCAGTTTCTCTTTACCTTCAGGCGCGCTCAGATCGGCGAATTTCTGGCCGCCGAACAGCATGATGAGATCGTTGCGGATACGCGGCGTGTTGAGGGTGACGGCGTCGATGGCGTCTTTGTCACGCGCCATCACCGCTATTCCGATCTGCACGTAACGCAAAGTGCCTTCATCCTCGAAATTCACCACCAGCGGCGGGTCCATGGCCAGGTATTGGGCGGGTCCATGGCCATGTTTGCCGGAGGCACCGCTGCTCTCGGCGCCATGCTCCTCGGCAGGCGTGGCGTTTTCCTCGGCGTGCTTGGTTTTGCCCAGGGCGCCGCTCAATACCAGCGTTCCGCCCACCGAGCCGCCGATCAGCACGATGCCAATGACGGCCAGCATCATTATTTTCTTGGTGCCCGAACCCTTGCCGGGCTTGGCTTTCCCTTCCTTTGCCTCTGCCATATCCACCTCTTTGCGACAATTCGATATCGATTGGATGGACTGAGCCATGGCAAAGCTTATGCCAATAAGAAGGCGAATTTTTATTTATCTATTTCAATAAGATGAGAACTTCTCGAAAAATCCGCGGAAATCCGACAAGGATTTGATGATGGCGGCGGCGGCGCCGAGTCAAAACTTTGGCGAGCGCACGGCAGTCCGCGCGCCGGAGAGAGGGTCAGGTGCTGGTCGCCAGCAACCTGTCGATAATACCCTGGATGGTTGCCGTAAGCTCGGGCGTCATACCGACGAAACCAAACCCGGTATCGTAAGCAGCCGGGGTCAGGTCGGCGCTGGCCCATACGCTGAGCGCATCGAGGCCGATGCTTTCCCGATGCCCAGCCAACGCCAAGTCCATACGCAACCGATAGCGCCGCTCCAAGGCAATAGGCGTCGTACCGGTCAGGCGTGCGCCGCCCAGGGAGAGGTCGGTGACGTCGCCAAGCAGTTCGCCGCTGATAGCATCATAGGCGCGCAAATAAAAATCCAGGCCGCGGCGCTCATGTTCGCGCCGTTCTTCGCCTTCCCAGTCGTTCTTGGTCGTTTGCTCGGTCATGGCCACTGCCCTCTCCTCGGGTGCAGATGATGAGCCAAGCGCGCGGGGAAGACAAGACCAAGAGGCGTATCGGAACCGCAGGCCGCGCCCGCGCCGCCCCCTGCGGGCGGCGCGGGCGTTACGATCGACGTCAATCGATGGTTGCTACCAGCCCGTCAATGAGGTGCTGGATGGCCGCCGTGACTTCGGGCGTTACACCGACGAAAGCAAAACCCGTCTCGTAAACGTCCGGGGTCGGGCCGGCGCCACCCCATACGCTTTGCGCCTCCAGGCAAACGCGTTCACGATGCTCGCGCGTCCACTGCCCGATGCGCTTCGCCGCCATTGCGGCGCTTGTCGTCGTCATCATCCGCGTGTGCCCCGCGCGCACCGGTTGTTGGCTCGGTGCCGAGGCCGACAATCGCCGCACCGGGCTGGACATGACCGCCAACGCCAAATCCATACGCAAGCGAAAACGTTTGTCCACGGCGATGGGCGCCGGACTGCTGAGGCGCATGCCGCCCAGGCTGATATCCACCACGTCGCCCAGCAACTCACCGCTCCGGGCGTCGTAGACACGTACATAAAAATCCAGGCTGTAACGGGTATATTCGCGCCGTTCCGCGCCTTCCCAATCGTTGCTCATCACAGATTCGGCCATCATTGTCATTCTCCTTCAATGCGCCGGGTTTACCAAACGAAAACGCCACCCTTGACTATCCACCTCGAGTCACCTCGTGGACGACGTCCCAAGATTGTCGTGCCAACAGCTCGGTCATTTCTTGGGCAGGTTTCGGTCGGCTGAACCAATAGCCTTGCGCCCGATTGCAACCCTGCGCCTGCAGAAATGCCTGAGCAGATTGTGTTTCTACGCCTTCAGCTACTACCGTGAGTCGGAGCTGACGGCCCATCGCGATCACCGCGGAGGTGATGGCGCGGTCATCGTCGCTCGTTTCCACGTCACGCACGAAACGACGGTCGATCTTCAAGGCATCGATGGGTAGCGAGCGCAACCCCGCCAGCGATGAATAACCGGTGCCGAAATCATCCATGGCGATCTCCACGCCCAGTGCCCGCAACGCGGCGAGGGTAGCCAATGTTTCAGGCTTGGCCTTGATGATGCTGGTTTCGGTCAATTCCAGCTCCAGCGCCTGGGGCGCCAATTCGGTTTCTTGCAATATGCGCTCGACCGTGTTCTTGAAATCCGCGCGTTCCAACTGTAGCGCGGATACGTTGACCGCGACACGCAGCGGAAGCGGACTTTGTGCCTGCCACGCTTTCGCCTGGCGGCAGGCCTCCCGCAACACCCACTCACCGATCGCGACAATCAGGCCGGTGCGCTCCGCAAGCGGCAGAAAGGCGTCGGGCAACAACAGACCACATTCAGGATGTTGCCAGCGCAGCAAGGCCTCGACCCCGACCCATCGTCCGCTAACGAGTTCGATCTGGGGTTGATAGTGCAGAACGAACTCATCGCGTTCCAAGGCGCGGCGCAGCGCCTGCTCAAGCGCGAGGCGCGCGTGGGTGTCCTCGCCCATGGCGTGGGTATAGCAGGCATAAGTGTTCTTGCCGCTCTGCTTGGCGTGATACATAGCGGTATCGGCCTGCTTCATGAGTTGATCGAGGTCGTTGCCATCCCGCGGACAAATGCTGATGCCGATGCTGACGCCGATGCCAAGCACCTGGGTTGGCAACGCTATCGGCAAGGCCAGCGCGGCGATGATCCGCTCGGCGATATTCACGGCCTGCTCCACGCGCTCGACGCGATCCAACAAAATCACGAATTCATCACCGCCAATCCGGGCGATGATGTCATTCGCCGCGCGCGCCCTCGCCGTCTCGGCGTTGCGATCCTCCGCGCGCACGCTGTACTTCAGGCGCTCGGCGACTTCGCGCAGCAAGGCATCGCCCCCGTCGTGGCCAAGCACATCATTGATGCGCTTGAAGTCATCCAAATCCAAAAATAGCAAGGCGAACCCGCTCGCACTAGCCTCCGTCGCTTGTAGACTATGGCGGGCGCGCTCCATGAACAAACGCCGATTGGGCAGACCAGTCAGGCTATCCTGATAGGCCAGGCTCCAAATCTGCTCAGCGGACCGGCGCAGACCATCGCTCATGTCGCAAAACGCTCGGGCCAGCATGCCGATCTCGTCGTTGCGCGTCAGCTCTCGCGGACTATCGCCCAAACGGTATTGCGCTGGCCCGACGACTGGCGGACGATGCTCGACCGCGGCGACACCACCCTCGCTTTTGAGATCGCGTATGCGCTCGGTCAAGCGCGTCACTGGCACCAACATCAGCCGCCGCAGCAGCAACCACAACACCGCCATGACCAGCACGCTCGCCACGGCCAGCAGCAGCAAAGCGAACCATACGGCTTGCTGCCCAAGCGCCCTGATGCGCCGCGGCGTATCGACGCGCAGGAGATGCAGCTGCTTGCCATAAACATCGTGAAGCGTAACAAAGGCTCTTAGGTACTGATCATCGGCTTGATAAAAGACCTCCTCTCCGGCGCCTAGAGGGGAAGCGGCCGGTAGCAACGTGAATTGCACCCGCGTGCGCTGGCGCAGCGAATTGATCTTGTCGCTATCGAGAAACCTTCCGAATAGCAAGGCGCCAGCGCCCGGACCACCGCCATCGGATCGCAGCACGGCCTGCGCGGTCACTAGCAACGGCCCGCGCGCGGTCGCCATCAGCCCGGTGATCGTGCGCGAGGGTCCCGGTTGAGCCAGCAGCGGATCATCTCGCGCGATGCCGGACGGCAATAGCCGCGTCAAGGACAGCGAGGCATCTGTCCCGGCGTCGCGCGACATGCCGCCCACGAGCGCGCCCGCGCGGTCGAAAAACAGCATGACGTCGAGTTCCAGGTTGGCCAGCGCCGATTGGGTCAGGTTTGCCTCTACATAAGTGGCAGCGCGATGGCTGACAAACTCGTAAGTATCATCCCACGCCGACCAGTCATGCCCGATGCGGGCAACCGCATCGAGTTCGGCGTCCAGTTCCTGGCGAACACGCTGAAGATTCTCGTCGGCCACGTCCTGTTCGATCTGATCGACCGCCGGGAGCATCACCCGCTGCATGACGGTCAGGGCCACCGCCGCGTAACATCCGAACACCGCCATCAGCACCAACAGCACTTTGGTGCGCAGCGACATGAACCGGTTCATGGGACGGTGCGATTGCGTAGACATGGAAGGATGGAACGCCGTCTTAGCGCGCGCTAAGTGATCAACAATGACAATCGGCCCTTGCCATAACGCGGAATGTCGATTTCCATATCGAGGCGCGGCAGCGCCGCGCCCAGAAAGGCTTTTGAACCGTCCGGCAGTTCCTTGCCGTCGCGGTGGACAGTAGCAAGCTTGAGGTGCGGCGTCGCGTCATTCATCAAGAAGCGCGAACAGATATTCATCACTTCGTGGACATTACCCATCATCGTCGCTGAGAGATCGCCGGATTTGGCGGCATCTTTGGCGCCGCCCGGCGGGATCATCGACAAAGCCGCGCCGGCGTATGCCGCGAACGCGGTGTCGCAAACCCCGGCGGCGACCGGTTTACCGTCGGGGCTGACGTAAAGCGCCACGATATTGCCACTCTTGGCGTCAAGCGGCGCCGCCGGCTTCGCGGTCAGGCCGTCGCCGAGCAGCATCTCGAGCATTTTCGTCACATCGGGTACTTTGGGTAGAACAAAAGCAGTCATTGGGCTTGCTCCTTCAGCCACGTATCAGTTCTTGATGAACGGCGCCAGTGTCATGGAAAACGTTTCCGGCGTGAACGGTTTGGCGATCAGGAACTTCGCGCCCGCCCCCGCGGCCTTGTCGCGCATCTCGGCGGTGGCCTCGGTGGTGACGAATCCGAAGTTGACTTTGATGCCCTCCTCGCCGAGCTTTGCCAACAGATCGATGCCCGACAGGTTGGGCATGTTCCAATCGGACAGCACGAGATCGGGTACGCTCTGGCGAATACGCTCCAGCGCCGCCGCCCCGTCTTCGGCTTCGCTAATGGTATGGCCTTCGAATCCCGCCATGCGCAACGTTTTCTTGACCACCATGCGCATCGCGCTGCTATCGTCGATGATGAGGATATTCATGAGTATCTCCTTGAATGATATTAAGAGGTGTTATCGGCGGTATCACCGAGTGCTTTAACGATTTCAGGCCCGTACCAGCGCCATGAGCTTGGCCGCGACATCGTGCAGCGGCAGAATGCTATCGATGCCGCCCAGTTTGATCGCTTCCTGCGGCATACCCCAGACTACGCTGGTCTTTTCGTCCTGGGCGATGGTATGCGCGCCGACCTCGTGCATTTCCTTGATGCCGCGCGCGCCGTCGTCGCCCATGCCGGTGAGGATCGCGCCGATGGCGTTCTGACCAACGTTTTGCGCCACCGAGCGGAACAGCACATCCACCGATGGTCGATGGCGGTTGACCGGCGGCCCGCTGCTCAAGCGGCAGCGATAGCGCGCGCCGTCGCGCACCACCAGCAGGTGTTGATCACCGGGCGCGATGTACGCATGGCCCGGTAGAATGTACTGGCCATCCTCGGCCTCATAAACGGTCAGCGCCGACACCGTGTTCATGCGCTTGGCGAACGAGGAGCTGAACGCTTTCGGGATATGTTGGGTGATGACCACGCCAGGACAGCGCGGCGGCAATCGCACAAGCACCTCCTTGATGGCTTCCGTCCCGCCGGTGGACGCGCCGATCGCGATGATCTGATCGGTGGTCTTGAAATAACCGGTGCGGTTTGTCTTCGCCAGCACCGCGTCCGCCGATAGTTTGGGCGGAATGGCTTGCGGCGGCGCGGCGCTGGTTCGCTGTGGCTGCAATTTCGCCCGATACGCCATTTTGATCTTGGCGATCAATTCGCCGGCATAATCCTCCAGCGTGTGCGCCAGATCGATCTTGGGCTTGCTGACGAAATCCACCGCGCCCAGTTCCAGGGCTTGCAGGGTGACGTCGGCGCCGCGCTCGGTGAGCGACGATACCATCACCACCGGCATCGGCCTGAGCCGCATCAGGTTACGCAGAAAACTGATGCCGTCCATCTTGGGCATTTCGACATCCAAGGTCAGCACCTGCGGATTGAGGCGCTTGATTTTCTCCCTGGCGTCGAACGGGTCGATGGCGGCGCCCACCACTTGGATGCCGCGATCCGAGCCGAGAACCTGGGTCAGGATCTGGCGCACCAAGGCGGAGTCGTCGACGATCAAAACCTTGATCTTGTCCATTGCACCTTTCCTCAGAACAACTCGATCTCGCCGGCGGCCGGTTGTTGCGCGAGGTCGCGTAGGTAACGCGTCTCGCGTTGAATCAGCTTGGCCTTGTCGATGGAGTGCAGTTTTTTCACCAGGACCCGGCCGCGCGCCGGAAAGTAGATGACTTTGCGCGGATACACGTCACCGACATCCTCGGCGTTCACCCGCAAGCCCTCGGTGCGTAAATAGTGGTGGACGAACTCGATGTTGCGGCGCCCCACATCGGTCATCGCCGCCAACACCCGCCCGCCGCCGAAAATCTTGATTTCCAGCTTGTCGCGCCGGCCGCCATTTTTCAGGATGGTGTTGATCAAGTGCTCCATCGCGAAGCTGCCGTAACGCGTGGCGGCGCTGACATGATCGTCCTGCCAGGAATCATGGGCGCCGCCGTCGGGCAACATGAAATGATTCATGCCGCCGATGCCGAACACCGGATCACGAATGCAAGCCGAGATGCACGACCCCAGCACGGTGGTGATCATTTCATCGCGCGCGGTGACGAAGTATTCGCCCGGCAACAAGCGGGCGGCATAGCTGCCGTGCTGCTTATCCCAAAAGCGGCGGATATGCTCGAAACCAGGCAGCGGTTTGGCCGGAGGCCCCGGTTCGGCAGGCAAGCTCAAGGCGTTGGCCGTGGTCATCGCGGTACCTTTGCGTAAATGGTTTTGCCGATCAATTGATAGCGGTCGGTCACTTTGAACAGGCTTTCCGAATGGCCGAGAAACAAGTGACCGCTGTCGGGCTGGACGTTGGCGAAGCGTTCAAATAGCTGCTTTTGCGTGGGTTTGTCGAAGTAAATCACCACGTTGCGGCAGAAAATGATGTCGAAGAGCCCGTGCATGGGCCACGGCTGCATGAGGTTGAGTTGGCGAAAATGGATATGCGCTTGCAATTCGGGCATGACTTTCACCAAGCCCTGTTTGTCGCCCTTGCCTCGACGAAACCAACGCCTGCGCCGTGCTTCCGCAATTCCCTGAATCTGCTCGATCTTATAGACTCCGCTTTGGGCCCTAGCGAGTACGTTGGAGTCGATGTCGGTGGCTAAAATCTTGAAATCGAGGACGCCGTTGCGCGTCATCGTGTCGTTGAGCGTCATCGCGATCGAATATGGCTCCTCGCCGGTCGAGCATCCCGCCGACCAGATCCGCAAGCGCAGCGGCGTGCCGTTTTTCGCCGCGAGCTTCGGCAACAGCGTTTGCGCCAGATAGTCGAAGTGATGTTTTTCGCGGAAAAACGAGGTCAGATTGGTGGTGATGGCGTTGACGAACTGCTCCAGTTCGGGGCCGGTGTCCTGTTCCAGCACCTCGCAGTACTGCTGGAAGCTGCCCAATCCAAGCTGCCGCAAGCGCCGCGCCACGCGGCCGTAGATCAGCTCGCGCTTCATATCCGACAGGCTGATGCCGGTATGCGCGCGCGCCAGCGCGCGCAATTGCTCGAATTCACGGTTGGTGAACGCAAACTCACGCTGTTTTTCGGGATGGGGCGCTACCGTCGTCCCCGCCGGATTGGCCGATGCCAGTGGTCGCGCCATGTCAGAATAGCTCCACTTCGGCGCCGCGCTGCGGGCGGCGCGCCAGTCGCAGCCGATCGAGCACTTCGCCCACCGATGCCCCGCCCATCAAAGCGTCGAACATGGCGCGCTCCTGTTCGATGGTATACAGCGAGCGAATCTTCTCTTGCAGGCCGAACCACTCGACCGGAAGATACAACCTGGCTGGATCGCCGATGAGGTCCGCCAACTCCGCCAGGCTATCACTCACATGAGACAAACGCTGCGTCAGCCGATCATAGAACTGCATGGCGATGATCGATGCCTGCATCTTCGCCGCCACGCTCTCGCAATGGCTGAGAATCGCGGCCTTTTGGGTAGTGGCATCGGGATTGTCCGGGAGTTGATCGGCAATGCGCCCGATCACCGCGACCATGCCGGCGACCGAGGTGAACAGATGGGTCAAGGTGCCGACCGATTCATTGCCCTCGGTCATGAACATCTGCATCTGGGCAACCGCGACATCGAGCATGCGTACGGTTTCGCGCACCTGGCTCCAATCCAGATCGGGTCGACGCGCCGGGGGCAATGAAGTTGAACTCTCCATGTTCGCGATCTCCCTAAGCCTTGGGCAGATGCAGATGCGCATCCAGCCCTAGCAGCGTGGCGGCTGCGCGCAGCGCTGGCGTCGGTTCACGCCACTCCAGCGCCATGCCTGCTTGCTCGGCGCGCCTCACAAACGCCGCCAGCAGTTGTAGGCCTGCGGTGTCCACCGCCTGCACGGCGCCAGCGTCCAGCACCAGCGTTGCCGGTTTCCGCAGCGCCGTCTGGAGCTGTTCTTTCAAGGCAATGCTGTTGCCGACGTTGAGGTTCGCCTCCAGGTTGATCGCGAATGGCGTATTGCCGACCGCTTTGCCCTCGGTTGTTTGCTGAGTCATTTCAATATTGCTCCCAATCACTGTTATCCATACGGGCGCCGGCGATCTTGAGGGGGGCGGTTTTTTGGGCTTGGATCTTGCCCTCGGTCTTGGGTTTGGCCGCCCAGGACCTTCCCGCTCCACGCCGCTCCACCCCCGCCATAGGCAGGCTCCAGCCGCCACCGCCTCTGGCCCCTCCCCACCCGGAAAAACGCCATCAGCCCATTGAGCGCCTGCGCCTGCTCGCTCATCGCTTCGCTCGCCGCCGCCGCCTCTTCCACCAACGCCGCATTCTGCTGCGTCATCTCGTCCATCTGCGTCACGGCTTTGTTCACTTGCTCGATCCCGGTCGATTGCTCTTGGCTCGCCACCGCAATCTCGGCGATGATGTCGCTCACTTTCTTCACGGCGCTGACGATCTCCCCCAGCGTCTGCCCCGAGGCGTCCACGAGCTTGGCCCCATCGCCCACTTTGACCACGCTGTCTTCGATCAGCGCTTTGATCTCTTTGGCGGCGGTGGCGCTTCTCTGGGCGAGGTTTCGCACTTCCGAGGCCACTACCGCAAAGCCCCGCCCCTGCTCGCCCGCCCGTGCCGCTTCCACCGCCGCGTTCAGCGCCAGGAGGTTGGTCTGGAAGGCGATCTCGTCGATCACGCCAATGATGTCGGCGATCTTTTGGCTGGCGGCGTTGATGTCGTTCATCGCCGCGACCGCTTTGCCCACCACCTGCCCGCCCTTCTCGGCTTGCTCGCGCGCGCTCGCCGCCAGTTGGTTGGCCTGGCGGGCGTTGTCGGCGTTTTGTTTGACGGTGCTGGTCATCTCTTCCATGCTCGCGGCGGTCTCTTCCAGCGACGAGGCTTGCTCTTCGGTGCGCTGCGAGAGGTTGGCGTTGCCTTGGGAGATTTCTTCCGCGCCGGTCATGATCGCGTCCGCCCCGCTCTTGACTTTGCCGATCACTTCGGTGAGCTTGGCCACGGTGGTGCTGGCATCGCGCTTGAGTTGCCCGAACGCGCCCTGGTACTCCGCTTGGATGGTTTCCTTCAGATCCCCTTGCGCCAGCGCTCCCAGCACCCGTACGGTGTCGTTCACTACCCGCTCGCTCACCCCCACCAGGTCGTTGATGCCTTGGCTGAGGGTTTGGAAAAATCCGCTTTTCCCTTCCACCGCAATGCGCTGGCTCAAGTCCCCCGCCGAGGCCGCTTGCACCATCCCTTGCACTTCCCGCTCCACCGCCACTTCTTGCGTGCGGTCGGCCCACTCCATTACCGTACCCAGCCGCTCGCCGTCGGCGCCGATCACCGGACATGCGATGATGCGAACGACGCGCCCGGCGACGATGAGTTCAATTCGCTGTGAACCTGGGTGAGGTTACTCAGCAACCGGCGCGTTGGTGAGCAGGGTTTTTTGGAAAGCACGTCCATGTTGGCGCCGAGCAGTTTATCGGCGTCGAAATTCGGTAGCTCTTTGCGCAGATCGGCCTGGATCGAGCGAAACATCTGGATGATAGCTTTGTTCAGAAACACGACGTTGTAATCATTGTCGGCCACCATCACATTGGCTTTGCCGCTGTCGAGCGCTTGCTTCAAGCGACTGGTCTCGGCTATTGCCCGCTCGTCATCGGCGCGCTTGCGAGGTTGTCCTGCATGGTCTTCAACGAGCGCAACATCTGCCCGGTTTCGTCTTGACTCTGACTGTCGATGGTCGAGGTCAAGTCGCCGTGGGCAATCTTCGGCGACGCCATCGCCGCCGTGATCGGCCTTTGAATGCCGCGCACGCCGCGGAACACCATCGCGCCGATGCCGATCAACGCGAACAGGCTCACCCCCAGCGTCGCCAGCATCAGTGCAAGGGACGACTGGAGCGTTCTATCGATATTGTCGACCTCGCTTTCCACCTTGCTGTCGCCCAGCGCTTCGACTTTCTCCATCTCCTTCAATAGCGCAAGCGCGGTCTGGGTGTATTGCGCTTTGGTCGTTTCGTACGCTCTCGAGCTTGCCGAGGGCGGCGTAGAAATCATCGATGTGCTGTTGCAAGGCGCTCGCCAATACCTCGGCATAGGTCCTGCCGCCCTCGTAACCTTCCGGTAGCGGTGTGGTTTGAAACAGCGGATGCTCAATGATGCGCGTCATACTCTCACGCAGCCAGACTAGCGAATCGTCCAGACCTTTCACCGCGTCGGCGGTGTTGTTGATCCGCCGTTGATAAAAATAGGCACGCCGCAATAAAGCGATATACGCTTCCATGGTGCCATCGGCGGCTTGCCATTTGGCATTCAAACCACCGTTCCAGCTCAACGGAGCGTCTGGTGTTCTTTGCAAATCCTCGACCGCGCTGTCGCCCAGCTCCTCGGCTGACTTCAGCAGCTTTTCCAGCGCCGCCAAGTGGCCAGCCAAGGCGCTATGGGTCTTAATATAATCGACGCCCATGGCGCTCAGCTTATTCCTAATGGCGGCGAACTCAGAGCGCTTCTCCCGCAAAGCGCCGAGGGCGTCGGAATCCAATAAATTGGCTTTCTCAACACGTGCCATCGCTTCTTTTTCCAAAGCTTCGCCATCCACCAGCATTTGCTTGGCATCGGCAGGTTTTTCGGTCACGATAGGCTGGCTGACCGCCACCATTTGCGCTTGAATCCCGATGCTGGCTTCCATCGCGCCATCGGCGGAATCCCAGGCCAATGGTGACGAAAGCCAGCGATTCGCGCTTGTTAACTCCGTAAAAACCGACGCCGCCGCACACCAACACCAGGCCGCTCAGTAGGACGAAACCACCGCCAATCTTGGTCGATATCTTCATAACAAATCCCAGCCAATCATAAAGTTCGTATTCCCTTGATGCATTCACTGAGGCTTAACGCGTTTGCCACTCATTGCTATTGGCCTCGACGGCGGCGACTTGAGTCACTTTAGCGACCTTGGCGGGCGCGGGCTGCTTGATCTTGGACTTAGTCATCCAGACCCGCGCGCGCCGCCTCTCCCACCAAAACGAGCCGCGTGATGGTTAAAACTCCTCCCACTCATTGCTATCGGCCTGGGCAGTGGCGACTTGAGCCACTTTGGCGACCTTGGCCGGGGTCGGCTTCGACACTGGGGCCTTGCCTTCGGTCTTGGGCTTGGCCGCCCAGGGCCGGCCCGGCCCACGCCGCTCCACCCCGCCATAGGCGGGCTTGGCCAGCGCCACCGCCTCTGGCCCCTCGCCTACCCGGAAAAACGCCATCAGCCCATTGAGCGCCTGCGCCTGCTCACTCATCGCTTCGCTCGCCGCAGCCGCCTCTTCCACCAACGCCGCATTCTGCTGCGTCATCTCGTCCATCTGGGTCACGGCTTTGTTCACTTGCTCGATCCCGGTCGATTGCTCTTGGCTCGCCACCGCAATCTCGGCGATGATGTCGCTCACTTTCTTCACGGCGCTGACGATCTCCCCCAGCGTCTGCCCCGAGGCGTCCACGAGCTTGGCCCCATCGCCCACTTTGACCACGCTGTCTTCGATCAGCGCTTTGATCTCTGGCGGCGGTGGCGCTTCTCTGGGCGAGGTTTCTACTCGAGGCCACTACCGCAAAGCCCCGCCCCTGCTCGCCCGCGCGTGCCGCTTCCACCGCCGCGTTCAGCGCCAGGAGGTTGGTCTGGAAGGCGATCTCGTCGATCACGCCGATGATGTCGGCGATCTTTTGGCTGGCGGCGTTGATGTCGTTCATCGCCGCTACCGCTGCCCACCACCTGCCCGCCCTTCTCGGCTTGCTCGCGCGCGCTCGCCGCCAGTTGGTTGGCCTGGCGGGCGTTGTCGGCGTTTTGTTTGACGGTGCTGGTCATCTCTTCCATGCTCGCGGCGGTCTCTTCCAGCGACGAGGCTTGCTCTTCGGTGCGCTGCGAGAGGTTGGCGTTGCCTTGGGAGATTTCTTCCGCGCCGGTCATGATCGCGTCCGCCCCGCTCTTGACTTTGCCGATCACTTCGGTGAGCTTGGCCACGGTGGCGTTGGCATCGCGCTTGAGTTGCCCGAACGCGCCCTGGTACTCCGCTTGGATGGTTTCCTTCAGATCCCCTTGCGCCAGCGCTCCCAGCACCCGTACGGTGTCGTTCACTACCCGCTCGCTCACCCCCACCAGGTCGTTGATGCCTTGGCTGAGGGTTTGGAAAAATCCGCTTTTCCCTTCCACCGCAATGCGCTGGCTCAAGTCCCCCGCCGAGGCCGCTTGCACCATCCCTTGCACTTCCCGCTCCACCGCCACTTCTTGCGTGCGGTCGGCCCATTCCACCACCGTGCCCAACCGCTCGCCGTCGTCCGTGAAGATGGGGTTGGCGATGATGCGGAAGAAGCGCCCACCGATGGTCATGTCGGCGCTGAAGGTGTTGCGGAGTTCGGCCAGCAGACGCCGCTGGTGCGCGGGGTTCTTGTGAAAGACGTCGATATTCACGCCGATCAGCTTGTCGGCGTCGAAATTCGGCAAGTCCTTGCGCAAGTCCGCTTGGGCCACGCGCATCATCTGCTGCACGGTCTTGTTGATGTAAACGATATTCAAATCAGTGTCGGCCACCATCACATTGGCACGGGTGTATTCCAGTGCTTGCTTGATACGGCCGACGTACATCGCTTGCCGGCGGTCGGCATCGAGGCGCTCACGCAGATTCTGCTGCATCGATTGCAACGACACCAGCAACTCGCCGGTTTCGTCCTTGGCTTTGGCTTCGATGACGTTGTCGAGCTTGCCGGCGGCGACCGCGCTGGCGATGCCAACCGCTTGCTGCAAGGAGCGGCTGATCAGGCGCACGACCAGGTAGGCGAACACGAACGCCAGCAACAACGCCGCCGCCACCACGCCTATGGTCAGGTAGGTTTCGGTCTTGAGGTGACCGATGCGCTGCCGCAATAACGAGTCCAGTTCCGCCGCGGTGGCGTCATAGAAGCGCAGGGTGGTATCAATGGCCTGGGTTCCCGCCGCCAACACTTCGCTGGCCGCGACATCGATGGCCTGCGCCTTGAGTATGCGCGTGTTGATCAAGTCCCCGAATTGTTTGACGCTCGCGTTGGCCGCCTCGACCTGGGAAGCCAGCTTTGCCTTGAGTTCGGCATTGGTGTCGAAGGCGATGCGCGTACCTTCCGTCAGGGTACGCATAGCGCCGGCCAGCGCTACCGATTTGCTGAGCAAAGAGATTTTCTCTTCTTCATTCAACGTACGGCGGGCGGCGACGCCGATCGCTTGTCCGCGCACCAGGCCGAGATCGCCGACTGCGCTGGGGACACCGTTCACCAGGGCGTCGATCAGGTAATAGGTTTGCAAATCCGAATCCAAGATGAGGCCGGAAAGATTGGCGATATGGCCGATCAAGTCGATGGTCCGGTTGATCAACGCAGTGTGACGCTCGAAGGATTCAGCGCTGGGAAGTGTCAGGACTTGGCTGCGCAATTGATCCCAATCGTTCTTGATGGCGAGCCACTGGGCATCGTCCACGATCAAGGCGTGCTTTCTCTGCACCGCTTCCATCGCCTCGATGTCCTTGGTGATATCGGACTGTTTATCGCTCAGCTTGTCCTTGAACGATGCGTCGCCGTTCAGGTAAGCGTTGGCCATACCGCGATGCTCGCCCAGGTGCTGCAAGAGCTGGCGTGCTGGAGCCAAATGTTCCAGGCCACCGACCTCGGCCACCGTGTCCCTGATTTCACGCCACTCCCTCACCACAACCAAATAGGTCAGCGCCATACTGACCAGGCTCAGCACCGCCACCACGATGGTGAGTTTCCCTTTCAACTTCATGTTCATCAACAATTTCATTCGTAATTCCTTATTTTCAAGCTTCGCATTTTGTCCAAGCGGCGCGCCGGAAGCCCGGCTACGCCAAATCCATCACACCGGTATTCAGCAAATGATCGATGTCCAGCAGGATCACCATTTTGTTATCCACTGTCGCCAATCCCTTCACGAATTCAGCATCCACCGCCACGCCGAAATCCGGAGGTGGCTTCAGCTCCGCCGCCGCCACGTTGTAAACCTCGGATACACCGTCCACTACCATGCCCATGGTGCGCTCCGCGCCCTGGCCTCTGACCCTGACCACGATCACCACCGTGGTCGGCCCGAATGCGCTGCCTTCCAGGCCGAAACGCTTGCGCAGATCGACGATGGGCACCACCGCGCCGCGCAGGTTGATCACCCCCAGGATGTACAAGGGCATGTTGGGTATCGGAGTCACCGCGCCCCAACCCTTGATTTCCTGCACCCGCAGGATGTCGATACCGTATTCCTCGCCGGCCAGCAGGAAGGTCAGGTACTGATCCGTGCCGGCATGGGTCTGCATGGCGGTTTCGCTGACTGCTGTATTCATCATGATTTGGCTCTCTTGATAGTCCCTTCATTCGTTGATTAAGCGGCTGTGGCCAGCGCGGGCCTCGGCCCCGCAGCACGGCAGTGGGTTTGAATCAAACCGGGCACGTCGAGGATGAGCGCGACCCGGCCGTCGCCCAGGATAGTGGCGCCGGATAGCCCCGGCACTTGGCGGAAATTGGTTTCCAGGCTTTTGATGACCACTTGCTGCTGGCCCATGAGGTCGTCGACGAACAGACCCACGCGCCGGCGCTCGGCCTCGACCACCACCAGCAGGCCCTGCTCGAGGTTGGTGCTTTCCGGTTCGCAGTTGAACACTTCGTACAAGCGGACGATGGGGATATAGTCATCGCGCAGCAGATAAAGCTCGGCGCGGCCGGCGATGGCGTTCACCTGGCCGGACTTGACCTGCAGGGATTCGACGATGGAGACCAGGGGGATGATGTAAGTCTCCCGTCCCACACGCACCAATTGGCCGTCGAGGATGGCGAGGGTGAGCGGCAAGCGGATGGTCAAGGTGCTGCCCTTGCCTTCCTCGGAGTAGATATGAACCTGCCCACCCAGATCGCTGATATTGCGCTTCACCACGTCCATGCCCACGCCGCGCCCGGAGATGTCGCTCACCTGGTCGGCGGTGGAAAAACCCGGCTGGCAGATCAGATTGTTGATTTCATCGTCGGATGGCTGTTCTTCCGGACCGACCAGACCCTTGGCCCTGGCCTTGGCCAGAATTTTTTGCTTGTTCAGACCGGCGCCGTCGTCGCGCACCTCGATGACGATGTTGCCGCCCTCGTGATACGCGTTCAGATGGATCATGCCGGTGTCGGGTTTACCCGCCGCACGGCGGATGGCCGGTGTCTCCAGACCATGGTCGAGGGCGTTGCGCACCAGGTGCACCAGGGGATCGTTGATCTTCTCGAGCACGGTCTTGTCCAGCTCGGTCTGCTCGCCGGAGAGTTTCAATTCGACTTTCTTGCCGAGCTTCTGGCTGAGGTCGTGGACCATGCGCGGGAAGCGGTTGAAACAGGTGCTGATTGGCAACATGCGGATACGCATGGCGGTTTCCTGCAGTTCGCGGGTGTTGCGCATCAGTTGGCTGATACCGTCGCGCAATTCGTCGATCTGACTCATATCGAAGCCCTCGGCGAAACGGCTCAGCATCGATTGCGTGATCACCAACTCACCGACCAGGTTGACCAGTGCATCGACTTTGTCGATGCTGACCCGGATCGAACTCGATTCCTGGCCGCTGGTCTGGGCTTTGCGGCCTGCGCTCTCAGTTTGCGCGCGCGGTTCGGGATGGCTGCGATCGGGTTCCGTCACCGCCGGCGCAAGCATCACTGGCGCCTCTTGCGCCGGGGTGACGGCAGCGGACTCGGCGTCAATTTTTTGACTGCCGATAGGGCTGATCTCGAGTTCGCAATCGCCCTCGACCCAGGCGAAGATATCGGCGACTTGCGCGCGCGTCGCATCGCCCTCCAACGTCAGTTCCCAACTCAAGTGGCACGATTCCGGATCGAGTTCGTCCAGCTCCGGCAGCTTTGCCACATCGGCCCGCACCGCCAGCTTGCCCAGGGTGGACAGCTCGCGGAACAGGCGATAGGGGTCATTGCCGCTGCGCAGCAAATCCTTGAACGGGCGGAAATGGATGAGCCAGCCCTCGGCCTTGCCAGCCGGGCTAGGCGCGGACACCACGGACGCGGGCTGCGACGCCTGGCCGAGCAGGGTATTGAGCTGTTGCTTGAGGTCGGAAACGCGCGTCATGTCGAGCGGCGCCTTGAGCTTGGTCGCGCTCACCATGTCATTCAGGCAATCGGCGGAGGCGAGCAGCAAATCCACGGCTTCGCGCGTCACCGCGCGGCTTCCCGCCCGCATTTCGTCGAGCAGGGTTTCCATGACGTGGGCGAACGCCGATAACTCGGCAAAGCCAAATGTGGCCCCCCCACCCTTGATCGAATGGATCGCCCGAAAAATGGCATTGATGGTTTCAGCGTCGGCGGTGCCCTCATTGAGCCGCAACAGGCCCGATTCGGCGACAGCCAAGCCTTCGCTGCACTCTTCAAAAAAGACATCATGAAATTCCGACAAATCGATATCGAGGGCCATTGCCGCGTTCCTTTAGTCCACCACTCTCTTGATGACCGCCAGCAATTGATCTGGATTGAATGGTTTGACGATCCAGCCGGTCGCACCCGCCGCCTTCCCTTCGGATTTCTTGTCGGCGCTCGATTCGGTGGTGAGCGTCAGCATGGGCGTGAATTTGTAGGTGGGCAGTTTGCGCAACTCCCGAATCAGCGTAATGCCGTCCATGCGTGGCATGTGGACATCGGTGAGCACCAGATTGACAGCCCTGCCTTGGGCGATGGTCAGGGCTTCTTGGCCATCGGCAGCCGACACCACCTCATAGCCGGCGCCCTTGAGTGTCAGGGCCACCATCTGGCGCATGGAAGGCGAATCGTCTACCGCCAAAATGCTGATCATAAATCGTTGCTCCTATCGTGTTGGGTATTACTCGCTGCTTGCATAAGCGTCAAAACCATGTCCCTAATCCCAAAGGTGACAGCCTTTGCAATAATAGCGCCAAATATATTTATTATTAATATCAAAATCTTAAATGAAATTAATCGCGGTTTTCAGGCGTCATGAATTTGACGGCTGCGAAGACGCGCGGCTGACTCTCGCCGCGTAGCCGCCAATGCGAGAGCGTTGGCAACCGACGCGGCTACGAATCTAAAGACAACGAGATGATTTATGCGGCTTTCTTGACCAGGTTGGGGCCTAGAATCTGCGACATTTCCAGAGGCGTAGCCGGCTGTGAAATAAGGAATTTAGCGCCACCTATCGCCGCTTTCGCGCGCATCTCTTGGGTGGCTTCGCGCGCCACGAAGCCGAAATCGACTTGATATCCTTGGGTCTTGATCGTGCGCAGCAGCTTCAAGCCGGAGATTCTCTCCATCTCCCAGCCGGCGACCACGAGGTCTGGGGGATTCTGGCGAATGCGTTCGAGCGCGACCGGTACATTGTCGGCCATCGTGATCGAATTGCCATCGACACCCGCCAGGCAAAGCGCCTCACGCATGTCACCCATCGTCAAGCTGCTCTCGTTGATGATCAAAATATTCATGACACACTCCGTATTCCTTGGTGAAAGATAATTCCTAGGTAAATCAACAACCGTTTGCTGTTTTTATCGGCTGCCGCCGGTGATTCTTTAGCACTTTCTTGCGAATTGGGACACGGAAGATGTTAATAAATCAACGAAAAATGCGCGGCCAGCCGCCAAGCCGCATCCCCCCGACACGAGGAGATGGCAACACCGGCGGCGCTATGCGAAGCGGGGATGGGAGGAGGATTTACCGGCTGGAATGGGTTCGGCGAGCGATCACGCCGCTTTCGCCGTTTCTATGCTTTCCTCGAGCAGAATCTCCAGCGCCGCGAGTTGGACTTCGGACATACCTAGGATTTGCGCTTCGGGGCTTGCCGCCAACACGATGTTGGCATCGTTGCGCAGGCTTATCCCCACTTTAGCGCACGCTTGGTTCACCAGACGCACGATTGCGAGCAGCGTATGGGAGGGATCGAATTCCTCCCGGTGGTGATCGTGCGCGACCAGGCAATATTGCTCGGGCAGATTCCAGTTGCACATGAGCTGGTAGCCATACTCGGCGTGCATACTGCTCTCCAAGGCTTCGGCGATGACCGCGTCCGACAACGGCACGCTGATGATGCGACCGCTATTGATTTTTTCCACGACCTTCAGGATGACGAGCTTGCCGATGTCGTGCAGCAAGCCGGCGAGAAACGCGACCTCGGCCTGGGCGATATAACCGCAGCGCTCCGCCACCCATTTGCTGCCGAGCGCGGTCGCGAATGCATGCCGCCAGAGATTCTGCATGTAACGCGACAATGATTTGTTATCGCTCGCGTACGTGCTTTGTTGCGAAACCACCATCGCCAGGTTGGCGACTTGCTGCGCGCCGAGCCTCACTACCGCGCGGCGAATAGTGGTGATCTGGCTGAGGCCTTTGAAAAAAGCGCCGTTGGCGACGCGCAGGATCTGGCTGGCGAGGGCCGGGTCTTCCATCACCGTCGCTTCGATCTCGTCCACCGTCAAATTGTCGTCATTCAAGGCCTGCTGTAGGCGCAACGCAACTTGGTTGAATACCGGTAATCTGAGATCGCTTTCCTTGATTTGCTCGGCGATCAATTCTTGCAGCGGTTTTTGCTCGTACATGGTCAAATTCCTAGTAACCTTTTGATGTCAGCCAGGGGGCGCGGTTTATCGACTCTCGGCAAATGCCGCAATACTTCGGCGATCGTCGTCTTGCCTTGAGCGGCCTTGGCCAAACCATCCTCCAGCAAGGTCACCATGCCCGAGGTCTCGATGCTGACCCGCCGGATTTCGTAGGACGAACGCTTGTTGAGAATGGCGTCCTTCACCATCTCGTTGAGAATCAGCAATTCGAACACCCCGATGCGCCCGCTATAGCCGGTAAACCGGCATTGCCCGCAGCCGCGTCCGACCTTGAACGTAGCGCCGGCCAGGCTTACCGGAGTGCAGCCCAGGCGTTGCAATTCGGTGGGATTCGGCTGGTATGGCTCGGCGCAGTGCGGGCACACTTCACGCAACAGGCGCTGTGCCAGAACGGAAACCACGGTCGATGAGATCAGGAAAGTTTCGATATCCATGTTCATCAATCGGAGCAGGCCGCCGATCGTGTCTTCGGTGTGAAACGTCGTCAGCACTTTGTGCCCGGTCAGAGCGGCCTGGATCGCGGCCTCGGCCGAAAATTGATCGCGGATTTCGCCGAGCACGATGACGTCAGGGTCCTGGCGCACCATGTGCGCCAGGGTGTTTTCAAAGGTCAGATCGATCTTAGGGTCGAGCGAGCACTGGGCGATGCCGTCGATGACGTATTCGACCGGATCCTCGGCGGTGATGATGCAGCGCTCGATGTCGTTCAGATAATTGACGCAACTGTAGAGCGTCGTCGTCTTGCCCGAGCCGGTAGGCCCGGTGATGAGGACGATGCCGCTGGGGGTATCGAGCACGTCCTGGTAAAAGCGCTCGCGAATCTTCGGCGCGAGGCCGATGTCCTCGACCGCGAGCAAGCGCGCCTTGCGGCTCAGCAGACGGATCACGGTCTTCTCGCCGTAGATGGTGGCGTAGAACGATACCCTGAGGTCCACGCTGTGCCCGGTCTTGGGGTCCTCGAACACGATGCGACCGCCCTGGTGGCGGCGTTTCTCGGCGATGTCGGCGCGCGCCAATACTTTGATCCGACTGGTGACTACCGCGGCGAGATCCTTGTCGAGGTCGCGGTGCGCCACCAATACGCCGTCACGGCGAAACCTCACGCGCACGCGTTCCTTCATCGGTTCGATGTGGATGTCGCTGGTGCCGCTGCGCAGCGCTTCGATGATGATGGTATCGACCAAGCCGACGACTTCGGAATCGTTGGGAACGATCGTCAACCCGGAGCGCGTGAGGCTGCGCTCGAACGCGTTGATCGACTCCATGATCGCGCGCTTGGTGGCGATGGCCGCAATCAACTGGGAACCAAAAATCTGCTCGGCTTCACGGCGCGACTTCTGATCCATGGGGTCGGCAAACGCGACTATCGCCCGCTCACCCTCCATGCCGATCGGGATCAGACGATGGCGCTTGCACCACTGTGCATTGACCTTCTGCAGAAGCGACCGCTCGATCTGCGCGAACTCCGGCTCCAAATGCAGAAAGCCCAACTGGTTCGCCAGGATTTCGACCAGTTTCTCGTCCTGAATGAAGTGATTTTCGACCAGGATGTCACCCAGCTTCTTGCTGCCTCCGCCCTCTTTCTGGATCGCCAGGGCGGCTTTGAGTTCGGGTTCGCGAAGATAACCCAACTCGACCAGAAGCGCGCCGATCTTGAGCGAGACATGGTTGTTCTTGAGGGTCTTGCGCAGATCTTCTTCGGTCACATAACCGAGTTCGCGGAGTACGTCGAGCAGTGGCCTGCGATGGCTCAGCTTGGCGCGGATACGCATCGCATACGATAGCCGGCCTTCGTCCAATACGCCTTCCTTGACCAGCAGGCGTGCGATCTCGCTGCCCGTATCCCCGCTCTCTGGGGGCGGGATCGGGCTGGGCGCGGCGGCCATTGACTCTGGTATGGTGATTCCTTCCATGATTGCGAAACCTTTCTAGGGGCGCTGGCGACGCCGATTTTGGGCGACCGCGCGGCGGTGGTGGGCAAAAATGAAACGCTCCAATCCCTCTTGAACCGACGTGCCGATTTCATGAAATACCGTATCGATGGCCCAACCTTCCGGCTGAGCGCATAAAGCGTTGACCTGTCCGTGCAGGATGAGCGGCCGCGGATAGCGGGGATTGCAATAGAATTCGATCCGTAGCAGCGCGCCCTCGGCGGGCTTGCGGTCATCTTGCCAATGCAGCGCGGTCGGGGTGAGGGATAGCGCGCGCGGTTCCGGCACCATACCCTGCGACACCAGCAACTGACTCATCAGATCCAGCAGCAGATTGAGCTTGAACTCCACCCGCGCGATGTCTTGCGCCACCGGCTCGGCGGCGGCATCGCCAGGTTCTACGGCGTGAGCCTCGACAACCGCCAGCGCACGCAGAGTATCGACGTTGGCGTGCGCCAGCGCCACCCGTTCGGATTCACTCGGCAACGCGCCCAATTCCCGCCAGGCGAGCGGCAATCGCCCGCGAAAAACCAGACTTTGTCCCAGGCTATCGGCGTTGGCGTCGGTCATGGCTTCAGCTCGGCTTGGTGTTGCACTGAACGCCGATTTCATCCCAGGCGCTCTTGATTTCGCGCAGCAAGCCCACGACTTCATCCAGGGGCTGGATATCGGCTCTGATATTGCCTTCCAGCAAGCGCCGTTGCATGTAATCGTAAAGCAAATCCAGATTGCGAGCGATTTCCCCGCCAGCCTCTATATTGAGGCTGTTGCGCAAGCCCCCCACGATCGCGATCGCCTTGCCGATGAGTTCGCCTTGCGCGTTATTTCGCCACGCTGTAAGTGGCCCTTGGCGCTGGCGATGCGCTCCAGGGCGCCCTCGAATAGCATCTGGATGAGGCGATGGGCGTTGGCGCCCGTCACCGCCGCTTCCGTCTTGACCTGTTGATACTGCTTCAGCGCGTTCGCTGTCATACCGTAACGCATGGGAAACCTCATTCATCGAATCTGTGGGCTATTTGGAACCGCCGGACAATTGCTGGCTCAGATAACTGCCGCTGGCGTTGAGTTGCGAGAGCAGCTTGTCCATGGCGGTGAATTGCGCGCGATAACGCGCTTGCAAGGCGCTCATCTTACGCGCCAGATCGGCGCGCTGGTCGCCGATGTCATCGATACGTTTGGTCAGGCTGTCATTGCGCTTGGCTAGGGGACCGCTGCTCGCGAGTTGTTTGGTCAGGAAATCGTAGAAGCGCTGGCCGATGCCGGTGCTCTCGCCGGCGCCGGCAAACAGCGCGGCAACGCTGGCGGCATCGTCGGTAACGGCTTTTTGCAGGGTGCCGTTGTCGAGTTCCAGAGTACCGTCGCGCTGTGTGCGGATACCGATGTCGGACAGCGAATTCACCTCGCTCGCCAAGCCTGCCACCGACTCGGTGACGCTTCTTCGCAGTTGGGAGGATACCGAGCGCACCTCGGCGTCGCCCAGCAGCGGGCCGCGCTCCTGGGTTTGCGGATCGTAAGCAATGAGCGCTTTCGTGGTATTGATGAAATTGTTATACGCTTTGACGAACCCCTGCACCGCCCCGGTAACCGAGGCGGTATTACGCGCCACGGTCAGGGTGGTCGGTTTGCCGGGCTCCGCCGCTTGCACAGTCAAGGTGACGCCCTGGATGGCACCGCTGAAAGTATTGTTGGCGCTGCTCAATTCCAAGCCGTCCACGATGGCTTTGGCATCCTGGGCGGCAACCGTCTGCTCCAGATTGCGGGTGGCAGCGCCGTAGGCAAGCAAAGACAACCCGGCGGCGTCGGTGTCATTGCCGTCGTCATCCGCTACGCTGATTTCCAAGGCGTTGTTGGCCCCGCTGTCTTTTGCGCTGAGGGTCAGCCGATAGCCGCTGCCGTCATGGACGATGTTGGCGGTCACGCCGAGGTCCGCTTGGTTGATCGCATCGCGAACCCCGGCCAGGGTTTTGTCGCCGGCGCCGATAACCAGGGTCTTGCCGGCTTTGTCGGGATTGGCGGTGAACGCGCCGCCGCTGTCGTAACGACCGAAGCGAATGGTGAGCGTACCGCTACCCAACGCCGCGTCTTGCGTGACGAAGGTATGACTCGCGCTGGTGGCAAGGCGCTGGGCCTTGGCAAGCTGCGTAACCTCGACGCTGTAGACGCCGGGTTGGGCGGTGTCAGATGCGCTCGCGGCCAGCAAGTCGCCGTTGGCGACGGTAGCCGTGAGCGCAGAGAATTTTTTGGCGTCAGTCAGATTTTTGACGGCTTTCTGCAATTCCGACAGTGCGCCCTTGAACGTGCCCAGCGCCGAAATTTCGGTTTGCAGATTGGCCTCGCGGCGATTCAATCGAGATGTCGCGGGCGCGGCTTCAGCGTTCACCAACTGGGTGACCAGCGAGTTGATGTCCAATCCCGAACCGACGCCCGATAAGGTAATTCCCGCCACGTTCATCTCCTGATGCGGTTGTTGAAATACACGCCTAGCAAAACATAGGCCACTCAAGTCTTGGCGCGGATGAGCAGCCCCGCCGCGGGTGAGCGCGGCGCCACGGAACGCCCGAACGCCGCTTTGTCGCCGCTGAAGAACCGCGCGAGATCCAACAGATATTGTGGCGGTAGCTGCAGGATGATTTCCTTCTTCTCGACATCGATGACTTTGATGACGGTTTTGTCGGTCTTATCGTCGATGCTGAATTCAATGTTGGTGCGCAGGCTCGCCACGCGATCCTGCATTTCGGCGACCGCTTTCTCGAGCTGTTGGCGTTCCACGCCCGCGCCCGACCCCGTGGCAACCTCCGCTTGGGAGGCGCCATCGGCTTGACGCGGTGCCGCCACGCCGGGTTCCTGGATGGCGATTCTTTCGGCTTTGCCGTGGGCGTCGATACCGACAAACGAGACGCCTGTTATATCGTTGGCCATAGTCGTACGATCCTAATCCCTGCCTGAAAATGCCCAGGGCTCGACGCCCTGGGAACGATTGCTGCTGTCGCTTATGGTGATACGGCCTCTTAGCGCAGCAGGGACAGCACGGCCTGCTGGGACTGGTTGGCTTGAGAGAGGATGGAGAAGCCGGCCTGTTGCAAGATCTGGCCCTTGGTGAGGGCGGCGGTTTCCTTGGCGAAGTCGGCGTCCTGGATGCGCGAGCGCGCCGAGCTCAAGTTCTCGGAGACGTTCTGCAAGTTGGAGATGGTGGAGCCGAAGCGGTTTTGCACGGCGCCGAGGTTGGCGCGGTTGTCGTCGATGGAGGCGAGGGCGCCGTCGATGACTTTGAGCGCGTCGCTGGCGCCGCTCTGGCTGGTGATGTCGATGCTGGCGACATCACTCAAGGAGCTCGCGTTGGTGGCGCTGGCGAGCAAGGAGGTGTCGCCGTCGGTGGTGACGGTGTAAGTGCTGGCCGAGGAGAAGCTCACCTCGCCGCCGACGGCGGCCTGGGTGGTGGTGCCGCCGCCGTCCAGATCCACCGCCGTGCCGCTGCCGCCGTCGACGTGCATGATGTCGGTGGCGGCGGCGTTGGAGTGGGCGAAGTTGTCGATGGCGATGTCGTAGCCCGCTTCGTTCACCAGTTCAACGCTGGCTTTATCCTCCGACAATACGGCGCTGACGCCGGTTTTACCGGTATGGTCGTTGATGGCCTTGGCCAGATCGGTGAGATCGCTGGGGTTGGTGATCACCGCCGAGACGGTCTCGCCAGCACCGGTGTTGCTGCCGTAGAGGTCGAACGACACGGTGCCAGCGGCGGTGCCCGCATCGACGCTCAGCTTCGCGGTGGTGCGCGCCGAGGCGCTCACGCCGGTGTTGAGGGTTTCGGAGTTGACCGCATCGGCGATTGACTTGGCCGAGGCGCCGGCAGCCACCGCGACCGTGGCGCTGCCTTGCTTGCCGGAGACCGTCAAGTTCTGCACGGTGACGTTGTTGACCAGCCCCCCGCCCAAGGCTTCGGTGATGGTGCCCGCGCCGGTGTTGGTCTTCAAGCTCTGGTTGCCGATCGCATCCCCGCGGGCGCTGCCCACGCTCACGCTGATGGTCTGGTTGGCGTTGGCGCCGACCTGGAACTTCTGCGCCGTAAAGCTGCCATCGAGCAGTTTCTTGCCGTTGAAGTCGGTGTTGTCGGCGATGCGGTTGAGCTCCTCTTTGAGCTGACCGACTTCTTTCTGCAACGCCGAGCGGTCGGAGGCGCTGTTGGTGTCGTTGGCCGCTTGCACCGACAGCTCGCGCATGCGTTGCAAAATGTTGGTGGATTCTTGCAGCGCCCCTTCCGCCGTCTGCGCCAGCGATATGCCGTCGTTGGCGTTGCGCACCGCTTGATCCAGACCGCGAATCTGCGAGGTCATGCGGTCGGTGATGGCTAGACCCGCCGCGTCGTCCTTGGCCGAGTTGATGCGCAAGCCCGATGACAGCCTCTGCAGCGACACGCCCAGCGTGTTCTGGCTGGAGTTGAGGTTGCGCTGCGCATTGAGCGACATGATGTTGCTGTTGATCACAAATGACATGTTGACAATCTCCTTGGGTTTCGACTCTTCCGCAATCCGCTTCCCGGATCGCCTGCGTTAAGCTGCGCTGGTGATGCGCCTATGCTCCTTCTTATCGACAAGCGCCGGTAAGACTTTAGAGTGAGTTGAAACGGGCAAAGAAAAGACAACGTCAAATCTTTGACGATACGGCGGCGTGTGGGTACTCCGGTGCATTCTGCGCGACGCGGCGCAGGTATCTCGCCGCTGCGACTGCTCCCTTGGCTCGACTAGGCAGGCTAGGGTTTTGGATGGATCTGGTGCCATCTCATGGGATCGGATCAACCGCGCTGGCATCTTTCTTGCCGGCAGGCCAGCATGGCCCAAGCCGCAACGGCACGCGCCAAATTTATTCTCACCAGGGAGCCCAGATAATGGAGTTTTTCAATTTCAGCTTTTTACTCGACGTCGTGCTGTCCATCGTTGCGATTTGGATGGTGGTTATCGTCAGGAAAACCGCATTCCAGGGACTCGTCGGTAAAACGCTGATCTTAATTGCGACGGGGAGCATCATTTTGGGCTTTGCTCACCTTCTGGAAACAGTCACTTATGAAGTACTACACCTGGATGTAAGCCTGGTCGAATCTCTCCATCGTATCGTGGTGTTGAGTGGATTCGTATTGCTCATCTGGGGCTTTCGCAGCGTCAGCAGGCTCGGGCGCTCAGAGGTATTGACCGCGACCAGAGCACAGTTCCTCACTAACATGAGCCATGAGATTCGCACCCCCTTGAACGGCATACTGGGGATGATCGATTTGCTGCTGGACAGTGAAATCAATGAGCAACAACGCCGCTTGGCTGAGACCGCGCAGCGTTCAGGCGAGGCCCTGCTCGAAATCATCAACGATATCCTGGATTTCTCCAAGATCGAAGCCGGCCGCCTGGAGCTGGAAAGCATCAATTTCAGCCTGCGCCCCGTGATGGAAGAGGTATTGGAGCTGATGGCCGAGCGCGCCCACAGCAAGCATCTGGAAATCGCAGGTCAGATCGATCCCGCCGTGCCCCGCGCCCTGCGCGGCGATCCGACGCGGTTACGCCAGATTTTGGTCAATTTCGTCGGCAACGCCATCAAATTCACCCAGCAAGGTGAAGTCACCGTCAACATCGAGTGCATCGAAACCGACCCGTCCGCGCAGGCATCCTTGCTCAGATTCTCGGTGACCGATACGGGTTGCGGTATCGACGAGGAAGGCCAACGCCGCCTATTTCGGGCGTTCAGCCAGGCGGATGCGTCCACCACCCGCAAGCATGGGGGCACCGGGCTTGGTTTGGCGATTTGCAAGCAGTTGACGCAGCTCATGGGTGGCGAGATCGGCGTCATCAGCGCGCCCGGCAACGGCTCTACTTTCTGGTTCAGCGTACGCTTGCCCCACGCGCTGGAAGCCACCGACGCCATCGCGGCGGATACCTCCCCCGAGGTTGATGAAGACGCTCTATCCAAAGCGGCGCTCAAAGGCGTACGCGTGCTCATCATCGACGACAATGCCACCCATCGCGCGATACTCGAGGCCCAATTGGCAGGCTGGGGTCTGGACGTGGCCAGCGCGGGCGACGGCAAGCAAGCGCTGGAGCGCTTGCGAACCGGTGCTGCCGAGGGCTCGGCGTTTGAATTCGCCATCATCGATATGAAACTTCCCGACATGGACGGTCTCGATCTCGCGCGCGCAATCAACGCCGATCGCGCGCTCACCGGCCTACCGATGATCATGCTGACTGCTCTCACGGCGCTGGACATCGCGGACGCAGCCCGCCAAGCGGGCTATTTCGCCTGCCGCAGCAAGCCGGTGCGTCAGGCGGAACTGTTCCGCTGTCTCATCAAGACCTTGGATGCAGCGAAAGCCTCTGGACACGCCGCGCCGCAGCCGATTGCAGAGCAATTGCAAGGACATGTATTGCTGGCCGAAGACAACACCGTCAATCAGCAGGTAGCGGCCAAGATGCTGAAACGCCTGGGCTTGACCCATGTCATTGCCCAGGATGGTTTGCAAGCCGTGGCAGCAGCCGCCGAACAACGGTTCGACCTCATCTTGATGGATTGCCAGATGCCCGAACTCGATGGATTTCAGGCCACCCAAAGGATTCGCACCCACGAAGCCGCACACGCGGGGTCACGCACGCCGATCATCGCCTTGACCGCCAACGCCTTGATCGGAGACCGCGAGCGCTGCCTGCAGGCGGACATGGACGACTATCTGGCAAAACCCTTCAAGCGTACCGATCTGATCAAAGTGTTGCAGCGCTGGCTCCCCGCTGGGAAGGCGGAGGAGAAGATCGGCCCGGCGCCCGCTGCTACTGCGCTCGCGCCCGAATCAGACCGCATTCCCACGGCACCGGCGCTGGACCCGGAAGTCATCGCCAGCATACGCGCCTTGAACGAGACCCCGGACGACGATTTCTTGCGCGACCTCGCCGCCGATTACCGCGTCAGCGCGGGGAAGCTGATTGCCGAATTGCATAGCGCGGTCGCCGCGCGCGACGCCGGAGCGTTGCGCCAAGCCGCGCATAGCCTGAAATCCGCGAGCGGTAACATCGGCGCGCGGCGGCTCGTCGCCACCAGTCGCGAATTGGAAAACCTGGGCCGTGCGGGTGAACTGAGTGGGGCGGAGACGTTATTGGAGTCACTTGCAGTCCAATATCGCGAGGTCGATGCGGCGCTGCGCGCCCTTTGTCCCGAGCCGGCCATGCGACCGGTACAGCCAAGCCGCTCGGCGCATCAGCCTTGCGTTCTGCTGGCCGACGATGACGTCACGGTGCGCAAACTGGCCGAGCGCACGCTGACGCGCGCCGGCTTCATGGTCATCCAGGCGGCGGATGGCCGCGAAGCGTTGGAGATGATCGAGCAGCATGACGCCGACCTCGTGCTGCTCGACGTGGAAATGCCCAATCTCGATGGCTTCTCCGCTTGCGCCGAATTGCGTCGGCGACCGCAGAGCAAAGAAATACCCATCGTCATGGTCACCGGCAACGACGACCTCGAATCGATCAATCGCGCCTACGAAGCCGGCGCTACCGATTTCGTCAGTAAACCGATCAACTGGGCCATCCTGACCAAACGCATCTGCTACATTCTGCGCACCAGCGGCCTGACGCGGGCGTTGGCGAAAAGCCAGGACAGCCTGATGACCGCCCAGCGCCTCGCCCGTATCGGCAGTTGGGAATGGAGCCTGAACACCCCCAGCGCCGATTGCAGCGCGGAATTCTATCGTTTGTTCGGGCACGAACAGAACGCTTTCCCGGTGACGCTGGCGGCAATCCTGGAACGAACCCATCCCGATGATCGGGCGCTTCTGAAAAACGCCATTTTGTCGCCTTTACGCACCCGCCAGCCGAGCAGCGCCACCGTCCGCATCGAGCGCGCCGACGCCGCCGAGCGCATGCTGGTCGCCCACGCCGAAGCGGTTTTCGACCATCGCGGCCGGCCGCTTCGCCTGCTCGGCACGTTCCAGGACATCACCGAGCATAAGCAGGTGGAAGCCAAGATCCACAACCTCGCGTATTTCGATAGCCTGACCGGTTTACCGAATCGCCGCCACTTCCGGGAACGGGCCGAGCAAGCGCTGGATCTGGCGCGCCGCCATCAGCGCCAACTGGCACTCTTGTTTCTCGACCTGGATGATTTCAAACGGATCAATGACACCCTCGGCCACAACGTCGGCGATTTATTGCTGAAAACGGTGGCGGAGCGCCTGCGCGCGGGCTTGCGCAAATCCGACAGCGTGATGTTCGGCGCCGGCGGCCATACCGAAGTGGCGCGCCTGGGTGGCGACGAATTCATCGTGCTCCTGTCCGAACTGCGCCACAGCGAGGATGCCGCGATCGTCGCCAAGCGCTTGCTCACCACCCTGAGCGAGCCCCTGGAATTGGCCGAACACAGCGTAGCGGTGACGCCAAGCATTGGCATCGCCGTCTATCCCAACGATGGCGACGACATCGATAGTCTGTTCAAGAACGCCGATATCGCCATGTATCACGCCAAGCGCGAAGGAAAAGCCGATTACCGTTTTTATGACGAGTCGATGAATGCCTCCGCGTTGAAGCGTCTAACGCTGGAGATGGCGCTGCGCGGCGCTTTGGCGAAAGGTGAATTCACGCTCCATTACCAACCGTTGCTCGACTTATATAACGACGCCATCGTCGGCGTGGAAGCCCTGCTGCGCTGGAATAATCCGCAACTCGGCCAGGTGTCGCCGGCCGAGTTCATTCCGCTCGCCGAGGAAACCGGTCTGATCACGGCCATCGGCGAATGGGTGCTGCGCACCGCTTGCACCCAGGCCAAGACCTGGCAAGATCAAGGACTCCCTTCGTTGCGCATGGCGGTCAACATCTCGGCGCGCCAGTTCATGCAGCCGGAGCTACCGCGCCTGGTGGCGGACATTCTCGCCGATACTGGGCTGGCGGCCGAGCATCTGGAGCTTGAACTCACCGAAAGCATGTTGATGCAGGACGTCGATCAAGCCATCGTCACCATGGATGCCCTGAAAATGATGGGCGTCAAATTGGCGATCGACGATTTCGGCACCGGTTATTCTAGCCTGAGCTATCTGAAGCGATTCCCGATCGATAGGCTTAAGATCGATCGCGCGTTCGTACGCGACATCAGCACCGATCCGAACAACGCCGCCATCGCCCTCGCCGTGGTGTCGATGGCGCATAGCCTCAAACTCGGGGTGGTGGCGGAAGGCGTGGAAAGCGAAGCCCAGCAGGCGTTTCTGCGGCGTCAGAATTGCGATGAAATGCAGGGCTATCACCTGAGTCGCCCACTGCCGCCGACGCAATTGGCGGAGTTGCTGCGGCAACGGCAAACGCCGGCGCGGACCGACGGCTCCGCGGACGATGGCCGCGCCGTGCTGCTGGTCGATGACGAAGCCAAAGTCACCCATGCCTTGGGCCGGTTACTGCGCCGTGAAGGTTATCTGGTCTTCACCGCACCCAGCGCCGAAGACGCGCTGACCCTGCTCGCCAAACAAACGGTACGGGTAGTGATCTCCGATCATGCTATGCCGGGCATGACCGGGACCGAGCTCCTCAAGCGGGTGCGCGAACTGTACCCAAATACCGTGCGTATCCTGCTCAGCGGGCGTAGCACCATCGAAAACCTCACCGACGCGATCAACGACGGCGCGATCTACAAGTTCCTGGCCAAACCCGTGGCGGACGCCACATTGCTAGCGGTCTTGCGCACCGCCATTCAGTTGACGGGCGAAGCACTGACCGAGGGTGAACCGGCCGCCATCGCCGAGCTCGCTGCCGGTTGAGGAGACGCCTTTCTTCGTTGCGACGGAGGAGGCATTCTTACCGTATCTTGCCCATCGCTGGAGAAGGCAGTGGGAGATGGAGGGGCGCGCGTTTATCGCCCGCGGCGCGGTTGCCGCGGCGCGGCTTATCGTCCGCCTCAAGCGGTGGCGAAAACGCGTGACGTTTTGCTGTGGCTCAGGCTGGCCACTTGATCATAGACGCAGTCCTGCGCGGGCTCACCGTGCAAAATCGCGAGCAGTTGCTGGACATGGGACTGGCTTTGCGCGATGACGGAACCGTTGATGGCGTTCTGGCGCCGCACCTGAATACCGGCGTTGACCAACTCGGTCCATAGTTGGCTAAGACGCGGATGCTCCGAGGGATCGGTCGTTGCCACGGCGGACTGGAAATCCCCGCCGACGGCGATGCGCCGCTCGACCAGCGCCTGCAACTCCGCCAGGCATTTTTTCTTGGCGCTGGTGACGCTGCGCAGATCCGCCAGGCACCGCGCGCGCAAAGCTTGGTACTCATCCAGCAGCAGCTGATGAAGCTGGGTAATGACGGCGAGTTCTCGTTCTACCTGAGCGACAGCCATGGTTTATCCCTGCCCTATCACTCGGCTTCCGCATCAAGCAGGTGCCCGGCCAAACGCTGGGCATCGACCTGGTATTCGCCGCTAGCGATCGCTTTGCGCAATGCCTCGACACGAGGCATATCGACCGGCGCATCCTTGGCGAACGAGGCTTCGAGTTTCCGCAGCCGCAGCGATTCCTGCGACAATTTGATTTCCGCGGCGCCGTCGGTTTTACCGGCGTCGGAATCCCGGCTCGCGACACCCGTCGCAGCGCCAGTTTTTTGACTCTGCCCCGTAGCGCGCATCGGATTACCCGCCGAACCGTTGATGGAATTGATTGCCATGATGATCAGTCCTTCAGTATTGCTTGATTTCTTACTAGGGATTATCGACCGCTTGAGGAAAGACTTTAGCTCAAAATCACGATTCTAAAGTTCGATCTCAATCCGATGATCTGCAACGACTTTTCCTTCGACGATGCGTTGTGAGGCCAGATTGCGCACCGCCAATCGCTCGCCGAGAGCCGCGTCGCGCATGGCGATGCCGCTGGCTTTGATTTCCACGGCACCGCTGCGCGCCAATATCGTGACCTGTTCGCCGCGCTTGATCAACGGCCGCGTTAGTAATGCCGACGTTGCGACTACCTCGCCTGCTTGCAGCGGCCGCCTCAGCTGTTTGCCGACGATATTTTCCGTGCTGGACTCGAAGCCACCCGCCAGCGTGGTGAGATCGCGGCGCTCGGTCTTGAGATCGGCATCATCGATAATGGCGCCGCGCGCCAGTGTCCGAGCCGCCACCACTACCTCGCCATAAGCACGCACATAGGCGCTCACATACACCGACCAGGGATTCGGTTCAGCGCAGCAGCGCACCCCCACGCTGGTATTGCCGTAGAGCCGGGCGCCACTCGGCGTAAACGCCTCGAGCTGCGCGCCGCACTCGGCCAGGCTCAACCGCGAATCCAGGGATTGGACGCGGATGTCGGCGGCCGCGCTTGCGTGCCCCAGGCGAGCGACGAGAAATTCCCGCGCGCGTTGCTGCACTACGGTCAAATCCTGAAGCGGACCCGCTGCTGAAGGCAGAGCCAAAGCGGTCAAGGCCAGTACCGCCGCGATGATGCCTGCAAGCGTTTTTGTCAAAGGCATGGGTGGTCTCGAATCAAGAAAAGTCATTATTCATCTGTCACTCAGGTGTTTAGCAATCCATGTGCCAAAACCGATGGCATGGCACTTGCACTAACGGCCTCAAGCTCATCTCCGCCATTTTTCTGACGGCGGTTGAGACGAAGCAACCCTATCAGGAGAACCAGCGAATGACCATCAGCTTCGATCAAGCGCTCAAAGTGCATGCCAGCGCACTCGAGCTGCGCTCACGGCGCGCCGAAATCATCGCGGCCAATCTAGCGAACGCCGATACTCCCCATTATCAGGCGCGCGACATCGATTTTTCGGCGATGCTGCATGAGGCCGTCGGCGACGATGACCTCAAGCCCAGCCAAGCCGGTCATCTGCGTCTCGCCGCCAATTCCAGCACGGAGTTGCTATATCGCGTTCCGACCCAGCCCGCCATCGATGGTAATACCGTAGACGCCGAGCAGGAAAAGGCCGAGTTCGCCGACAATGCCTTGCGCTATCAGGCCAGCCTGGGCTTTCTCAGCGGCCGTATCCAAGGCCTGCTTAGCGCCATCCGCGGAGAATAATGATGTCCCTGTTTCGGATTCTCGATATCGCGGGCACCGCGATGCACGCGCAAACCGTGCGCCTGAACACCACCGCCAGCAATATGGCGAACGCCGACAGCGCCAGCAGCAGCATCGACACCACTTACCGCGCCCGTCATCCGGTGTTTTCGACGCTGATGAGCGAAGGCGACGGAGATGGCGCGAGCGCCGGTGTGGAAGTGCGCGGCATCGTCGAAAGCCAGGAACCCCTGCGCCGCGAATACCAGCCCAATCACCCGCTGGCCGACAAGGACGGCTATGTATTCATGCCTAACGTCGATCCCGTCGATGAGATGGCCGACATGATTTCGGCGTCGCGGGCGTATCAAAGCAACGTGGAAGTCGCCAACGCCTCCAAGCAAATGCTGTTGCGCACCCTGGCGCTAGGCGAATAAAGGACCGACCCATGAGCACGATTGACACCGCATTGCTGGACAGTCTAAACGCCGGCACGAAACCCGCGGCTTCCCGGCGTACCGATGGCTTGGGCCAGCAAGATTTCATCCAATTGATGGTTGCCCAGTTGAAGAATCAGGATCCGACCAAGCCCCAGGACGGCCAGGAATATCTCTCGCAACTAGCGCAGTTCAGCACCCTGAATGGCATCCAGGGCTTGCAGAACAGCTTCGAAAAATTCGCGGCGTCGCTGCAATCGGTTTTTGCGCTACAGGCGTCTAATCTGGTCGGGCATGACGTCATGATTCAAAGCGCCAGCGGATACCTGGGCGACACCGGCGCGGTCGAGGGCGGCATCGATGTTGACGCGGACGTCAACGATTTGACGTTGGTGGTGACAGACGCCAGAGGCCAAGAGGTACGGCGCCTGAACCTGGGGAGCCATGCCGCCGGGCAAGCGGATTTCACCTGGGATGGCAATGATGAAAACGGCGCCCGGTTGCCGCCCGGCGCTTACCGGATTCACGTCGAAGGCCAGGTCAATGGTGAATCCAAACACTTCGACACTGTGGTGCGGGCCGCCGTACAGAGCATTTCCCTGGACCCCCAGCAAGGCGTGGTGCTGAACTTGCAGGGGCTGGGTGAATACGACCTCGGCGCGATCCGCGAAATTCTGTAACGTCAAGGAGACGACTGATATGTCATTCCAAACCGCTCTTACCGGCGTCAATGCCGCCACCGCCGATCTCGGCGTGATTTCCAACAATATCGCCAACAGCAGCACGACGGGCTTCAAAGGCTCGCGCGCCGAATTCGCGGATCTGTTTTACGGCGCCACCGGCGTCGGTTACGGCGTCCAGATGGCTGGGGTACGCCAGCAGTTCGAACAAGGCGGGATCAATGCCACCGGCAATCCGCTCGATCTGGCCATCAATGGCGAGGGATTTTTCCGCCTCAACGACAATGGCTCGATCGTTTACAGCCGCGCCGGGAGCTTCGGCATCGACCGCGATGGCTATATCGTCAACAACGACAATCTGCGCCTCACGGGCTATCTCGCCGACGCCACCGGCAATATCACCGACACCGTGGGGGATTTGCAGCTCGACTCCAAAGGCGTCGATCCGAAAAGCACAACCGCGGCGCAATACGCGCTGAATCTGTCCGCCAACGCGCCGGCCATCGATACCGCCGCCAATCCGTTCGATCCCACCGACGCCAACAGCTACAATTTTTCGACCTCGCTTACCGTTTATGACAGCCTGGGTATCAGCCATACCCTGACGTCTTACTATGTCAAGCCAGATGCGACCACCAACGACTGGGAAGTGCATTTCACCCTGGATGGCGGCGTGCCGTTCGACACCTCCACTACCCCGCCCACGCCCACGCAATATGGCCCACAAACGCTGAGTTTCGATAGCAGCGGCAACATCACCGGCACCACCACCATCAACCTCACCGGCGTGGTGACCGGCAACGCCGCGGCAAATCTCGATCTCAACCTGGATTACGCCAAGACCACTCAATTCGGCGGCAACTTCAGCGTCAACGCGCTCACCCAGGACGGCTACGCCAGCGGCACGCTATCCGGCGTCACCGTTGGCGAGGATGGCACGGTGTTTGGGCGTTACGACAACGGCCAGTCGCGCGCGCTGGGGCGGGTGGCGCTGGCGAATTTCTCCAATGCCCAGGGGTTGAAGCCGGTCGGCCACACCAATTGGGCCGAATCTTTCGCCTCCGGCGCGCCGCTGATAGGCGCTCCCGGCACTGGCAAGCTGGGTGAGGTACATAGCGGCGCATTGGAGGGATCGAACGTCGATCTCACCAAGGAGTTGGTCAACATGATCAACGCCCAGCGTAACTTCCAGGCCAATTCCCAGGTGATCGGCACCACCAACGAGATGACCCAGACCATCATCAATTTGCGCTAAGCGTGAGATAGGCCCAACAACATGGACCGCAGTCTTTACGTCGCGATGACTGGCGCACGCCAAATCATGCAGGCGCAGGCGATCAACAACCACAATCTGGCAAACGCCACCACCACCGGTTTTCGCCAGGATTTGCGCGCGTTCCGCGCCATGCCGGTGTTCGGCGAGGGGCTTCCCAGCCGGGCTTACGCCATGGCCGAGCGCCCCGGCGTGGATTTCACGCCAGGGCCGGTAGTGAACACCGGCCGCGATCTCGACGTCGCGGTGCAGGGCGAAGGTTGGATCGCGGTGCAAGCGCCCGACGGCAAGGAAGCCTACACCCGTGCCGGCGACCTCCAAATCGACGCGAACGGCTTGCTCACCACGGGCGCGGGTTACGCCGTGCTCGGCGACGGCGGCCCTATCGCCATACCACCGGCGAGCAAAGTGGAAATCGGCAGCGACGGCACGATCGCGATCGTGCCGCAAGGCGAAACCTCTACCATCGCCGCCGAACGCATCCGCCTGGTGAAACCCGATCCTGCCACCTTGATCAAGGACGAGCAGGGGCTGATGCGCGCGCGCGATGGCAAGCCGGCGGCTCCCGACGCTACGGTGCGGCTCACCGCGGGCGCCTTGGAGGGCAGCAATGTGAACTCCGCCGAGGCGCTGGTCACCATGATCGAACTGGCGCGCCAGTATGAAATGCAGATCAAGATGATGGACAGTTCGGCGGAACAAGCGGCCAGTTCCGATCAATTGCTGCGCTTGGAATAAGAAATCCCACTCGCCCCCTTTCTTTCAGGAAAGGGGGAAATGAATCAGGAGTATCGACATGACATCGGCATTATGGATCGCCAAGACCGGGCTCGACGCCCAGCAAACGCGCATGGCGGTGGTTTCCAACAACCTCGCCAACGTCAACACCACCGGCTTCAAGCGGGGTCGCGCCGAGTTCGAGGACTTGATGTACCAGAACGTGCGCCAGGCTGGCGGTCAGTCTTCGCAGAACACGCAATTACCCTCGGGTTTGATGCTGGGAACCGGAGTGCGCACCGTATCGACCGAGAAATCGTTCACCCAGGGCTCGATCGTGCAGACCGGCAACAACCTCGACCTCGCCATCAACGGCCGCGGCTTCTTCCAAGTGCTGCTGCCCGACGGCAACGTGGGCTATAGCCGCGATGGTTCATTCCAAGTCAACGACCAGGGCCAAGTGGTCACCTCCAGCGGCTATGAAGTGCAACCTGCCCTCACCATCCCCGCCAACACCCAGAGCATTACCATCGGCAGCGACGGTGTGGTGACGGCCCAGGTCGTCGGCGACGTCGCCCCGGTCGCGGTGGGCACGTTGCAAATGGCCGATTTCATCAACCCCGCCGGTTTACAGCCGATCGGCGAAAACCTGTTCCTGGAAACCGCCGCGAGCGGCGCACCGCAAGTCGGTAATCCGCGTTCCAACGGCCTGGGTTCGCTCACCCAAGGCGCGCTGGAGGGCTCGAATGTGAACGTCGTGGAAGAACTGGTCAGCATGATCGAGACCCAGCGTGCTTATGAGATGAATTCCAAAGCCATCGCCACCGTCGATCAAATGCTGCAATACACCAACAATAACCTGTAGGAAGGAATGATGAGACTCGTATTCATGGCATGGCTGCCTCTGTTATTACTGGCGGGCTGCGCCGATATTTTCAATCAGCACGAATTCAAACCGGTGATGCCGCAGGTCGCGCTTAATACCCAGGCGCCGATGTCCAAAGCCACCACCGGCGCCATCTATCAAGAGGGCCAGGATGTGCGGCTATTCGAGGACCGCACCGCGCATCGCAAGGGCGATATCCTCACCATCCGCCTGGTCGAGCGCACCAGCGCGAGCAAAAGCGCCGATACCAGCTTCAAGAAAGGCGATGAAGTCAGCCTCGTCAACCCGTCGTTGTTCGGCGTGCCGCTCAGCATCAAAGGCTATGGGCTGGATGCCAGCGTCCAGGGCGACCGCAACTTCAAGGGCGAGGGTGAAAGCAATCAGAGCAATAGCCTGAACGGGCAGATCTCCGCGATCGTGACCGAGGTATTGCCCAATGGCAATTTGGCGATCCGCGGCGAAAAGATGCTCAACCTCAACCAGGGCGAAGAATTTGTCCAGATTTCCGGGATCGTGCGACCCGACGATATCGCCCCAGACAATACCGTACCGTCCTCGCAAGTAGCCGATGCCCAGATCACTTACGCGGGTAAGGGCGCCATCGCCGACGCCAACGCCGTGGGCTGGCTGGTGCGCTTCTTCGTCAGCGCTTTATGGCCCTTCTGATGCGGGTATACGTCTCATGCTGAAACGCTTATTGTTGCTCTGCGTGGCCCTGACACTGGCCGGTGTTGCGCGCGCCGAACGCATCAAAGACCTCGCCACCCTGGCCGGGGTGCGCGCCAACCAATTGCTCGGCTACGGCCTGGTCGTCGGCCTCAACGGCACCGGCGACCAGACCAGCCAGACGCCGTTCACCGTGCAGAGCATGAAGAGCATGCTCGCCAACCTCGGCGTGACACTGCCACCCGGCCTCAATCTCCAGCTCAAGAACGTGGCGGCGGTGTCGGTCCATGCCGAGCTGCCGCCGTTCGCAAGCCCTGGCCAGACCATCGACATCACCGTGGCCTCGCTCGGCAACGCCAAAAGCCTGCGCGGCGGCAGTCTATTGATGACGCCGCTGCGCGGCGCCGACGGCAAAGTTTACGCGATGGCCCAGGGCAACGTGGTGGTCGGTGGCTTGGGCGTCGAAGCCGACCGTTCCAGCATCACCGTCAATGTACCGAGCGCGGGGCGTATTCCCGGCGGCGCGACCGTCGAACGGGCGTTGCCCAGCGTGCTCGCCGACAACGGCCCTTTGCTCTTGTATCTGCGCCAACCCGATTTCACCACCGCGCAGCGCGTGGCGGATGCGATCAACGACAAGATCGGCGACGGCACCGCGATTCCCCTCGACGCTGTACGCATCGAAGTGCGCAATCCCGTGGTACCGAGCCAGCGCGTGGGCTTCGTAGCGGCATTGGAAAACCTGAACGTGAATCCCGGCGAAGGTTCCGCCAAGATCATCGTCAATTCCCGTACCGGCACCGTGGTAATCGGTCAGAACGTGCGCGTAGGCCCGGCCGCCATTACCCATGGCAGCCTGACCGTGACCATCGCCTCCGACCCCATCGTCAGCCAGCCGCCGGCGCTGTCCGGCGGGCACACCGCCGTGGTGCCGCGCAGCGCCATCGGTGTGAAAGAAGAAAAAAAGCCCATGTTTCTGTTCAACCCTGGCGTCGCGCTCGACGACATCGTGCGCGCCGTCAACCAAGTTGGTGCCGCTCCCAGTGATTTGGTCGCCATTTTAGAAGCCCTCAAAGCCGCCGGCGCACTGCGCGCCGAATTGATCGTGATCTGACCATGAATACACCCACCATGAAATCGACCATCATTTATTCAGCCGTCATTCCTACCATCTTCGCGGCCCAGATCGCTGCTTTCTGGGTGATCGACAGCGCATCCGGCGTATCCAGTGGCGGCATGCCAACGGCGCTGGCCGCGCCGACGCCGCAGCAACCGGAGCCAACGCCGGCCCGCATCGCGGTCGATCCAAATCCCTCGGCCGGCAAACCCGTTGTCGTGACCGCCGCCTTGAGTCCGCAACCGGCGGCGGCGGTCTTCGCTTTTCATCCCGCGCGCTCCGCCGAGCACCCAGCGCCTGCCACGGCTGACATCGCGCTGGCAACACCGGCCGTCGATGACGAAGACCTGGCCGTCAGACTGGTCATGCTGGCTTCGCCGCCTTACCCCGATGGCGATCTCACAAGGCTTGCGGACGAGGCTCCAGCGGCGGTCGACGCGGCACCGAAAACGGCGCCCGGATCCGCGCAAGCCGACGCCACGAACGCGGACGAACCCGCGGCGGCGGCCACCGCCACCGCCACCGTTGCCGAGAGCGGCACGGCTTTGGACGCCGACGCAACGGCTACCGACAGCGACCCGCCCGCTGCCGCGAAAAGCTCCGACTGGCTGCGCAACCGCTCCGCGCGCCGCTTCACACTGCAATTGCAAAGTGGCGGCAACCTCAGCAGCCTCAAGGCCTTCGCCAAACAATACAGTTTGCCCAAACCACAAGCGGTGTATCGCACCGTGCGCGACGGTAAACCCTGGTTCGGGCTAGTCGTGGGCGACTATCCCAGCCGCCAAGCCGCGCAGCGTGCGGCGGCCCAGTTGATCGCCAAACTGCCCTCGCTGCAACCGTGGGTACGCGATTTCGGCGGGATCCAAACCCTACCCAAGTGAGGTAGGCGCATGACGACGACACCGGCGGCGACCGCTTTTGTCTATACCGATCCGCAAGCCCTAAGCCAGATCAAGCGCGACGCCCGCAACGATTCTCCCGCGGCGCGCCGCGACGTGGCCGCCCAGTTCGAAGCGCTGTTCATGCAAATGATGCTGAAGAGCATGCGCAGCGCCAGCGCGGGCATAGGCGGCGCGCTCGATAGCGAACAAAGTTTGTTCTACCGCGACTTGTCCGACCAGCAATTGGCCCTGACCCTGGCCAAAGGCGGGCAACTGGGTTTTGGCCGCCTGCTCGAACAGCAACTCGGCGGCGCGAGCGGCCATCGGAAGCCCATCGAACCCGGGCAATCGTTGACCCTGTCGCCGGGCGCGGCGCGGCGCGCGGCGCCGATCGCGACCGACAAGCCCGACGCCCGAATCGCGCCGGAACCACCCAATGCCGCCACGCCACTCGCGCGCGGCAGCGGTAAGCCGCCGGCTTCACCGGAAGAATTCGTACAGCGGGTTTGGACGCATGCCCAACAAGCCGCCAACCGGCTGGGGCAAAAACCAGAGGTGCTGATTGCCCAAGCCGCGCTCGAAACGGGCTGGGGCAAATCCGTGCCCAGATCGGCCCAAGGCACCAGCCATAATCTGTTCGGCATCAAGGCGGATAGCCGTTGGAATGGGCCCAAGGTCGTCAATTCCACCATCGAATACGCGGGCGGCGTCGCCGAACGCCGCCGCGACGGTTTCCGCGCCTATGACTCTTACGCCGAGAGTTTCAACGATTATGTATCATTTCTGCAAAACAACCCGCGCTATCGCACCGCCCTCGGCATGCGCGGCGATAGCTCGGGCTATCTGCGCGCCATGCACCGCGCCGGTTACGCCACCGACCCGAGCTATGCCGCTAAGGTGGAGGCCATCCTCAACGGCCCCGAGCTGAAACGCGCGCTCGAACGCCTAAAGTTGGCGGAAACCGAGCCGATAACTCCATCCAAAGGTTAGACTGACAAGAGGTTGTCATGGTAGACATTCTACGCACAGGGCTTTCGGGTTTGTTGGCGTTTCAGCAGGCGCTCGCCACCACGAGCCATAACGTCGCCAATGCCAGCACCCCTGGTTTCAGCCGCCAGCAGGTGAAACTGAGCGCTTTCGCGCCGCAACCCTATGGCGGCTACCTGATCGGCCGTGGCGTCGATGTGGTCGGCGTCAAGCGCAATTACGACGATTTCGTGACGCGCCAGGTGCGCCAATACAGCGCCAGCCATGGCGAGTCGGAAACCGTCAATGGTTTGGTCGGCCAACTGAGCGGCCTGCTCGGCAACGCCGACGCCGGCATCACGCGCGACATGGAACAATTCTTTGGCGCGATCCAGGATCTAGCCGATGAACCCTCCTCGACCCCGGTACGGCAAGTGTTGCTGACGCGCGCGCAATCGATGACCAGCCGTTTCCAGGAGATGAACCGACAGTTTACGGAACTACGCGACAGCGTGAACCGAGGCATCCAAGACACGGTCGGCGAAATCAATCAGCTCGCCGAGGCCATCGCCGCCGACAACCGCGATTTGGTGCGGATGCAAGCCAGCGGCGCGACGCCCAACGACCTCCTCGACCATCGCGACCAATTGCTCGCCGATTTGTCCGCCCGCGTCGCCGTGCAAACCGTCGTCCAATCCGACGGTTCCATGAACGTCTATATCGGCAGCGGGCAGAATCTGGTCACCGGCATCAAGGCGCTGCCCCTGGAAACCGCCTCTTCCCAGGCGGACCCGCAACGGCTCACCATCCGCCAGCAAGGCCAGGGCGATAGCAGTGACTTATCAAGCCAGCTCAGCGGCGGCAAACTTGGCGGGCAGTTGGCGTTTCGCAACGAGATACTTGATCCGGCGCAGAACCATCTTGGCTTGCTGGCCGTGGGGCTGGCGGAAACCTTCAATGCCCAGCACCATCAAGGAATGGATTTGAACGGCCAACTGGGCGGCGACTTTTTCACCCTCGGCGCGCCGCGCATCATCGCCAACGACGCCAACAACGGCACCGCCGCTTTGACGATCGCCATCAATGACGTGAGCCAGATGCAGGCCTCGGATTACGAGGTGCGCTTTGACGGCGCCGCTTACAGCGTACTGCGCCTGACCGACAACAAGGTCGTGGCCAGCGGAGCGTCCAGCCCGATCAGCGTGGATGGCTTCACCATCGATCTCGCCAGCGGCGCCCCCGCCGCCGGTGACCGCTTCCTGCTGCAACCCACCCGTCAGGCCGCCGCCGGCTTCGAGGTCGCCTTGGCGGGCACCGCCGACATCGCCGCGGCGGCCCCCATCCGCACCGGCGCGGCGCAGACCAATATCGGCTCGGGGCGTATCTCGGCGGGCGCCGTGACCGATGCCAGCAACCCAAATTTGCGGCGGGCGGTGGAAATTCGTTTCACTTCCGCCAGCAGTTTCGATGTCATCGACACCGCCACCAACACTGCGCTGGCTTCCGCCCAGCCCTATACCAACAACGATCCGATCGCGTTCAATGGCTGGGAGGTCAAGATCAGCGGCACACCGCAGGCCGGCGACAGTTTCCAGGTGACCGACAACGCCGGCGGTATCGGTGACAGCCGCAATGCCCTGGCGATGGGAAAGCTGCAATCGGCACAAACGCTGCTCAATGGCACCAGCGACTATCACGGCGTGTACGCACAAATGGTCGCCGAAGTCGGCGCCCAAGGCGCACGCAGTGAAAACGCCATGAATTCGCAGGCGGCACTCCTGGATCAATCGATTCAGGCGCGGGAATCGGTTGCCGGCGTCAACCTCGACGAAGAAGCCGCGGATTTGTTGCGCTTCCAGCAGGCTTACAGCGCCTCCGCCCAGATCATTCGCGTCGCCGATTCGCTGTTCCAGACCCTCATGGATGCGACGAGGAGATAAGCCATGCGCATATCGACCCAGCAATTTTACAATCAGGGTGCGCGCGCGATCATGAACCGCCAATCCGAAGTGGCGCGTACCCAGGCACAGTTGAGCAGCGGCCATCGCCTGCTCGATGCTTCTGACGACCCGGCAGCCAGCGCGCGCTTGTTGAAAGTGCGCGAACAGATCGCCGCCACCGAGCAGTTCCAGCGCAACATCGCCCTGGCGAACGGTCGCCTCGGGGTCGAGGAAAGCGCGCTGAGCGAATCCGAAAATGTTCTGCAACGCGCCCGTGAACTGACGGTGCAAGGCAATAACGGCACTCTATCGGACCGCGATCGGGCGAGCATTGCGATCGAGATCAGGCAGTTGCGCGCACAGCTTCTCGACCTAGGCAATACCCGCGATGGCAGCGGCGAATTCCTGTTCGCTGGCTCCCGAACCCAGACCCAGCCCTTCGCGGATGGCGGTACCAGCGTCAACTATCAAGGCGACCAGAGCCAACGGCTGGTGCAAGTTGGGCCGCAACGCCAGGTAGAGGTGGGCGATTCAGGAGCCGAGGTGTTCATGCAAATACCGACCGGCAACGGTCGTTTCAGCGTATCCGCCAACAGCGCCAACACCGGCACTGGCAATATCGCGATAGGCAGCGTTACCGACCCGGCGGCATTCCAGTATCATGACTACCGCATCGAATTCACCGCCGCCAACACCTTCGATGTGATCGACGAAACGACCTCCACCACCCTGCTCGCGGGCCAGACCTACAGCGACGGCCAGGCGATCCAATTCGCCGGTATCCAAACCGCGATCAGCGGCGTGGCGGCGGCTGGAGACCGCTTCAATATTCAATCCGGCGTCAAGCGCGATGTGTTTACCGTGCTGGATGACATTGCCTCGGCGCTGGAAACGGCGACTGTTACGCCGGCCCAGACCACTCAACTCCACCAAACCCTCAGCACGGGTCTGGCGAATTTGGACCAGGGTCTGGATCATTTGCTCGAAATCCGGGGTAAGGTCGGCGCTCGCTTCAATACCTTACAAGCTCAGGAGCAAACCAATACCGATTTTACTTTGTATATGGAAAAGATTGGCGATGACTTGGACGGCTTGAACTACGTCGATGCCGCCAGCCGTCTGAATCAGGAACTGGAAACCCTGCAAGCCGCCCAACAGTCCTATATGAAGATACAGAATCTCTCATTGTTCGAGTATCTGCGTTAAACGGCGGTCGATCAGCCGTTGCTCGACCGTAAACGGCCCATCCTTTTCTAGGCGCCTTCCCCTCTCCCAAGGAGGGGAGGAACTTCCACGCGATCGGCAAGCACCAACCCCCGACACATCCCTTATCTTCTTTGCAGCAATTTGACGGAACCCTCCTTCACGCTCTCAGTACCAACAAGAATTTGCCGTTCCAATACCAGCGCGGGCAACGGCTTGCTGAGATGATAGCCTTGCATGAGATCGCACTCGGCGTCCTTGAGCAACGCTTTATGCTCAACGGTTTCCACGCCTTCCGCAACGATCTTCAGGCGTAAATTCTTGGCCAGCGCGATGATGCTTCTGACGATCGACATGGCGTCGGGGTCGCTGGCGATGTCTTTCACGAATGAGCGGTCGATCTTCAGCTTATCGACCGTGAAGCGTTTGAGATAATTGAATGATGAATAGCCAGTTCCAAAGTCGTCCATCGCCAGCACGATGCCCGCCTTTCTGAGCTTGGAAAGCGTATCGATCGCTTCATCAGGGTGGCGCATGAGGGCGCTTTCCGTGATCTCCAATTCCAGCAGGGATGCGGGCAGGCCGGTGCCCGCCAGCACGGCTTTCACCAAATCCGCGAAGCGGGGTTGTTCCAGCTGGCGACCCGAAATATTCACCGCCATATGAAGATTGGAAATACCGGATTGCCGCCACTTCTGCGCTTGCCCGCAAGCCTCGTGCAGGATCCACTCGCCGATGTCGGAGATGAGGCCGGTCTCTTCGGCGGCGGGTATGAACTCGCTCGGCGGCAGTAAACCGCGCTGCGGGTGTTGCCAGCGGATCAGTGCCTCTACGCCTACGATCTCACCGGTTTTCAGGCTCGCTTGCGGCTGGTAATAGAGGATGAATTCATTGCGCATCAAGGCCCGCCGGAGTTCGCTCTCCAAGGTCAAGCGTTTGCTGGCGGCTGTATCCATGCCCTGTTGATAGAAGTGATAACTATTGCCCTGCTCTTTCGCGCGGTACATGGCCAGATCGGCATACTTCATCAACGCAACAATATCCCGGCTGTCATCCGGGCACATCGCGATCCCGACACTGGTCGTGATATAGATTTCCTGGCCGGCCAAGGGGAAGGGCTGAGCCAGCGTATTGCAAATCTTTTCCGCTACCCGCGCTATCGCCTGCAAAGAACTCGCTCCATTGAGTGTGATGATGAATTCATCGCCGGCTAGGCGGGCAACGAAATCGGTGCCACGAATACTGCGCTTGATGCGCTCCGCCGCGGCTTTGAGCAGCAGGTCGCCGACATCATGTCCCAGTGTATCGTTGATGAGTTTGAACCGATCGAGATCCAGGAACAGAATGGCCAGCGGTTGATTCTGGGAAATGGATTGACAATGCTCGACGAACGCCGTTCGATTCGGCAAACCGGTCAATGGATCATGATAGGCAATATGGCGTATGTGTTTTTCCACGCGGCTTGCCTGGATCAGGCGTGCGACCCGTTTACGCAGGACAGCAAAATGCACCGGTTTTGGTAGATAATCGGTAGCGCCGGCCGTAAACGCGCGCTCGACTGAACGCTCGTCGTCGAGCGCGGTGATCATCAATACGGGGATACGGTCGCCATCGGGCTGCTGGCGGATACGCTCGCACACCATGAATCCATTGAGATCCGGTATGATCGCATCCAACAGCACCAATTCGGGCAACCGCCGTTCGCAGATGGCAAGCGCCGCAATACCGGTCGCCGCTTCCTCGACGCAATAGCCGTCTCGCTCCAGCATGCTGCGCAACATCAGGCGGGAGCCGCGGTCGTCGTCGACGACGAGGATACGCGTTTGTTCATCCCCTTTGGTGCTCGGCGCGATCGGATCGGAGCGTACGTATTGGATCAGCAGCGGCTTGAGCCGCTCGTATTCGGCAGCGAGCCCATCCAGTAATTCGACGGCGCCCGCCATTTCCCCTGAACGCCCCAATTCTTCCAATTGGGTGCTGATTTCAGCCAGCCGATGGACGCCCATGTTCTTGCTACAGCCCTTGACCGTATGCGCTACATCGGCTAACGCTTGAGCGTCATCATGGGTAATGGCTGCCCGCAGAGAATCCATATAGTCTTGGATATCCTCGAGAAATACTTCGATCACTTGGCTGAACGCATCACCAATACTGTCGCGGAGTGATCTCAATACCTTGTCATCGAGTGGGCCGTCGAGGCTTTCCGTGCGCTGAGCGATAACGGCTTTGTTGGCTGCGACCGCTTGCGGCGCATCGGCTGGAACCAGCCAGCGCTGCAGCTTCTCCCGCAGCATTTCCAATTTGAAAGGCTTCGGCAAATAATCGTTCATGCCGGCGGCGAAACATTGTTCGCTATCGCCCTCCTGGCTGTGGGCGGTAATGGCGATGATCGGCAGATGAGCATAGTGGGCTTCCAGCTTGCGGATACGGCGGGTGACTTCATAGCCGTCCAGCCCAGGCATTTGGCAATCCATGAGCACCATATCGTAGGTATCGTGCTGCAAAGCCTCTAGCGCCTGCTTGCCATCGGCGGCTACGGTCACCTTGCAGCCCAGCCGCTCCAACATGCCGACGGTAATGATCTGGTTGGCGCGGTTGTCTTCGACGACCAAAATGCCAACACCCGCATGCGGCGGCAGCGCACTGGATGGCGCGGGCAACATCTTTCGCGCTTCGATCACAGCGGGCTTAAGGGTCGCGCGGAGCGCGGCGAGCAGTTGGGTTTTTCTTACCGGTTTAGTGAGCTGGACGCTTGCGTTGACGGATTCCTGCGCGTGACTCATCACGATGATTCTGGTCATGGCGACCGTTGGGTCACTGGCGATCAGCGCGCGAAATTCATTGCTCTTGAGTTCAGCCAAGGTCTGATCGACGATGGCGATCGCGAACGGATCACCCGCGGACGCGGCGCTGCGCAACGTTTCCAAAGCCGAAGTCGTGGAGGCGGCGATTTCACAGCGACAATTCCAGCCGCGTAAGAGGTGCGCCAAGTAACGGCCATTCAGCGCATTGCCATCGACAACGAGGATGCGCGGGTTGTCGGTCAATGCTAATGCTATATTGGATTCACTATCCCGTCGCTCGGGCAGTTTCTGGGCTGCTTGCAAAGGTAAGGAGAACCAGAACGCGCTGCCCTTGCCGAGATGGCTCTCGACCCCGAGAGCGCCGCCCATCCGTTCGACCAACCCCCGGCAGATGGCGAGGCCCAAACCCGTACCCTGGTACCTTCTGGTCAAGGAATTATCGGCTTGGGAAAAAGCCTCGAAGATCATTTCACGGGCTTCGTCCGGAATACCGATTCCCGTGTCGCGAACGGCAAAGCGCAGCTGATCGTTGGCGTTTTGGCCTTTGACAAGTACGACCTCGATGGCGACTTCACCCTGATCGGTGAACTTGATGGCGTTGCCGAGTAGATTGATCAGAACCTGCTGAATGCGGGCAGCATCTCCGCGGATGGCCGCTGGAACCTCAGAATCGATGCCATAGCCCATTTCCAAACCCTTGCGCTGGGCTTGGCCGGCGAACATGTCAAACAGTTTGTCCACTAGCTCGCGCGGATCGAGGTCTTCGGTTTTGAGCTGAAGTTTGCCCGCTTCGATGCGTGAGAAATCCAAGATATTGTTGATGAGCGCGAGCAACGTATTGCCAGCGTTGCCGGCAGTGCGCACATAATCGGCTTGCTGAGAGGTTAAGTTCGCGTTTTCCAACAGCTCCAGCGTACCGAGGATGACGTTGAGGGGCGTGCGCAATTCATGGCTCACGTTGGCGGCGAACTCGCTCTTGATCCGCGCCACTTCCAAAGCGGCGTCGCGTGCGCCTTTGAGCTCTTGTTCGCGCTTCTCCAAGACGTGCATCATGGTATTGAACGCGGTTTCCATGACGATGACATCTTTCGGGCCTTTGAGCGGCGCGCGCAGCAGCGCTTCGCCTTGTTCCGCGCGGCGCATCAGATCGGCCAAATTCTTCAAGGGCGTTGTGACGCGCGTCGTGATCGCCAGCAACACGATCAAGAGTACCGCCGCAAGAACCAGCGAAACCGTGAGGTTACCCCGCAAAATATCGGCCACCATCTCATCCAATGTTCCCTTGCCCATGATCACACGCACAAAACCGATCAAATCGGGCAATCGTCGCGTTGTGTCGATAGGAGACTCAGTGACATCGGCGGGCAGCGTCGTATACACCGGCGCGAGGAAACTCCAGGCGGCGTCGTTCTCCCATTCCAAGCGGAGTTCCGGCGATGGTTGACCCAGCGGCGCCCGCAGATGTTCTTTGCCGCCTTTCTCGACGAGGCTTACGCCCTGCTCGTTATAAATCGCCACCGCCAGGACATCGGGGAAATTCAAAGTCGCACGGACCGCTTCCTCGGCGTTTTCCGGGCTGTGGTACAGCAGCGCGAGGGTGCTTTGGGCCGCGAAGTTTTCGGTGACTTGCCGACCCGTGTTGACAAGCTTGGCACGCACCGTGGCGCTCGATAGTGAAGTAATGGTAAGCGACGATAGCAAAGCCAGGCAGAGAATTCCGAGCGCGAACGCCACAATGAGCTGCTGACGAAATCCCAATTCTTTCAAGTAACCGCGAAAAAATTTCGACATATCGATTTCCGTCGTGACGATATGGCTTAGGGTGCAGGAAACACCAGATCGAAGCGCTGTCTAGCCTGCGCCGTGAACGCAAGACCGAGGTGCTCGGCGGTGCGTAAATTGACCGCCAATTTGACATCGCGCGTGGGCTCTAGCACAGGCGCGGGCATCGAACCCGCCAATTGCGCTTTGGCGATCTCACCCAAACGGCGTCCGATGGCGGCGTTATCCGGATAAAGCGCAAACAGCGCTCCGCGCTTGACGTGAATGGGATTGCTCGAAAATACCGTCAAGTTTCGACCCCAAGCTTCTTCCAAGATGAACGGCAACATGACCCGTTCATCCATGCCGGGATCGGCGATCAACCAGATGGCTTCCGAGCGCGACATGCCAGTCAATATGTCATGATAGAGTGCGGCAATTTCACGCGGGTCTTTGGCTGCATAAGCGTCAAGCACATAACCTAGGCGGCGCGCGCTAACCTGCGCGCGCTCGATCAACCACTGATTATGGTCTCGCATATAAACAGTCGTTATCTCTTTGATTTGAGGCGTCAGCGCTTTGATCTGCTGAAACAGCAATTCTGGGTCTGGAATATGCACGATGCCCGTGACTTTATAATGGGTTGGATCCGCTACGACGGCGCCCACCACAACGCCGTACGTTTTTTGCAACTCCTGTGCCACTTCTAATCCGCGCGTTCCCAGGCCGATGACCACTTTGGCGCCCTCTTTGGCAAGACCATCCTGTAGTGCCGCCAAGCTGTAGCCGTCTGGCAAGGCGCGACGTCCCACCCCGCTCCGCTGGCTTTGCTCAATGCCAGCCATGAGTTCGAGAAATACGCTCAGAACGGTTCACGCACATCGGGATAAAGCACTACGATGTCGGCGGCTTGAGCGATCCTGCCACCCCAAGTCCAGCCGAGACAAACGAGCACCGCATAAAAAAACCAAGCGCGAAATCGCCCGGGGAATGGTGGGAAATGTACTCAAGACAGCGCCCGTGAAGGCGGGATTGATGGCGCCATCGTCGTCGGCATGATCAACAGTAGACCGGGTACCTGACTGAATCGAGCGCCGAACTGACGCTAATGGTCAGTCCGCTTACAATCATTTTTCTTCCAACCGAGCTTGACGTTTCCTCGACGGCATCGGTTCAAAAACGCAACCGAAACTCGCCAAAAAAGCTCCGCCCGGCGAGCGGCAAGTCACCGGGAATGGAAGCCTCTGGATTTCCGGCTGGGCTGGGTTCATCAGCTTCGGAATCTAGCAAATTACGTGCTGAAAGCGCAAAACCCCAACCGCCGGTCTTGCGCGCCTGCCGACGGAGAGTGAGATCGAGTGTCGCATAATCGTCGACATTGGAGCGGCGATCGCCGGGAGCGCGGTTGCGCTCGCTAATCCAATTGAGCTGGGAACTCACTAGCCAATCCGGCTTGAACGCCCATTCCGCCCGTACATAGACATGATGATGGGGAGCATTGCCGGCGTCTTCGGCCGTCTCCTCGTCGGTAGAGCGCTGAAACGCGTAGTTACCCACCAACCGCCATTCCGCATTGGGCCGCCAATCCGCTTCCATTTCCAAGCCGTAGCCGGTTTGTTCGCCCGAATTTTGCGCCGTCGCGGTCGCTCCCCCGGCATCGGGGACGAAACGAATGATATCTTGCCAGCGATACCCGAACAGGTTCGCTCCCAAGCGGAGCTTATCCGTGGGGCGATAATCAAATGCGAGTTCCAGGGTTTCGATGGTCTCTGGATCAAGGCTCGGATTACCCAATGCCACCGGATTGTTGATGTTACGGGTTTCCGCGAACGACGGAGCACGAAAAGCGCGTCCGTACAAAAGCTTGGTAGTCAAATTGTAACGAGCGTCCCAGACCAGTGCCAAGCGCGGATTGAGGGTGCCGCCGAAATCCGAGTAGTGATCATAGCGCACCCCGGCGGTCAGCGCCCAATCATTGGCGAATTGCCACACGTCCTGGGCAAAGAAATAGACATTGCGCCGACTGTCCTCGGGCAGAAACACGAATGGCGTATCGGAAACGTCCACGATCGGGCTGCCGGGCGGCAACGGATTGCCGGTGGCGGGATCGGGTCCAAAGTTCTTGGTTTCGCGAACCTTGTAAATTTCATTGTAATTGAACCCGGCGCCCAAACGCAGTTCGTGACCCTGGAAGCCTTTGTAGAACGCCGAAGTGTCAACACGATAATGGCGTTCGAATACTTCCGGATTGCCGATTACGCCGTCGGGAAAAACCCCGAAGCCCAGATCGGCACCCGGCGGAAACAAGCGCACATTGCGCTCGACTTCTTGGCTGGTATTGAAGTAGCTCGCTTGGGCAGTGACCTCCCAATTGTCGGTAAAGTGAGGATTATGATAAGTGACATCTACGCTCCAGCGATCGCTGGCAAAACGCCCTTCGGGATCGAGGGCCAAAGCGACTCCAGCGCCGGTTCCCAAATTTTGACGTCGCTGCAACCCCGCACGCAGCCGCAAATTGCCGCGCGCGATGTCGAGCCGAGTATCAATACTTTTCCGTTGTAAATTGACCGAGCCAGGCGCCAGCGAAGCGTCGGTGCCAAGCGCGTTATCTAGCGCGGTTTGCGCATCGGCATCGATGACTTCACGCTGGCCATCGGTATCGTGGTACTCCAGCATGAACGCGGTCTCGAAGCCTGCCCAAGTGCTGCCGTGCAGTATCCAACCGTCCTGAGTATCGAAGCTACCCGCCCGCACGCCCACTTCGGTACCTTCGATATCCGCTGCGGTTTTCGTAATGATGTTGATGACACCCGCAAATGCATCCGCGCCGTAAATGGCTGAGCCGGGACCTCGAATGATCTCGATGCGGGCGATGGATTCAACCGGCATTCCCCCCCAAACTTGGGAACGATTGCCAACGAATAGATTGGTGACGGGGATGCCATTGATCAGCATCAGGACTTGCGGATTGAATTGGGAGAAAACGCCGCGGATGGTGTAAATCGGATTATAGCCCTGAGGAGATCTGGCTACATGCAAACCCGGCACGGTTTCCAGGACTTCATCCAGGTCGGTGGCGCTGATGGCTTTGATATCATCAGCGGTGATGATGGTTGCAACGGCAGGCGCTTTAGCGATGGGTTTGCGATTGCCGGTGGTGATGCTGATCATTTCTTCATCGCCGTACACCCGCAGCAGGGCTTCTTCGTCACTTAAAGCGTTCGTTTCGGAATGCGCTGCTTGAGTAACAGCCACATGGGCTGCCAGCAGAAGTAAAACGATCGATTCGAAATAGCGCATCGCCTTACTCCTCCCCCAAACGGGTGTTGTTACAGCATTATTATGCAGCCCTTCATTCACCTATTGTCCAGACGCGATCGGCTTTTCCCTGGTAAGCGATCCGGTCACAGCGCAGAGGAAAGAACACGCCTTCTGGTTTGTTCAATGCATCGATATAACAAGGTAACAAACCAGCAGAGAAAGATATTACCGAATAATGATAATACTCTTGACGACTTAATCCCTGATCAGCTGCAAGCGCCGCTGTGAGAATAGCTACATTCATATGTAAGCGCCAGCGCCCTTCCAGCAAAATCCTCTCCACCGCAAACGCCAGCTTGACATACGGCCCGTCGGCCAAGCCTGTTTCCCTCGCCAACGCCAGTAAAGGCGCGATGCGTTCGTCCTTGCGCACAATGGGCCGGCCATAACCCAAAATACCACGGTATTTTTTCAGCTCTGCCTCGATCAACTCGCCGAGATCGGCTCCCTGATTGAGTTTCTGTTGCGTGCGCAACAAAAAATCGATGGCACGGATATCCGGCCTCCGTCCATAGATGGATGCCTCGGAAACCGCCGTGGCGGCGCCGATGGCAAGAGCCGCCGTGCTCCGCGCCGTGCCCGCGAGAGCGGTGACGCGGTTGTTCCAGATCCGTGGATCAGGATAGCTCGTGCAGAGTGTCCAAATCCCCTCGAACAACCGCAACTGCTGATCGTTGAACATCCGTCCAGTGATGCCGTACAGCAACAAACCCATCCAACGCAGTTCTTTGAGCTCGTGAAACAAATCCTTGCCGCGAAACACCACGCGCTCGCCAGAGAACCAGGCGCCCATCCGCGTCACCCAGCGGTCTTCATGTTCCAATAATGGCTTCGGGCCTTGCATCGTATGTCTTCCTCATTCGCTCGGCACGGGGCCGGGGTCATCCTCCAGGATCAGCCCTTTGCCATGGAAGGGATAACGCCGAAAGCCGAATTCCTGCTGTTCGAGCGCGTGCGCCGCCGCGCCGGGCAGGCGCAGCAACAGGTAAAGCATTTCACCTTGCTCCGGCGTGAAGCCGAGATCGATCAACGCCGCCGCCGCCACTCCGGTCATCGCCAGCGGGCGGTCGGCGAGCGCTTCCAGAATCAAGGCGTTTTGCTGTAACCAGCGTAGTACATCTCCAGGGCCGCAGGAAGCCAAATAGGCGAGCGTCTGGCGCACCGGAGTGGCGCTGTTGTTACCGTAAGGATCAAAACCGGGCGGATGCTCGGGCAGAGGCCAAACGTCGGCCCGTTCATCCCGAGGCGGGTTCTTGAAGCGCTGTTGCCACTGCTCCAAATCCTGGCGACAAGCCTGCCAGTTTTCCATCGCGTGAAACACTTCGCGAGCGCCGCCAAGTTGACCGGCCCCCACCGCCAATGCCGCCATCAGGCTAGACGCGGCAGTAGAGCCGCCGACGCCGGCGCACATGGCGGCTTGTACGCTGGGATCGCACGGACCGGGATTGGCCAGCGCCAGCGCGAGCCCTTCCAGCAGTTTGGCTTGCATCGAGGTTGGCGGCTCGCCGGTGAATAATAGATAGAGGTACTCGACCCATTTGGCCTTCCCCAGCAGATCGCCATACACATCAAATCCCGAGCAATAACAGGCAGCCGCGGCGAACGGATTGTCAGCCTCCGCCACCTCCTTCCAGAGATGGCTGTGGATGACTTCGCGTTCCGCGCTCATTTGACCGTTCCCAGCACTTTCATACGCGCGCCCATGGGCGGTACTTCTTCGCGGTCGATGCGTACATCCAGCAGAGTGGGGCCAGGCCGTTTGCAGATGGCATTGATGTCGAGGTCACGCAAATCCTGCGGCGAGCGAATGATGTATCCATCGGCCCCCATCGCTTTCGCGCAGGCGCTGAAATCAATTTCCGGCAGTTCGAACGCCGTTGGCTCGGCCTTCGCCAGCCGTTGGCCATGCTTGACCATACCCAACGCTGAATCATTGAGTACGACGAAAATCACCGGCAATTTTTCTTGCACCGCTACTGTCAGTTCCTGGCCGCTCATCAATAAACTGCCATCGCCGGTGATACAGACCACCGGATTGCCCGGATTGCCCAGCGCGGTACCCACGGCAGCGCCGATCGCCCAGCCCATGGAGGCGAAATTCATCGCCGCTCGAAAAACCCCACCACGGGCGTCGCGCCTACCGGCGAGGCGGCGGTCAAACGGGTGCAGATAATGGATCGCCCAGGCGAAACTATTGCCGGAATCCGCCAAAAACCGCGCATTCGGCGGAAACATCTCAGCCAAATCGCGCATCAATCGCTGGGGCTTGATCGGCGTCGAATCATCATGGCATTTGGCCTCGTCATCGAGGCGAAACTGCCATTTGGCCTCGCGCCGTTCGCCTGCTCTCATCGGTGATCCCGGCCAGCGCCGCTCGAGCCGGTCACGCAAATCTTTGACGTCTGCGGAACGAGCAGGATGGGCGCTAGTCTTCTGGACCTCACCGAGCACATGCTCGAAGATCGTTTCGATGCGCCCGCGCACATGCAGCTTGGCCATGGGCGAACGGGTGAGGTGGCCCTCGGAAGCATCGATATGAATCAAGCGATTATTGAACAGTAACTGATCCCAACTACCGCTAGCCAGTTCTCCTAGTTCGGTGCCGATAGCGATGATGGCGTCCACCTCCGGATTCTTCAGGGCTTCGCGCGCGCTGGCATGCCCAGCGAAACCGAGAATACCGCGGAACAAGGGATGATAAGGGCTGATCAATCCCTTCCCGTGCGGCGTGGCGATCACTTCAGCGCCGACCAGCATCGCCACCTCGAGGATGGTGCCGATCGCTTCGCTGCAGCCGTCACCGATGACGAAGACCGTTTTCCTGGCTTTGGCGATTTCCTGGCACAGCGTCCTGACTGCGGCCTCATCGAGCAAAGCTGGCTGATTCAGGAGCGTAGTGAGATTGTAGGAAGGCTTCTTGCTCAACGCCGGGCTACGCAGCAAATCCAGGGGAATGCTGAGATGGGCGGGCCCTCCCGGAGACTGGAAAGCGCTCATCACCGCGGCCGCCAGTTGACGCTCGAACTGCTCGATATGAGAAACCAGCGAATTATAGCGCGTGCAGTGCTGAAACATGCCGACGGTATTGATGCCCGTGCATGAGGATTCCTGCAAAGCACCGCGCCCGAAATTGGTCAGCGCCGTTTGCGCGGTGATTACCAGCATCGGGATATGGTTTTCGTACGCCGAGGCGACGCCGGTGATCAAATTGGTCGCGCCCGGACCCGTGGTCGAACAACAGACGCCGAGTTTGCCGGATTGGCGTGCGTAGCCATCCGCCATGAACGCGGCGCCGGTTTCATGGCGCGCGACCACCGACCGCGGTCCACGACGCCGTTCGCTGCGCGCGAGGGCATTGTAAAGCGGTTCGATTGCCCCTCCCGGCACACCGAAAACATAGTCGACCCTCAATTGTTCAAGATAAGCAACGAGTAAATCGCCCAGTTCATAGGGCCTTTGCTGTGGATTGTTCAGTTCCCGTACCGGTGACAATGCTTCGGAAATGAGTGCGGCGTTCATCTGGGCTTCTCTCCTATCTCTCACTGCGCTCAGGCAATCGAGCGCGGGCTATTCAATACCAATAAACTCAACAAACGAAATAAGGGATACCGCCAGTACGCTCAAAGAGCGTGCCAGGCAAAAGCAGAAATCGTTAAAATTTGTAAAAGTCATAAGGTTTTTTATATTCAACGAAATGCCAGTATTGAATGAGATTTTTATCGTTCTTGGCATGCCGTACTAAGAAAGTAGCCACCATATATGGTGGCGGTAGGGTCATTTTTGGTGGATTCCACCATATTTGGTGGGTGCGGTTTTTACATGAGTGCGTTTTCCAATCGCCGGCCAAAACCCACGACATCTCCTCGGAATCCGTCCTAAAGCTCTCCAGGCCACAGCCGATACTCCTCCATAGCACTCGGCGCATCTGGGTTACCAAACCGAGATACGGCCCCGCACGGTGATTCTCATCTTGAAACGCTCACGCAAGGAGTACTCGATCCATGGACGGCAGGAGAACGCTCTCTCAGGCCAGGCGCAAAGCCCGCCGATTTAGACATGCCATTACCCGAATAACGCGCCGGACTCGTCAAACCCCCAGCCATTATTGGCCGCTGCGCGCCGCCTTTCCCATCACCGCTGGCATCTTGAGCGTATATTTGACGCTAACAGAGGGCGTTGCCATTCAGGCGCAAGAAACGACGGGCTGGTATCCCATTACCCGTATGCTGTCGGGTTCGTGGTATGAACCGGCCAATCCAGGCCATGGCTTGCTGCTGCAAGTCATGCCCGACTCGCGAGTCGGCGTCGCCTGGTTCAACTATCGGCGGGGCGAACAGATTTGGCTGACCGGCGTGGGTTCCATCAGCAATAACCGAGCGATCATTCCCTTATCCATTCTGAGCGGCGGAGAATTTCCACCCGACTTCCGCAAAGACCAGGTGCAATGGAGTTCTTGGGGAACGTTGAGTCTCGAATTCTCCGATGCAAACCATGGCACCGTATCGTATCAATCGACTTTGCCCGAGTTCGGCTCCGGTTCGATCAACCTCGAACGCCTCACCCATCTCGCAGACTCCGCATCGTTCCGGCGCAGCCCGGCGGCGGACGACAAGCGTGGCGCTCGCCCGGTGCTGGAATCGTACTCCGCGCCGCCGTCCGGATTGGGCACCCAACCCCTGTCCCACGCTGACGACATGACGCCCGCGTTCAGGTCCCACATCGAAGCAACCCTGGCGCAGCTCGCCCTGCTGGCGAGCGCGACCCGCGCTTGCAGGGTGAAATCAGCGGCTTCCATTGCCTTCGCCTGGCCGGTGCGGGCCGCCGATGGTATTGCCGACCCTGGTATTCACAGCATCACCAACTTCGTCGACCATGACACGCGCACACCCGGTTTCGTGCAGGACTATCAATGCGGCGCTCGGTCTTACGACACGGCGGCGGGCTATAATCACAGCGGGGTCGATATCGCGGCCTGGCCGTTCAGCTGGGCGCGGATGGACGCCAACCAGATCAAGGTGGTCGCTACCGCGCCGGGAATCATCATCGACAAATGGGATGGCCACTTCGACCATAACACCCAGCCCAACGACAGCGAGCCAAACGCCGTGTTCTTGCGCCACGATGACGGCTCACAGAGCTGGTATGTGCATCTGAAGAAAAACAGCCTGACCGCCAAGAGCCTCGGCGCACGCGTCGAGCGCGGCGAAGTTCTTGGCATCATGGGTAGCTCGGGTAATTCCACCGGCGTACATTTGCATTTTGAAGTCCACGATGCCGCGGGCAACCTGATCGATCCTTTCAAAGGCGATTGCAATGACGTGGGCTTAGCCTGGCAACGTCAGCCCGCCTATCTTGACTCCAAGGTGAATCGCCTGGCAACCGCCCTGGCCGCACCGGATCAGCCGTGCCTGGATAACGGGATTTGCGCGGAAAGCGATGATTTTCAAGGTGCGCAGACCGTTTATTTCGTCAGCTATTTTCGCGACCTGATCATGGGTCAAACCATTCAGCATCGGCTCTTGCAGCCCAACGGCGGCATCTTCGCGAGCTGGCAAAACCGTTTCGAGGCCGCGCCGCATTGGCAGAACGCCTACTACTGGCAACGCCAGTCGTTACCGGCATGGGCCCCCAACGGCGTTTGGCTCTACGAAGTGTCCCATCAGAACCGAACGTATATCCACCCTTTCATCGTAGGACCACGCCGCCTCGTCATTCAGCCCGAAATGAGCGGCAGTTGGTACGATCCCGACCAGTCCGGCCACGGATTCATCATCGAAATCATCCTGCGCGACGGCGAACCCTACGTCAATCTCGTCTGGTTCACCTTCGAGGATGGCAAACAGCGCTGGCTGTTCGGTTATGGCAAGGCCCAAGGCAATCAGGCGATCATTCCGGTCAGTGTAACCTCGGGCGCGGATTTTCCACCCGCGTTCCAGAGTGCCGACCTCGAATGGCAAGAGTGGGGCATCTGGAGCTAACGTTTCTGGGGTGCAATTCGGCGGTCGTCAGTTGGAGCCCGCATGAACCCGCCATCGGTTCCGGCAGCCTACGCCTGGCGCGTTTGACGAGTATAGACGGTATGACCTGCCGGGAATGACGCCAGTGTTTCAACCGCCTTTGGCGTTTTCTGGAGCAAACCGCATCAGCTCGCGCAGCCTGGCGACCGCGCTGTCCGGAGCAGTCAGCACAGGGCATGGCGTTTGCGGCCGCAAAGCCGCTTGCGCCCGCGCCATCGAGAACTGAGCGAGGATCAGCGCATCGACCGCGGGCAATGTCGCCGCCGCCGCTGCGATCAGCCGGTCATGCTCGGCGGCCGCGCCGCCCGCCAACGCCGCCATCGCGCCGCTCGCCAGACGCGTATGCAGCTCCAACTCGACGCCACGCGACCGCGCCAGTGCCCTGATTTCCTCGCCCATCGAATCGATGGTGGCGGCAAAGGTCGCGACCAGCCCAATCCGCCCACCGTGCTGGAGCGCCGCCGCCAGCATCGCCTCGTTTGGCTTCAACACCGGTATCGGCAGGCGCTGCTGAACCCGCTCAATCGCCGGCCCGAATGCCGAGCAAGTGAACAGAATCGCTTGCGCCCTGATCTCTGTTGCATAATCGCCAAGCCTCTCGAAACGTAAGCACATGGCCTCGGTCAGCACACCATCGCGGGCGCGGTCGCGACTCAACGCATCGTCCAGCAAGTTGACGAGTTCCGGCTCCGGCCAGGCGGCGGCGAAGGCATCGGCGATCGGCGCGATGGACAACGGCGTGGCATGGATCAAGACGATGCGTGGATTATCCTGGAGCATGATCCAAAAACTCGCGCAGACAATAGAGGATTTTCGTTACTGCCGCAGCAACGCCCAGACTTTCTCCGCCGTCACCGGCATATCGATAGGGACGATGCCTATCACCGGCTGGAGCGCATCGACCACGGCGTTCACCACCGCCGGCGGCGCACCGACCGCGCCCGCCTCGCCGGCGCCCTTGATGCCCAGGGGATTGGTTTGGCACGGCACGTTGTGCATGTTGAAATCGATCGGCGGCAGCAGATCGGCGCGCGGCATCGCGTAATCCATGAACGAGCCGGTGAGAAGCTGCCCGGAATCAGGGTCATAAAGGCTCTGCTCCAGCAACGCCTGGCCGGCGCCCTGGGCAATGCCACCGTGCACTTGCCCGGCCAGCAGCAACGGATTGATGATCGCGCCGAAGTCGTCGACCACGGTATAGCGCTTGATGCTCACCGCGCCCGTGGCGCGGTCGATTTCGACCTCGCACACATGGCAGCCGTTGGGGTAAGTCGCTTCGCTCGGCTTGAATGCATAAGTCGTGTCTAGCCCAGGCTCGACGCCGGACGGCAGATGGGCTGGGTTCTTGGCCGCACGCGCCACCTCGAACAAGGTCTTGCGGCGGTCGGTACCGACGATACCGAACATCCCCTCCTTGAACTCGATGTCGCCGGCGGCGGCTTCCAGCACCTGGGCGGCGACCAGCTTGCCTTTCTTGACGATCTCGTCGGCGGCGCCGGCTATCGCCGCGCCACCCACGGGGAGGGAGCGTGAACCACCGCTGATGCCGGCAGGGGTGCGGTCGGTGTCGCCTTGTACGATCTTGATGCGCTCCGGCGGCACCCCCAGGCGCTCCACCAGAATTTGCAGGAACGAGGTCTCGTGACCCTGACCGTTGGTCTGGGTGGCACTCAGCACGGTGAGGGTGTCGTCGTCGTTGAACTGGACGATGGCAGGCAGCGGGTTACCACCGCCGCAGCGTTCGATGTAATAGGCCATGCCGATGCCGCGCAGCCTACCGCGCCCTTCGGCTTCACGACGGCGCGCCGCGAAGCCGGCCCAATCGGCCTTGGCCAACGCCTTGTCCATGATGGTCGCGAACTCGCCGCTGTCATAGGTATTGCCGAGCGGGGTCTTGTACGGCATCTGTTCGGGCGCGATGAAATTGCGCCGGCGGATCTCGGCGGGCGACAGGTTCAGCTCGCGCGCGGCGGCGTCGATCACGCGCTCGATGACGTACGCCGCTTCCGGCCGGCCCGCGCCGCGATACGCATCCACCGGCACGGTATTGGTGAGCACGCCCTTGACGTTGACATATACCGCCGGCACCTGGTAGACGCCGGACAGCATGTGGGTGCCGGCTTGGGTGACGATCATCGGCCCGAAGTTGGAGAGATAGGCGCCGAGGTTACCGTAAGTGGTCACCCGCAGCGCCAGCAGCCGGCCAGCGCCGTCCAGCGCCGCCTCGGCGTAGCTTACGTTGTCGCGGCCATGCACGTCGCTCACGAACGCATCCGAGCGCTCCGGGCTGTAGCGCACCGCGCGCTTCAGTTTGCGCGATGCCCATACGGTGAGGGCATATTCAGGATAGTTGAATACTTTCATCCCGAAGCCGCCGCCGACGTCGGCGGTCATACAGCGCAGCTTGGCTTTATCGAGCTTGAGGATGGCGGCGGTCGGACCTTGGACGAAAGACGGACCCTGGTTCGAGGTGTAAAGCGTGGAGCGGTCGCTGGTAGGATCATATTCGGCCAGCACTGGACGCGGCTCCATCGAATTGACCACGATGCGATTGTTGACCAGGCGCACTTTGGTCACATGCGCGGCATTGGCGAACGCCGCCTCGACCGCGGTCTGGTCGCCATTGCCCCAATCGAAGGCGATATTGTGAGGGATATGTTCCCAGACTTGCGCCGCGCCCGGCTCGGTCGCGCCGATCGTGTCGGTCGCCGCCGGCAGCGCTTCGAAGTCGATTGCGATCAGCTCCGCGGCGTCGCGAGCTTGGTTCAGGGTGTCGGCGACCACCAGCGCCACCGGTTCGCCGACATAGCGCACTTTGTCGCCAGCGAGGATCGGCGAGGGCGTGTCGGCGCGCGGGCTGCCGTCACGGTTATTGAGCGGCACCAGGCATGGGTTGCCCTCCAAACCCTCGGCGACAACATCAGCCCCGGTCAACACCAGCGCCACACCGGGCGCTTGCCGGGCGGCGCTCGTGTCGATGCGCTTGATGAGAGCGTGCGCATGAGGCGAACGCAGGATATAGGCGCGCGCGGCGTGCGGCGCGGGCAGATCATCGGTATAGCACCCCTGACCGGTGATTAATCGTTGATCCTCGACGCGGGTGACCGCTTGGCCGATGCCGAATTTGACCACAATATTCTCCTAGTCCAATATGAATCCGAGTGGTGGCGTTTTATAGAACTGCACCATCCACCGCCCGCCACAGATACCAGCTCGCCACCGAACGATACGGCCGCCAGCGCTCGCCGTGCTCCGCGAGCGCCTTGGCGCTCGGCAGTTCCGCAAGACCATAAGTCAACATGAAGCCCTTGCGCACACCCAAATCCGCCACCGGCAGCACATCGGGCCGACCGAGATAAAACATCAACAGCATCTCCACCGTCCAGCGTCCGACGCCGCGCACCGCGGTCAGGCGCTCGACGATAGCCTCGTCTTCCATGCCGTGCAGATCGGCGAGCGGCGGCACCACGCCCGCCGCGGTCTTGGCGGCGAGATCGCGGATCGCGGCGAGCTTGGCGCGCGAAAGCCCGGCCCCGCGTAGCATTTCGTCGGGAACGGCGACCAGGCGCTCCGGGGTCAGACCGGATTCCTCCGGAAACAACGCCAACACCCGGTCATGAATGGTCTGCGCCGCTTTCCCCGATAGCTGCTGATAGACAATGGAGCGCAGCAATGCCTGGAAGGGTTCGACGCCGACACGCGGCATGAGCTCGCACGGCCCCACTTTTCGCATGAGCTTGGCGAGGCGTTGGTCGGCCTTGGCGAGTACCGCGACCGCGCGAACCGGATCGTAGCCTAATCCCATCCCCGCGCTCGTCTTCAAGCCTGGGCGCAGAACTCGCGCACCGCGCCGACCACGGTGGGGATGTCGGCGGCGCTGACATCGAGGTGCGTCACCAGGCGAATCCGCTCGGCGGGGGTAATCAGCACGCCGCGCTCCTTGAGAAACGCCGCCAGCGCCTGGGCACGCGGTTTTTCCATGGCGACGAACACCATATTGGTCTGCACCGCCGCCGGATCGAGGTCGAGGTCGGGGATTTGCGCCAGACCCTGCGCCAACGTCTGGGCATTGGCGTGATCCTCGGCGAGGCGCTCGATGTGATGCTCCAGCGCGTGGATGCCCGCCGCCGCCAGCAACCCCGCTTGGCGCATGCCGCCACCCACCACTTTGCGCCAGCGCCGCGCTTTACCGATGAGCGCCTGGCTGCCACACAACACCGAGCCTACCGGCGCGCCAAGGCCTTTCGATAAACAGACCGACACGCTGTCGAAGTGGCGGGCGATTTCGCGCGCCGGCATCTTGAGCTTGACCGCGGCGTTGAACAAACGCGCGCCGTCCAGATGCATGGCCAAACCTTGGCGTTTGGCGAGCCGCGCGGCCTGCTCCAAATACGCCAGCGGCAGCACCTTGCCGGCTTGGGTATTCTCCAGGCACAGCAGGCGGGTACGGGCAAAATGGTTGTCGATGGGTTTGATCGCTTTTTCTACCGCCTGCAAATTCAGCGTGCCGTCGGACTCGAAATCGAGCGGCTGCGGCTGGATGCTCCCCAGCACCGCCGCGCCGCCGCCCTCGTATTTGTAAGTGTGTGCGAGCTGGCCAGCGATGTATTCATCACCGCGCTCGCAGTGGCTCATGAGCGCGAGCAGATTGCTCTGCGTGCCGCTCGGCACGAACAGTCCGGCCTCGAAGCCGAGCATGGCGGCGGCGAGTGCCTGCAAGCGGTTGACGGTAGGGTCTTCGCCGTATACATCATCGCCGACCGGGGCGGCGCTCATCGCCGCGCGCATCGCCGGCGTGGGCTGGGTGACGGTGTCGCTGCGCAAATCGATCACGGTCTTGGGCGGGGTTTGGCTGGCCATGGGCGGTCTCGGCGGTTGCTCGGGAATAGGGAGTTTAGTCTAAACTAGGCGCGTTGATGTTACCCCAAAGAGGTTTGACATTGCTCATTTCGGGAGTCCATCCATGAAGCGTATTCTAATCTACCTGCTGGTGATACTGAGTTGGAGCGGCTTTAATGCCTTCGCCGATCAAAAAGACGCGCGCCTCGATGAACTGTTCGCGCGCTTGAAGGCAAGCCGGGACATGGTCGAATCGCGTGCACTGGAAACGCAGATTTGGGAAATCTGGAGCGACAGTGGACGCCTGGACGTGAACGAAATGATGAAACGCGGCGTCGATGCGATGATTGGCCGCCGTCTGGATGAAGCCTTGGTGATTTTCAATCAAATCGTGCAAATCCTGCCGAATTTCGCCGAAGGCTGGAACAAGCGCGCCACCGTGTTTTACCTGAAGAACGATTACGCCGATTCGGTCAAGGACGTGCAGCGCACCTTGTCTCTGGAACCGCGCCATTTCGGCGCGATCTCGGGTATGGGTCTGATCTTCATGGAAACCGGCGACGATGTCGGCGCCGTCAAGGCCTTCGAGGATGTGCTCAAGCTCTATCCGCAATCGCCCAGCGTCCAAGACAACATCGACCGCCTCAAAGAAAAAATACGCAAGAAAATGATTTGAGCAAGCGCTACGTCATCCTTCCACCAACGAGAGCCCGCAATGGACCCAAGAACTGTCAAGACCGCGCTCGACGCCAAGAAAATCGTCGAGGAACGCCAACTCAGCCATGTCAAAGTCGGGGTATTCGACATCGATGGCATCTTACGCGGTAAGTATATGGCGCGCGATAAGTTCTTCTCGGCGCTCGACGGCGGCTTCGGTTTCTGCGACGTGGTGCTCGGTTGGGATTCCAACGACCAGCTCTACGACAACGTGCGCTACACGGGCTGGCACACCGGCTACCCGGACGCACAAGTGCGCGTGCTACCGGAATCGTGCCGCGCGCTGCCGCTAGAAGACGACGGCTTGTTCTTTCTCGCCGAGTTTGTCGGCGCAGCGGAAAAACTCTGCCCGCGCGGCGTGCTGCGCCGCACCCTGCAACGCGCCGCGGAGATGGGTTACACGCTGTATTGCGGCTTCGAGTACGAGTTCTTCGTATTCAACGAAACCCGCCAGTCGATCCGTGACAAGCGCTACCGCAACCTCGACCCGCTCGCGCCTGGCTATTTCGGCTATTCGGTGCTGAGAAATTCGGTCGATGCCGATTTTTACCTCTACCTACTCGATCTGTGTGAGCGTATGGATTTCGGCATCGAGGGCCTGCACGAGGAAACCGGTCCCGGCGTGATGGAAGCGGCGATCCGCGTCGACAAAGGCATCGCCTCCGCCGACAAGGCGGCGCTGTTCAAGACTTTCGCCAAAATCGCCGCGCAGCGCCAGAATAAGATCGCGACCTTCATGGCCAAGTGGTCCAAGGATTGGCCTGGCCAGAGCGGCCACATCCATCTCTCGCTCCAGGACAAAAAAGGCAAGTCGGTATTCCACGACGCCCGCCAACCGCACAAGATGAGCAAAGCCATGCGCCATTTCGTCGGCGGCCAGCAAAAATTGCTGCCGGAATTGCTGGCGATGATCGCGCCGACCATCAACTCCTACACCCGCCTGATTCCGGGTTTCTGGGCGCCCACCGACGCTTCCTGGGGCGTCGAGAACCGCACCTGCGCGCTGCGGGTGATTCCCGGCAGCGAGAAATCACAGCGTGTCGAGTTCCGCATCGCCGCCGCCGACGCCAACCCTTACATCATCCTCGCGGCAGCGCTTGGCGCCGGTTTATACGGCATCGAACACAAGATCGAGCCAACCGAGCCGGTGCAGGGCAACGCTTACGCCCAGACCTTCCCCGCCGACATGGCGCTGCCGCGCACCCTGTGGGACTCCGCCCAGCGCTTGAAAGAGTCGGAGATGGCGCGCGCATGGTTTGGCAATGAATTCGTCGAGCACTACGCCGCCACCCGCGAGTGGGAGGAGCGCGAGTTCCGCAAGCACATCACCGACTGGGAGTTGGATCGTTACTTCGAGATCATTTGACCGCGATCAGCGTATTTTATTCAAGGCATAACCGTAGCCGGCGGTGCCAACGCGGGGATTCAGGTCCTGATCCAAAATGAACAGGATGTCTTCCCCGATCGCCCAAAACCATCGGAACTCCGAAGGGGCGTTTGCATCGAGCTGATATACGGTTGCTTGTGGATTCAATCTCGTGCCGTGTTTGATCATCCAATGACCTTCGTTGACCATCCGATCTTCTGGACTTCTCGCGACATAGACCCGCGCCAATTTGTAAGTGGTCGGCGCTTTGGTTTTTGGATCTCGATAAAGCGCCAAGGCGAATTTTATTTTCTGACAATCCGCGCAAGGAATACGGCTTTCAAACACCGCGAAGACCGGATCGCCGTTTTCATTGACCGTCGGATACCACGGTTCGACGGCAGGCGGTGTTTTGCCAAACTGACCGCATCCCGACAGGATGATCAGAATGAGCGCCGCCAGTGACCGGAATAAAGACGCCATCGCCTCGGCTGTTCCATGCCACGGATGACGCCGCGCTCAGCCGCCTGTTGCCGGCTGAGCCGGCTTGGTCGCGGCAAGCGCCGGCGGCTGCTTCTCGAAGTGCGGCAATGCCGGATCAAACTGCGCCCAACTTGGCGCGGAGGCGGTCCAGATCACCGCGGTGGGAACAGCGATCTCCGGGTGGTCGAGCGTGCCGGCGCGTACAAAGATGAAATTCGGGCGCTCCTCGGCTTCGCTGAACATTTGCACACCGCAGACCGGGCAAAAGCGGCGATGCATGTGGCTGCCACTGTCGGCGGTGCTCGGATAGTCGCGCAATTCGCCGGTGATCGTTAAAGCATCGCTCGGAAAAGCGAGGTTAATCGTGGCGTTGCCCGCCGCCAGGTACTGACACACCCGACACCAACAGGCGCGGACCGCGAGCGGTTCGACACGGGCCGTATAGCGAACCGCGCCGCACAAGCATCCACCCTTGATCGCTGTCATCTTGTGACTGCCTTCCTCATCGTCACCCATGACTCGTGGGGACCGTCCTGCGCCAATCGTGCAGACTATTTTTCAGAGACTTGCTTGTACATATGGGCGAGATCCATCACGACATCTTGCGATACACGCGCGTAATCCCCCGACATGAGGATCGCCTGCGCGTCGGATTTCTTGCCCGCCTGTGCCAACTGCAACACTCTCCCTGCGCAGACATGGAAAAAAGCATGATTCTTGCGGAGCTTTTGAAATAGGTCACCGTGGCCGAAGCGCTGCCCGCCGACGCCATGAATCCATTTTCCCAGCGCGCATTGGTCATCCCGCGAGATCACCTCAACCGAAAGACTCTCGGACGAGTTTTCGTCGATGACTGCTTGCAGGCGCGCTTTCCATTTTTGGTGTGCCTCGATCGCGGTGCGAAAGTTGAGCCCCGCGGATTCTTCCTCCATCGGATCAGCCGCTAGCGGCATCGCCAGGGATGATGTGCTCGGATTCTCAGCGCTTCCTCCCAAAAGACCGATCAGCCATTGTCTGAAACCCATTGGTCAATCTCCTTTTCAATCTCAAAATCATGAAAAATCTCAGATGGTTTATTATTCTACGCTCATCAATGGCAGTATTCCAGATTTGCCAGCGCCTGGCTAACGGCCCAACACGTTAATTTAACTGCTCATTTCGCTTCTGCACGGAAGATGGAAAACGCGTCGCCTGCCGCATAGATAGCCTCATCGAACGAGCCCTGATCATTTAACAAGGTCGCCATTGCCACTTCTCTCCTCCGGTCAAACGCGCATCCACTCACCACGACTGCCAGAACTACGATAGCGACGGTTTTCGGACGCTCATGCAAGACACCCAACGCCTGAGTTCACGCGCCGCCGGAGGCGGTCGCGTGGAATGAAATGTTAGATTGCAGCGACTTCGTGTACGGGTACGCCTTGAGCACTCCAAATAGAGGCCTCTCAACACCAGAAAATTCGTAGCCAAGCGCTTCATAAAAGCGCCGCGCGTAGAACGTGCTTTCTAGGTGGAGCCGCTTCAGCCCCCACGCGATTGCCTGCGCCTCAAGCGCTTCATGGATTCGGCGCCCGAGACCTTTTCGCTCATGGCCTGGAGCCACGTAGAACAACAGCAGTTCGCCGCTCCGTCGCACAAGACCTACGCCTCCAACCCTACCGTCGATCTCTTCGACCACACAGAAGTTTTCCGGGTCCTCGATCCAGACGCCGAACGTCTCGGGTGCCTTGTTCCCAAGCCAGCGGTCCAGCGTTGTTTGATCGTTGTGATGATCTGCTTGGCACAACTGCAAAATCGACTGGCGCACGACTTCAATTACGTCAACCGCATCGCCAATCTTTGCAGGACGCGCCATGTCTTCCTCTACAACCTAACGCCTGCCATCAGGCGCGCGTTTCGCGCGTCGCGCCTTCAACGCGTTGTTAGAGTGCTCACCAGTTCTGCGCATACGGATAAACGCGTCGTGCGCGAGACTAACCCCCAAGCCAGCGTATCGACTCATGACTTCGGGACAGAGCTCCAACGCGTAATTCCGACCACTGAATGAACTCAGATGAACCAAGATTCTTGCTCCACCCGAGCGTAGGGTTTGAAGAAACTCCCTCTTCGACTCAAGTAGCTGCAGCACTTCGAGCAGCGCATCCTCTGCTTGGTCGTCCGTAGATGAATACTCGCCTCGATTGAAGGGGTCGGCATTCCAATAGCTTTCTCGGTACGTCCCTCGAGCGGCGTACCTTGGACGTGCTACGTGGCTTACAGCTTCCCAGCTCCGATTGGGTTCAATGCCCAACGCGCACGAGATCACTTCAGGTGTGATGCTCGGATGCCAAATCCGCAAGCTGATGGAGTACGAATATCGCTGCATTCTCAAGCACTCTAACGCCTAAGTTGAGGAGCTGGCCGCTTTTTGGACGGTCCCTCTCGAACGACAGATTGGGCCGAAATGGCAATGTGGTAACCACTGGTCAGCCGTCATTTGAGATCCCACTTTTCAAGTAACGCTCGACCCTCCTCGGATATCACGTATAACGCTGACGGGTATCCCGTCCTTACGGGATCATCGTCATCATTCTCCACGTGCCAAGATGTGCTTTCGCGGAACCGTAAATATCCATATTCTATCAAATGGTTGACCAGGAACGGGCTGGCACGGACAAGCTTTCGTCTGTAGGCAATCTTCAGAGCATTTAGACCCTGAACAGTCAGGGTTTTTGCAATTAATCTTCCCACATTCCGCACCCCTCACGTATAGAGCGCATGATAGGCGGGGCCGAGGAGTGTAATGATCTGGTACTGAGGCGGTTTGAGGTTGAGCACCCGCGCTGCTTGGCCGGCGATCAGTAAAAGGTGAATCCCGGCAAAGAGCTGAAACACTCCAGCGCATCGTGGGCCGGTGGGTGGGCTTGCCTTTCTGATCGGCGACACTTTCACCGGTGTCAGCCAAGCGCTGGCGCAGGCGATACTCCAACGCCGCATAGACGAGCAGACACACGGTCATGATCATCAACAGCGCCATGATCCGCTGGGGACCAGAACAGCGTGTGGGCTTGAAAGCGCGGGTCCTTAAGAAAGCGAAAGCCGCGTTCTGCCTGTTGTTGCTGTTTGTATTGTTCGAGTACGGCGGCGTCGGGCAACCGTTGCGTGTCGAGTTCATTGGTCGCCAGATAAAGGTGGCGCGCCGCCACAGCCAACGCCAACGTACATCGGGATTGCTGGCTGGGTGCGGCCGCATACCTGCCAGCGCCGCGCGCGAGGCGTTGGCTGCACCTTGCCTCAGAAATGAACAGCACCTGTAAGCGGCGCTCGAACTCCCACAGCGCTTGGCTTGCATCGGCGGCACAGGGCAAAGGTCTTGCGGGCGAGTTGGCCAAAGGCTTTGGCCTCCCATTCGCTACGCTTCAGGAGTTGACGCCTCACCGTTAGCGGCACGCGCGAGCGCGTGCACCGAGGTGATGATCAGCCAGCGCTGGCGCACACGCCCATTGACTTCCACGCGGCGATAGCGGTAACCGGGAGTAACTCGGTGGGTTCGCCGATCCTCATCCCGATAGCGCTGAGCCAGCGCAAGCGTTTCAGGCACGCGCGTGATCCACCGACCCCGATGCGCCGCCAGTATCTGTAGATTCGCTTCGCTGTAGAGCGCGCTGTCGGCGATCCAGTACTCGACCTGATGGTGGCATTAAGGTTATCGATATGGCGTTCGATCAGCGCCGAAACTGGCCGTGTCATTGCAGTTGCCGCTCAGCGGTTGCATCAGTAGCGGTAGCCCCGCGCGTTGCTCGACAATGAGATTGAGCATGATCTGATTCAGGTCGGGCCGTCGATCACGGCTGTAGCCGTGGGTGAGCGTGACCACACCGACTTCTTCTTCCTGCGCATAAGCCCCATCGACATGCAACGAGGTCGAGTCCAGATGCACCGTCGCACCCGCTAACCCCAGGCGCTGACACGCCTGTGCCGACAGGAGCGTAAACAACGCCGTCACATCGTGGGCATAGAGGGCATCGAGCGCGCGCCCAGCACATCATCATTCAACTGTTCCGGTGCAATCCCTTTTCCGATCAGGCGCTCGGTGGGTTTGTCGGCGAAAAATTGCGGCACTAAATACAACGCTCGATTGATGAATCCCAGTCCGTTAAGCACCAGCGCTTTCACGGCTTGCCCCACGCTGACTTGGCGTTGGTCGTAGTCCTGGGCGATGGTGTCATCCAGCACCTTGCCGATCCCCAGTTCGTCGTACATCCCCGCCACTAGCCCCAGGTGTTCCAGCGTTTGGCTGGCGTATTGTTTACTCATCAGCGTTGCCTCCCAACTCGTTGAGAGACAACTATAATCCCGCACCTCTCAAAACTCATCCCAGGGGTGCGGAATGTCGGATCTTTTCTTAATAATTTTTAATTGTTCTGAAGTCGGCCCTTTTCCTTGATGATGACATTGGTGACAGTTATGGCAGAGCACTAACTTATTGTCATAGCTCTCGTTCTTTGGAGGAGTGGGATCAAGATGATGGATTGTCAGAGCGCGCGAGTCTCTTATGCCGCAGTTTGCGCAAGCGCCATCCGTTTCCATGTATGCCATTTCGTCAGTTTGTGGCATCACTATGCAGCCTAACGATTATCTTAAAGGGCGCGCGTCTCTGTTGGAGCGCCCATTGGGCGGCATTGAATTACCAAGATACTTCGCTACACAGAATATGCCCAATAATCCCGCAACGATTGCCGCAGTGAATTCCGAGATCACAGAACGATATGATTGAGACACAAAATAAACTGCCACGCATAAACCTGATAAATAGGCCGCCCATGCAACGTGGTGACGGTGCGATGGCGCAGCCAAGCTTGCGCAGACTACGACTAGAAACGCGGACAGCCCGACCGAAAAAATGAAAATAGCGCGTTCGGCAACGTTATGCCATCCGGCCCGGCAAGCTTCGTAGGGCGGACAGAAGTGGCCGATAGCAGATAAAAGCGCAATTCCAACAATTACCGCTCCGTACCATGCAACGATTGCTGTTGGAACTACGGTAGCCCACCGGAGCAATTTCATTTTGACGCCCAACGCCGCCCATAACCGGCAGCCGACAGAGCGTAGCCACCGAGGGCACCGCAAGCTCGGTTTGCGGCTGTCCGGTTGATAGGCATGTTAGCCCTCGCTCTATAACTCCAATGCGAGACGTAGCCCATCATCGACCGCGCTCATGGACGCAGGAGGCACGCGACCGACACGCTCGGTAAGGAACGCCTTATCAATGGTGATTACCTGCGAGACGTTAGCCACCGACGGCTTGGACAAGCCAGTACCTCGGGACGGGAGCCTTACGTTGCCAGGGGCATCAGCCAACCGCAGGTTTGAAGTGATGACCACGGTAATAACCGTGTTGATGCGGCTCTCGTTGAACGAGTTGGCGGAGACAATGAGATGCGGTCGTCGATACCCAGGGCCAGACCCGGCCGGATCGGGCATGGACGCCCACCAAACCTCGCCTCTTCGCATTACCACTTCTCTCGCCGAAGCGAGCGGGATTGAAGCGAGACAACTTCTGGATCGAGTGACGACTCTTCGCCCTCTGGACCGTAAAGCTCATTGAGCTTGGTGGTAATGAGGTCCTCGCGATGCTTCTCGACCAAGCTGGCTAGGGCCTTTGCGTAAAGTTCGCTACGAGACACACCGAGGCGCGCCGCGAGCTTCTCGGCGGACTCGAAAACGCGATCGGGTATAGAGACGGCGGTTTTCATGCACGAAGTATAACACGGGTTATACTCACGCCAACCCGCGCCGCGAGGGCTAACGTAGAGCTAGCCGGCGCTGCGCGGCTTTATCGCGCAGCGTCCAGCGACTGAAAGGAGCGAGGTTGAGCGCCGGGTAAGGCATCGTTTTTTTCCTCTTTTTCAGTTGGGTACACCGATAGGCAAAGAGATACACCGACAAGCCCTGACAACGACAATAGCTCAGGAGGAAACGTGAAAGAGGCCCAGCCAGGCGGATGAATCTCAGCCCCGAAATCAAGAACCGCCGATTCAACGCCGGGGTACGAACACAAACGCTTAATGTTCTCTTGGTTACGTTGAAGGAACGCAACGACATCTTCGATTTGCTGCGACAACTCAGAAAAATCGGCTTCACTTGCCACGATTCGAACGCCTGATGATTCATTGATTCTTTCGTTTGAGGTGCTATTTGGAAAACGTTTCTCTCCCTTGCGCCACAAAGAATCAACCGTCAGCGGAACACTCGCTATGAAGCTATCCACATCGAAAACTTGACCACCAGCTCGGAGCATGCAACTCATAGATGTCTAATGCGGCGCTGAGCGGCACCGAAATGCACTGCTCGGAGGTGTCCACTCCATTGGCTGGTTAGGCATCGCTTCCCTGCTTTGGTTTCCGCGCGGTATGAATTGCGACAATTCCTAATGAGAGGCGCTCAAAAGATACCATTTCAAATCCGTGCTCCTCTAGTTCTTCCGCTAGCACCTCGGCTGACGGGAATTCACGGATGCCATGCAAAAGGTATTTGTAGGCAGAAGAATCTCCCCCCGTCGCCAACCAACCTAGCAATGGTATGCATAGAGCCATGTAGCCTAAGTAGGCTCGATGAATTGGCCTCCACGGAATATTGGAGGCTTCCAGCGTAATGAGAAGTCCTCCGGGCTTTAAAATTCGAAAGGCCTCCTTCAGAACGCTATGCCGATTACAGATCTTCAGTCCCAAGGAGATGGAGTAGGCGTCAACGCTGCTATCTACCACGCAATGCATGTTTTCCGCATCCAACTGCCAAAGACGCACTTCGCTCTTAAACCTTTTCAATCGCTGTTCCGCTATGGCTAACATTGGATTGCTAACGTCGGACGCGATAATAACTCGGCCGTTGGTGTTTGACGTCTTTAGAACGCGAAGAATTATATCTCCTGTTCCCGTAGCTCCGTCAATCAATGACGACCAATTTTCCGAAGCAATTCTATTCGCGACGCGTTGCTTCCAGATGCGGTGTATGCCGAGGCTGAATAGGTCACTCAAGATATCGTAGCGATCCGCAATCCGACCAAAGACGTCATCGATCTTCCATTCGAATTCGGCTGAATTTTGCTCCAAGGACGATTGGGCCACGGCGAATTTGCGATGCCTAATACGGCGCTGACCAGCGCCGGAGTGCGTAGCACGGAGGTGTCCGCTCCATTGGCTGGTTAGGTCGTACCGAGCACGGTCTTGAATGGGCGATAGTTATCGGGACCATATCCAGCATCAAAGATGGCGAATGCAACAACATCGAAGTGAATACGGTTTGCTGTTAGCTCTTCCTTGTAAAGTTTTGCTACTTCTTCTGCAGGGTTCTTGAATGCGCCGCACCCGAATGCACCGAAAACTACGTGCCTAATCATCGCTCGACTGAGCGTCTTGATCTGCGCGCGAATTTGGCGGCGGGCTTGGTCCGCGTTAAAGCTTGCGCCTCGTCGAAGGTCCTGTGCAGCGGCCTTTAATTCGAAGAACGGGAAAATTTCATTGCTCTCGAGCCACGGATAGCCGAGGTCGGCTGATTCTCTATCCTCAGGGCCCCGGATACATACCCGCGGGTTGCTGGAGTCGAGATAAACGTATCCATGCTCGCCGGAGAGCAGCTGAGTAGCCTCCGGCGAATAGCGGTCGCGCTCAACATCGTAGTGCGGTGGCAATATGTAGAAATGACAGTCGGTCCTTCGATACATATTTTCTTCTTGAGCGATGGCCCCTTCGACGTAAGCCCCGCCAGGGACGTACGCGTTAGCCATATTGAGCATAGCGAAACACTGACCGAAGCGCTTCGTCAGCCCTTGAGTCACTTCGCCCCAATCGCCTGGGAGCACGAGGATTTCCGGAGAGCTAGAAGGAGAATGCGCGGCGGACTTCCATCTGGCAAGATTCAGCTTCGCTTGGCCCAGATATCGGTCTCCAGTCGGACAGTTTTCGAAGCGCAGAATCGTCTCGCGAAGCACATTGCGGCGCATCCTCGCGTCGTCGGTGGAATACCGTTCGGGGAGAGCTGCGTCATCTTGGATAAAGGGACGTCCGGGCATTGTTTGTTTCCCTAAGCGACCTAATGTTTGAGCTCAGCCCCGTGCGTAGGGCGCAGGCCGGAGCACGTCGGCTGGAGCGATGGGTTAGATCGCACCTTGGCTATTGACCGCCAATTGAGCCGCAAACGCCCGCTTGTAGGCTGGGCGCGACTCGCCGCGGGCGACATAGGCGGCGAGGTTCGGACACTCATTCAGGATGCCAGAGGGCCTCAGTCTGAGCAGCACTGACACCATCATCAGATCGCCCGCGCTGAACGCACCATCAAGCCAGTCGGCGTTGCCAAGACGCGCGGATAGTTGCTTCAGCCGTTCGCGGAGGCGATCTACGACTAAGGGCAGGCGCTCTCTGGCCCAGGGCGTGTCGCCCTCCAGGAGCTTGGCGGTTGCAAGCTCAAGGATCGGCGGCTCCACCGTGTTGAGCGCGGCAAACATCCATGTGATCGCGCGCGCCCGCGAATTGGAATCGTCCGGCAGCAGGCCCACATGGCGATCGGCGATGTGAAAGACAATCGACCCTGTCTCGAACAGTGCGAGGTCGCCCTCCTCATAGGTCGGGATCTGGCCGAAAGGATGGAGTGCCAGATGCGCGGGTTCCTTTATCGCCTGGAACGAAACAAAGCGAACCTCGTAAGACTTGCCCACTTCTTCAAGGGCCCAGCGAACGCGGGTATCACGCGCCAGTCCGCTTCCGCCATCGGGTGATCGCTCAAAGGCAGTAATGATAATAGTCATCGTCCGTCTGCTCCCGACGTTCGTTGATGGAGCTTGTGCGTCGCCACGAACATCCGAGTGCAGGGGCACTGCGCGGCTTTATCGCGCAGCTCCCCCTGGAACGAAGCGTTACGCATCGGCCCTACCGAGTTCAGCGATGCATTTGTATGCACGCGCAAGAACGCGCAAATATCTTTCATCGCTTCTCTAGCCTCTGGGAAAAGCGGGGAAAGGGCGGGGTAACAATGAACCATCCCTTCCCCGACTTGCAGCCTGGTACTCACTCCTGCGTTCCGGGCCTTATCCGCGAATTGGGTTGCGTCATCGAGCATCGATTCGTCCTCACCGGCATAGATGAGCAAGGGTGGGAGCCCAGTGAGATCACCATACAGCGGAGATATCAGCGGATGACTGGGGCTATTTTCACCAGCATAGTACTTGCCGAAGACCTTCCACGACCCTTCCGGCACGAGAGGATCTTCGCGTTTATAGGAGCTTCCCGAACAGTTGAGATCGGTCCATGGAGAGAGGGCGGCCGCCGCTGCGGGAAGAAGAATTCCTTGATCCCGAATAGCGAGCAGCGTCGCCAAACATAGGCCGCCCCCGGCTGAATCACCAACGAACGCAATGCGAGATGGACGCAAGCCTTGAGATAGCAGCCAACCATACGCCACCAGCGAGTCATCAAGAGCGGCAGGGAATGGATGTTCGGGAGCCAAGCGATAGTCGAATATAAGAGCACCGGTGCCGGTTGAGTTTGGCAAGCGGGTCTGGGGTCTTCCGCACATTTCGTGGAAGGAGAAAAGCCTTTTCCAAACCGGCGATAAGCGCTACAACGGATTGTTTTCCCGACCCCGCTGGCCGAACTGCTATGCTGCTCCTCCCGTTACTGTTTCCCACCGCGCTGGTATCCATTGTCGCCGTGACCAAAACGACCGATCATCTGGTGGTGATCGCAGCCGGGCGACAGCCCGAAGCGGTCTGCCCGCGTTGCGGTGCAGTGGGTATGCGGATTCACAGCGGCTACGAACGCCAGATACAGGATATGCCCTGGTGCGGGACCAGTATCGTGGTGCAGCTGCGGGTGCGGCGGTTTTATTGTGATAACGCGGAGTGTGAACGCCGCACCTTCAGCGAGCGTTTGAGCGGATTTGCCGATGCTTACCAACGGCGCACCGTGCGGCTGCAGGCCACACTGCAACGCTTCGGTTTCGCGCTCGGCGGCGAAGCCGGCGCGCGCTTGGCCGAGCGGTTGGGGATGGCGGTCAGTGCGGATACGCTGCTGCGCGCCATCCGCCGATTTGTCCCGCCGGCGGCGGGTACACTGCGCGCCATCGGCATCGATGACTGGGCGTACCGACGCGGCCATCGTTACGGCACCCTCGTGGTCGATCTCCATACCCACCGCCCGATCGAGGTTTTGCCCGATCGCCAGAGCGAGACGGTCGAGGCATGGCTGAAAGCCCACCCCGAAGTGCGCGTGATCAGCCGTGATCGGGCCGGCGCGTATGCCGAAGCGGCCCGGTTGGGCGCGCCCCACGCGGTGCAAGTGGCCGACCGCTGGCACCTGCTTCAGAATGTCCGCGAGGTGATTGAGCGGTTCCTGTACCGGCACCTGAAGACAGTGACGCACGTGGCCAAGGCGTTGGCAGCGCAAGCCAGCACACCACCCCCTGAACCGACGCCTCCCGCCACCACCACTGCCGATAGGGATCAGGCGTGCGCGCCGACCTCAACCGAGCTGCCACCACCCCGCACGCGCGCCCAACGCGACCAAGCTCAACGGCGCGAACGCCGCCTCGCGCGCTACGAGGAAGTCGTCAAGCTGCATCAAGAAGGGATGTCCATCCGTGGCATCGCACAGACCTTCCAGATGCACCGGCGCACAGTACGGCTCATGCTGCGAGCAGGTCATTTCCCAGAGCGCGCCGCCCGTAAGCCCCGTCCCCGCCAACTCGATCCGTTCCTCGCCTATCTGCGCCTGCGCTGGGACGAAGGCTGCCACAATGCCACCACGCTGTGGCGCGAAATCACCGCGCGCGGCTATTGCGGCGCGCTTAGCCTGGTGAACAGCGCCGTCTTGCCGTGGCGCTATGAGCAGCCCCGTTATCGGCGCGGCGCCTCGAAGCGGCGCGCAACGCCGCCCCTGTCGCCGCCCGCGATTCCATCGCCTCGGCGGGTGAGCTGGTGGCTGCTGAGCTTGGTCAAGAAACCCAAGGATGCCGCCGCCCATGCCGAGCAACAGCGTTTCGTCGAACGGCTCTGTGCCGAACAACCGGAGATCTATACCGCTCGCCATCTGGCCAATGAATTTATTCGCCTGGTCAGGGAACGTCAGGTCGCGGAGTTCGACGGCTGGTTGAGCCAAATGCGGACCTGCGGATTGGCAGCGCTGAAAAGCTTCGCCGAAGGCTTGCAGCGCGATCGCGAGGCGGTCAAAGCGGCGCTCGCCCTGCCCTGGAGCAATGGGATAACCGAAGGGCATGTGAATCGGCTGAAATGTCTCAAGCGCCAGATGTACGGCCGCGCGAAGCTGGAGCTGCTGCGGTTGCGCGTGCTGGCACCGGCGTAAAGTCGCTCAGCGGGAGGTCAAGGTGGAAATATAGAGTCGGTTTTTCTCGGATCGTTGCTGCGCTCACCCGGACGTCATCACTGGGGTTAGCGCGCTCCGACAAACTGGCGACTGCGTGGTTGAGTGCACCAACGAAGTTCATCGCTTCGCCGCTTACGAGATCTGCGGAAGACCCCGGGTCTGGCCCATTTCGGCGGCCACATTTGGCCCACCCCCCTGTTGACGAAAAACCCTGGCCAGGTAAGGCCAGAAAGCCGCGTTACACCGGGCGCCAGCGGGCGCCAGCGGACGGGATCGCTCCATCACTGCCGCCTCATCCTTTGACGCCTTTACGCCCGGCCACCGTGCGCTTGAAGCGATAGCTCTCGGTGCCGGTCTCAATGATGTGCGCCCGATCGGTGAGTCGATCCAGCAGCGCTTTGCACAGCCGCGCGTTCGGGAACACTTGCGTCCATTCCGAGAACGGCAAATTGGTCGTCACGATAAAGGTCGTCCGCTCGGCCTGTTCGGAGATCACTTGAAAGAGAAGCTCCGCCCCGAGTTGGGCGAGGGGGACGTAGCCGACTTCATCCAGCGCGATCAGATCGTAGCGACTCCAGCGCCCGAGCGCGCGGCCCAGGAGATTGTGCTGCTGGGCTTCGACCAAGTCGTTGACCAAACCGGCGGCGGTGGTAAAGCGCACGCGCTTTTTCTGCCGACACGCGGCTACACAAAGCCCCGTGGCCAGATGCGTTTTGCCGGTGCCCGCATCGCCGATGAGGATCACCGGCTCGGCGTGCGCCAAGTACTGACCCTCGGCCAGCGCCCGAATGCGCGGTGCAGGCAACTGCGGGGCGGCGCTGAAGTCGAATTCTTCCAGCGTTTTTAAGCGCGGTAGCCGCGCGTCTTTGAGACGGCGCTGAATAGTGTGGCGTTCGCGTTCATCGACCTCAGCGGCGAGCAGCGCTTCCAGGTAATTGAGCGGCGAGCAGTGGCTGCGCAGCGCCTCCTCTGCCAGGCGTTCGCAATGGGCGGCCACCGCCGGCAGCCGCAGTGAACGACAGTGGGCCTGCACGGCGGCCCTATCCACCGCGGCGCTCATGGCCGGACGCCTGTGCTGAGCAACTGGTCATAGCCGGCCAACGAGGGCAGCGGGCGGGTAAAAAACGCCGGGTGCTTCAGATCGCCCGCGCTCAAGGACGGCGCGGGCGGCTGCATCAATGCTGGTGCTTCCAGGAGGTAGCGCACCGCGGCGGCATCCTGCGCGCCGCTCTCAAGCGCCTGCACGATGGCGTGGTTTAGGCGCTCATAGCCGTAGCGCTTACCGAGGCGCACCAACTCGATCATCCGCTGCGTGCCCTCCGAGCGCCCGTGGCGTTCGCTGAGAATGGCCCACAGCGCATCGTGGGCCACGCCCCAGCGCCCGGCGGCGCGCCATTGGGCGAGTGCCGTGGAACCGGCGAGCGCGCCAGGTTTGCGCTCCAGCACATCGAGGTAATGTTCGAGGTTGAGGACGCGCTGATGGCGCCGATACGAGCGTTCATGGGAAGCGACGGCGCGGCCCTCGTGATAAACGGTGATGCACTCCGGCCCTACCGCGACGCGCACCTCGGTTCCGGGCGTGAGCGGCGTGGAATAGCGGTTGGTGAGCACCGCCACGCAGCCGTGGGCGTCTACACGCGCAAAGTACTCCTCGGCTACCCCGAAGTCTTCTGTCGCCAGCGGCAATAGCTGCGCGCGCTCCTGGGCGAGCGCCTGGCCGACGCTTAGGGGGCGCTGATCGATCACCCGCTCAAGATCGGCCCGACAGCCCGCGAGCAGCCGCTCATTGAGCGCCGCCAGGCTTTCCACCTGCGGCACCGGTACCAGGTGGTTGCGGCGGAAATACCCCACTTCGCCTTCCACGCCGCCCTTCTCATGGCCCTGGCCGGGGTTGCAAAACTCCGCCGCAAACCGCCAGTGCGAGCGAAACGCCACGAAGCGCACCGTCTGCGCCGGCCGCTGCCCGCGCAACACCTTCTTCACCGCGCTTTTTAGGTTGTCGTAGCGCAGTCGGCGAAATACGCCGCCAAAGTAATGAAACGCCGCCTGATGGGCCTCCAGAAACGCCTGTTGGGTGGCGTGGCGGTACGCCCGATGGAACGCCGCCCCGCTGGCCATGGCGCGCATCACAAACACCTGCACCACTTCGCGCTCGCCGGCGATCTCCACCTCGGCTTCGTACCAATCGACCTGCCCCTCTTCGCCCCAGCGGTAGCTCTGGGCCACCATCACCTCGCGCCCGAGAAGCCCCAGCGCGAGCTTGCGTTCGCGCACATACTCCCGCACCCGCCGCTCCGAAATCCCACACCCCGGCACGCTCTCGCCAATGCGCGCCGCGATCCGATGGGCGGTGTGGCGTTGCTTGCGTGGTGCCTGGCGATCGGCTTCCAAAATCGCATCAATGAATGCGCGCACCGGATCGAGTTGCGGACAGCGCCGCTGCGCCCGCCGGCGCGGCGGCGGCAGGGCGCTTTGCAAGGCTTGGCGCACCTGGCGCCGGTGCACGCCAAAGTGGCGTGCCACGCCGGCGATCGTGCCGACCCCAAACTCATACTCGCGTCGCAGTTGTTCAAATAGCTCCACCTTCTGTCTCCACTGCATCGGCGCCTCTCTGTCGGCTGGATTCCCAGCCACCACAGTAAGCGCTATTGCTCATGTTTAGGTGGGCCAATTCAGAGCGCCGCACTGGGCCAGTCAAGAGTACCGAACTCACCGGTGCCTGCTACAAATTTGGCGACGATTGCCCGATATGCTCGACATGAGCCCATCACGTATCCACCACCATGGAAATACAGGATTGCTCGATCATTGGGTATCCGGGATGGACAAATCCATTCGGCGGAAAGGCCGCCTATCGTGACCGGCGACACCTCGATGCCGTTAGGCAACTTGCCAAACATTCCTGCAGACTTTTCAACTCGCTCGCGTAATTCGGGAATTGAAGTATCCCAATCGATGGCTTCCCTCTTTAGTTTCAAACGGAACCAATGACGATGTTTTATGAGAAAGATGAAAAATCGACTTGCGAGGCTATTCATGGATCACCATTGGCGATGCATGACGCCGCGGGTGAGGCGCGCCGGCCCAGGACAATACCGCGCAGCGCCACCGAGATTTACCCCGCGTCGCCTCGACCCGCTGATTGGGTGTCATTACCACAGCTTCCACCACGGCTTCGATGAGCCGACCGACTCTTTGAATACTTCAAAACCGCCGTCTTCGAGCCCCGAATCTTCATCATGCTTGAAACCTACGATGCTCTTGGCCGTTTGTAGCGGGATATCGAAGAAGTAATCCGTATCAGCGGCGTTTCCACCAGCCTCCTCTTGCTGCTTGGACAATGAGCTCTTGATAGATGCATAGACGTCAGGCAAGGCGCCACTCGCGTTGATGTGATCAATGCTCTCTTGTGCGTCGTGTCCGATGCGCCAAACCTTCACGCCATCCTTCCAAGCTTCAGAAGCGCAAACCATGACGTGCTCTTCAATCGTCGAGGCGATCACTTCAGACCTCTGCGACAGACGTGCTAGTGAGTCTTGATTCATGAACTTGTGCTCAGCTTGGTTTATGACGAGAAGAAACCAGCCGCTCGGCAGAGGACGTCCGGTGTACATAGCCTCTCCATATTCGGCCTTTTCGCCGCTGGCCTTTAAACCAAGGCTGGCAGTAACCGCGGCGGGATCCTTACCTCGCACAGCCAGCCAAGAAATTGCGTAACCCACGCTGTCTCCCCTATGACGCCCAACGCCGCAGTTGAGCGGCCGCGCGATCACATGTCCAGCGCGCGGCGTGCGCACAATGAAATGACGCACATGCGGCGCGCACGTGTTGCCGTATGACGGTCCGCTCCAACTGCTTGTTAGCCGCCGCCTGGCACACGCTAAGCATCCCAGCTGAGAGGGAACAGTTCGGCGAAAGTTCGGTGAAGGTCACGCTCATCGGCTGACGTGCGCCTTACCAGTGCCAATGCGGCGACGATACTCGCCTCCACGTTCCCGCGCCGCTGCGAACCTTGAAGGTACTGCGCGAAGTCCGACGGACACTGAATGGACTCCAGTTCCGCTTCCGTGATCGTCACGCCGAACACTCGTTCCAGCTCAAGCGCCATGTCCATCATAGCCACAAAGGCCCTTACTTCGGCGACCAGGGCTCTCATATCTCGGCCAATTGGTTCGAGCGAGGCCGTGCAATGTTCGCACCGCGCGCGTAAAGCAAACAGCTCTTGTGTCGTGTAGCTACCAGCCCGTTTGCAGGTTGGGCAAGTGACGGTCCTCAGTACGATACAAAACATCGTTTGGGTTTGACATGAAGCGGCTTGCCACCGAGCAACAGGCCCAACACCTGGAAGAACGCCGGCGCTTGATGAGCCAAGTTCAATAGGATCATGCGCAGATGATCAAGCCCGTAGCGAAACTGCGAGTACAGCGCCCGCTGCAGAGTTTTTTTGGGCGATGGGCTGCTGTTGAGCCAGCCAATGGCCGGTATGCACGGCCCAAGCGGTGGCCAGCGCCAGCAATGCCAACAGCCGACTCAGTCGCTCAGGCTCGGTGAGATGCGTCGATTCCAAGCGAAAGCCCCGGCTTTTCAAGGCCCCAAACAAAGTTTCAATGGTCCAGCGTTGGGCGTAGTCGCTGAGGGCACGCTGCGGATGATCGGCACTCATCACGATCAGCCACTCGCTTTCCAGGCGCAGCGCCGCCAGGTAGACACGGCAACCCCACAGCGTGCGCGCTTTACGCAACACTCGACGCTCGCCCACCGCCAAGTCTTGAAAGCACGCCAGCACAGGCCGCTGACCCCGAGCGGTGCTGAGCAGCGCGTCGGCCTTCAAGCGGATGCGAAAGCCGATGCCCTCACGGCGCAGAAACTCCAACCATTGTCCACCGATGAACTCCCGATCTGCCAGCAGATAGGCAATCCGTGCTCGGCCAAAGATACCGATGAACCGCTCCATCAGGGTTCGGCGCTCGGCGGTGTTGGAGTTGCCCGCCTTACCCAGTACCGTCCACAGCAGTGGAAGAGCCATCTGCTGATACTGCACCGCCAGCACCAACAGATTGATCTCCACTCTCCCCAAGCGCCAGTTGGTGCGATCCAGCGTCAACACCCAACGCTCTGGCAGGGGCAGCCACTGCGCAACGGTGCGCGCGATCCACTCCTGATCGATCACAAAGCCACGGAAAAAGCGCTGCCATCGGATATAGTTGGAATGGCGCTTAGCGCGGCTCGGCAGTGCCGTGGCCAGTTCGGCCAGATTGACCGAGCGGACTTGCAGCAACGCCAAGATAAACTGCGCCACCAAGGTCAAGCGCGCACCATGCCAGGGCAAATACGCACTCAGCGCCAACCGCAGGGCTCGTACCGCTTGAAGGTTGGTCATCCACATCGCCTCCGGATGTATAGGAAGATCACAGAGTTTACTGGCAATCTATACAAATTAATAGCTTGCACAGTTTTGTAGCGTACTTAGGTGACGGTCAGCGGATCTGCGAAACGCATGCGGTGGCGGCTAACTACATGCCCATAACCGGCGCGCAAACAGCAAGCGAAGCGCCGCTGTCTGCGCGTCCGTGTTGATGGGCGGGTTAGCCCCCACCATTCACGTTCCCCACGCTGGCAACATCGCGTCCACCAGCGCATGCGTACTCGGGGTCGTACATCGGTACGGAGCAACTTGCCACCACAGAGCAAGGAGCCACGGCCTCTGCGCAAGCTCGATAGGCACTCCGAGATTCTCGGAGGTCAGGGCCTCGCGCTTGAGAACATCCCACTCATAAGTGTAGGGGTACAGCTTGGTCTGATCCACCCCCTGAGTTGCGCGGAGGCAGCAGTATGCCCACATGTGATCTGGGATGCATGTCCGGTGAGCAAGACGTGAGAACTCTGACCAAATACGCTTGCACTTCTGCTTCAGGTTGGTTCGCACGAGTAAGTGCAGCAGAAGTTCCGCCGTGAATGCACTTCCCGTGAAGGTTTCACCTTCGAGCGAACTACTCTCTCGAGATTGGTCCAGACGCATGCTAAATCGCGCTATCTGCTCGAAACTATAGTACGGGGCCGGAAGAGGAGACTGGCTGCGAGACTGGTTTCGGGCTACGACGACATCAGCAACGGACGCGATCTCGAGGTCGGGTCTTAGAGTGGCATCGTGCTTACGCAACCATACGAGCCAGGGCACGATGCAACCAAGTGCGCCTTCGCCCCAAAGGTCGATGCTCTCGTGGCGTCTCTGCAGCCACTGCCGCAGCGCGGTACTATCATCACTAGTTAGCAGGTGGCGCTCATCATCGAAAATGGCCAAGCACGTTAGCGCACCAAGGAGCGTCGTATACCTCCATCCATACACATCCGTGTCGGCGAACGCGTTGCTGCCCACGAGGTGGCGACTGTCCCTGACTTCGCTCCAGAGCGCAGCCAAAGCATCTCCCGCCGCAGCTTCCGCCAAGAGCAGCACTTCAAGACCTGCCCCTTCAAGCCTGATCCCGTGTTTCTCCGATGCTGCGATGATGCTTGCAGAGAAAAGGGCCCATGCGCAAGCCAGGGCGAAATGATTCTCCGCTTCTGCGAACCCGGCTGTTGCGATTCCTGTTAGCAGAGCCCCACTTGTCGTTCGACGAAAGAACTCGGGCTTGCCTCCCACCTTGTCATCAATTCCGAGGGCTAGGACCTTACCTAATAGGTCCGAAAGCTTGGATGAAGGAAGGAGGTCAGTCGGATCCGAGAGAAATAGCTCCAACAGCGATCGGCTGTCCTCTAGTTCGGCCGGCCAAAGAGAAACGCCAAGTTCCTTGGACCAATGGAGCAGATCGCCTCTCGCGATGAGAGTTACTTTGGAGGGGTATAGTCCGCGATTTAGGTCATCAACCGCTCGCTGTACCTCCTCCTCGAAATAGCCATTGCTTACTAGGAACGCCTTGTGAGGCCCCGAAGGAAAACCCGGGAAGACGACGGGCTGAGACATCAGCTGCACGAGCTGAGGTTGGATCTCACTCCGGAACTGGCTAAGCCCGAGCTTTCCCGCCGGATGGCCTTTGAGCTGGTATGCGCATCCTTCGCCGGTTGGGGCGACCGCCAGTACGTCCTTCCCGTACTCCAGCACCGTATGTCGAGTGCTATGAACGACTCGGTACCCTCGCCCAGAAAGCATCTGGACGAATACTGGTTGATAGCTCCGCTCGCTAGCGCTATCCAACCAGTTTTCGAGTAGCTTCTCGATCACGCCATTCCGACCGCTTCCGGTCGATTAGTTCGCGGTGACGCTGTCGCAGGACTGGGTCGGATTCTATCTGCTCGAATACTTTCTTCGCCCGTTGGGCGAGGTCGGGGGACATTACGATCGATAGCTCGTGATGCTGTCCTGTCTCGTCAAAGTCGAGAGCGATCTTCTCCAGCACAGCGAAGACCGTCTCTGCGTCGAAGGGCTTACCTCGCCCGTCTACAACTTGTCCTGCCTTCTCCAAGCTTGCATCTAGAGACCCGTAGAGGTGCTGACCAATCTGCTTCGCCATCTCGTCCGCGAGGCTATCCAGCTTCTCCATCCACTTCGCAGCGGTCAGCCTGGGAATGTCATCAAATTTTACCGTCATCTCGGCAGAGGCTTGCTTCAAATCCGAGTCATCAGATGAGCCGTCAGCTCTTAGTGTCCGCATCCGATTCCCCTCGTGGACAATATGTTTGGGGGACTTGTCGAAGACACCAAGCTTACTGTGCACGCGCGCGCGCAGGTATCGATCAACGACGCTTTGAATCTCTCTCTTCAGTCCAGGTAGGTCGGGAAGCATTGCTCACCCGTGGGAGCTAACAGCTTATTATGAAGAATCTCCATAACTCAACTATCCTACTCTCATCAATACCAGCATTCCAGACTTCCCAGCGCTCTTCTAACCGCATAACATGCTAATTGGACTGCCTATGCAGTTCCATCTCATTGACGCGCCGACCCAACTACTTACCCCTACCCTGCCTTCCTCCGCATGACCATGACCACGATCCAGAAAACCATCACGCCTGTCGATGGCAGCGTTTACCTCGAACGCCACCTCGCCACCTCTGCCGAAATCGACGGTGTGCTCGAACGCGCCGCTCACGCTCAACTCGAGTGGAAACGCGTGCCGCTCGCCGAGCGCTCTGTTCTGCTGAGCCGCGCGGTCGATGCTTTCGTCGCGCGCAAAGCCGACATTGCGACCGAGATCAGTTGGCAAATGGGCCGTCCCGTAAGCCAATCACCTGGCGAGGTGCGCGGTTTCGAGGAACGCGCCCGTTACATGATCGCCATCGCCGAGTCCGCGTTGGCCGACATCGACGTCGGCCTCAAGGCCGGATTCCACCGCTTCATTCGCCGCGAGCCGCTGGGCGTGGTGCTCGCTATCGCGCCGTGGAATTATCCGTACCTCACCGCGGTGAACAGCGTGATCCCGGCGCTGCTGGCGGGCAACAGCGTGCTGCTCAAGCACTCGGCGCAAACCCCCTTGTGCGCCGAGCGTTTCGCCGAAGCATTCCAGACCGCTGGTCTGCCAGCAGGCGTATTCCAGTTCGTGCATACCGATCATGGCGGCGTGGCGCGCGCCATCGGCGATCCGCGCGTGGATTTCGTCGCCTTCACCGGCTCGGTGGCCGGCGGCCACGCCGTGCAGCACGCCGCCGCCGGGCGCTTCATCGCCACCGGCTTGGAACTCGGCGGCAAGGACCCGGCGTATGTGCGGCCCGATGTCGATCTCGCCCACGCGGTCGAGAATCTGGTGGACGGCGTGTACTTCAATTCTGGCCAGTCGTGCTGCGGCATCGAGCGCATTTACGTACATCGGGATGTGTTCAAGCCGTTCGTGGACGGCTTCGTGGAACTCGCCAAACAATACCGTCTGGGCAATCCGTTGGACGCCGACACCAACCTCGGGCCGATGGTGCGCACCGCCGCCGCCGATCTGGTGCGCGAGCACATTCGCGAGGCGGTCGCCAAGGGCGCGCAAGCCCTGATCGACCCCCGGCAGTTTCGCGCCGACCGCGACGGTACGCCATATCTCGCGCCGCAAGCGTTGATCGATGTCGATCACGGCATGAAGGTGATGATGGAGGAATCATTCGGACCGGTGGTGGGCATCATGGCCGTGCCATCCGACGACGAAGCCATCCGCCTCATGAACGACAGCCCCTATGGACTCACCGCCTCGGTATGGACGCAGGACGAGGACGCGGCCCTGCGGGTCGGCGAGCGCGTCAACACCGGCACCTGGTTCATGAACCGCTGCGATTACCTCGATCCGGCGCTGGCCTGGACGGGGGTCAAGGATTCGGGGCGGGGCTGCACCTTGTCGCGCGTGGGATATGAACATTTGACCCGGCCCAAGTCCTTTCATTTACGGATGGCGACACGCTGATCGCTGGGCGTCCCAGCGCTTGTAACTATTACAAGCATCACAGCAGTTCTTACCGCTGTTATGTTCTGGGCCAGCGCCGCGTTGCGCTGCTGGCTATGTATTTAACTGATTAATTTATCAATTAAAAATCATCTTGCTATGGATTGGCACGGAAATTCCACTACACCTCACAGAGCGAGGGAGATCAGGCAGGAAGCCCGCTCACCGATTACGGAGTTTGACGCTTCTACCTATCAGTAAGGATGGCTGGTCGGGTTGGACCCTAGAGCAAGGTAGTAGAGGCTAAGCAGCACAATGATCTAGCCATTGATATGAGGTGTAGTATGGCAAGCAATCGCAGTGACGATACCAGCAATCGCGGCTTTGCCTCGATGGACGAGGATAAACAGCGCGAAATCGCGAGCAAAGGCGGTAAAGCGGCTCACGAGAAAGGGACGGCTCACGAGTTCACTTCCGAAGAAGCTCGGGAAGCGGGCAGCAAGGGCGGTAAAGCGGCCCACGAGAAAGGGACAGCTCACGAGTTCACCTCTGAGGAAGCTCGGGAAGCAGGTAGCAAGGGCGGTGAAAGCCGCGCCCGTAGCGGTTCCGATAACGGCTCTTCCTCCGAAAATCGCGGTGGGAGCAGCACGCGCGGTGGTAGCAGGGAGCAACATGCGGAAGCTGGCCGTCAAAGCCATAAGAACCGCTGATCAGGATTGATCATAGCAACCCCTAAAGCCCTTCAGCCTACTGACTGGTCAAGGTCCAGTCAGCACGGCTGAAGGGCTTTAGGTTGTTTTCTCCGCCAAACGACCACATCCTCCGCTCTGGCTGCAGCGCAGGCCCGCAGGCGCGGCCATCCATTCAAAAGCGGGCGTCGAACTGCTAAGGTATGAGTTACCAGGGTTTATCTCGATGCGCTCGCCACTATGTCGGAAATTTATCAACGCCCGCCTTTGGGCAGCCAACCGCCGTTGCTACACGAAGCTTATCGCAGCACGGTGAGTCGCGCGCCGCGCCAGCCGTTGGTGCTGTTGCCGCACAGCTTGTCGGAAATCACCGGGCCGTTGTTCGGCCATCATGCCGTAAGCCCCACCGATCACGACCTCACCCGCCAGCACCGTGGCGAGCCGCTGGGCGAGCGCCTCATCGTGACCGGCCGCGTCATCGACGAGTTCGGCCGGCCCGAGCGCAACGCCTTGGTGGAAATCTGGCAAACCAACGCGGCGGGTCGCTACGCGCACGAAGCCGACCGCCATCCGGCGCCGCTCGATCCGAATTTCACCGGCGTCGGGCGCGCGCTCACCGACGGCGACGGTTATTATCGTTTCATCACTCTCAAACCGGGCGCTTATCCCTGGCGAAACCACCCGAATGCCTGGCGCCCCGCGCATATCCATTTCTCGCTGTTCGGCCCGGCGTTCGCCACCCGTTTGATCACGCAGATGTACTTTCCCGGCGATCCGCTCATGGATTACGACCCGATCTTTCAAGCCGTTCCCGACCGCGCGGCACGCGAACGCCTGATCGCCGCATTCGATCTCGCCAGCACCGAACCGGAATGGGCGCTCGGCTACCGGTTCGATATCGTGCTGCGCGGCAGCCGCGCGACGCCACTGGAAGCACCCCATGCCTGAACCCACCGCCGCGCAGACCATCGGCCCGTTCTTCGGCGGTTTTCTGGTCGGGCGCAACCAGTATCGCGTGAGCTTGATCGAAGCCATCGCCAGCCACGATTTTCCGCAGATCATCGTCAGCCTATGCCTGCTCGACGCCGAGGGCGCGCCGGTCAATGACGCCATGTGCGAAATCTGGCAGGCCAACCCGCACGGCCGCTACGATCACCCCGCCGACCGCCGCAACGCGCCGTTGCTGCCCGGTTTCACCGGCTTCGCGCGCGCCCATACCGATGCCGATGGCGCCTGCGAATTCATCACCCTGATGCCGGGCCGAGTACCTGCCAGCGCCGGCGGCTTGCAAGCGCCGCATATCAGTGTATCGATCTTCGCGCGCGGCTTGCTGCAACGGCTGGTGACGCGCGTGTACTTCGCGGACGATCCGACTTTGGCAGAAGACGAAGTACTGAACCTCATTCCCGCCGCGCGCCGCCAAACCCTGGTCGCGCAGGCGGACCCGGCCCAGCCTCACCGCTATGGCCTCACGCTCCGCTTGGGCGGGTCGGGAGAAACCGTATTCTTCGACTGCTAAGCCATCCCTCATCATGACCTGGGAGCGCCGAGTTGGCTGAGTCTCTCGCCCGCGCGCTGCTCAGCGAACCGACGCTTGCGGCGGTTTTCAGCGACGCCGCGCTGCTCGCCGCGCTGTTGCGTTTCGAAGCGGCGCTGGCGCGCGCCGAAGCCGATGCTGGGGTGATTCCCGCATCCGCCGCCGCCGTCATCGAACGGGTATGCACCGAACCTGGATTTGATGCCCACGCCCTCACGCTAGAGGCGCGCGCCAGCGCCACCCATGGCGTCGCCGTGGTCAGGGCGCTGACGACGGCGGTGCGCGCGGTCGATGAGCAAGCCGCCGGTTTCGTGCATTGGGGCGCGACCAGCCAGGATTTGGTCGATACCGCGCTGGCCCTACAAATCAAGCAAGCGGGAACGGTTCTGGCGGCGGCGCTCACGGGCTTGGCGCAAGCGGCCATCGCGCTGGCCGAGGCCCATCCCGGCACGATTGCGCTGGGTCGCACGCTGTTGCAGCCCGCCGCTCCGATCCTGCTCGCCCAGAAGTTCGCGGGCTGGGCGCTGGCGCTCGCCGAGGCACGACGGGAATTCAAGGCCAGTCTGGGGCAGGCGGTGATTCTGCAGTTCGGCGGCGCGGTCGGCAATTTGGCGGTATTGGGCGGAAACGCCGAGCAAGTCGCGCGCCGACTGGCCGAGCATTTACACCTTTCTTGGCCCGGTTATGCCCGCCATGCGCTGCGTGGCCCCATGGCGCGTCTCGGCGGCGCGTGCGCGCTGGCGGGTGGAACGGTAGCCAAGATCGCGCGCGACATCACGCTCGCCATGCAGTTCGAGGTCGGCGAACTGAGCGAACCCGCCCTTCCTGGACGAGGCGGCTCGTCGGCGCTGCCACACAAACGCAATCCGGCGGCGTGTGTGTTAGTGCTGGCGGCGGCGCAGCGGCTGCCAGCGCTGGCGGCGACTCTGTATGCGGCGCTGCCGCAGGAACACGAACGCGGCGTCGGCGGCTGGCAGGTGGAATTACCCACTCTCGTCGATAGCCTCGAAACCCTGGGTTCAGCGGTATTCGCGCTGACGCCGGTGCTGCGAGGACTGATCGTCCACGATGCCGCGCTGGCCCAGAATCTCGCCCGCACCCACGGCTTGGCGCAAAGCGAAATGCTCACCGCCGCGCTCGCGGCCAGAATCGGCAAGGTACGCGCCCAGGCCTGGATGGAACGGCTGGTCGCGCGCGTCCACGCGGAGCACATCACCTTGATCGAGGCCGCGGACCAAGACGCGGAACTCACCCAACTCCTGGGCACGGCGGAAATCACCACCGCACTGCGCCCGGAAAACGCTCTGGGCGCTTCTACCGCGATGATCCGTCGCATGCTCGAACGGACACGGGCGCTGCTAGCGGATTGATTGCCTACGCTCTCCGCGCAGCGCGGCGATAGCTTATTATCCCGTGTTCGGTCGCCATCATCTTCTTATCGTTGCGCGAAAACCGCATAATCGATATGGATAATACGGGCCACAAAACCCGCGTTGCGGAGGATTACAATCCCTCAATCAATCGGCCATCTTAGCAACAACACCATGTTTTACGGATGCTTTACGATTGCGCCCGGCATCAGCCTGAGCGCCGCCCAGATCCTCGACCAGTATGGCATCGAGCACGATCATTTCGGGCAAATCATCCATTTGCCCCAAAACAACCCGATGCTGCGGGCCATGGGCGGCTCCGCGCTA
>JAXMFZ010000059.1:0-25803 GCA_046347515.1 Gammaproteobacteria bacterium | reverse complement strand
CAACTCCATGCCCTTGGCCAGGGTTTCGGCGAAGCGTTCTTCTTCCTGGGCGATGATGGCCGCAACCCGTGCTTGAGCCTCGCGCAGTTCGGGGTAGGCGTCGCCCATCTCCACCGCCAGCGGCGCGACCAGCTTATGGAAAAACGGTTCATTGACGCCGAGCTTATAGCCATGGCGGATGGCGCGGCGCATGATGCGGCGTAGCACATAGCCGCGCCCTTCATTGGAGGGCACCACGCCGTCGGTAATTAGAAACGCGGTGGCGCGGATATGGTCGGCGATCACCTTGAGCGAGCTAGATTCCACGTCGGTGGCGTTGGTTACCGTGGCGGCGGCCTGGATCAGGTTGCGAAACAAATCGGTTTCATAGTTGCTGTGCACGCCTTGCATGACGGCGGCCAGACGCTCCAGGCCCATGCCCGTATCCACCGAGGGTTTCGGCAGCGGGGTGAGGGTACCGTCGGGGGCACGGTCGAACTGCATGAACACCAGGTTCCAGATTTCGATGTAGCGGTCGCCATCGGCGTCGGCTGACCCCGGTGGTCCGCCCGCCACCGCCGGGCCGTGATCGTAGAAAATTTCCGAGCACGGGCCGCACGGTCCAGTATCGCCCATTTGCCAGAAGTTATCGCTGGTCGGGATGCGGGTGAAGCGCGCGGGATCGACTTTGATCTCATCGAGCCAGACGCGGGCGGCCTCGTCGTCGGTATGGTAGACCGTGACCCAGAGCTTTTCGCGCGGCAGTTTGAAGGCGCCGGTCAGCAACTCCCAGGCGAAATGGATGGCGTCGCGCTTGAAGTAATCGCCGAAGCTAAAGTTGCCGAGCATCTCGAAAAACGTGTGGTGACGCGCGGTGTAGCCGACGTTTTCGAGGTCGTTGTGCTTGCCGCCGGCGCGCACGCAGCGCTGTGAGGTGGTAGCGCGCGCATAGGGGCGGTGGTCGCGGCCAAGGAATACATCCTTGAACTGCACCATGCCGGCGTTGGTGAACAATAGCGTGGGGTCGTTGGCCGGCACCAGCGGGCTGCTCGCCACGATCTGGTGGCCGCGGTCGCGGAAGAATTCGAGAAAAAGCTTACGAAGTTCGGCGCTGCTAATCATGGTTATCGATTATCGCTGGAAACGTCAGGAATCCCGGAATAGACGGTTGATCTGCTCCAGAGTAAACCCACGCTGGCGCAAAAAACGCGTCTGTTGCAGGCGGGCGCTGGCATCTTTGTGCGCGTTGGCGAAGCGCTTGCGGCGGATGTCGGCGAGCTTGCGCGGCCAGAAATCGTCGAGGTCGGCGAGCGCCACCGCGATGTCTTCGGAGGCTACGCCGCGCTCGCGTAGCTCGCGCTGGATGCGCAGCGGGCCATAACCTTTGTCGGCGCGGGTATGGGCGTACACCTCGGCGTAGCGTGCTTCGTTCAATAGATCCTCGGCGCCGAGTTGGGTGATCACGGCGTCGATCGAAGCGGCCGTGAACCCGCGCAACCCGAGCTTGTGGCGCAATTCGAGCGCCGAATGCTCGCGCCGGCCCAACAAGCGCAGGGCGGTATCGCGCGCCGCCGCTGGATCAGCTATCGGCGTCGCTTTCGCCATCGAGAATGTCATCTTCACCGGCTTGGACGAGCGGCACCGCGTCCGGTTTGCTCAGATAGTGTTCGCGCACTTTGGCTTCCAGTTCCTGCACAAGCTGGGGGTGTTCCTTGAGGAACAGACGCGCATTTTCCTTGCCCTGGCCGATGCGTTCGCCTTTGTAGCTGTACCAGGCGCCTGATTTATCGACGATGCTCGCATTGACGCCGAGGTCGATGATCTCGCCAAGGCGCGAGATGCCCTCGCCATAAAGGATCTCGAACTCGGCTTGACGGAACGGCGGCGCGACCTTGTTCTTGACCACTTTGACGCGGGTTTCGCTGCCGATGATTTCTTCGCCCTTTTTGATCGAGCCGGTGCGGCGAATGTCGAGGCGCACCGAAGCATAGAACTTGAGCGCGTTGCCGCCGGTCGTGGTCTCCGGATTACCGAACATGACGCCGATTTTCATGCGGATCTGGTTGATGAAAACCACCAGCGTATTGGAGCGCTTGATATTGGCGGTGAGCTTGCGTAGCGCTTGCGACATCAGACGCGCTTGCAGGCCGACATGGGCGTCGCCCATCTCGCCTTCGAGCTCGGCCTTAGGGGTGAGCGCCGCAACCGAGTCGATGATGATTGCATCGATGGCGTTGGAACGCACCAGCATATCGGTGATTTCCAGTGCCTGCTCGCCGGTGTCGGGTTGCGATACCAAGAGGTTATCGACGTCGACGCCGAGCTTGGCCGCGTAAATCGGATCGAGGGCGTGCTCGGCATCGACAAATGCCGCGGTGCCGCCTTGTTTCTGGATTTCCGCGATGACTTGCAGGGCGAGCGTGGTTTTGCCCGACGATTCCGGCCCATAAATTTCGACGACACGTCCACGCGGTAAACCGCCGACGCCGAGCGCGATATCCAGCCCGAGCGAACCGGTGGAAACGACTTCGATGTCACGCGCCGCGCTGGAATCGCCCATGCGCATGACCGAGCCCTTGCCGAATTGCCGTTCGATCTGGGTCAGGGTGGTGGCAAGAGCTTTGCGCTTGTTGTCATCCATTGAGAAATACCTGATGCAGGGAAAGCCCTTTATTGTAATCGAGTGTTCCGTTCCTGAAAATGCGCATAAGCAATGCTCAACCATAGCGCCAAGAACTCAATTTTCGAGGCTGGTTTAGAAAACCTTCTCACCGTTTATCATGTAGAAAGTCGCACCTGCCTATGGAAGGGAATCAGCACGAGGAGTACGAATTCTCAAGCCCACTATCCAACGAATTTGCACCACGGTCAATGATGCATAGTGGAATCGCAATCGCCAGAGCCCGAAAAGCGTAGATGAGGAGTTAGGCGAGTGGCAGCGCGCGCGCCGTAGCGGGCACTTCAAAGGACCTCGCCGATGAGCGGGCTTATCGGCTGATATGGGCTGGCAAACCATCGTCGCTGATCCAACCCTTTCTGGATGATTGAAGCGCACATGGCGCCAAGAACCGTGCCCGCTGCAAAACCAAACCCCCCGGTCGACCGGGGGTTTTGGTTGATGGAAAGCCGTTGGGGGTCAGCGATAAGAGCGATGAAATTCCACCCGGCGGTTGGCGGTATCGCCCGGTCTGTGACCCGGCAGTGGTTCGGATTCACCCTTGCCAGCGGCGAGCAACACGCCTGGATCGATCTGATGTTTGGCGACCAAATACTGTTTGACCGCTTGCGCGCGCCGCTGCGACAGTCGCAGGTTGTAAGCCGCGTTGCCTTTGGAATCGGTGTGGCCTTCGATCACGATGCGTTTGCCCGCGACGCCATCGAGTTTAAGCATGTCGGCGACTTGATCCAGATAGGGCTGTGAATTCGGCAGGATGGTCGCCGAGTTGTAAGCGAAATTGATCAACAAGCCGAAGCCTTCGGGGCGTTTCTGCGAGGCTGGTTGAGGAGGCTGCTGATCGGTGAAGACGATGGAGCGTGTACGCGGCCCGGTCTCGGCCCTCCCGGTGTTTTGCGAAGCCGCCTGCTCGACGCGCTCGGGGAACAGCATATTGGCGAGTTCCTCGGCGGATGGCGGCGCGCCGGTGAAGACTTTCACTTGATCGGCGAACGCAACACCGGTGATATTGGTCAATAACATCAATCCCGCCAACAACGGTGGGAGCGCGCGGCGTATGCCGGCAATGTGCAGCATGGTTGACATGATGGGTTCCTCGGTAAAGTCCATTGACGATAAGCGTGTTGCTACGAATTTTGCAACATCTATGCCGAGACTTTGCGGTGAACACGAGCGACAGAAGAGTGGGAACCGTGGCAAGGTCTCAAGCGACAAAGCTCTACAGTATGTTACGGAGGTATTCTTTATGTTGACTCTCAAAATGTGGGCGGCGATCCTGGGCGCTACTTTGGCAATGTTGGCTTCCACCGCCATTTCGGCTGCGGAGAAAACGATGACGAAAGAGCAAGCGTTTTCGGGTGTAACTACGCTCAATTTCAAAAGTTTCAGTGGTGATCTACGGATCGAAGTCGGTGATGTCGATCAAGTCCATCTTAAATTGAGCGGCTCACCCGAACAGGTCGAGTCGGTGCGAGCGGCGCTGACCGGGGGAGCGCTCGTGGTCAGCGGCGGCAAGACCACAGCCACGGTGATCACCGCCAATGCCAACCATGTCACGGTGGTCGCCACCCCCGGCGCGACCGCCCAAGTGGTGATCGGCAATCAAAAGATCGAAGCGGGGAGTCAAGCGCAAAGCCCACTGCGGGCGCAGTTACAGATACCGCGTGGCATCCCGCTGAACGCCGAGCGTTACGTGGGCGACGCGGTGATCGGCGATCTTGCCGCGGCGATACAAGTTAAACTGGCCGCGGGCCAGATGAAGTTTGGGAAAGTGACCGATGCGCAATTGGCGGTCGAAGGCAGCGGCGATATCGAAATCGAGCGGGTCGCGGGCAATCTCGCCATCGACGTTGAAGGCGGCGGTGATGTGAGGGTCAAAGACGGCGCCATCAAAAGGCTTACGGTGGATGTGAAAGGATCGGGCGACGTATCGGTCGGTGGGCGCGCCGAGCAGGCCAGGTTGAGCTTGGTGGGCGCGGGTGACATCGAAGTTGCGGAAGTGCGCGAAAAGCCAGTGATCTCTAATCGGGGCGCTGGCGAGATCAGCGTTGGGAATTGGTAGACCGCGCTGTGGTCTTGTGATTGTTTCAATCTGGTTTCTTTTGTTAAATCAAAGCGCTTTACATTTTATCGGCTCACTTTGGTCTTTTTGAAATCCAGAGTGAGCCGATCTCTCGTAGAACACTCCCACCTTCCGAAAATCATCGGTGGCCACCACGCAAGCCCTACCAGCCATTACGAAATGTTTCGATTGTTTCAATCATTTCAATGGATTGATTTAATTCGCGGGAGTTGCCGGGCGGCGCTATAAGGCGTCTAGCCCGGTTTGCGATCCTGGCTTGTCCAATTCCGATGGTAAATTTTAACAATTTGATTTATAAAAATAAAAAAATATAAAACCGAGACATGGCACGGCAACTGCAATAGTCAGGGCGTAGGCCGATACTCGTGGGGACGAGGGTCTACATAAACCGAGTATCCATCACTGAATTCGTAAGGAGATTAACCATGTACGCACTGAACAAATTCACTTCCGCCGCCCTGGTTGCCGTGGTTCTGTTGAGCGGTTCCGCCGCGTTCGCTGGCGACAAAGTCAAGAACAACGGCACCATCGTGATGAACACCGTCGCCAACCGCACGACCGCGCTGGCGCTGGGCCGCAACTCGGTGGCTAAGAACGAGATCGGCGTGATCAGCGGTGACGTGACCAACAACGGCACGGTAGTGATGAACACCGTCGCCAACCGCACGACCGCGCTGGCGCTGGGCCGCAACTCCAAGGCTTGCAACCGCATCGGCGTGATCAGCAGCGAAACCGAGTGCAAGTAAGCGCTCACCACCAGATGCAGCAGGACGCTGAAATCGAGCAAGGATAACGCTCAAATGGTTTGACAATAGACCCGCTTCGGCGGGTTTATTGTTTTAATGGTTCTCTTTCATTAAAGCTTCTGTTTATTTCTCCCGCCCGCTGGTTTTGGAATGCCTGATAAGGCGATTGATGGATTTAGGTTTCACCGTCAATCACCGTTGAAAATAATCCAATGCTCTGTTTCTCATATCTCGATGAATGGAATAATGTCATGGAGGATAACAGTCGAAAATTTGAATGAAAATTCTCGCTCGAGAGAGATTTCATCACATGATGGAACCATAATGATTGCACTCGAGAAAAGATCAGAATGACCTGAATTGGCTCAAATACGGCCCACAATAAACCAATTTTGAGATAGGAATAAAAAGAGCAAAGCGGCCAAATAGTGTGGCGATGGAAATTGGCTCTGATTTCGTCAAGCGCAAATCCCAAATTCTTATTAAAAATTAATTAAAATCAATACATTAATTCAATTCACAAAACAGCGTGGAGCGATTTTCGGCATTTGGCACGGCAACTGCAATAGTCAGGGCGTAGGCCGATACTCGTGGGGACGAGGGTCTACATAAACCGAGTATCCATCACTGAATTCGTAAGGAGATTAACCATGTACGCACTGAACAAATTCACTTCCGCCGCCCTGGTTGCCGTGGTTCTGTTGAGCGGTTCCGCCGCGTTCGCTGGCGACAAAGTCAAGAACAACGGCACCATCGTGATGAACACCGTCGCCAACCGCACGACCGCGCTGGCGCTGGGCCGCAACTCGGTGGCTAAGAACGAGATCGGCGTGATCAGCGGTGACGTGACCAACAACGGCACGGTAGTGATGAACACCGTCGCCAACCGCACGACCGCGCTGGCGCTGGGCCGCAACTCCAAGGCTTGCAACCGCATCGGCGTGATCAGCAGCGAAACCGAGTGCAAGTAAGCGCTCACCTGTAAGGAGCGGCTCGGACGCCGCAGGGCGCAGGGATTGCGCCAAGGGAACCGCGGGGTAGGCTGTTAGGTGGCTGGCCTACCCCTTTTTTTTCAGCCGCTCATTCAGCATTCAACAAGCATTTACTACGGTGGATTATCATGAATCGCAAGCTACAATCGATTGTCGTTTTGGCCTTGTTGGCGGTGACCTCAGTTGGGTTCGCGAAAGAGTATAATCAACCCAGACGGCTAGGCTCCGATGGCCAAGTCGAGGTCAATAAGGCGCTCGCGGATGCTTACCGGCGCGGCGCGGGCGGCGATGGCGGCAGATTCAAGAGCACGGTCAACACCAACTGCCAAGCGGACGTGGGCAATGTCATCCTGCAACCCGGCCAGCGGCCTCCGCGGGAAGTGACTACGGTCGTAATGGGGAATGTCATCAATGTCTGCAAATAGGCAGTGTAATCCACTCATTTTCGCGGCGCTGGCGCTGAGTTTGGCGGGCTGCGCCGGAGTCCAACCGGAAACCGCGAACGTCATCGCCCAGCCAAAGACGCCCGCGGTCCGTAATATCACGAGTTTTGGCGGCGCCCTGGATTGCATGGACAATTTGTTCGTGAGCCATGGCGTGCGCGATTTCGTCATTACCAGTTCGGGCATTCCCGACGCCACCGGCGAGATTTCCACCGGTACGCGCGAGATGCTGATCTCGGCCATTTCGCGCATGTCGGTGCGCAGCAATGCGTTCCGCTACCTCGATTTCGATCCCACCCAGGTGGATGTGCAGCAACTCTATCAGTTGACGCCCAATGCCCAGTTGACCGTACCTGGCTACTATATACGGGGCGCGATTTCCCAGCTCGATCAAGGGGTCAGCGATTCCAACCTGGGGTTTGGCTTTTCTATTGGCGACGCCGATTTCTCACTCAACAAGAACCAAGTGATTTCCGTCGTCACCCTCGACATGAATGTCGCCGAATTCCGCACGCGCCAGATTCTGCCGGGACTATCCGCGAATAACTCGTTGGCGGTGGTGCGCACCGGGCGCGCCGCCGATGCCGGTGGGCGCATCAAAAAAGCCGGGGTTTTCTTCAATATCGCGCTCGATCAGGCTGAAGGCATGCACCAGGCGGTGCGGACTTTGGTCGAACTCGGCGCGATTGAACTCCTCGGCAAATTGGCGCAAGTGCCGTATTGGGACTGCTTGCAGATCGAGAGCACGAATCCGGCGGTGCGGGCCGAAGCGGCCGATTGGTACCATGGCCAGGATGCCAAGGAACGCACGACTTTCGTACAGCGCGCGCTGAAAGGCGCCGGCTATTACAAGGGACCGGTCGACGGCGCGCTCAACCCCGAACTGAGCGATGCAATCGCCGCTTATCAGACCGAAAATCGCCTGGTGCCGAGTGGGCGAATCGACGCCCAGTTGTACACCGCCTTGCTCGACATCGACAAGAAACTGGAAGGCCGCCCGTCGGTGGCGGATGGTGCTTCGGCGCGCAAGGCGCGCACCGAGCCGCCGCAGCCGCCGCCGCGCAAGCCGGTGAATCTCACGGTGCTCACCGACCGTGGAGCGACGCCGACTTATTCAGCCGCGGAAACGCTGTCGATGGCGATCGAAGTATCGAGCAATGCTTACGTCTACTGCTACTACCGCGACGCGCAGGGGCTGATCGCGCGCATCTATCCGAATCGCTTCCAGGCCGATCCTTACCTGCCCGCGGGGAAAACCTTGCAGGTGCCCAGCCAGGGCGTGCCGTTCGCGATTCGCTTCGATCACCCCGGCAGCCAAGAGGAGGTCGCGTGCGTGGCCTCCGACCGCGAACTCAGCCTGCAACTGCCCAAGGAGTTGAAGAAAGGCGACCTTGAACCGCTGCCGGTGGCCTCGATCGAAGGTTTGATCGACACCTATCAGAAGATCGATAGCGCCGGGCTTGCCGTCAAGCGCATCCCGATCACCGTGCGCTAATCACCTCCACAACCCCTGCCGAACCGGCCCAGCTTGCACTGGGCCGGTTTTTTTGTTTTCTCCGCCGGCAACACGGCTTCATGGGTACGTCACAATATCCGGTTAAACTTCGACGGTTATGCCGCTTGGCTATACTGATCCCGGCGAGAATGTCTTAAGCGTGCGCGAACCAGCGCCGTCACAGGAGAACCCCGATGTCAGAGCGTTACGATCCCAAACTCCATCCCCGTCGAGCCGCCGCTTTCGAAGCGTCCGAGGATACCCCCGGCAATCCTTCACCCAACGCGACCTTCGGCGATATCGTGGCGGCTCGCTTTTCGCGCCGCGACATCTTGAAAGGCGCGCTCGGCGCCACCGCCATCGCCGCCGTGGCGTCTGGCCCTTTGGCGCTGTTGCTCGGTAGTCGCAACGCCAGCGCTGGGCAACCGAGTTATCACTTTGACGAAATCGCCCACGGCGTGGACGAAACCCACCACGTCGCGCCCGGCTACGACGCCGATGTTCTGATTCGCTGGGGCGATCCGGTGGTGGCCGGCGCGCCGCCGTTCGATCCCTATAAGCAAACCGCCGCCGCCCAAGAGATGCAGTTTGGTTACAACAACGACTTCATCGGTTACGTGCCGCTCGACGGTAGCGCCGAACACGGCCTGCTGTGCGTCAATCATGAATACACCGATGAAGAGCTGATGTTTCCCGGCCTCGGCCAGCAGGACAAGGAAAAAGTGAGATTCGCCGGCATGACCCAGGAACTGGTCGATATCGAGATGACCGCGCACGGCGGCTCGATCATCGAAATCCAGAAGGTCGGCGGCAAATGGCGGGTGGTGAAGGACAGCCCCTATGGCCGGCGCATCACCATGCTCGGCACCGCGATGCGCATCGCCGGTCCCGCCGCCGGCCACGCGCGCATGAAAACCGCCGCCGACCCCGAAGGTAATAAAGTGATCGGCATGTTGAACAACTGCTCGGGCGGCATCACGCCGTGGGGCACGTATTTGTCGGGCGAGGAAAACATCCACGGCTATTTCTGGGGCGAAGCGCTCAAGGACGATCACCCCGAAGCCCGCAGCCACAAGCGCTACGGCGTGCCCGGAAACTGGTATGCGTGGGGCAAATTCCACGACCGCTTCGATGTGTCGAAAGAGCCCAATGAAGCCAATCGCTTCGGCTGGGTCGTCGAAATCGACCCGCTCGACCCCAAATCCACACCGGTCAAGCGTACCGCGCTGGGCAGGATGAAGCACGAGGCCGCGAACGCCATCGTCAACAAAGACGGCCGTGTCGCGGTTTACATGGGCGACGACGAGCGCTTCGAATATATCTATCGGTTCGTCACCAAAGGCGTGTACAACCCGAATGATCGCACCGCCAATCTCAACCTGCTCGATGAAGGTGAGCTGGCGGTCGCCAAATTCGATGCCGACGGCACGCTGACCTGGATTCCCCTGGTGTTTGGCAAGAATCATCTGATTCCGGAAAACGGTTTCAGCAGCCAGGCGGATGTCGTGATCGAAGCGCGCCGCGCGGCGGACACGGTCGGCGCGACCAAAATGGACCGGCCCGAGGATTTCGAACCGAACCCCAAGACCAATAAGGTCTACGTGATGCTCACCAATAACAACAAGCGCAAGGCCGAGCAAGTCGATGGCCCCAATCCGCGCGCCGACAACCAATGGGGCCAAATCGTCGAACTGACGCCGCCGATGGCGACCACGGCGCCGCCAAGTTTAAATGGGAAATCCTGGTGAAATGCGGCAATCCCAGGGATGCGGCGGTCGGCGCGCTGTGGAACCCGGCGACGTCGGACAACGGTTGGTTCGTCTGCCCCGACAATTGTGCTTTCGATAACCAGGGGCGGCTGTGGATCGCCACCGATCAGGGTGACAACTGGGCGAAAGTCAGCGGTTTTGCCGATGGCATGTGGGCGCTGGAAACCGAGGGCGAACTGAGAGGCGCGGGCAAGATGTTCTTCCGGGTGCCGGTCGGGGCCGAGATGTGCGGACCACGGTTCACGCCGGATGACGCCACGCTGTTCGTCGCCGTGCAACACCCGGCAGCCGATGGCGCCAAGGACTGGGACAAGTTCGGCAAGGCATCGACCTTCGAGGAGCCCGCGACGCGCTGGCCGGATTTCGACCCCAAGATGCCGCCGCGCCCGTCGGTGGTCGCGATCACCAAGCAGGGCGGCGGGAAGATCGGCTAGCCGCCCGTTGGTACGGGCGGGCGTGCAGCGCGCCGGCCGTCAAGTCTTATACGACGGATCGATTGCGTCGATCTTGCGCACCAGCGCTGCGTACATGCGTTGGTCGCTCGGCACGTTGTCGTAGGAATCGTTGCCGCGCCCGCGCTGCGAGGCTTCGACCGCCGCCGCCGAAATCGGGATGACCGGCGCGCCCGCAGCGTGCGCCGCCAGTTGCACTTCACAGGCGCGCTGCAAGGTCCACATATGCTGAAACGCTTGGGAAATGGTGCGCCCGACGGTGAGCGGGCCGTGGTTTCTCAACATCAGGATGGGTTTGTCGCCGAGGCTTTGCACCAAATCCTGTCGTTCCCGCTCGTAGACCACCAGTCCCTGGAAATCATGGTAGGCGATCTGGCCGCCGAGGAACGCCGCGTAGAAATTATCCATGCGCAGGCCCGCCTCCTGGCAGGCCACCGCCATGGCTGCGGTGGTGTGGGTGTGCATCACGCACAAAGCGTCTTCGCGGGCGGCGTGGATCGCGCTGTGGATCACGAAACCTGCGCGGTTGATGCTATATTCGCTAGGGCCGACGATGTTGCCGTCGAGGTCGATCTTGACCAGGTTGGAGGCCGTCACTTCCTTGTACCAGAGGCCGAATGGGTTGATCAGGAAATGATGATCGGGTCCTGGCAGGCGCAGGCTGATGTGGTTGTAGATGAGTTCGATCCAGCCCAGATAATCGAAAATGCGGTAACAGGCCGCCAACTGCACGCGCAATTGCCATTCCTCGGCGCTGAATCGGCTAGGGCGACGGGTTTGCAGAGTTGCGGTTTTAGGCATGGCGGCGGTACTCCTGGCTTGCGATCAACGATGGGGTAGTGCATCTTACAAACCCCATGGATCGATAGCAAACAAAGCAGGGGGCGGCATGGCGTCTGACAGTCAGTTTTCGCTTCTCAAGGAGCGCCGTTACGGCCCCTTGTTCCTCACCCAATTTCTCGGTGCGTTCAACGACAATGTGTTCAAGAACGCGCTGGTGACGTTGATCGCGTTCCAGGTCGCGACCTTGAGCGCCGGTGCCGTCAACACCCTGAGCAACGTGGCGAACGCGCTGTTCATCTTGCCGTTTTTCCTGTTTTCGGCGAGCGCCGGCCAGTTCGCCGATAAATACGAAAAATCCTTCCTGATCCGTGGCACCAAGATCCTGGAAGTCGTCATCATGCTGTGCGCTTGCGTCGCGTTCTATCTCGGTAGCGTCACGCTGTTGCTGGTGATCTTGTTTTTCATGGGCAGCCAAGCAACCCTGTTCGGTCCCTTGAAGTACGGTATTCTGCCGCAGCATTTGCGCGAGCAGGAACTGGTGGGCGGCAACGCCATCATCGAGACGGGCACGTTTCTCGCCATCCTACTCGGCCAGATCGGTGGCAATGTCCTGGTGAGCCTGCCGGGCGGCTCGTTGTGGACGGCGCTCGCGGTGGTCGCCCTCGCTGTGCTGGGTTATCTTGCCAGCCGCGGCATCCCGCGCGCGGAGCCGGTCGATCCGGGTTTACGCATCAATTGGAACCCGCTCACCGAAACCTGGCGCAACATCGCTTTCGCCCGCCAGAACCGCACGGTATTCCTGTCGATTCTGGGCAATTCCTGGTTCTGGTTCCTGGGAGGCGCTTATCTCGCGCAACTTCCGAATTACACCAAGCAAGTCCTCGATGGTAATGAAAATGTTTACACTTTGATGCTGACCTTGTTTTCGTTCGGCATCGGCGCGGGTTCGCTGCTCTGCGAGCGCTTATCGGGGCATAAAGTGGAAATCGGCCTGGTGCCGCTCGGCTCGATTGGCTTGACCTTGTTCGGCATCGACCTCTATTTCGCAGCGCCCGCCGCCCACACCGCGCCGGGTGCTTTGGGAATCATGGCTTTTCTCGCCCAAGCCGGCAGTTGGCGGGTAGTCGCCGACATCGTGCTGATCGGCATGTTCAGCGGGTTTTTCATCGTGCCGCTGTACGCCCTGATCCAGACCCGCAGTGAACCCAGCCACCGTTCGCGCATGATCGCCGCCAACAACATCGTCAATGCCCTGTTCATCGTGCTGTCGGCCATCGTCGCGATCCTGCTCCTCGGCGCCGGCCTCACCATTCCACAGTTGTTTCTGGTGGTAGCGCTGATGAACGCGGCGGTGGCGATCTACATCTACACCCTGGTGCCGGAATTCCTGATGCGTTTCCTCGTGTGGATGTTGATCCACACGATTTACCGCGTAAAAACACGAGGCTTGGACAACATCCCCGACGCGGGGCCGGTGGTGCTCGCGAGCAACCATGTGAGCTTCGTCGATGCGCTGATCATCGCCGGCTGCGTGCGCCGCCCGGCGCGTTTCGTGATGGATCATCGCATCTTCAATACGCCGGTGCTGAACTTCATTTTCCGCACCGCGGGCGCCATCCCCATCGCCCCGATCAAGGAAGACCCGGCGATGTTGGAGCGCGCGTTCGAGCGGATCGGAGAATACCTCGCCGACGGCGAAGTCGTGTGCATCTTCCCCGAAGGACAGATCACCCGCGACGGTGAACTGAATCCGTTTCGGCGTGGCATCGAGCGCATCGTCGAAGCCCATCACGCGCCGGTGGTGCCGCTCGCGTTGCGTGGTCTGTGGGGGAGTTTCTTCAGCCGCTACGGGGGAAAAGCGATGAGCCGCCCGTTTCGGCGTTTTTACTCGAAAATCGAACTGGTCGCAGGCGCGCCGATAGCACCCGAGACCGTGAGCGCCGAACTGCTGCAAGCGCGTGTCGCCGAACTGCGAGGGGATTGGAAATGACTTCGGGCCGGCAAGCCGGGCGCGCCTGGCTGTGGCTGTTGCTCATCGTCGCGGCGGGTGCCGGCGTGCTCGGCTATTGGTATTACTATCCGACCGCCGCGCCGCGTTTGATCCGTTCTTATTTACCGAAGGCCAAAGACCCGACGGTGCTTTACCGCTGGCAGGATGCGCAAGGGCGCTGGCAAGTCACCGACAAGCCGCCGCCAGGCCGGCCCTACGAGAAGCTGGATTATTGGGAGAAGGCGAATGTCATGCCGGTCAGCCCACAGTCCAAGCCATGAGCCATAGCTGACCGTACTTCGGGAAATCAATACGCCGAGCGTTCAGTTTCCGTTCAGTTTCGGTTCAGGCGGCATTCAGTAAGCTCACGATGTTGCTTTATCAATCGGGGGGAGCCATGAATTCACGAATGAGCCGCGCTCTGTTCTCCGCATGGTTAGGCTTAGCGCTCTATATGGCAGGTTTGGGCCAGGCGCTGGCCGGGCGAGCGTTGACGATGCCGTTGGGGCCGGAGGGAGGCGGTATTGTCGACCTCGTTATTGTGCCTTCAGCGCCAAACAGGATGTTTGCCTTATCTGTCTCAGGAAATTTGTTTCGGAGTGATGACGCCGGGTTAAGCTGGAAAAAAGTGGCTTCTGGTAATGCTCCAGGCACTGTTCGCGACCCAGGCAGGCTTGCAATTGATCCTAATAATTCAGACATCATTTATCTAATATCTGCAATTGGTAGTAGGTTAATCAAGAGCACTGATGGAGGAGAGAATTGGTCTCCAACTGATGAGAGCCTAGTCGAAAGCTTCGGCGGCGTATATCTAGATTTTTCAGCAATTGCTATTTCTCGACAGTCTGAAACGCTTTATCTTGGCTCTAGCAATGGATTGTATAAGAGTACCGATGACGGTGCGCATTGGGTTCATCTATCACTCGGTTTTGATGTCAGTATTTCTACTATAATGATCGATCCCATCACTCCGACTACCTTATATAACCAATGGTGCTAGTTCATAGGCTGAACTCGGCGATGGAAAGCCGCACGAATCCGTCTTCATCGGCTGTCAACCCATGCCATTGAGCCAAGAAGATTGAACAACGCCATGCTGAAAGCCAAGCGCGCCTGAAGGTAGGCAGCCACCCGGTGGCCTGAGTTTTTCAGATGGGCAACGGTGGTCAGCATTCCCAGCACCGTCTCCACCAGCATCCGTTCGTTCCACTGCCGCGCTGGCAGAGTTTGAGGTTGGGCGGATCACCCACTGTGGCGTGAAAGCCGTGATCGGCCAAGACGACCATCTGCTCCGCGCCGCCTCATTAATACCGCAAAATGCTTATCGTGCATGTTGTCCGTCGCCCACACCCAGCCCACCACCAGCAGCCGGTTGAGCAATACGCCGAGTTTGACACCCACGATCCAGCGATGATTCGATAAGCCTTTGCGGCCGATCTGCGCGCGGCTGCGTCCTCGCCTTGGGATGCAGCAGTTCGATGCCGTAGGTATCGGCCACTCCCAACAGACTCATCTCCGCCATGAACGCATCGCTCCAGCGCCAGTGGTAGCGATACGCCGAAACAGCCGCGTGCGACTGGGCAACCTTGGGAACAGCTCTCGCCCGTCGCGGCTGATCCAGCGATAGAAGGCACGACCGCCCACCCCCTTGAGTGCGAACAGCAAGGCCAAAGTTACCACCTCGCTCGGCCACAACTGGGCCTGCCGATGCCGCCCCAATCCCAGTGCTTGAAATCGATCATCTACGCGGCCAGAACAACTCGGTGATAAAGTCTTCGGTGGTCATGCGTGCCTCCATCGACGGCAGGTGGGTAGCTCTGCCTACCACGGTGGTTGGCACGCATGGCTTTGTCAACCGCTATTCAACTAGCACCATTGGTTATATATCGTCACAAATAGCATCGACACCTCGGTCAGTGGCGGTGGCATATACAAAAGCGTTGATGGTGGAATAAATTGGATTCTTCTCTCAATAGATCCCTTTGTTACTCGCTTAGCCATTAGCTCCGTGACGCCACAGGCTATTTATGCTATCGCGCAACACGACGATGGAATTCTCATTCTCAAAAGCGCGAATGGCCGTTTGGCCTGGTCAATTGTTATGAATGGGATTTCGCCTAATACGCCCGATGCGACGATAGAAATGACCGATATTGAGACCGACCCTAGCAATACTGATGTGGCGTATGTCAGTACATCACGGGGCTTATTCAAAACCGTTGATGGCGCGCGATTTTGGGAGCGCATCGATAATGATGATATGCCAAGGGCGCAAACCATTGCCATTCAACCTCATACTTCGTCTGTGTATGTGGGCACGGCGCGTGGCGTAGCGACAAGCGGTAAATCGGGGTCTTGGCGGGATAGTAATGGTGGTCTCATTTCGACAGCCGCCTTCATCCAGATAGACCCTGTTTCATCTAACGTCCTTTATGCGATAACGGCCGGATTCGGATTGTACTCAGGGGCGAGTGACACCGATATTCTCAAAAGTGTTAACGGCGGCAGATCATGGACGCTGATTCATGAGGGCTTGCCGTCGCCTTTCACATTCAACGACCTGCTCATTGATCGGCAGCAATCTAATGTATTGTATTTGCCGCTGGAACAAGGATTTTATATCAGTCAAGATGGCGGCTTACATTGGTCTAAGCGTAGCGATCAGGTTATCCACACTATCACTCAAAGCCCTTCCAAGTTAACTAGGCTTTATGGTCTTTTGGAAACCGATGTTGTGCGCAGCGACGATAGCGGTGTGAACTGGGATACCGTTGGCGCTGTACCTGATGTCGGTCTATATGAAACGTTTACCAGCCTTGCAGCCGATCCGCACGATCCCGGCACGCTTTATCTCGGCAGCACGGTGCTGTTCGGTAACGCTAAACTGCGCAAGAGCGTCGATGGTGGTGCGACTTGGGCCAACACGGGATTGCTGGAGCCGGTTTTCGATCTAATCATCGATCCAATCAATTCCAGCGTGCTTTATGCACATGTCGTTGGAGCCATCAAGAAAAGCCTTGATGCGGGTACAACCTGGGCTAGAGCCGACAATGACTTACCATCTGATGAAAACGGCGTGTCGGTGCAATCGCTTACTAGCAATCCACAGAGTCCCGATACGTTGTACGCTAGCATTGCCAGGGAAGATGTGAATGAAATTTACAGAACCCTTGATGGCGGCGCCCATTGGTTGCCTATTGGCGCAAAGGCGTCAGTCGGACTAACTACGCTTACTGTGCAACCAACGATGGGAATATTGCTCGCGAGCACTCAAGATTCTGGCCTACTCAAGATCGTTCCCGATTACCCATTGGTCTGGTGGGATACAGCCAAGAAAGGTCAGGGCGTGACGCTGCTGCCGCGCGGCGAGCGGCTGTGGGGAGCGTGGTACTTCTATGATTCGCAAGGCGATCCGAGCTGGCTCATCTTCGATGAGGCTCCGGCCAAGAACCGTCTCACCGCCGCGCTGTACCGTTACCGTGGGCCGGCGCTGGGGAGCGCCTGGGATGTCAATGCCCTGGCGGGGCGGCAAGTGGGCACGGCGGTGCTGGATCTCGCCGATGCGCGCCAGCCCAAGCTCGATTACAACGTCGAGGGCGTGAGCGGCACGCTCGATCTCAGCGTATTCATGCCCGGCGCGGGCGGGGCGGGTGATGGATTCAGCGGCGAATGGTGGGATGTCGCCAAGCCGGGTCAGGGGATCACCCTGTTGCAGCAAGGCGATTTCATCTGGGGTACCTGGAATCTTTACGATGCCGAGGGTGCCGATACGTGGCTGCTGTTCGCGGGCACGCGGGCGGGTGACAGCCTGAGCACGGCTCTGCTGCAGTATCGGGGCTCCGCGCTCGGCGCGCCGTGGGACGAAAATCTACTCCAGGCGCAGACCCGAGGCACGGTGGCAGTGGATTTCAGGGACCCTGAGGCTATCGAATTCGATTATTCACTCGATGGGGCGAGTGGAGTGCTGAATCTCAGCCGGTTTTGATCAGCGTGCCGCGATTACCGCGATCTCGACGGTGTATTTTGATGCCGCCAGCCGCGCTTCGACACATGCCCGCGCCGGGGTATTGCCTTGCGGCACCCAAGCGTCCCAAACGCTGTTCATGGCGCTGAAGTCGGCGATGTTGGCGAGCCAGACGTTGGCCATCAGCATCTTGGTCTTGTCGGAGCCGGCTTCGGCGAGGAGTTTGTCGATATTGGCGAGGATTTCTTTGGTCTGCTCCTCGACGCTACCGCCCGCGGCTTTGTCGGCGACCTGGCCGGCGAGGTAAACCGTGTCGCCGTGGATGACGGCCTGGCTCAGGCGGTTGCCGATGTGAAGGCGTTGGATGGTCATATGCGTGATTCCTGTCGTGATGGAAGGCGCCGTAGTGATAGCAGACGCCACGGGATTCGTCCACATGGACGATGGCGTGGTATCGTGTTCACCATAATCTTGTTGTTCAGTTTAGGAGTAGGGCAAATGAAAGCTGTCGTATTGGGGTTGGTCGCCACGCTTGGATTGGCGGGTTGCGCGGTGCATCCGGGTTATATCGAGGTGACGCGCCCCACTTTTCTGCCGCCGCCGCTGCTGCCGCAGTTGTTCCCCGGACTCATTGTCGTCAACGAATGGGAGCCGGGCGGCGCGCCTGCCGACCGACGCTCGCATCGCTGGCAAGGTCCGCTGCCACCCTTACCTTGTCCGCCGGGGCACTGGCGCAAGGATGAGTGCTAGGCATACCGAGCGCGGCGGTTCCGCTCAGCCCCGCCAGGGGCGCGCGGCGCGCAAGTATTCACGGTTCACGCAGTTGCGCAGCTCGCCGCTGCGCAGGTAAAGCACCAGGGTTTCCACCGCCAGACGGCGTGCGTCGTGCTGGCTCTCGGGACTGTACCAGGCGGCGTGCGGGCTGAGGAGTATCCGCTCGCGCAGCCACGCCGGCTGTTCCCTGACCGCCTGCCAGAATGGGCGTTTGAGGTCGGCGGGCTCTTCGGGGAAGACGTCGATGCCGGCGCCGGCGATGCGGTTGTCCTTGAGCGCCTGATACAAATCATCGAGGTCGATGATCGCGCCACGGGCGGTATTGATGACGAGCGCATTGGAACGCATCGCGGCGAATGCCGCGCGGTCGATCAAACTGCGGGTTTCGGCGTTGAGCGGAGTATGGATGCTGACGATGTCGGCGGCGCCAAGAAATTCCTTCATCGAATCATAGCGCTTGATGCCGAGCGAGATTTCCTGGCCGCGTGGCGCATAAGGGTCGTAGCCGATGACCTCGAAGCCAAACGCCTTGGCGCGCAGCGCGGTGGCGGTGCCGATGCGGCCCATGCCGAGCACGCCGAAGACGGTGCCGCGGTTGCGTTTCACCAGCGGCGCCTTGCCCCAGTCGAAGCCCTTGACCGGATCGCTCACCAATTCGCGATGATAGGTCGCCAGGCCGCGGCGCAGGCCGAGCATGAGCGCAATCGCGTGATCCGCCACTTCGCTGGTGCCGTAGTCGGGGGTGTTGCAGACCGGGATGCCGGCGGCGCCCGCGGCTTCCAAGTCGAGATGATCGAAGCCCACACCGGCGCGCACGATCACCCGGCAGCGGGAGAGGCGTTTTACCACGTCGTGATTGATCGGCAGTTCATGCCAGACCAGCATGGCATCGCAGGCGGCGTAAGCGGCGTCCGGGATGTCCTCGACCCGGCGCGCGCGGCGTAGATCGATCACGCAGTCGGGACCGGCGGTGGCGCGTTCAACCGCGCCATCATCGTGGAATTGGGCATCGGGTGTGAGGATACGGAATGGGGTGGTCATGACCGTGGTTCCCTGAACAAAGCCCGCGCACTATATAGCAGGCGTGGCCCGCCCTCAAGGGCGCTCGCCGGCGAGCGGGAAATGGCAGCGCGCTTGCCAGTCCTCGCCGGTATGCGACAACCGCGGCGCCTCGGCGCGGCAGCGCGGTTGCGCTTGCGGGCCGCGGGTGTGGAAGCGGCAACCGGGCGGCGGCGCGCGCGGGCTGGGAATTTCCCCGGCCAGCACGATGTTGTGCCGGCGGCGCGCGGGGTCGAGCGTTGGGTTCGCCGACAGCAGGGCGGCGCTATACGGATGCGCCGGCTGGGTGAAGAGTTGCGCGGTCGGCGCGAGTTCGACGATTTGTCCCAAATACATCACCGCCACGCGATTGGTGACCCGGCGCGCGACATTGAGGTTGTGGGTGATAAGCAGGTAGGTCAGATGGAATTCGCTCTGCAATTCGCGCAGCAGGTTCAAGAGGCCGCCCTGCACCGACACGTCAAGGCCGGCGGTGGGTTCGTCGGCGATCAGGAGTTCGGGATGGAGCGCCAACACGCGCACGAGCGCCACGCGCCGCGCCTGGCCGCCGCTCAGCTGATGGGGGTGCTTGGCGAGCAGTTCGCGCGAAAGCCCCAAGCGGGGCAGCAGATTTTCGATGTGTCGCCAAGTCGACGCGAACGGCAGCCCGTGGATGCGGATCGGTTCGGCGAGCAAGGCGCGCACGGTGAAACGCGGCGACAGCGACGCCAGCGGGTCTTGGAACAGCATCTGGGCGCGACGGCGAAACGCCAGGCGTTCGCCGCGGGTCAGGGTAAAAATATCACGCCCGTCGAAATGTACGCTGCCTGCCGTGGGTATATGCAAGGCGAGCAGGGTTTTGCCTAAGGTGGATTTGCCGGACCCGCTCTCGCCGACCAGCGCCAGGGTTTCGCCACGGCGGATGGCGAGCGAGACATCGCTGAGCGCGCGGAGGCCGCGGTCGAAGGTCACGGTGAGGCGATCGGCCTCAAGCAGTGGAGGAGTTGCGGGCGCCAAGCGCCTACTCCAGCCAGCAAGCGGTGTATTGACTCGGCGCCACTTCCCGTAGCGGTGGCGCGCGCTGACAGACCGGCGCAGCGCGCGGGCAGCGTGGCGCGAACACGCACGTCGCGGCGGGCCGCAAGGGATCGGGAACGGCGCCGGAGATCATCGCCAGCGCGCCGTTAGCGCCCGTGCTCAAATCCTGCTCACAGGCGAGCAGCGCCGCCGTGTAGGGATGGCGGGGCCTGCTGAATACCTTACCGACAGGGCCGCTTTCCATGATCTTGCCGGCGTATAGCACCGCGACTTCATCACAGAGTTCGGCGACCAGCCCTAGGCTGTGCGAGATGAACAGCATAGAGCCCTGGAAGTCGTTGCGCAGTTCTTTGAACATATTCACTATCTGTGCTTCTATCGTGGCATCCAGCGCAGTGGTCGGCTCGTCGGCGATCAGCAAATCAGGCTCGGCCAGAAGCGCCATGGCGATCAGAACACGCTGGCGCATGCCGCCGCTCAGCTGATGGGGATAATCGGCAAGTCGCAGCGCGGCGTCGGCGATGCCGACGCGGCTCAACATGGCCGCCGCGCGCCGGCGTCGTTCGCGGCGTGACAACCCGGGGCGGCGGCGGCGCAACACATCGCCCAACTGGGTGGCGATGCTGAACAGCGGGTTCAGCGCGCTCAACGGGTCTTGAAAGATCATCGCCATGCGCGCGCCGCGTAAACGCCGGCGCTCCGCTTCCGTCAATCCGAATAAGTCCATGGCGTCGAACAGGATTTGCCCGTCGCAGCGTGCCGTATTAGCGGCCAGCAGGCCGAGCAGGGCGAGCGCGAGCGTAGATTTGCCGCTGCCGGATTCGCCCACGACACCGACGATGCGCCCGCGCGGGATATCGAGATCGACGCCGCGCAGCGCGCGCACCAAGCCTTGCGGCGAGGCGAATCCCACGCTGAGATTGCGGATGGCCACCAGCGGAGCGTTCATGGCAGGCCGCGCGCTTTCGGATCGAGGGCGTCGCGCAGCGCTTCGCCAAGCAGGGTAAAACCGAGCGTCGCCGCGGCCAGCGCGAGGCCGGCCCAGAGCACCGGCCAATAGGACTGCGAGAGATAAATATAACCATCGTAAAGCAGCGTACCCCAACTCGCGCGCGGCGGTCGCACACCGACGCCGAGGAAGCTCAATCCGGCCTCGATGGTGATCACGGTTGGCACGTTCATGCTGGCGAGCACGATGAGCGGCCCGAGGATATTGGGAAGTACATGGCTGAGCGCGATGCGCGGCGTGGACGCGCCCAGCGCCCGCTCGGCTTCCAGAAAAGGCGCATGGCGCAAGGCCAGGGTTTGCGCACGCGCGACCCGGCCAAAATACGGGATCAGGGTCATGGTGACGATGATGATGACATTCGCCAGGCTCGGCCCGAGTACGGCGACGAGGGCGAGCGCCAGCACCAAGCTGGGAAAAGCGGCGACGATATCGAACACGACCAGGAACAGGCGTTCGATGACCGGCGGTGCGTAAGCCGCGGCAATGCCAAGCAGAGCGCCCAGCGTGAATGCCAGCAGGCTGGTTGCCAACGCCACCCACATCGCGATGCGCGCCCCATACAGTACCCGGCTATAGAGATCACGTCCTAGATGGTCGGTACCTAGCCAGTGCATGAGGCTGGGCGGCGCAAAGCGCGCCGGCACATCGAGTTGATTGGGATCGTGGGTGGCGAGCAACGGCGCGAACAGCGCGCACGCGACGATGCCGGCCGTGAGCGCCAACCCCAGACGGCCGGTGGCGCTGGCGGACAATTGCGCGAGCACTGGTCGCGGGTTCATTGTTGCGCGCCGCGCCAGCGGTTGAATTGGGCGCGGATGCGTGGGTCGATCCAAACATAACAAAGATCGACCAGCAAATTGGTGAGCACGAACAGCGCCACTACCACCAGCACCGCGCCTTGCACCACCGGATAATTGCGCGTGCCGATGGCATCGACGATGAGCTTGCCGATGCCGGGGCGCGCGAACACCACCTCGGCGAACACCGCGCCGCCCAGCAACTGACCGATCCCCAGACCCAGGGTGGCGAGGGCCGGCGGGCTGGCGTTTTTGAGCGCGTATTGGTACACCACCCGCCGTTCGCTCAGACCGAAGGCGCGATGGGTGCGGATGTAAGGCTCACCCAGCACTTCCAGCAACGAGGAGCGCATCAGCCGCGCGAGATAGCCGATCCAGCCCAGGGCAAGCGTGATACTGGGCAGGATCAAATGCAAAAGCTGGTCTTGGAGATCGCCCGGTTTGCCCGCGCCGAGCACCGGCAACCAGTCCAGCCAAAGTGAGAACACGAGCAGCAAAAACACCGCAATCACGAAGTTGGGGATGGCGATCACGCTCACGCTGGCAATGGCGAGCAGACGATCGCCGCGCGTATTCGGGTGCAGTGCCGCATAAGCGCCGAGCGGGATGCCGAGGAGCGCGGCCAGGCCCATGGCGGAGAAGGCCAGCGCCAGGGTGTAAGGCAGCACATCCCAGACCATCGCAAGAATGGGGCGGCCGCTCACGATGTCGGTGCCGAGGTCGCCGCGCGCGACGTCCCCGAAAAACAGCACCAGGCGCTCGTAAACGGGCCGTTCCAGGCCCATCCGCTGGTTGAACGCGGCAATGACTTCCGGCGTCGCGCGCGGCCCTAGCAGAGTCGCGGCAAGATTGCCGGGCACCAGCAGGGTAAGCGCGAACAAGAGGGCGATGGCGCCGCCGACGATGATGAGCGTCGTGAGCAGGCGACTGGCAAGATAGCCCTTCATCGGCGCCATCCCCTCGCGCGTCGCCGCGAGAGGGCGCTGGCGAGGAGCGCGTCAAACCTCTCGGAAATAGCGATATTGCCAGTCGGTGCCATTCGGCAACACCGCCGGTTTCAGCCACTGGCGGGTGGCGAACAGATTGGCGCCGTAGGTGAGCCAGATGAATGCACCGGATTCATCCATCAGTTTCTGCATTTGGATCACTGCATCGGCGCGCGCGCGCTCGTCCAGGGTGGAAGCCGCGAGCTTGTGCAGACGGTCGTATTCGGGGTTGCGCCAGCGCTGCCAATTCCACACCCCGACTTGATCGGAGACGAACCATTGACTGGTGAAGCTTGGATCCATCTTGGCGGCAAATTGCTGCAATGCCATGTCCAGATTCTTGCCGTTGTCGCCCTCGCCCACCGACCAGTAACTGCCTGCGTCCAGCACTTCCAGTTCGGCCTGAATTCCGGCCTCGGCGAGGTTCGCCTGGGCAACCAAGCCCATGGCCTTGAACTCGGCCTGGTTCAGCACCGTGAGGCGGCATTTGAAGCCAGCCGCGAGGCCGGCCTCGGCCAATAGCTTTTGTGCCGCTGCGACATCGCGGGCGCGCGCCGGCGCGTCCGCCCAATGGCCGAGCAGCTGCGGCTGAATCATCGTATTGGCGCGCTTGACTTTACCGTTATAGCCGGCGAGCACGGCGGCGTCGATATCGATGGCGAGCCGCACCGCCTCGCGCACCTTGGCATTGTCGAACGGCGCTTTCTCGACATTGAGGCCGATCCAGGTGTAATTCATGCCCGGCAGTTCGACGATTTGGGTATCCGCCGCGCCGCGTAGCGCATCGACGCCGCTGGGGTCGAGTTTGGTGAAATCGAGTTCGCTGGCGCGGAATGCGATCTCGGCGGTTTTCAATTCGGCGATGGGTTTGATCACGATCTCGGGGAAATGCGGCTTTGGCCCTTGATAATCGGGATTGGCCTTGAGGAGCACTTGTTGGTTCGGTTCCCAGGAGGCCATGATGTAAGCGCCCGAGCCGATCACTTGGGTGGCGATCTTGGTACCCAATTTCTCGGTCGCGGCGCGCGACAGAATACAGCCTGACACGTCCGCCAGCGCGATCCGCCAGAGCGCCGGTGCGGGCTGCTTGAGGTGGATGCGGCCCGTATATTTGCCGGTCACTTCCACCTGATCTAGCGCCTCCCAATCGCCTTTGTAGGCCGATTCCTTGCCATCTTGGGTGGCGGTGATGAAGCGCTCAAACGAGAATTTCACATCATCGGCGGTCATCTCGCCGAAGCCGCCCTGGAACATCTGGCCGGGCTTGAGCGTGAATTCGATCAAGGTAGCGCTGGTCTGTTTGATATCGGCGGCGGCGTCGGGCTCGTATTCGAGCGAATCGGGTTTGAACGACACCAACCGCTGGCATACCGCGCGAATAATGTTGCCTTCTTCCGCGCCGATCCGAAACGCCGGATCGAGCGTTTGAATGTCACGCTCGATGCGCGCCACGCAGCGCGCGCGCGCAGCGAGCCCGTTCCTGGGCAGGCCGAGGTAGGAAACGCCGGCTGTCGCGGCGATGCTCTTGAGAAAAGTGCGGCGTGACAGAGTGCTGGACATCGCGCATTACCTCTGGCTAAAGTGGAAAAAGCCCAGGCGGAGGCTGGGCTGCAAGCCAGTATAAGTGGGTAAGGTAGGGCTCGCAAGTCAAGCGCGGCGCAGTTCCAAGTGCGCCGGGCCCGGCCGCTGCGGCGCTGGCGCTGATGATGACTGCTATCACCAAATCTTTTTCATTTTGCCGGGCGGCTCTTTCGACCAGGTTTTCTCTGGCGTCTTAGCCCCTGGCGTGTAGCGTTTGATCACCGATGCGGTGATCAAATAAATCGGGAAGCGCCGCCTCACGATCTTCAGCGACTGCTGCGTCAAGTCTTCGGCCATGCGCTTATCGGCGGTGGAGAAATTTTCGAAGCCGCCGCCCAGTAGGTCTTCAATGCTCTCCAGCGCCAGTGCGATGATTTTGATGTCATCGTTATTGGATAATTGAGTATAAGGAATATGGGTATGCCAGATTGCTCTGAGATCGCCATCGGCGGGAGCATCATCGATGCGGACTTTCGATTGATGAAATTGCCCGTCGCGGCGGATGGTGAGGGAGAATTTACCATTTGGCTTCTGGAATACCACGCCGGAATATTCTTTGCGCCGCCGAAAACTCGCTTCGTAATAATAATTTGCCGCGAACCACACGGCCTGAAGTTCGGTGTCGAACTCGCGCGGATTGATAAAAGGGGATGATGCGGCTGGGTCACTCATGAGGGATGCTCCTTCGCTGTCCAATCATCGACGCTGGACATCGCGCATCTCCGGTGCCAAGCGCCGTGCTGCCGAGTAGGCGAAAATTTTTATCAACGAAATTGAAAGACTAGAAAAAACCGTTTTGATCTTGTCACTACAGATGCCCAGGACCAATCTGATCTGTTTGGCTCAATTTGGCTGAATCAAACTGGCCCAATACATGATGTACTTGAAAGACAGTGAGAGTTGAGCGATCAACGGCGCTGAAATCGTGGGTAAAAAGCCTCCCTATGTCAGGAGGTTTTTAGGGGATACATGCCTGCGGTTTCGGAATAAAAGCTTGACAGGATCGCGACAAGAGCATTATTTAGATCGTCATGATATCATATTAACTAAATGATATTTAAGACTAATTTGGCGTCCCCACGGAGATTCGAACTCCGGTTACCGCCGTGAAAGTCCCGTCAAGCTGTTCACAGCCGTTCACTATCGTTCTGATTGGGTTGAATAACCGTTCATAGTCGTTCACACTGGTTCATGGCAATTCGCCCCCATC
>JAXMFZ010000058.1:0-26635 GCA_046347515.1 Gammaproteobacteria bacterium | reverse complement strand
CTTGAAGTTCTTGGGATCGCTGATCGGTTCGAGGTTCTTCGATACGCCGAAATAGTGCGCCCGCTGCACGACGGTGCCCACGACCTTGCCCGGCCCGCCTTGCTCGCGCGACATCTGCACCATGGTCGCGTCGCCGATCGCGAACTGGGCGGTCTTGCCCAATACCGCGGCGAAGGCCTGGGTGTCGCCGCCGGCGGCGCTGACGTTCAATTTCAATCCGTACTTCTCGAAGATCTTGGCGTGCTGGCCGACGTAGAGGTTGATATAGCCCAGATTATGCACGGCCTCGACGAAGTTGATCTCCTTCAAGTCGGCGGCAGCAACGGATTGCAACCCGGCAACCCAAAGACTGCCCAGTGCCGCTGCAGCGATGAATCTGCGGCGCGAGGCTGAAGACGGGATGGCATACGAGGGGCAATTTGATTTGGTGCTCAACTTCATGATGACCTCCTGCTGAATCAAGGAATAATGCTTGAAATTAGTATTTTGTTACACTTGCGACTGCTGGAAGCGGGTGCAGGTAATGTGCCAGCATCACGATGCTCGGTCAAAACCAAGGACTTAGTTGAATAAGGTGAAATTATTTTTCTTCCAGGCATTCGCATTATTGCATCAGGACTGTGCATAGTCTAGCGCGCGGCGCACCAATTTCGATAGGATCATGGTTGATTTGCCATGAAGATAATCCTTCAGCTTTTTTTGTGATTTATAAGCTACCCTAGCGACAGAAGAAACTCGGCTATCGAGGTCAATAGCGATGGGAATTGGGGGGAGCAAAATCCGCTGGGGCATTTTGAGCACTGCCAAGATCGGCGTCGCGAAAGTGATTCCCGCGATGCAGCGCAGTGCCTATTGCGAAATCGCCGCCATCGCCTCGCGCGATCTAGCCGCGGCGCAGGCAACGGCGCGCCAACTCGGCATCGCCAACGCCTATGGCGGTTACGAGGCGCTGCTGGCCGACCCGGCCATCGATGCGATTTACAATCCGCTCCCCAATCATTTGCATGTGCCCTGGTCGATCAAGGCGTTGGAAGCCGGCAAGCATGTATTGTGCGAGAAACCCATCGCGCTCAGCGCCGCGGAGGGCGAGCGCTTGGCCGATGCCGCCCGCCGCCATCCCCATCTGAAAATCATGGAAGCCTTCATGTACCGCCACCATCCGCAATGGCGCAAGGCCCGGGAATTGGTAAACGCGGGCGCCATCGGCGAGCTGCGGGCGATCCAGGCGGTTTTTGCGTATTACAACGCCGACCCCGCCAATATCCGCAATCAAGCCGCCATCGGCGGCGGTGGGTTGATGGACATCGGTTGCTATCCGATTTCGCTGGCGCGGTTTCTATTCGACGCCGAACCGCTGCGGGTGGCGGGCATCCTCGATCTCGATCCTGTCTTCAACACCGACCGTATCACCTCCGCGATCCTGGAATTCGCGCGCGGCACCGCGACATTCACCTGCGCGACCCAGCTAACCCCCTATCAGCGCGTCAATATTTTTGGCACCCGGGGCCGCATCGAAATCGAGATTCCGTTCAACGCGCCGCCTGACAAGCCCACGCGCATCTGGCATGAGCATGGCGGCGGAATCGAGGAGATCACGTTTCCCATTTGCGATCAATACACTCTGCAAGGAGATGTTTTCTCCCAAGCCATATTGGAAGACAAAACCGTGCCCACGCCCATCGAGGACGCGGTCGCCAATATGCGGGTGATCGAGGCCGTCGTCGCGAGTGCGCGGCGCGGAGTGTGGATGCCAGTGACCTCGTGAGCGCCGGCGGCCGGTATTCACCAGAGGAGTTTTTTCATGTCGATCCATCCGATGATTCAGGCTGAATGTAATGGCGGGATGCGGCTAAGCCGCTGCATCGCACTGTGCGTATTGACCTTGATTGCCGGCGGCTTGGGGAATCTTGCGATCGCCGGTGCCGCGACCGACCTCATGATCGAAGAAGTGAATGTCGGCCGCGCGCCGACGGAGAACCCGCCGGCCGCGGTCGGCGAACAGCCGGCCATCCTCTGGCCGCGCGAGCAAGCCCGTTACGCCAATCCCGCCGATGTCGATTTATTCGTTACCCGTGGAGAGGTGAAAATCATCAGCACGCTCGGCACCTTCAGGATTCCCGATGATCCGACCTGGGCGGAAGACCCTTTCAACAGTCGCTCCTGGGCGCTGTATTACGACTCCCTAGGATGGCTGTATGTGGCGGAGGAAGCTTATAAAACCGGGCGGTTTCCGAGCTTTCCCGATTATCTGAAACACATCGTGATCGACTTTCTGAGCGACAATCACGACCCCACTCATCCGACCCATCCCATGGTCTGGCATGACGGCGGCAATGCTTTTCGGCTCGCCAACCTCAGCTATTTCTATTATCACTATTTCCGTGCGGGCAACGCCGACGGCGTCGTAATCGCGCTCACGCCCGCCGAACAACAACTGTTCGCCGACGGTCTGCGCAATCATCGAGACCAAGTCTTGTATCAACTGGGTCGGGTCGAGCACTGGGCCGACAGCAATCACCGGTTTTTCCACGCCATGGCCTTGTCCACTTACGCCTCCGTGTTCGGCGCGGCGACCGCAACGCCTTACTTCGAGGCGAATGCGGATGCGCTGCTCGCGCAGGGGTTGGCGGTGATCGATAGCATACTCAGCACTATCGTGGACTTGGATGCTGGCGTGACCCGTGAACAATCGTTCACCTATCATCGCCTCGACTTGGGGCTATTGCTCGAAACCAAGCAGGCCATTCTCGATCAGGGCTATGCGCTGGCGCATGACTATATCGGCGCGATGGAACGTATGCTGGAATTCGACCTACTGAGCGAACGGCCCGGTACGGCGTTCGCCGAGGGCTATTCGACGGAAGTCGGGGATACCGGCTATGGCACGCGCGCCGGCACGCCTTACACCGATGCGGTGAGACAACTCGGCCTGATCTCGCCGCACGCCGCCTACCTGTTGTCGAAAGGCGCGCAAGGTGTGCGCCCGCCCGATCTCATCGACTACTCGGCGGCGGGGTATATCATCGCCAGACCGCAATACGCCTGGGAGAACCCGCGCGACACGCGGGTGCTATTCGATGTGAGCGAGCAGCGGGTTTCGCACGGCCATTTCGACAATACCAACGTGTTGCTCAGCGCCTTCGGGCAACGCATCCTGGTCGATTCCGGCGGCCCGTACAGCTATGATCAAAAAGACCTTGGCTACACCGCGCCGTTCCACGACGTGTATCTGGAAACCTCAAAGGCGCACAATGTGCTGGTGGTGAACGACGCCAGCTTCGATACCGATACCCAAGTGCTCGCGGTGCGCGACAGCCGCGATTATTCCTTCATGGCGGCGGCTCACGACGGTTACCCCGGCATTCACATCCGCCGTTATGTGCTGGTGCTGAAAGACGGGGTATTGGTGGTGCTGGACGTGGCCGACAATCCAACCGGGCAACCCGAGAACTACCAGTTGAACTGGCACTTTCCGCCCACTGCCAGCGGCGTTAGCGCCAGCGCCGCGAATCGGTTCACGGTCGGCCCGGTACGGGTGAATGCCGTATTCGCCGCCAGCGGCGATGAGACCTACCAGGTCATCTCGGGACGGTTGGGCAATGATCCGCAGGGTTGGGTGACGCCGGCCCTGTATCAGATTACCGCCGCGCCGGTACTGAAGATCGCGCAGACCAGCGCAACTGCTTCTGCTTGGTTTGCTTCGGCATTCGCGCCTTCGCTCAATACCGCTTCCAGTTTGCAGATGAGCATCAGCCAATATAGCGATGGTTTTCATTTGCGCCTGGCGCTTCCGGTCGAAGGCTTGTCGTGGCTGGCGCGGATCGGCGTCGACGGCAGCGTCAACGTGACGAAGAGCGGGCTCGCGCTAGCGCTAGTCAGTTCCACGGTCGCTGGTTGCAAAACCACCACCGGCACGGTCACGCTTGGCGCGCCAGCGCCAGCCGGCGGGGCGCAGATCGCCCTGTCTGACACGCTTGCCGCGGCCATCACGCCGGCTACGATCACGATTCCAGCAGGGGCCACCAGCGGCCAGTTTACCGTTTCCACTACCCCGGTCGCGGCAGCCGTCACTGGCGCCATCACCGCCGGTTACGCCGGCGGCAGCGCGAGCCAAGCCTTGAAGATACGGCCCATGGGCTTGCAGGCGTTTGCGCTCGCGCCGAATCCGGTCGTCGGTCCCGCCACCGTAACCGCCACCGCCAGCCTGGAATGCGCGGCCGCGCCCGACGCCATCACAGTGGCGCTGGCCTCGAGCAATACGGCGGTGGCGACCACGCCGGCGAGCATCGTGATTCCGGCGGGAGCCACGGACGGAACCTTCGTGATCAGTGCCGCCGACGTGGCGGTGCGGTCCACGACGATCATCAAGGCGAGCGCCAATGCCATCTCAAAAAGTTTGAATCTAACCGTGAACCCCTAAAGGATGGACGCTACGCGCGGAGTTGATCAGATGCTCTTTACCACCCACCAGCCATCGGCTCTTTTCACGCCCGACCACGCCGGCAAAGTCGCCGTCGTCACCGGCGCGGGCGGCGGCATGGGGTTGCAGATCGCGCGTGACCTCTGCGCGGCGGGCGCGGCGGTGACCGCCATCGACCTCAAGCCGCCGCCGGCGGATTGGCCGGACATTGCGGGATCCGCCCGTTATTGCCAGGGCGATCTGGTCGATTTCGCGTTCGTCGCTCAAACCATCGCAGACACGTTCGCGGCCCACGGGCGGCTGGATTATCTGGTGAACGCCGCTGGCGTGCTGTGGTTCGACCGCGACCGCTCGTTCGCCGAGATCGATTTGGGGGTATGGGACCAGGTGCTGGCGATCAATTTGAAATCGATGCTGCACACCAGCCGCGCGGCAGTGCCCTGGATGCAACAGACCGGTGGTGGCGCGATGGTGCATATCTCCTCGGTGCAGGCCCTACGCGGTGATGACCGGCCGCAAGACGCCTATCAGGCGTCCAAGGCAGGCATGATCGCGCTGTCCAAATCCATCGCCGTGCAATATGGCAGGCAGCGAATCCGTTCGAATGCGATCTTGCCCGGCCCGACCTATACTCCAATGCAAGCGCGCTGGGACAATGATCCAGCCGCCGTCGAGGCGCTCGCCCGGCGTATCCCGTTGGGGCGCGTCGGTGTCCCGCAAGACATCGCGAATGCCTGTTTGTTCTTGCTGTCCGATGCCGCCGCTTTCATTACCGGCACCGAGTTGATTGTCGATGGCGGCGTGATGGCGCTACCTTATTGAATCATTACAACCGCTATTCGACTTTTCGTGGGGTACTTTCCATGCCGCAGCGCTCTCTTGCCGAGCTTGAGCAAAGTGATGATTTCGTCCGCCGCCACATCGGCTTGAGTCGCGCCGACCAACAGACCATGCTGGCAACGTTGGGGTTGAAATCTCTGGATGATCTGGCGGATAAAGTGGTGCCGCCGGCGATCCGCATCCGCGAGGCGCTCGCGCTCGGCGACGGCTGTACCGAGCAGGAAGCGCTGGCGCGCTTGAAAACCATTGCCGCCCGCAACCAAGTGTTCAAGTCCTGGATCGGCTTGGGCTATTACAATTGCCATACACCCGGCGTGATCCTGCGCAATATCCTCGAGAATCCCGGCTGGTATACCTCGTACACCCCTTATCAGCCGGAGATTTCGCAGGGCCGGCTGGAGGCGTTGCTGAACTTCCAGACCATGGTTGCCGACCTCACCGGCATGGAACTCGCCAATGCCTCGTTGCTGGACGAGGCGACCGCCGCCGCCGAGGCGATGACGTTGTGTCAGCGCATGAGCAAGAGCAGAGTCAGGCGTTCTTCGTCTCCCAGGATTGCTTTCCGCAGACCATCGAGGTGGTGCGCACGCGCGCCGAGCCCATTGGCATCGAAGTCATCGTCGGCGACCATCGCCAACTCCTGGATGATCTTGATGTTTTCGGCGTGCTGCTGCAATACCCCGCCGCGGATGGCGCCATCCACGACTACACCGAAGTCGTCGCCAAGGCGCACGCCCAGAATGCGCCAGTCGTGGTCGCGGCGGATCTGCTCAGCCTTTGCCTGCTCACGCCGGGAGAATTCGGCGCGGACGTGGTGGTGGGCAATAGCCAGCGTTCGGCGTGCCGCTCGGTTGTGGCGGCCCGCATGCGGCGTTCTTCGCCACCCAGGATCAGTACAAGCGCGCCATGCCGGGGCGGCTGGTGGGGGTATCCATCGACACCCGCGGCCAGCCGGCTTACCGCTTGGCCTTGCAAACCCGCGAGCAGCACATCCGCCGCGAGAAAGCGACGAGTAACATCTGCACCGCCCAGGCGCTGCTCGCCATCATGGCGAGCATGTACGCGATCTACCATGGCCCCGACGGTTTGCGCACCATCGCCTGGCGTGTCCACCGACTCGCCGCCATTCTTGCCGAGGGCTTGAGCCGTCTAGGGTTCAAAATACGCCATCAGGCGTTCTTCGATACTCTGACCGTCGAGACCGGGGCGCGCACCGCCGCGATCCACGCCGCCGCTCGCGAGCTGCGCATCAACCTGCGCGCAGTCGATGATGGCGCGGTCGGCATCGCGCTCGACGAGACCACGACGCGCCAGGATGTCGAGACCCTGTGGCGGGTGTTCGCGGGCAATAGCGGCGGCGGACTCACGGCTGCCGAACTGGAAGGGGCCATCGACGAACTCGATCAGGCGGCCGGCGACCGGCTGCCCGCAAAACTCTTGCGCGCCAGCGCCTACCTCAAGCATCCGGTGTTTCATCGCCATCATTCGGAAACCGAGATGCTGCGCTATATCCGCATGCTGATGGACAAGGATTTGGCGCTGGACCGCACGATGATCCCGCTCGGTTCTTGCACCATGAAGTTGAACGCCACCACCGAGATGATCCCGGTCACTTGGCCCGAGTTCGGCGCGATCCACCCGTTCGCGCCGCCCGCGCAGATGGCGGGCTACCGCCAGTTGGTCGAAGAACTCGAACAGATGCTGTGCGCTTGCACCGGCTACGATGCGGTGTCGGTGCAACCGAACAGCGGCGCGCAGGGCGAGTACGCGGGATTGCTCGCGATCCGCGCTTATCACCAGAGCCGCGGCGAGGGCGAGCGCAACATCTGCCTGATCCCAAGTTCGGCGCACGGCACCAATCCGGCCTCGGCGCACATGGTGGGCATGGAAGTGGTGGTGGTGGCTTGTGACAAGAACGGCAACGTCGAGATCGCCGACCTCAAGGCCAAGGCCGCGCAGCATCGCAAGAACTTGGCGGCGATCATGGCGACTTACCCTTCCACCCATGGCGTGTTCGAGGAGGCGATCGGGGAAATCTGCGCCATCGTCCACGACCACGGCGGCCAGGTCTATGTCGATGGCGCGAATCTGAACGCGCTGGTCGGCTTGGCCGCGCCCGGCAAATTCGGCGCTGATGTATCGCATATCAATCTGCACAAGACCTTCTGTATTCCCCACGGCGGCGGCGGCCCCGGCGTGGGTCCGATCGGCGTCAAGGCCCATCTCGCGCCGTTCCTGCCCGGGCATTGGTGGCTGGGGCGCGCGGCGCGCGGCGGCGGCACGGTGGCCGCCGCGCCCTGGGGCAGCGCCGGCATCCTGCCGATCTCTTGGGTTTATATCGTGATGATGGGACGGGCCGGGCTGCAACAGGCGACGCTGGCCGCCATCCTCAACGCCAACTATGTCGCCAAGCGCTTGCACGAACATTACCCGGTGCTGTATACCGGCCCCAACGGTCTGGTGGCGCACGAGTGCATCCTCGATCTCAGGCCCATCAAGGATGGCACCGGGATCGCCGTGGACGATGTCGCCAAACGCTTGATCGATTTTGGCTTCCATGCGCCGACTATGTCGTTTCCGGTAGCCGGGACGCTGATGGTCGAGCCGACCGAAAGCGAATCCAAGGCCGAACTCGATCGCTTCTGCGCGGCGATGATCCACATCCGCGACGAAATCCGCGCCATCGAGAAGGGCCAACTCGACCCCAACGACAATCCGCTCAAGAATGCGCCGCATACCGCCGACATGCTGCTCGCCGACGCCTGGACGCATCCGTATTCGCGCGCGCAGGCGGCCTACCCGGTCGCCACCCTGCGCCAGGCCAAATACTGGACGCCGGTAGGGCGCATCGACAACGTGTATGGCGACCGTCACTTGATGTGCGCTTGCCCGCCGTTGACGGACTACGAGCAAACCGCCTGAATCCATCATGACGAGGATTTGAACGATGGCTTTACTGGTTTTGACGATGATCGGCGACGACCGACCCGGCTTGGTGGACGCGGTTTCCGGCGTGATCACCGAGCATGGCGGCAATTGGGAAGAGAGCCGCATGGCGCACCTCGCCAACAAGTTCGCCGGCATCTTGCTGGTAAGCGTAGCCGATGGGCGCGCCCACGCGCTTGCGGCCGCGTTGCGGGGCTTGCAGGCGGCGGGCTTGGCGGTAACCGTCGAGGATGCGGCGGATGCGCCCGCGGCTAGCGCGCGCAGCCTTGATCTGGAATTGGTCGGCCAGGATCGACCGGGCATCGTGCATGACATCGCCCACGTGCTGGCCGCGCACCGGATCAGCATCGAAGACCTCGAAACCGTGACCGAGAGCGCGTCGATGGCCGGCGGCACGCTGTTTCGCGCCAAGGCCCGCCTCAGCGTGCCTGCCGCAGTGGAAACCAGTCAGTTGCGCGAGGTGTTGGAAGGGCTGGCAAACGAGTTGATGGTCGATATCGATCTGAGCGAGAAATCCGGCAATTAAGGCAGCGGGGGATGTGCGGGTGGATATCGGGGCAAATCCCGCAATTGGGTGGGGCACATGACCCAGATTCCCGTTTCCAGGGCTGTATAAAATTCTGGTTCAGAATGATAATAAATAAAATTAAAACAATAAATTATAGATCAGATTGGGGCCTGGCACGCACGCTGCAATTACCTGTGTACGTTTGGGAAAAAGCTCTCAAACCACACCGGGTAAGCAGACCACCCTTACATGGTCCGCATCGTGATCGGAGACCAACTCATGTTGAAGTACACTGTTCCAGCCCTTACCGCGTTGACCATTCTGGCGTCTTCCAGCCTGTCGGCCATGACGGCGCCGACGCTGGGCGCAAGCCCCGTGGATGTCACTGTTCTCCAAGCCCGTAACGGCGCGGACAATGGCGCGGGTGACAATCATGGCGGCAAGAAGGGCGGCGAAGGCGCCGGCCATCCATACATGCCCGATACGACGCTGAAGGGTATAGGGATAGCCCGCAATGGCGCGGACAATGGCGCGGGTGACAATCATGGCGGCAAGAAGGGCGGCGAAGGCGCCGGCCATCCGTATGCGCCGGTGACTTCCATGCCTATCGTGTTGGCCCGCAATGGCGCGGACAATGGCGCGGGTGACAACCATGGTGGCGGCAAGAAGGGCGGCGAAGGCGCCGGCCACCCCTAAGATTCATCTAGTTTCCGGGCACCACATCCGCCGGGCCAGTGAGAGTAATCCGGAATATCTGGCCCGGTTCGAGCGCCACACTGACCGTCAGGCCAAGCAATTTCGCATAGGCTTTTACCAGCGGCAAGCCAAGCCCGGCATGTTGGCCGCCGGTGCGCGCGGGGTCTTTGCGCCAGAACCGGTCGAAGAGTTTCGGCAGGTCTTCTTGGGTCAGATGCTCGGCGCGGTTGGCGATGCTCAATTGCAAAGAGCCGTCACCATTGCGCACGGTACAGCGGATGGAATCTCCGTCCGGGCTGTAGGCGACCGCATTGGTGAACAGGTTATTGAGGATCAAGTCGAAGGCGTCTCGCGCGCTGCGCACGATCACCGATGGCGGGCCTTCATAATGGAAAGTCAGCCGTTTTGCCTGGGCTTGGCCTAAAACGCGCCGCCACGCGGATGCGCTCGACGCCGCCAAGTCCAGTTCGGCAGAGTCGATGGCTTCTCTGCCTTCTTCGCAGCGGGCGAGCATCAAGAGGTTGACCACGATCCGCTCCAATTGCTCGGTCGCGGCCAGGATGTCCTGAAAAAATCCCTCCACCATGGCTTTGTCTTCCGGCCAGCGGCCGCCGACCTCGGCCAGGCTGCGCAGCTCCGCCAGCGGTGTGCGCAGTTCGTGGGCGACATCGCTGGAAAATTGCCGCTCGCGCTGAAACGCAACCTCCAAGCGGTCGAGCAAGGCATTGAACTGATCGATCATGGCGGCGAGTTCTTCGATACGCTGGCGTGGCCGCAAGCGTGAATGCAGGGAATCGGCACCGAGGCCCGCGAGTTGCGTGCGGATCTCGTCCAGCGGGCGCAACCCCACGCCCACCGCGATGCGCACGATCAGCACGATCAAGCCCATGACCAGGGCCACGGTGCCGAGCAAGATCCAGTGCAGGGTCCACAGCCTGGCGTCGAGTTGCTCGCGCTCGCGCGCGACCACCAGCACTACCCGCTCCGGTTCCAGTGAACCCGGTGTCACTTCTTCGTCGAGTCGCGGCAGGAAGTCGACCTCGACCCGCCGCCCGGCGCGGCCATCGGGCAGCGTGAGGTCGGCGATACGCGCGCCTTCCGTCCATTCCGCGAAGCGCGGCAGATCGCGCTCGGCGAGCGAGGATGAACGCGCCAGCACCACGTCATGGCCTCCCCAAAGCTGGAAATACTCGGGGTTTTGCGACGCTTCGAACTCCGGCATGAACGCATCGGTGAAATCGAACTCGACACCCTTGTCTTCTTGTGTGGTGATGGTGGCGAGCACATTCGCCTTGGCCAGCAAGGTTTGGTCGTATTCGCTTTGCATGCGGCGATCCAGTATGGCTTTGAGCAACAGCGCCATGGTGAGCAGCACCAAACCGATGCCCACCAGCAGCCAAGCCGTGATCCGGCGGCGAATGGAGTGGTTAGCCGGCGTCAATGTAATATCCGAAACCGCGACGGGTCTTGATCAGATCGTCTTCGCCGGCAGAGCGGAGTTTTCGGCGCAGGGAGCTGATATGCACCTCGATGGCGTTGCTGCTGACCAGGGTTTCGCTGTCGTAGAGATGATCTTCGAGATTGCGCATGGTCAGTACCCGACCGCGGTTGCGCGCCAGGTACTCCAGCAGGGCGAATTCGTGGCGGGTGAGCGGCAACTCGCCGTCCGGGCTGCAAGCCTGGCGCAGCGTGGTGTCGAGTTCTATGCACCCGAGTTGGATGATGGGATTGCGGTGTTGGTAGCGGCGGCGGATCAGGGCGTCGAGGCGGGCGCGGAGTTCGTCGAAGGAAAACGGCTTGATCAGGTAATCGTCGGCGCCCAGTTGCAGGCCATCGATGCGATCCTGCACTTGATCCTTGGCCGACAGGATCAGCACATTGGTGTTCTTTCCTTGTCCGCGGAGTTTGCGCAGCAGCGTGAGGCCATCCATCCTGGGCAGCAGCAGATCGAGGATCAGGGCATCGTAGTCTGCGCCGACCGCAAAGCGCAGCCCCGCTTCGCCGTCGGCGGCGAGGTCGACGGCGAAGCCGCTGCGGCGCAATCCTACACTGAGTGAATTCCGTAGCCGCTCGGAATCCTCGACGATGAGCAATTTCATGGGTATTCGTTGCCACCCGGCGCCTTTTGTCAGGCTGCGCCGGGTGACTGTCTCCTTGGTGTAGCTAACCTGACGATAAGATTAATCCCTGATCTCGATCAATTCCAGGCGCTCGCCGGTGGCCGGCTTCACTTGCAAGATGAAGCCGACGCCCGGCGCGTAGTATTTGTTCTCCAGAAGAGCGGGCTCAAGCGGCGTGGTTTCCTTGGTGATCAGGCAGTTACCACTGCACGATGCAGCCGGGGCGGTGGCCGAGCCGGTCAAGCTGATCACCTGCGCGATGTCTTCGGCATTGGCGAGCGAGAACTCCTGCCGATAGATGTTGCCAATGATCGGGGCTTTTTTCATGAAAATACCTGGCTTCGCGCCATCGGCGCCCGCCTTGAACGAGCCGTCGATGCTCGAAATCTCGCCATCTTCATACTCTTGTGTGTTTTCGCCGAAATACCAAATGTTGCCATCACGATCCTGCGCCAGCCAATCCACGGTGTCTTCCGCCACTTCACCATTGACTTCGACGGTATCGTGGATGACCGCGCAGGTCACGCCCTCGATGACCTTGGTTTCGTCGGTGACGGTGACGGTGACGTGCTCATCACCGCCCTCGTAAATCCAGGTCCGACCGCGAATTAGCGGGAAATAAGGGTTGGGCGCGACGCTTTTGCCGATGGCGGCGGGGTCGACGAACTTGGCCGGATCGATGCGCGGATCGTAGGGCGCTTCTCCCAACGCCTTGCAGATCTGCGTGCGCGCCACGAACTGCGGGCCGCAGGCCGCGTTGCCCTCGTCGCGCGCATCCTCGGCCTCGTCTTTGCACTGCTCGCGGGCGGTGGGGTTGGACAAGTTGTTGCATTTCCCAATGGCGACCCAGAAATCGTCGCGAACCCCAAAATAACACGCCCTGAGAGCCGCGTTTGTGGTTTTCGTGCAAGCCCCCAGACGCGGGTTGTCATCATCTTCATCATCATCGCCGGCGTTCGCTGGCAGCGAACCGCCTGCGAGACTCAGGGCCGCTGTCAACAGCACGGATTGGATGAGCCCACGACGCAAGCGGTGATCAGCGTGGTCGTTCGAGCCGAATTTCAATGGCAGCGGATGTTTCATGCGATTGACCTCTTTCTTGTGGTGTGTGTGATGTGGAATCTCGATTCCAGAGGCCATGCTAAAGAGCAAACTGAAGAAATACTGAAGCCGCGCAAGAACAGACAAAAATTTTGACAAAAACGGATTATTTTGATGATTAAAATAAAGAAAAAGTGGAGGCCATGACCCAATGATGATTCTGTTGGCCGATAAAGACAGCAGCGGCGCTTCGCTGCCCACGTTCGATGGTTCTACCTGCGATCCGTGGGCTGGGCGCCTGCTGTTCAGGGCGGAGTTGGGCAACGGCGGTGGTGTCTGGCAGTCAACCGTGGACGGCTAGGCCGAAGATATTGGTGCGGTGAACAAAAACGCGCTGAGCGATTTGCGCAGGTGCTGGGAATCTCCGATGAAGAGAAGCGTTACCGCCCACTCCAGATTGGAATGCAGCGCAAGCCTAACCGATATCCGGTCGGGGCAACCGCCGGGGTTGCCCCTATGCGCTCAAGGCTTGGGTAGTCTCGCACAGCGCGGATCGAAATTGCAGTTTACGAGTTGGCTAACCATACCCTCCGATTCCACTTCCAAAAAGCCCCGATCCCTGGCGCGTAGTATTTGCGCGCGAAGACATCGGGTTCCAGCAGCGAGAAGTTCTTGGTTACTACACAATCGCCGGCGCAGAGAAGTTTTGCGAGTTGCGGTGGAACAAGCTGGTCGAGTTCGCGGTTGCTGCCGTATCGATAGGTTGTGGATAAGATTTGCGTCACGTCCTCGGCGTTACCCAGGAAAATTCCTCGAGATACGACGCCCCCGCCGTCGGCACGGCGCGGAAGATGATACCCGGCTTGTCGCCGTTACGCCCTGCTTTGAAGCTGCCATCGATGCTGACCAGTTCCGGCAATCTCGGATTATCGCCGTCGAAGCTCTCGAAATCCTTGACCTCCTCGCCGCAATACCAAACATTGCCATTCTTGGCCTGGACGTACCAGTCATCGGTGTTTTCGTGGAGTTCGCCGTCGACAAACACTTTATCCCTGACCACGATACACCTGACTCCATTGATCAGTTTGGTTTCACTGGTGACCTCAACTGTGTTGGTTTGGTCTCCGCCGGCGTATTCCCATAGGTGGCCAATGGTCAGGGGGAAGTAGCGATTCGGATGAGCAAGGTGGGTGAAGTCGGTGTCGAACAGGCTTTGGTTGAACGGCGGGTCGTAACGATCCTCGCCGAGCAGTTTGCAGGCGTCGCGACGCTCGTCAAATTGCGCGCGGCAGAGTTGTTTTTTTTCATCGCGCGCGGCTTTGGCATCGGCGAAGCAGCGCAGGCGCTTTACTTTGTCAGACACGTTGAGGCAGCCAGCGCCCGCTTTCCAGATGTCGTCCGCCGCTTCGTATTCGCAAGCTTGCAAAAGCGCGCTCGCGGTGCGGCTGCAGTAACGACCGGTCTGGGCCAGTTCCAGGTTGATGGCGCTAGCGTCATCATCATCATCTTGATGGCCCGCGTTCGCTGGCAGCGAACTGCCTGCGAGACTCAGGGCCGCTGTCAACAACACGGATTGGATGAGTCCACGACGCAGGCTGCGATCAGCGTGGTCGTTCGAGTCGAATTTCAACGGCAATGGGTGTTTCATACGATTGGCCTCTCTCCTGTGGTGTGTGGTGTGGAATTTCGATTCCAGAGGCCATGCTAAAGCGGCAAACTGAAGAAATACTGAAGCCGCGCGAGCATCCGCGCCGGCTCTGTCAAACGGATGTCATGGGCGGTTCTTATGATAGTCCGCGTCAATCTTGACAACGAGGGACTACCCTAATGATGGCAATAAAGAAAACCGTTTTCACCTCGGCGCTGGCGGCGCCGCTGACCTTGGTCTCGCTGAGCGCGCTCGCCGCCGGTATCACGCCGATTCCCAACGCCAACCCCAAAACCGCCGGCATCGTCACCGCCAACAATTTATCCCCGGAACTGGCGGAAATCGCGCTCGCGAGCGGCGCAACGCCGTTGGAAAATCCCGCCGGCCTGCTCAAGTTCTATGGCTACGCGGGCGATGGCCCGATGGTGCCGGCGCCGGGCGATGTGCAATCCACCAGCCACAACGTGGAAGCCACCAAGACCGAGCCGGACAAGAACACTTATCTGATCCTGGATAGGCAGCAGGGGGGCGATCCCAGTTACGACTATGGCCGCCATTTCCTCTTCCAAGGCCACGAAGCCAGCGTGAAAGACCCCAATACCGGGCTGCGCCTGGGCCATATCACCCGGATCAATCTCGACGCCGATGCCGCGCATCGGGTCACTCTGCTGGCCGACAAAGACAGCAGCGGCGCTCCGCTGCCCACGTTCGATGGCTCTACCTGGGATCCATGGGCTGGGCGCCTGCTGTTCACCGCGGAGTTGGGCAACGGTGGCGGCGTCTGGCAGTCGACACTGGACGGTCAGGCCGAGGATATCTCCGGCGCATTGGGACGCGGCGGCTACGAGGGCATTCAGAACGATTCCGACGGCAACCTGTGGATCATCGAGGACGTCGGCGGCAATCGCGGCGCGGTGAATAAAAACGCGCGCCAGCCCAACAGCTTCGTTTACCGCTTCATCCCCACCGATGCGCGCGACCTCACGCGCGGCGGCAAACTGCAAGCCTTGGCGGTCATGTCGAAACGCCATGCCGGCGCCATCGTGTTCAACAGCGCCAATATCGATGACGATGTCAAATCCGACGACATCAAAGATTTGCACACCTACGGCCAGGTGTTCAACACGCAATGGGTCACGATCCACGACACCGCCATCGACGGCGACGCGCCGTTCGACGCCAACGCCAAGGCCAAGGGCAAGGCGACGCCGTTCAAGCGCCCGGAAAACGGCCAATTCCGCCCCAATAGCGGATTCCGGGAGTTTTACTTCACCGAGACCGGCGATACCAACCTGAACACCGAAGCGGGGGCCGAATTTGGCGGTTTCGGCGGCATCCTCAAGCTCAGCCAGCCGTTCCCATCGGCCAATAGCGGCAGGTTGACGATTTTTTATCGCGGCGACGCCCAGCACACCGGGCTCGACAATATCGCTTTCCTGACCGAGTCGCTGGTCATCGCCGTGGAAGACGCGGGCGACACTCTGCACGGCCAACGCAACGCCCTGGATTCTGGCTACCTCTTGGAGGCCGGGAGGGATTACTCGAACCCGGCCAATCAGCCGCTGCGTTGGCTGGCGCAGGGCCGCGACGCGTCCGCCACCCTCGATTCCGGCCTGCTCGGCATCGCCGGCAGCGGTTTCCAGAATGATGGTGACAACGAGATCACCGGCATCCACGTCTCCGACGGCGATCCCCGCACCCGTGGCATCCTGGGGGCGAAAAGGCCGACGCCGTTCGCCGACGGCTGGCGGGTGTTCTACACCCATCAGCATGGCGACAATGTGACTTATGAAGTCGTTTTGCGTAATCGCCTGAGAGAGGGCGACAGGGCTGTCGAAGACGAGCGCGATTTCGAAGAATAGCGAGAGCTCTCAGGGCGGCGGCCGGCGGCTCGGTAGTGCCCCCAACCGCTCCCGGTAATGGGCAAGACTCGGAACCACCAATCCTACCACTTTGGCGCAGTCGTCGTAGCGCCGCGCTTGGATGGCCTCGCGGTGATAGGGCTGGTTCTCGAACGACGCGATGTCTCGCGCAGCGGCAAAGCCGCCTTACGCTGTAAGCTGAGCTGCGAGGCGGGCGAGAGCGCGGCATGATAAGCGGGATCGACCGCACACAGGTAACGCTTAGCCGCCACATGCAGCCTGACCGGTTCGCTTACCTCCGGCGCGAAGTGCTGCGCCAGCCACGATGCGCCGGCGTACTCGTGGCGGCCGTCGATGCCGCGCTCGGCGATGTCCTCCCCCAGGCCATGCAGCAGGTGGCCGATGTCGTGCAGCAAGGCGGAGATCACCAGCGCCGCCGGTTCGCCCGCCTGCTCCGCTCGATACGCCGCTTGTAGGGCATGCTCTTGTTCGGAAACCGCCTCGCCGTAATACAGGCGCTGGCCCTGGTTCGCGAACAGCCGGTCGATCTCATCGATCACGTTGATCATAAAACTTCCGCGCTACTCAAGGTCAGATGGAAGCGGAATTCCGCGAATACATAAGGATAGCCCCAACACTTCAACAATGGCAGCTAGCGCGCAGATAGGGGTTTGCGCTTGTACCGCGCCAACTCTTCGGCATGGATCAATCCCAATCGGCGCGGCGCCCGGCGGCGGCAAACCCTTGGATGGTGGTTTCGAGCTGGTTGACGAATGCCGCGTGATTGCCGTTCCAGTATATGGGTTCGCCGACAAAGCCGTCGCAGAAGAACGGCACCAGCAGAAAATCGCCTCTCGGCAACGCCTTGCCGAGGCCGTGTAGATAAATCGGGTAGACCGGCGTCTGCGGCGCCAGCTCTACGAGCGTCGCGATGCCGGATTTGAACTAGCCGAATTTTTCCGGTTCACCGCGCGTGCCCTCCGGGAACAGGATGATGATCGCGCCCTGATCGAGCGCCGCGATCACCTCGGCCAGCACTTCTTGGCGCGGTTTGCCGCTGCCGAGCGCGATCGGGATGATGCCGATGATGCGGGTGGCGAACCAGGCGAGCCAGCGATTCTTGAGGAAATAACCCGCCGCCGCGACCGGGCGAATCTTGGGTAGCAGGCGCAAGGGCAGCAGCGACATCAACACCGGCGTGTCGAGGTGGCTGTTGTGGTTGGCGGCGAGGATGGCCGGCCCTTGTTGCGGCAAGCGCTCCTTGCCGCGGATGTTGAAACCGAGTATCAGCCACAGCGCGGGGCGTACGAACAAGGCAAAGAAAGCAAAGCGCAGAACCCGATCCATCAAAAATAAAAATACCGGGTGAAATGGAAAAACAACGGCGCGGTGTAGGTGAGGCTGTCCACCCGATCGAGGATGCCACCATGGCCGGGTAAGAGGGTGCCGCTGTCTTTGATGCCGAGGTCGCGTTTGAGGGCTGAGATACTGAGGTCGCCGAAGAATCCGGCGACGCCGATGAGCGCGCCCACGATGAGTGCCGCGCGCCAGTCGAAGGGGGTAAGCCAGGGCGCGAGTAAAACCGAAGTTGCGAGGGTAGTCGCGATGCCGCCGATGAGGCCTTCCCAGGTCTTGTTGGGGCTTACCGTGGGCGTAACCTTGTGTTTGCCGAACAACTTGCCCCAGCAGTACTGCGCGACGTCGTTCATCTGGGTGACGACGATCAGAAACAACACCAGACCCGGACCGCGCATCGTACCCCCGATGGATCGGCGGGCAATACCAGCAGAAACGCCAGGTGGCTGAGCGCGAACACCATGCTCATCAAGCCCCATTGCAGGGTGCCGGCAGCGTGTACATAACCTTTGGTCTCGCCGACTAAGATCATCGCCACCGGCGGTAGCAAGAACATGTAAACAGGGATGAAAATGATGAACATCCCATACCATTCACTGCCCACCCAGTAATATTGAATGGGTACGGCAAGATAGACGAGGAACAACACGCGGCGGTCGGCGCGCCGGGTGGGGATCAGCGACAGATATTCCTTGAGCGCGAGAAAGCTCACCAGCGCAAAGAACATAATGGCGATGGCGCAGTTCAGGAGCAATGCAATGGACGAAATGACGACGATCGTCCACCAGGAATGGATACGCAAGCGCAACTCGCCATAGTCGCGTTCCGGATGGCGGCGGCGCAGCCAGTAAACCAGCGCACTGGCGATCACCAGCACGCCGTAGACGCCGGCCAGAACGACCATTACGCCGGTGCTGGCGGCGTCGTTCATGGCGCAGCTTCCGCGAGCGCGCGGCGGGCGCGGTTGACGATAGTGAATACCAGCAGCACGCAGCCAACGATCAGTACGATTTGCAGCCACGCGCCGGGGGATACGCCGAGTCCCAGCACGAGGCCGAGCGCGCCCAGCAGCAATGCGCGGTCGCTCTTGCCCAACGGGCCGTCGTAGCGCCGGCTCGCACCGATCTGCACCGCCACCACTCCGGTCATTTCGCCCACCAGCGCCAGGACGGTAAATACCACGACTAGCAGCGAAGAAACGCCTGGAACGAGTGCGAGCGGCAAGTATAAGGCAGCGTCGGAAATCACATCGCCGAGTTCGTTGAGCAGCGCGCCTAGCGCGGTTTTCATGTCGTGCTCGCGCGCCAACATGCCGTCGATGGCATTCAGCGCCATGCGCAGCAACAGCAACGGCGGCAGCAACAAGAGCGGCCAGCGCGCTGTTGGATACGAGGCGATGAGCGTGCCGCCGGCAACCGAGAGCAACAGGGCGGCGATGGTCACCTGGTTGGCGCTCACGCCGTGCGCGGCAAGCGCGCGGGTGAGCGGGCGCAGCAATCCCTGGAAGGCCGGTTTGATCTGGTAAAGGGTAACCAAAGTATTCTATGACTGCGGTGCGTAAGACCGAAGCACCATGTTAACATCCCGTCGAGCGTGAACCCTAGCGCGATGCAGCGGGTTTGCGCAACACCGACCATAGTATAGCGACTCCCGGAGCCGTCTACCGATGACCGTCACCAGCCAAGCAGCGGATTTGTTGATGCAGGCGCGGCGCAGTCGTGCGCTTTTGCCGGCTTTGCCGGAAGCGCAACGACTCCGCGACGCGCAAGCGGCGTATGAGATTCAGGAGGCTTTCATTGTCCGCCTGTGTACCGACTACGCGACCCGAGCGGTGGGCTATAAAGTGGGCTGCACCAGCCAGGCCGCTCAGCAGTTGTTGCAGGCTGACGGCCCATTTTATGGCCGCTTGTTGCAAGCCTTCGTTCACCCGAGCCCGGCGCGCTTGCGGGCGGACCAGCACACGCTGCGGATCATCGAACCCGAGTTTGCGTTTCGGATGGCGGCCGATTTGCCGCCTACCGGCACTTCGTACTCGCAAAGCCAGGTGGCCGCCGCGGTCGAGACGTTGTTGCCAGCCATCGAGATCGTCGGCAGTCGTTATCAAGATTGGCTGGCCGTCGGCGCTTGGTCGCTGATCGCTGATAATGGCGTCAACGAAGCCTGGGTGCAGGGCCCGGCTTATCGCGGCGATTGGCGCGCCATCGATTTGCCCAATCACAATATGGCTTTTTCGGTGAATGGCAAAGTCGTGCGCCATGGACGCGGCGATGCGGTGCTCGGCAATCCGCTCAACGCCCTGGTCTGGCTCGCCAATGCCTTGGCCGCGCAAGGGAAAGGCTTGCGCGCCGGCGATCTGGTCAGCACCGGGGTGTGCTGCCAGGTCTATAAAGCCGAGCCGGGCGACAGGATGCGCGCCGATTTCGGCGTGCTCGGCGTGGTCGATCTGGAGTTGACCGCCTAGATGGCCGCCGCGACCGCTGAATGGTCACACGCTCAGGCGATGGGGCGCGCTGTGCCCGCGCGCCTGCTCGGCAAGCTACAAGATTGCAGTGCGCTGCTCGCCGATCCCCAACGCCTGCGCCAGCATTTGGCGGAGGAGGGCCATGTCTATTTGCATGGCGTCTTGGATCAGGCTGAGGTGCTGGCGGCACGGCAAGAAGTGGCCGAGCGCTTGGTCGCGGTCGGCGAACTGCGCGTACCCGCGCACGACGCCATCGCCACCGGCGCGAGCCGCCGCCGCGAGCTGCACCCGGATCTCGGCGTGTTCTGGCAATCGGTGAGCGAAGGCGCGAGCCTTCGCCGTGTGACCCACGGCGCGGCGCTGCAGCGTTGCGCCACGGCGCTGCTCGGCACCGCCGCGCGCGGCCAGGATTACGTGTTCTTGCGCGCCGGAGCCCAGGGTCGCTACACGGGCGCCCACTGCGATTATCCTTTTTTTACCCGCATGACCGAGCAGGTCATCACGTTTTGGATTCCCCTCGGGCCAGTGCCTACAAGCGACGGGCCTTTGTACATCCTCGAAGGTTCGCACCGCTTCGCCGATTGGAACGACGCCGTACGTGGTTTCGATGTGGCGCGCGATGCCTCGCGCAAAGCCACCTTCGCCGACAGCCCCATCGCCCTGGCCGAGGATCGGGGTTGTCGCTTGTTGAGCGCCGACTTCACGGCGGGCGATGTCGTCGCCTTCGGCATGTTTACCTGGCATGGTGCGTTCGACAATCGTTCGCCGCTGAATCGCGTGCGCTTGTCCTGCGATGTGCGCTATCAGCCCGCCGACCATGCCCTCGATCCCCGTTACTTCGGACCCCATCCCACCGGCACCACCGGCGCGGGCTATGGCGAACTGAACGGCGCCAAGCCGCTTACCGAGCCGTGGCACGTCCGCTAATCCAAGGAGTTTGCGTTGCTTGCGTTCTTGAGTGAATACGGTTTATTCCTGGCCAAAGCCTTGACCATCGTCATCGCTGTGCTGGCTTGCGTGGCGGGTATCATTGCCTTGTCGCTGCGTGGGCGGGCGAAATCCGCCTAGCATATCGAAGTCAAGCATCTGAACCGTCGCTATGACGATATGGCGCTCGCGCTCAATATGGCGATACTCCCCAAGAAAGCGCTCAAGCAGGTCTTAAAGGCGCATAAGAAACAGCGCAAACAAGAGCCTGTTGCCTCCAAGCGCCGCGCGTTCGTGCTCAATTTCAACGGGGATATCCGCGCGACTGGCGTGGCGGCGCTGCGGGAAGAAATCACCGCCATCCTCAAAGTCGCGCAAGCCGAAGACGAGGCGATCGTGCGCCTGGAAAGCGGCGGCGGCATGGTGCATGCCTACGGGCTTGCCGCCGCGCAGCTTGCGCGCCTGCGGGCGAAGGGGTTGAAGCTCACGGTGGCGGTGGACAAACTCGCCGCCAGCGGCGGTTATATGATGGCGGTCATCGCCGACCGCATCATCGCCGCACCGTTCGCGGTGGTCGGCTCCATCGGCGTGCTCGCGCAATTGCCGAATTTCAACCGCTTGCTGAAGAAAAACGACATCGACTTCGAGCAGTTCATGGCGGGCGATTACAAGCGCACGGTCACGCTGTTCGGCGAGAATACCGAAAAAGGGCGCGAGAAATTCCAACAGGAATTGGAAGACACCCATCAACTCTTCAAGGACTTCGTGAAACAACACCGCCCGCAACTCGACCTCGCCCAGGTTGCCACCGGCGAGCACTGGTACGGCGCGCGGGCGCTGGCGTTGGGCCTCATCGATGACATCCGCACCAGCGATGATTATCTGCTGGAAGCGAGCGCGAGCGCCGATCTCTATGAAGTCAGCTTCGCCGCCAAGAAATCTTGGCTGGAGCGCCTATTCACAGCCGTCCATCATGCGCTGGGAAGAAAGTCCGGCGCGGGCGATGTCGGTGCGCCGCGGATGATCTAATCGGATTTTCGTCGCCTTCGCCTTGGCTATTTCCCGAAAAGAGAGAAGCGGTAGAGGTGCCCGTAAAGTCAATAATACCCAATCCATCGGAAGAGATGATGTAGAAAGCGCAGGGGACACGCCCGCCCGCCAATGCTGCCCGAGCCGAAGAAGCGCCAGATCGGTTTTGTCAGGGAGGATTGAGGCGAGCGATGGGCTTCACCGCCGTTCAGCCCATCCTACGCTTGCTATCAGCCCGAACAGCGCTACCTCCTCCTCAATGAAGGCCGCTACAGCGAAGAGCGCCTGCCGCGGGAGCGCAACTTGGTGGCGGCGCTGATACGGTTGGAGAACAGTCGCGAGCCGAGCGATGTGCTGAGGGTGCTGGAAGCGCTCGGCGGCTGGCTCCAAGCGCCGGAGCAGACGCGGCTGCGGCGGGCGTTCACGGTGTGGCTGCGCCGGGTGCTGAGAAACGCCTCCAGCGAATCGACGCCGCTGGCGGGGGTGGAAGACTTAGACGAGGTGAAGGTGATGTTAGCCGAACGGGTACAGCAGTGGGAGCAGCGCTGGCGCGAGCGGAGTTTCGCGGCGGGGCTGGAGCAGGGCATGAGCCAGGGCATCGAGCAGGGCATCGAGCAGGGCATGATCGCCGAACGGGCGTTGCTGTACCGCCAGGCTCGGCACCGCTTTGGCGAGCCAACAGCGACCACCTTGGCGGAGTGGCTGGAGCGCATCGACGCGGCGGAGCGACTTGCCGAGATCGGCGAGTGGCTCGTCACCAGCACGAGTGCTGACGAATTGCTGGAGCGGGTGAAAGCGCGGCTTGCCGAGTAGCGCTCGCGGCACCGACGAGCGGGCGGTCGAGGCTGGGAGAATTCGTCAGTAGAAGCTGTCACCCGAGCCGCCGAAGAAGCGCCCGATCGGGTTTGTCAGGGACGATTGACGCGAGCGATGGGCTTCACCGCCGTTCAGCCCATCCTACGCTGGCTGAATTCGGTGAAGCCCATCCTACGCTGGCTAATGTTGCTCCTTAAAATCAGTTTCGCCAGCAGAACGCATAAATCGAAGATGAGCAATTAGCATCCGATCAGCCGTCTTAGCCGCATCACTATGCCTTGAAACACCCGGGGGATACTCAAACAACTCTACTTCCACTTCATTCGGTGATCGCCATACCACCTCCCAATCAAGGTAACCAGCGACATATTTGTAGGTACTGATAGGTTTTTGATTATTTACGCCTATAGGATGAATAAAGATGCCGACATGCTTTCTGCCACGCTCAACGTATGGAACGCCGGGATCCGTGATAATAGAAATATATAACCGCATACTGTTATCAGGCGAATCGAAACGTTGCCCCGTCACGATTCGCCCAGCGCATGCACTCAGAAACAGCAGCATTATAAAAAAACTGCGGACACCCCCTGTTCTTCCAACAGGTGCAATCATCGTCTGTTCCATCCGCTGAGTGGTTCATGATATTTAGGCTTCCAGCAGGAATCACAGTCTGTCTTCAGACGACCTCCCGGCGGACGTGGGTTGGGTCCAGGAACGTATTTATCGACACATTGCGTTGCCACTGAATAACAGTCGTTCAGGAACGGAATCCATGGCTCTGCTCCATTTCTTTCTATGCAGCAGTCAATAATATTCTCTTCCTGACCGTCGCTGTTAGGCACGGGAACGCACGAATCGCCACCGCCTGGGCCAAGTTCTGGATGTAACGGATTGCCTCCCGAACCAGAAAATTGCTCCATTCCACAAGCTCGCTTTTTCTTATCGTCCCAGATGTAAGTATGGTTACCTGCCGCGCTCTCCGGTGGCCCAAATGCTGATCGTGTGCAAAGGTAAACTATCAATCCCTTCGCATCGGTGAAACGTAACGGGCTACTGTACACATACCCGTAAGTATTAATTCCACCCCGCAACCCGATGGGATCGCTCTGCACGTACCGCCCCGTCCCTGCATCATAATCCCTGAAGTAATTGTAATGCAGCCCCGTCTCGGCATCGAAATACTGACCCGGAAATCGCAGATGGTAATTGAACACCACCCCGTTGCCATCGGCATCTTGGTTCGGTGCGGTTGAGCCGAAGGGCTCGCTGTCCCAGCGCCAGAGCACGGTGTTGACGGTGCTGGTGATCGCGCGGGGGGTGTTGATCTGGTCGGCGTAGAGGTATTGGATGGTGCTGCTGTTAGCGGTCGAGACCAGCTTGACCGCATCGGCGATCACGGTGCCGTTGGCCTGGTCGCTGAGGGTGATGGTCGCCGCGGTGGAGCTGAAGTTGAAGGTGCCGAGGAGGTTCCACTGGCCGCCGTTTTGTTGCTGATTCACGGTGACGGGGGTGGCGCCAGCGCTGTGGGTGACGGTGTAGGTGGCGTTGGTCGCATGGCTCGCCGCCGCCACCCAGCGGGCGTAGAGCCGATAGCTCCCGGCGCTGGTCACCGTGGGCTTCCAGGCGAAGGTGTTGGCGCCGCTGCCGGCGGCGTGGGTTTGGTAGTTGGTGCTGTGAAAACCTTTGAGGGTGGTGGCCGTGGGCCAGGTGCCGACCACCGTGACGTTGGCGGTGGTGGCGTTGTCGACCAGGGTTTCTTTGGTGGTGAGGACGGCGAGGGGGAGATTTCCCAGGTAGACGGTCTCGGTGAGTGCTACCCCGGAGCCGCTGTAGTCACCGAGGAGTTGGCCTTGCTCGTCGTAGGCGAAGAAGCTGTTGCTGGCGGCGGTCTTTTTCACCCGCTCGCCGCGTCCGTTGTGGCTGTAGCCCACGGTGGTGGTGCCTTGGGTGGTGCTCGCCATCCGACCACGGGCGTTGTAGGTGAAACTCACCGGGCCGCTCGCGGTGGTGTTGCCGGCGGCGTCATAGCTGAAGCTCTTGGCGCCCGCACCGGTGATCTGGCTGAGGCGGTTGCTGGTCGGGGCGATGACATAGTTGGAACTGGCCGCGCCGTTGGTGAGGCTCAGGCGGTTGCCGTTGGCGTCGTAGCTGTAGCTGAGGTTGCCATAAGCGCCGCTGGCGCTCACCAGCCGATCGAGGGCGTCGTAGCCGAAGCTCTGGGGGGCGCTGTCGGTGATGGTGGTGAAGCGTGCGCGTGCAGCAAGGCATTGCTCCTGCGGGCCGCAGTAGCCCTATGACCCATCACACCACATCCAGGGGGAGCAAGGCCCTTCGCTTTTGCGCCCTCCTTCCGCCTTACGCGCGCTAGCCTTGGAAGGTAAGTGATAATGCAAGACCTGACCCAAATGTTCCCCCACAGCCGCTGCAGCAATGGTATTGTTTGCCAGTATGAATGTGCCCATTGCGTTTGCAGCATGCGGAACCGCTCCGAGAGCAATCGTCTGACAGGCTCATGGTAGGCTCGGCCTCGAATAAGTGAATCGCTTGAGCTTATCGCAGATCAGTTCTCGGATCAGCCTTACCTCTACAACACTGCCCGTCAACGCCCGCCTAGCACGGCGATGTAATCGGTCACCCAGCGGTAATACGGCACGCATTGCGGTTGCGACGCGCATTTGGCGACCGGCGTGCGCCAGAAGCGAATTTTGTCGAAATTATCCGCGCCGTTCACTTTGCAGCCGTCGGCGCCGAGGAGTTCATTGCCCTCGCACGCTTTCGGCACCACCGGCACCGAACCGAACCAGGACGCGAGATCGCCCTGGAGTTTGGGGGTCAGCGAGTGCTCCAACCAGCGGTAGGCGCAGTTCGGATGCGGCGCTTCGGCGTGCATCATGGTGGTGTCGGCCCAGCCGGTCGCGCCTTCCTGCGGAATCGTGCTGGCGATGGGCGCACTTTTGGATTTCAACAGATTCACCTGAAACGGCCAGGACGAAGACGCCACCACGCCCTCATTGGTGAAATCATCGACTTGAATGAACGCGTCGTGCCAGTAGCGGTTGACGATATGGCGCTGGGCGCGCAGTAGAGCGAGCGCCGCCTGATACTGATCTTCGCTGAGTTCATACGGGTCTTTGATGCCGAGTTCGGGCTTGGCGTGCATGAGATACAACGCCGCGTCGGCGATATAGATCGGGCCGTCGAACGCCTGCACCCGGCCTTTGTTGGATTTGCCGTCGGGCAATTGGCCTTCCTCGAACACGACTTTCCAACTGATGGGCGTTTCCTTGAAAGTATTAGTATTGTACATCAGCACGTTGGAGCCCCATTGGTAGGGCACGCCATAATGCTTGCCGTCCACCGTATGCCAGGGTGCTTTCTGCAAGCGCTCGTCGATGGTCTTCCAGCTTGGGATTAAATCAACATTGACCTCCTGCACTCGCTTGCCGGCGACGAGGCGCAGGCTGGCGTCGCCGGAGGCGGTGACGAGGTCGAAGCCGCCCTCGTTCATCAGCGCCACCATCTCGTCCGAGGTACCGGCGGTCTTGACCCGCACTTTGCAGCCGGTGTCTTTCTCGAAACCCGTCACCCAGTCGTATTTGGCGTCGGTTTCGCCACGCTCGATATAGCCAGGCCAGGCGACGATATCGACGAAGCCTTCGCCCGCGCCGACCGCCTTGAGCGGCTCGGCGACGGCTGTTGCAATCAGGGCCGCGCTCGCGAGGCCGCAGGCGAAACCGATGGATTTGCCGTTCAGCATAGTGCTCTCCTTACGTGGTTGGATAGGATTGTCGTTGTCGGCTACTTTAACAAGATAATCAATCAATGTACGGCGCAAAACTACGGCGCTGGAATGTCCATGCCCGCGCGCGACAACAGGCAGTATAGCGCGGGTCATTGTCATATTACTGCAACAAAACTGTCATACCGTTTGCGCAATTCAGTCCTACGATGAGGGTTGTTTT
>JAXMFZ010000057.1:0-26946 GCA_046347515.1 Gammaproteobacteria bacterium | reverse complement strand
CCGATATCCGCGCCACGTTCGCGCGCCAGTGGGCAAAAAACGCCCGCGCCGGTTGGTGGGTGCAGGAAGGCGGCGGTTGGCGGCAGCGCTGAGCGCATGAACCTCTTCGTGTTCGACATTGAAACCGTGCCGGATGTCGAGAGCGGGCGCCGGCTGTACGAATTGCACGGCTTGTCCGACGCCGAAGTCGCCAAGGCCATGTATCAGATGCGCCGCCAGGCGAGTGGCGACGAATTCCTGCGCCCGTATCTACACCGTATCGTGGCGATTTCCATGGTCATGCGCCATGGCGATACCGTCAAAGTCTGGTCGCTGGGCGAACTGGATTCCCCCGAACGCGAACTGATCCGCCAGTTTTTCGGCGGCATCGCCAAGTACACGCCGACCTTGGTATCGTGGAATGGCGGTGGTTTCGATTTGCCGGTCCTGCACTACCGAGCGCTGCTGTACGGCGTCAATGCGTCGCGTTATTGGGAAGTCGGCGCGGAGGACCGCGAATTCCGCTACGATAATTATCTCAACCGCTTTCATTGGCGCCATATCGACCTCATGGATGTGTTATCCGGTTATCAAGCCCGTGCGACTGCGCGGCTCGACGACATTGCCGTACTCCTTGGCCTGCCCGGTAAGATGGGCATGGACGGTTCGCAGGTGTGGGGGGCTTACCAGGCCGGCGAGATCGATGCCATCCGTCATTATTGCGAAACCGACGTGCTGAACACTTACCTGGTGTTTCTGCGTTTCGAGTTGATGCGGGGGCGCTTGCAGGAAGCGCAATACCGCCAGGAATGCACATTGGTGCGCAACGCTTTGGAGGCCGAGTGCCAGCCGCATTTCCAGGCTTTTCTGAGCGCCTGGCGGCAGGATTCGTGACCCACGCGCGCGCAAGGCGCGGCAAGCGCGGCCCGCCGCAAGGCGAATACAGCGCCACCATCGATGCGCTCGCCCACGATGGCCGCGGACTCGCCCACATCGACGGCAAGGCGGTGTTCATCCATGGCGCATTGCCGGGCGAGCGCGTCAGTTTCACCTACCGTCAGCGCCACAGCCAGTACGACGAAGGCAGCGTCAGCGCTATCGCCGAAGCCTCACCCGAGCGTGTACCGCCACGCTGCGCCCACTTCGGCGTGTGCGGCGGGTGTAGTCTGCAGCACCTGGACGCCAGGCGTCAGATTGCCTACAAGCAAGACTGGCTGCTGGACAATCTCGCGCGCATTGGCAAGGTCGAACCGGAGCAGGTGCTGGAGCCGCTTCTAGGTCCGGCGTGGGGGTACCGGCACAAGGCGCGCATCGGCGTCAAATATGTGCAGAAGAAGAATCGCGTGCTGATCGGGTTTCGCGAACGCGACGCGCCGTTGGTCGCCGATCTCCGGCGTTGTGAAGTGTTGCATCCCAAGATTGGCGGGCTGCTTGAAGAGTTGGCCGAGCTCATTGGGGCTTTGAGCATACGCGAGCGCTTGCCGCAGGTGGAGGTTGCAGTGGGCGATACCGCGGCGGCTCTAAGTTTTCGGGTGCTCGATCCGCCCAACGCCGAAGATGAGGCCAAACTCGCCGACTTCGGGGCGCGCCACGATATCCAAATCTATCTACAGCCCAAAGGCCCGGCGACTACCCATCTGCTTTGGCCGCGGCACGCCGAACTGAGCTACCGCTTGCCGGGGCACGGCGCGATACTGCGGTTTCTGCCCTACCATTTCATTCAAATCAACGCCGCCATCAACCAGAACATGGTGCTGCGTGTGTTAGAGCTACTGGACTTGGGGATTGATGACCATGTTCTCGATTTGTATTGCGGTCTTGGCAATTTCACCCTTGCGCTGGCGCCTCACGCCGCTACGGTCGTCGGCGTCGAGGGCGAGCGCGAGGCGGTGGAATGGGCGCGTCGCAATGCCGCGCAAAACGGCATCGCGAACGCGGAATTTGTTGCCGCCGACCTGGCCGGTCCAGTGGTGGATGAATCTTGGCTGAGGCGGCGCTACGCCAAGATTCTGCTCGATCCGCCGCGTTCCGGCGCATGGGAAATGCTACCCCACATCGCGGCGCGACAGGCGGAGCGGGTGGTCTATGTTTCCTGCCATCCGGCGACGCTCGCACGCGATGCCGGGGAGCTGGTACATCGTCACGGTTATCGATTGGCGCGCGCCGGGGTGATGGACATGTTTCCCCACACCGCCCACGTCGAATCTATCGCACTGTTTGAGCGCCCCTAGAGAGGGCGCTGGGGAATTATTTTTTCTTCAAGCCGTCGAAACCAGGGCCGAAACCCTTCAAAGAAATCGGCATCGTGACCGGTTTATCACCATCATAGACTTGCACTTTGATCTGCGTGCCGCCTTTCAGTGCTTTCATCAATTCGTCGGTAAGCATAAGACCGGCGACGCAACCGCTGGGGATGCAGCGTTCGTACTGCGTTCGCACCGGTTCGTGCTCGTCGATTTTCAAAGATATGCCGGCAGGCAGCGAGACGCCCAGCGGCAAGGTCAGGAATGCGGCGGGTTTGTTGCTGCTCTTGAGATAGCCCGCCGACATTTGCAATACTGGGTTATCCTTGCCGTTGACCACAGTTTGCACGATGAAGCAGCGGTCGGTTGGTTTCTTATCCTTGTCTTTTTCGCACGCCACCGTCCAATCTTTGATTTTATCGCCATCTTTGGCCGCAAAAGCAGAAGGAACGAGCAGGATTGCGGCGCCCGCCAACAAGGAGGCGAATAGTGCGGCAGGGCGTCGCGGCTCGGTGAACGAGGTGGTGGCAATAGCAAATTTAGACATCACTGACTTCTCCGGCTGGGGTATCGACGCGATTGTACTGGCTAACACCGCACAGTCAAAGCGATGGCAAGCGCTCACAGCATGCCGCCAGAACGACAAGCAATGAAAAGGATGTGATCCAGCCCCGGCCATGGGCGCCGCGTTCGTTTAGCCAGCGGTCAAGCGCAAGAATGGTTTGCACTGACGCTGATACCATCATCTAACTATTGAGGAGATATCCCGTGAGCAACGAGCAACAATTCAAAGGAAAAATCGCCGTCATCACCGGCGGCACCCAGGGCTTGGGCGAGGCCGTCGCCCGCCGGTTCGCCGAACGCGGCGCGGCGGGTTTGGTCATCTGCGGACGCAATGTCGAGCGCGGCGAAGCGGTCGCCAAAGACCTCAGCGCCGGTGGCTGCAAAACCCATTTTGTGCGCGCCGACCTCGGCAATCTGGACGAGGTGCGCCCGATCGTCGCAAAAGCCGACAGCGCGTTCGGCAAAGTCCATGCGCTGGTGAACGCCGCCGCTATCACCGACCGCGGCACCATCCTCGATACCTCGCCGGAATTGTTCGATCAGATGTTCGCGGTCAACGTGCGCGCGCCGTTTTTTCTGATGCAAGATACCGCCAAGCTCATGCGCCGCGAGCGTATCGAGGGCACGATGGTGAATATCCTCAGCATGTCCAGCCATGGTGGCCAAACGTTCATCATCGCTTATTGCGGCTCCAAGGGCGCGTTGGCCACCATGACCCGCAACGCCGCGTTCTCATTGCTGCCGGACCATATTCGCGTCAACGGCCTCAATATCGGCTGGATGGACACGCCGGGTGAAACCAAAATCCAGATGAAATACCACAACGCCGGCGCAGATTGGCTGGCGAAAGCCGAATACGAGCGTCCATTCGGGCGCCTGCTCAAGCCCGCCGAAGTCGCCAACATGGTGGCGTTCTTGTCGTGCGAGGATTCGGGAATGATGACCGGCGCGCTGGTCGATTTCGATCAGACCATCGTTGGGGTCGGCGACGAGGCGCCGCAGCCGAAGCGGCTGTAAGCCCCGGAGTGCAGCGTATAGTGGGATCATGATGTCATTGCCCGAACCACAGCCGAACTGGGCATTGTTCCTGGATTTCGACGGCACCTTGGTCGATATCGCTCCCGCGCCGGGCGCGATCCGGCCCGACCCGCGCCTGGCGGCGGTGCTCGCTGCCGCCAGCGCCAGCGTGGGCGGGGCGTTGGCCATCCTCTCTGGGCGGCCTATCAGCCAGATCGACCACTATCTTGCGCCTTTGGTGTTACCGGTCGCCGGCCTCCATGGCATGGAGTGGCGCGCCGCCGACGGTGGGATTCGGCGCCACCCTGGAGCCAACGACGATATCGCCAGAATCCGCGGCCAATTGGCCGCGTTCGTGGATCGACACCCAGGTCTAGTGTTGGAGGACCAAGGCAGCGCCTTGGCGCTACACTACCGACAGGCGCCGGCATTGGCGCTGCGTTGCCGGGAAGTGGTCGAGCGCGCGGTCGCGGGCAGCGATGAGTTGATGCTGCTGCCCGGTAAAATGGTGCTGGAAGTCAAATCCCGCGACCGCAATAAAGGCGTGGCAATCCAGTGCCTGATGCGATATCCGCCGTTTCGCGAGCGCATCCCGGTCTGTGCCGGCGACGACCTCACCGATGAAGACGGTTTTGCCGTGGTCAACGCCCTAGCCGGCGTCAGCATCCGCATCGGTGCTGATCAGCCCACCCAGGCGCGTTTCCACATTCCCGACGTGGCCGGTTTTTTGGTCTGGCTGCAATCCTTTCCTCGATGTGTCCAAGCCCGAACGGTGTGAATGAAAGCCCATGCATGACTTGAACCTCGGTGTGATCGGCAATGGTACATTCAGCGCGCTCATCGACCGCCAGGGCCGTATCGTGTGGTGCTGCATGCCCCGCTTTGACGGCGAACCGGTGTTTCTGGACCTGCTCGGCGATTCGGCGCGCCCAGTAACCGAGCGCCAAGGGTTGTTCGAGATCGAAGTCATCGGCCTCGCCCACTGCCAGCAGGATTACCTCGAAAATACCGCCGTATTGGTGACACGCTTGGAAGACAGTACGGGTTCGGTGGTGGAAATCACCGATTTCGCGCCGCGTTTTCGCCGCTTCGATCGGCAGTTCCGGCCCATGACCTTGGTGCGCCGTTTACGCGCGGGGCGCGGTACGCCGCGCCTGCGTATTCGGCTGCGCCCGGTATTCGACTACGGCGCGACGCCGCCGGTCATCACCCACGGCAGCAACCATATCCGCTATGTCGGCCCGCGCTTCACGCTGCGCCTCACCACCAGCGCCCCCGTCACCTATATTCTTCAGGAAACGAGCTTTTATCTGGAAGAGCCGCTTGCCTTTTTTCTCGGACCGGATGAATCCCTGAGCGGCTCGGTGGTGGAATTGACCCATGACTTCTTGGAACGCACCATCCGTTACTGGCGCGAATGGGTGCGGCACTTGGCGGTGCCGCTGGAGTGGCAGCGCGCCGTCATCCGTGCGGCGATCGCGCTGAAACTCTGCGTATTCGAGGAGACCGGCGCGGTCATCGCGGCGATGACGACCTCGATCCCAGAAGCACCGAACAGCGGGCGCAACTGGGATTATCGTTTTTGTTGGCTGCGTGACGCATTTTTCGTGGTGCGCGCGCTGAACCGCTTGGGCGCCGTCGATATCATGGAAAATTATTTGCGCTATTTGCGCAACCTCGTTGCCGAGGCCGAGGATGGCCACCTCCAGCCGGTTTACGGCATCGGCCTGGAGAAAAAGCTGATCGAACGCGAGATCACGTCGCTGCCGGGCTATCGCGGCATGGGGCCGGTGCGGGTCGGTAACCAGGCTTACGAGCATTTGCAATACGATGTCTACGGCGATGTGATCCTCGCCTCCACCCAAGCGTTCTTCGACGAGCGTTTGCTGCGCACCCTGGGTAAGGCCGATTTCGCCGAACTGGAGGTCATCGGCGAGCGTGCTTTCAAGCTCCACGACCAGCCCGACGCCGGCATGTGGGAGTTGCGCACCAAGGAGAAAATCCACACCTCATCGAGCCTGATGTGCTGGGCGGCTTGCGACCGCCTGGCCAAGATCGCCGTCCACTTGGGTCTTGCGCCGCGCGCCCAGCTTTGGCGCGAACGCGCGAGCCTGATCCATGGTGCGATCACCGAACGCGCCTGGAATTCCGACCTCAATGCGTTCGCCGACAGCCTCGGTGGGGCCAGTCTGGACGCGAGCTTGTTGCTGATGGCGGAAGTCGGGTTCCTGGAGCCGCGCGACCCGCGTTTCGTCGCCACGGTAACGGCGCTGGAAACAGCACTGCGGCGTGGCAAGAACATGTTTCGTTATGTCACCGCCGACGATTTCGGCCTGCCCAAAATGGCGTTCAACATTTGCACGTTTTGGTACATCGAAGCGCTGGCGGTGATGGGACGGGAGGCCGAGGCGCGCGAAATCTTCGAGCACATGCTGGCTTCTTGCAACCACGTAGGCTTGCTTTCCGAAGACCTCGACCCCGACAGCCATGAACTCTGGGGCAACTATCCGCAGACTTATTCGCTGGTCGGCATCATCAATGCCGCGCGCCGTCTCACCCGGCGTTGGGAAGACGTGCTTTGAGCCGCTTGATCATCGTCTCCAACCGCGTGGATTTGCCCCGATCCTCCCAGCAGCCCGCCGCCGGCGGGTTGGCGGTGGTGGTGAGCGAGGCGCTCAAGCACCAGCAAGGAGCCCTCTGGTTCGGCTGGAGCGGCGCGATCACGGTTGCGGAGAATACCCAGGTCCGAGTCAGTAGCAGAGGAAAAATTCGTTATGTGATCATGGACTTGCCACAAGCCGACTATGACGATTACTACAACGGCTACGCCAACCGCACGCTGTGGCCGTTGTTTCACTATCGGCTCGGGCTGGTGGTCTACGACCGTCAATTTCAACAAGGCTATTTTCGTGTCAACCGCCGTTTCGCCAGCGCGCTGGCGCCGCTCATCGAGTCGGACGATCTGGTGTGGGTGCACGATTATCACCTCATCGCTTGCGGCGAGGAGCTGCGACGCCTGGGGGTGGGGAACCGCATAGGGTTTTTCCTGCATATCCCGTTTCCGACCCAGCAACTCCTGGTGACGCTACCGAATCACCTCGCCCTGGTGCGGGCCTTGTTCGCCTACGACCTGGTCGGGTTCCAAACCGAATCGGATTTGCGCGCGCTGCACGAGTACATCGTCCAGGAAACCGACGGCAAGGTCGAGGACGACGGCCGCGTGAGCGCGTTTGGGCGCACCTTGCGCGCGGGGGTGTTCCCGGTCGGCATCGACCCCGAGGCATTCGGCGCGTTGGCGCGCACCGCCAGCGCCAAACACCACTTCAAACGCATGACCGAAGCCTTGCGCGGCCGCGGGCTCATCATTGGCGTCGATCGGCTGGATTATTCCAAGGGGCTGGTGCAGCGCCTGGCAGCTTTCGAACGCCTGCTGGAGCTGTACCCCGATTACCGCGGTAAAGTAAGCCTCATGCAGATCGCGCCCTCCAGCCGCCAGGACGTTCCCGAATACAACGACATCCGCGAGCAGTTGGAGGCCGCCAGCGGGCGCATCAACGGGCGTTTCGCCGAGTTCGACTGGGTGCCGATCCGTTATCTCAACAAAGCGCTGGGTCGGGCGGCACTGGCGGGGCTTTTCCAGGTCAGCCGGGTCGGCCTGGTGACGCCTTACCGCGACGGCATGAACCTGATCGCCAAGGAATATGTCGCCGCCCAGGATCCCGCCGACCCAGGCTGTCTGGTGCTGTCGCGCTTCGCCGGCGCGGCGCAGCAGTTGAAACGCGGCGCCCTCATCGTCAACCCTTACGACACCGACGACGTCGCCGAGGGCATTCGGCGCGGCCTCGCCATGCCACTAGAGGAACGCCAGGCGCGCTGGCGGAGCATGGTGGAAGTGGTGCGCCGCTACGACGCCGCATGGTGGTGCGAGCAGTTCGTGACGGCGTTGAGGCCATGCGCCGCCGCCGGCCCTAAAGCCTGATCGTACCCCGTTAGAGAGGTGATGGCTGGGCTTCCCAGAACTCGATTCTGTGCCCTTCCGGATCGTGCAAGTAACAGACCCGCGCGCCCCAGATGTGGTGGCGTATGGGATCGGGTTCCAGGCCGCGCGCGCCCAGAGTTTGCCAGGTTTTGTCGAGGTCCGCTACGCGCAGCGTCAGTGTGACCGCCGTGCGGCCCGCGGGGTCTTGGAGGCGGGTGCGCCGCTGATCGGCGATGCTGAGGAATGCGCCGGCGCAGAGTTCGAATTCGACGAACCAGTCGTTGGCGAAAGCGACCGGAAAGCCGAGCCGGTCGCGATAAAATGCGACGGTCTCGCTCCAACGCTTGCAGTACAGTATGGTATTCGCCCGGATTACCGCCAATTCATCCGCCATCGGAGTGCGCCATGAAAATCGTTGCCTTGGAAACCTTGCAAGCGCCAGCGTACAGCAATATGGTCTGGGTGCGCCTGCATACCGACGAAGGGCTGGTGGGCTTGGGCGAGACGTTTCGCAACCCGCAGGCGACCATCAGCTATCTGCATGAGACCTGCGCGCCTTATCTGCTCGGCCAGGACCCGCTCGCCATCGAACGGCACTGGCATCAGATCATGTATCGGGTCGGCAATCATTTCAATGGCTTTCCCACCCGCAGCGTGGAGCTGCGCGGCAATTCGGCGGTCGATCTGGCGCTGTGGGATTTGGCGGGCAAGGCGTTACAGCAGCCGCTCTATCAGCTCCTGGGTGGCCTGACCCACGAGCGCATGCGTATTTACAACACCTGCGCCAGCGCGACCTACAACGCCCGCGCCCGCAGCGCCTTCAACAGCCAACGCATCGGCCAGGCCGGAGATGAGGCGGGGCACGCTTACGACGACCTGCGCCTGCAAGCCGAACGCCCCGGCGAACTCGCCGAGGAATTGCTCGGCGAAGGCATCACTGGTATGAAGATCTGGCCGTTCGACAACTACGCCCTCGCCAATGATGGCCACTACATCGGGGCGGCGGAGCTACAGGCGGGCGTCGCCGTGGTCGAAGCGATCCGCAAGACGGTCCGCACGCGCATCGACATCATGATCGAATTCCATGGGCTGTGGCGCCTGCAGGCGGCGCTAGACATCGCCCGCGCGCTCGAACCTTACGGTGTATTCTGGCTGGAAGACCCCATCGCCATGCACCATCTCGACGACCTCGCCGAGTACAAACGCTCGGTCAAGGCGCGCGTATGCGGTTCGGAAAACCTGGGGACGCTGCCGTGGTATCGCGAGATGCTCACCCGCCGCGCGGTGGATGTCGTGCATTTCGACATGGCCTGGATCGGCGGCCTGACCGAGGGTCGGCGCATCGCCGCCATCGCCCACGCGTTCGATCGTCCCATCGCGCCGCACGACTGCACCGGCCCGGTGACCCTGGCCGCCAACGCGCACTTGATGCTGGCGACGCCGAACACCCTGATCGCCGAGACGGTACGGGCGTTCTACAAGGGTTTTTATCGGGATATCGTGCACGGCCTGCCGCGCATCGAAGGCGGGTACCTCTATCCGCCGGTAGGCGTGGGCCTCGGCGTCGAGTTGAATCCCGACCTCCTCCAGCGCGCCGACACCGTGCACCGCGTCAGCAAGGGATAATGCCCGCGTTCACTCGAAACCGTCGCTGAACAACGCCGGGTTCGGCGGCGCGGCGCCGGCGGGCGCGAGGCCGGTGCGCTGTAAACTCCCTCGCCCCGTGCCCCACAGGATGCGAGCGCTGGCGCTGCCGGGAAGGTCGTAAACCACCACGCCGCTGTCGCCGGTGCCGATGGCGAGTTCCAGATCCGGATCGGCGTCCAGGTTGCCGAGCGCTGGCGCCGCCAGCCCGCCGTTCCAATCGCTGTCGAACGGCGCGGGCAGGTCGAGTGTGTGCAGCGGATTACCCAGGTAATCGAGGACGTGCAACTGGCCGACGCGGTTGCCGCCGTTTTCCGGCCAGGATGTGAACAAGACTTCGGCCTTGCCGTCGTCGTCGAGGTCGGCCACCACGGGTTCGGCGGCGAAATGGATGCCGGTTCCCGGCACTGAAAACGGCCAGCTACCGTGTTCGGTTTTGTCCAGCCAAACCGCGTGCAGCTTGCCGTCGTAGGAGGCGTAGAGGATTTCTTTCTTGCCGTCGCCGTCGAGGTCGGCAAGCACGGCGTTGTGGACCGCGTTCTGGATGACGTTATAGTCCTCGCTCAACGGCCCACTGCCGGGGCCGGGCGTGGGCAACACCGTCCAGTCGTAGCCGCCGCCGCTCCAACGGGTGCGGTCGCGTTTCAGAATCCACGGCATCACGTACAGGTCGCCGAAGATGTCATCGCCGATGGCGCAGTTATAGACATCGCCCAATACCACGATTTCCAGGCTGCCGTTGCCGTCGAGGTCGCCGATGGCCGGCGCGCTGTTGGCGAAGTTGGGGCGATGCTCCACACCGCAATTCGCGTAACCGCGCAGATCGACAGCGTGATCGACGTGTACGCCAACCTGGCTCCAGACTTTGCCGGCGCCGTAGATGGCGTTGGCCGCGATCTGGTTGCCGTTGCGATCGAGGGTGGTGATGTAATGGGTGTCGGTGGGGCCGATGATTTCCTTGAAACCGTCGCCGTCCAGATCGCCGATGGTGATGTTTTCGTTGTACATACCCCAGCCGTAACCAGGCTCGCCGTCGCGGCGCGCAGGCCAGCCGGCGCGCACCGCGCCATTGGCGTTGAATACGTTGATTTGTTTGGTATCGCCGCCGCTGGCACGACCGACGATGACTTCCAACTTGCCATCGTGCTCCAGGTCGGTCACCGCCAGGGTGCGCACTTCGCCCGCGCCGAAGGGATGGCGGGTCCAGACGATGTTGCCTTTGCTGTCGTAGACCGTCACTTGATCGCCGCTGCGACCGGCGATCACCTCCAGATTGCCGTCGCCGTCGATGTCGGCCACGGCGATGCTCGGCCATACCCGGTCGGTGCTGGCGCCGCGCCATTGGATCTGGCCGGTCGCGCCGTTCAGGACGACCACATCGTAGGAACCCCAGATCACTTCGTTGTTGCCATCCTTATCGAGGTCGGCGATGGCGGGTGAGGCGTACCAGCCGGTTTGGCACCAGGAATTGAAGCAGCCGCCGCGTTGCCACTTCAGCGTCGGGGCCGGGATCGGGCCGGCGGTGGCGGCCAAGGTGCCAAGTGCCAGGATGGCGGCGAGAATCGATGGGCGGATCATGCGGGCACTCCCTGCAAATTCAGCTAATGTTGTAAATAAGGTTGAAGCCTTGCTCTATTGTCGCGAATACCACTATACGCCAGGAGTCCCCATGACAAAACGTAACGTTTCACTTCCCGCCGGTATCGTCGAGCCCGATGGCCGAGTTACCGCCGCCGCCGCGGTCGCCTTCCTCGAAGGCCCTGCCGCCGACGCCGAGGGCAATGTGTTTTTTTCCGATATTTACAACAACCGCATCCTATGCTTACGCGCCGACGGCAAGGTCGAAGTGTTCCGCGCCGACAGCGGTCGCGCCAATGGCAATGTCTTCGACTTGGAAGGCCGCTTGGTGACTTGCGAGGGCGCGGAAATGGGGCCCGGCGGACGACGGCGTGTGACCCGCACCGACATGAAGACCGGCGAAGTCACGGTGCTGGTCGATCGGTTCGAGGGTAAACGGCTGAACAGCCCCAACGACGTGGTGCCTGATACCAAGGGCAACCTCTATTTCACCGATCCGTGCTACGGCGACCGCAGCATCATGGAGATGGACATCGAGGGCGTTTACATGATCCGCCTCGACGGCTCGGTCAAGCGGATCATGGCGCAGCCGCATATCGGCCGTCCCAACGGCATCGCCATTTCGCCCGACGACCGCACCCTGTATCTGATCGACGCGCACCCGGTGGTCGGCGGCAATCGCAAAGTATGGGCGTTCGACCTCGGCGCGGATGGCGAGTTGACGAATCAGCGCGTGGTGTTCGATTTCGCACCGGGGCGCGGTGGCGATGGCATGGAAGTGGACCGCGCCGGCAATCTGTATGTTTGCGCCGGACTGCACCAGCCGCGTGGTCCGCACGAGACCGATCTGAATCCATGCGGTGTTTATGTCATTACCCCGGATGGCCAACTGCTCGGCATGATTCCGATTCCGGAAGATGTGATCACCAACTGCTGTTTCGGTGGGCCAGACATGAAGACCCTGTACGTCGCCGCCGGCAAAACGCTGTTTTCGATCCGCGTCAACCAGCCCGGTTATCACGTCTACCCGCGCCATGCTTGAGCACTCGATAACGGAACTCGCGGCCTGCTTGCGCGACGGGCGGCTGAGCTGCCAGGCGTTATATGAGGAGTTGATCGACCGCGAGCGGCGCTACGGCGCACTTCTGAACGCTTACAAGACCTGGGACGAAGGGCTGATCCGCCGGCAGGCCGAAGCGGCGGCCGCGGTGTTCGAGAGCGGTGGCGATCTCGGCGTGTTGCAGGGTTTGCCGGTGTCGGTGAAGGATTTGTTCGGCGTGCGGGGCTATCCCATCTTCGCCGGCAGCCCGCGCCGCCTGCCCGCGAGTTGGGAAAGGGAAGGGCCGGTGGTGCGGCGCTTGAAGCACGGGCTTCCGGTCATCTCCGGCAAGACCCACACGGTCGAGTTCGCGGTCGGCGGCCTCGGCACCAACGCGCACTACGGCGCGCCACGCAACCCCTGGGATGCGCGGGCGCATCGCGTCAGTGGTGGCTCCAGTTCGGGCGCGGGGGTGAGCCTTCTGGAAGGCACGGCGGTGCTCGCGCTCGGCTCCGATACCAGCGGCTCGGTACGGATGCCGGCGAGCATGACCGGTACCGTCGGATTCATGCCGAGCCTGGGGCGCTGGTCCACCGAGGGGATCGTGCCGGTGAGCGAGACGCTGGATGCGCCGGGCTTGCTGGCGCGCACGGTAGCCGATTTGGTTCAGGGTTTTACCGCCATCGACATTGCCAGTGACGAGAGTGGATGGCGGGCGGAGGGCAGCGGGCTTTCAGGCGTGACCCCTGGTTTGGTGGAAACGCCTTTCTGGCAGGACTGTGCGCCCGGCATCGCTGAAGGCGCAAAGCGCGCGCTCGACGACTTGGTCCAGCATGGTGCGAGGGTGGTGGCGTGCGCGATTCCCGAAGCCAGGGACGCATTCGAGTTGTTCCGCATCGGCCATTTATCGGCGCCCGAAGCTTGCACTAACCTGAAAACCCATTTCGCTGACTGGATTGACACGATAGATCCCAACGTGTGGTCGCGCTTGCGTGGCTATGGTGAAGCCATGCCGGCGGCGGAATATCTGGCGCGGCGCAGGCGCATCTTCGCCTGGATGGACAGCGTGAACGAGCGCTTGCGCACAGTCGATGCCATAGTCACACCGACGGTTGCGATCACCCCGCCGACGTTGGCCCAGATTGCCACGCCCGACGATTACCGTACCCTCAACATGGCCGCCTCTCGCAATGCCGCGATTCTGGCATTGTTCGATCTGTGCGCGATATCGATCCCGGTGGCGCTGGACGCGGAGGGCATGCCGGTGGGCTTGCAGATCGCCTGCCGGCGCGGCGAAGACCAGCGCCTACTGGCATTGGCGCTGGCTTGTGAAAACGTGCTGGGGACGGCGCGCCAGCGCTTGGGCAGGCCGCCGCTGTGCGTTGACGGATGAATCAGCCTACGGCGGACGATGGGCGGTTGCAGGCCGCGGTCGCCGCCGCCTTGCTCGATTCCGGGCGAGTGCTCGCCCATGGTGGCCATGTCGGGGCGCTGCTGGCGCTGCTGGGCATCGTCGTCACGGCGCAGCGCGGGCAGGATTTGGCCGCGATTGTGTTCCTGGCCTCGCTAGGCTTGTGGTGTGTCCATTGCTGGTTGGCTTTGCGCGTCGCCATCGATGCCGCGCTGTTTCGCGTGTTGGACGCTGATCCGGCGTGCCTCGCGCAGTTCGATCAATGGTTGCTGGATTGGGGTTTGCGCAAGCGCGTCACGCCGCGGCCGCTGGCCGAGCGCTGTCGGGCGGCGCTACGCATTTGGCGACGGCAGGCATTGAGCTTCGCGCTGCAAGCGGCGCTGGTAGTGGCGGGTGCGCTGGTGCTGACAGCATCATTTTATTGATTGCGCTACTTTTTCTCGCTCATTCTCTCCAACGCATTCCAGCGTTCATAAGCGGTTTCCAGTTCCGTCGCGAGCGCCGTCAGCCGCTCGCGTGTCGGCAACTGGTCGGCGATGGCCTGCTTATAAAATTCGGGATTGGCGACCGCGGCCTGCAAAGCGTCCAACTCGGTTTCCAACCGCTCGATGCGGTCGGGAAGCCGCGCCAGTTCGCGCTGCTCCTCGTAAGACAGCCGGCGTGACTTGGACGGAGTGGCCGCAGCTTGGGGTTTGGCCGTGGGCGCGCTGATTTTAGGCTTGCTGGCGGCGGGCGGCGGGCGTTGGCGCAACCAGTCGCTGTAGCCGCCCACGTACTCGCGAACGCGGCCATTGCCCTCGAATACCAGCGATGAGGTCGCGATATTGTCGAGGAGGCGCCGGTCATGGCTCACCAGCAACAAAGTGCCGCTGAACTCCAGCAAGCGCTCTTCGAGCAGTTCCAGGGTTTCGATGTCGAGGTCGTTGGTGGGCTCATCCATCACCAGCAGGTTGAACGCCTTGCTGAACAAACGCGCCAGCAGCAAGCGGTTGCATTCTCCGCCCGACAGCGCCTTCACCGGCGTGAGGACGCGCTCGGGCGCGAACAGAAAGTCCTGCAAATAGCCCTTGATGTGGCGGGTCTTGCCATTGAGCGTGATGGACTCACGCCCGCCGGCGATATTGTCGAGCACCGATTGGTCCGGGTCCAGGTCGGCGCGGAGCTGGTCGAAATAGGCGATCTCTAGGTTGGTGCCGAGGCGGACGCTGCCCGAGTCCGGCTTGATCTGGCCGAGCAGCAGGCCGAGCAGCGTGGTCTTGCCGGCGCCATTGGGGCCGATCAGGCCGATGCGGTCACCGCGTCTGATGCGCAATGACAGGTTTTTCACGATGGGTTTGCCGGTATGGGCGAAGGTCAGCGCTTGCGCTTCGATCACCACCTGCCCCGAGGCGGCGGCCTGCTCCATGTCGAGTTGGACTTCGCCTTGCACCTCGCGGCGTTGGCGGCGCTCTTCGCGCATCGCTTCGAGCGCTCTAACCCGGCCTTCGTTGCGGGTGCGGCGTGCCTTGATGCCTTGGCGCAGCCACGCCTCCTCCTGGCTGAGTTTTTTGTCGAACAAGGCGTTGTGGCGCGCTTCTTCTTCGAGGGCGGCGGCTTTCTTGGCGAGGAAATTCACTTTCAATCGCCGGGCCGGGAGTTGAGCCGCCCGCGATCCAACTCCAGGATGCGAGGGTGGCGATCCGCTCCAGGGAGGGCGCGGTCGTGGGTGATGAGCAAGCTTGCCGCCGCGAAACGCCAGCAATTGTTCTTCCAACCACTCGATGGCCTCGACATCCAAGTGATTGGTAGGCTCGTCCAGCAGCAGGAGTTCAGGGTCGGACACCAGCGTTTGGCCACCAGCGCCACGCGCCGCTGCCAGCCGGAAAGCCGCCAGCGGGCGCTCCGCAGGCAGTTGCAGGCGACTGATGATGGTCTCTATGCGCTGATTGAGCTGCCAGCGCCGTGCGCTTCCAACTCGTGTTGCAACTGGCCCAGGCGCGCCAGCGCCGCTGGCGTGGGTTGATGGGCGACCTGCTGGGCGACGTTGTGATAGTCGGCCAGCAGCCTGCCGATAGCGGGTAGGCCGGCGGCGATGGTCTCGAACCCTTGACCAGGTATTGGTGGCCGTGGGCAGGGTTTGCGGCAGCATGCCGATGCGCAGCGCCGGTTGGCGCCAGACCTTGCCGGCGTCGGGCAGGATCGCGCCCGCGACCAGCTTGAGCAACGTGGATTTGCCGGCGCCATTACGCCCGATCAGGCAGATGCGCTCGCCGCCGTCGATCTGCAGGCTGGCCTCTTCGAGCAGCGGTTGCAGGCCAAACGCGATGGAGACTTTATCGAAACTCAGCAAGGGCATGAGGAAGGCCGAGGGTGCATTGTTGTGTCGGACAAATCGTTGGTATAGTAAGCCCGCATTGACAGCCTGAACCAGGGTGGTCGTAATGGCGGACAAGGAAAAATCAGAAGGAATATTGAAACCCATTTTCATCGGCGTAGCGACGACCGTGCTCGCCACGCTCATCATTTCACATCCTGAACAGCGAGAAGAACGAAACCGCCAAGCCCCGCACCCCAGTGCGCCGCGCCGCCGCAGACGGCGCCGAGCACGCCTGCGCCGCAACCATAGGCGGTAGCCACCGCGCTGGTCGCGCCGGCGCCGCCGCGGACTTTCGTCCAGCCAGCCCGCGCCGGCCAGCACCTGCCCCAGCCTCGCCGGGATGTTCTGGTTTGCAATATCCCGATGTCTGGTATGGGCCGTTCGCCGAGGGCGACAGCTTATCGTTCGGCAGCGCCGGCGGTTTCGTATGGGCCGCCAGCGCGCCCAGCGCGCAGGGTGGGATGGGCGTCGTCCTGCCCTATCCCGATCCGTATCTGCAATTCCGCGCAATGTCTGGGTGCCCGCTGCAGCAGTCGCGTTTCAGCGCGAGAAATGCACCCACGACCGGCAGCGTGTTCGGCCTGCAAGGCGGCTGACCAGCGGCCGCTGGTGACTCAGGCGGCCGCTCCGCGCCAGCGGCAGGGCAGCTCACGCCCGTGCCGCCCAAGCCGCAGTAACCCGCGGGGTTCTTGCCGAGGTATTGCTGGTGATAGTCTCGGCGTAATAAAACTCGGGCGCGTCGATGATTTCGGTCGTGATCTTGCCGTGGCCCGCAGCGCTCAGCGCTTGTTGGTGAGCATCGCGTGAGGCGAGCGCGGCCTGTTTCTGCGCGGCGTCGAAGGTATAAATGCCGGAGCGGTATTGGGTGCCCACGTCGTTGCCCTGGCGCATGCCCTGGGTCGGATTGTGCGCTTCCCCAGAACACCTTGAGGAACTGCTCGTAGCTCACGATTTTCGGATCGAACACGACTTGCACGACTTCGTTGTGGCCGGTCATGCCGGTGCAAACTTCCTCATAGGTCGGGTGCGGCGTATGGCCTTGAAGCGTAACGACCGCGGTCGAATACACGCCCTTGGTCTGCCAGAATTTGCGCTCCGCGCCCCAGAAACAGCCGAGCCCGAACAACGCGACTTCCAGGCCAGCGGGAAGGGCGGTGTCAGCGGATGGCCGTTGATATAGTGCTTGTCCGGTACGCCGAAGCTGGGCTTGGTCCGGCCCGGCAGGGCCTCGGCAGCCGAAGGCATGGCGGTCTTTTTCTTGAACAGGAACATGGTATCCACCTGGGTCGATGATGATGTCTGATTATACGGCGGTACCGGGGTTTTGGATGACGGCGGTATCAGCGGGGTGGCGATCCTGGGTCGGTGCTATGACTTGTCAGCGTCCACGCATCTCCATGCGCCTGGGCTTTCACCGGCAATCGACAACAACAGGCAGAGCACGGTCACGATCAGCAGAAAAATGCTGAACATCCGCAGCGTTTGAGCAAGAATGCCACGCAGGAACTTGCGATTGAACTGGTAAGACTGATCATGCTGGCGATTCCCTCGTGAAGTCTGGCACGAGGATAAGCGCGCCTGGCTGAACCGAAACTGAACGCTATGCCAGCCGAATGGTGAAATGACGAGAGGTTAGCGATATGACCGAAGCGCTCTACGCACAAGATGCGTATCAGCAGTCCTGTACCGCCCAGGTCGTGGGTGTCGATGCCAGCGGCATTCGCCTCGACCGTACGGTGTTCTACGCCATGGGCGGTGGCCAGCCCGGCGACAGCGGCGTGCTGCGGCGGGCGGACGGCCATGAAACGACCATCATCGACACCCGTAAGAGCGAGGATGGCGATATTGTGCATATTCCCGTCGCGGACGCGGTATTACCGCAGGTCGGCGACACGGTGACGGCGCAAATCGACTGGCACCGCCGCTACCGCCACATGCGCATGCACACTTGCTTGCATTTGCTGTCGGCGGTGATCAAAGCCCCGGTCACCGGCGGCTCGATCGGCGCCGACAAGGGCCGGCTCGATTTCGACGTGCCCGACCCGATCCTCGACAAGACCAGATCAGCGCCGACCTCAACCGTTTGATCAGCGAGGATCATCCGGTGCGCACGCGCGCTGGATTACTGACGCCGAACTCGATCACCCAGCCCGAACTGGTAAAGACCATGGCAGTGCAGCCGCCGCGCGGCCAGGGCCGGATACGGCTGCTCGACATCGCCGGCGTCGATTTACAACCCTGCGGCGGCACCCATGTCGCGATGACCGCTGAAATCGGTCGGGTCAGCGTGGCGAAGATCGAGAAAAAAAGCCGCTTGAACCGCCGGGTGATCGTGGTATTTGACGAGGGTGACGACGCGGTTCGTACTGGATGATCAAGGGGTTTTGAACGCCCGCACGTCGGTGGCGGCGACGAGGCCAAGGCCGGTTGCGCCGTTCTTACCGCTGAGGTGGGCGATATAGGCCCCCGGCCCCAGTTCGACCACGAATGCTGCTTCCTGGTCGGAGGCGGGCGGCGCGAGGCTTGCAACTTCCGCCGCAGTGGGATGATCGCGCCAGTTGTCGTTGCGCATGATTTCCGCGCCCGCCAGTGTCGTCAGCACCAATTCAGGGTCTTCGATCACGCCCGGCAAGTTCAAAATCGGCCCTTCACCCTTTACCAATACGCGTACCCGCTCTGTCCCCTGGACGATGAAGCCTGCTTTCAGTTCGCGCTCGCCGACGCCGACAATCCCGCGCGTCGATATATTCATCACCCCGCCGCTGGAGCTTTCATCGCCGGTCGGCAACGAGGAAAAAGCCCGGACGTCCGACATCGCGACGATACCGAGGCCGGAGGCGTTATTTTTGCTTTTCAGGCGCGCAACATACGCGCCTGGCCGAAGTTCGACCACGAACGCCGCTTCTTTTGGCGCAGCGGGCGGGGCGAGGGCCGCAACCTCGGCGGCTGAAGCGTCGGTTTGCCAGTCGTCATTGCTCTTGATCGGGTCGCCTGCTAGCGTCGTCAGCACGAGTTCAGGGTCGGTAATGACGCCAGACATTCCCAGAATCGGCCCTTCGCCTTTCACCAAGACCCGGATTGGCTCATCGCCTTGCACGATGAAGCCGGCGATCAGTTCGCGGTCGCTGGCGCCGACAATGCCGCGGGTGGAGACGTTCATGAGTCCTCTGGCGTCAGCGGATTCGGCGAGGTTATGAACAAACACACCGCCTCGGTCGGTGCCTGCATAGACGATCCGCGAATCGATTGGGTCGAGTTGCAGGGTGGTGATGTTGCGGTCGAGCAAACCCTTTTGATAAGGCAGCCAGCTTGCGCCGTTGTTGTTGCTCAGGAATACGCCTTCAGGAGAGCCGAGATACAACGTGCTGGGATTGGGGGTAGCGGCGATCACCAGAGAAGTAATTGCTGAAATTCGCGGTAATTGAGGGGTGAGAGAAACCCAGTCGTTGCCAGCAGCGGGTTTGCGATACAAGCGTGGTTGTGAAGTGCCGACAGCCTGGTCAGCGCCTGCCGCGTAAAGAGATCCGTTGGCGTCGTCAATCACAAGCTGACTGATTGTTCCAAGGTCTTGGTCGCCCAAGGGTTGCCAAGTTTCTCCGGCATCGCTGCTAATGAGGAGCCGGGTCGTATAGGTGCAGGTAGGCGAACAATTACTTATTAGCTCACTGGTATAGAGTTTGTTCGGACTCAAATTGTCAAGAGCGATAGCGAGGGTCGAACCTGATTGTGTTGAATTGGCATGTGGCCCGAGTACCAAGCTATAGCAACCACCCTCAATAGGCCTCAATAAACGCCAGCTTCGGCCACTATCGTTGCTTTTATATAGTAATCCTGATGGGTGACTTGCAGGCGGATTGTAATCTATTTGACAATTTGTACCCGCATAAAAGATATTCGGTTGTCGTGGATCTTGAATGATGTGAGTGGCTGAATCCGGTATCGACCCTGTCTGCCAGGTATTGCCGTTATCGATTGATCTGAATAAGCCGTCGAACTCATTTATTGGATTGCGCAATCCGATCAGAATAGAGCGAGGATTGAATGCATCAAATGTGATTGCTGATATCCAACCGTTGGGCAAATTATGGGCGATTGGAGTTCCTGAATCATCTTGGCCCATCGCTCGTAACAAGCGGCGCTTATTGTCTGGAAAAGATCGGCTATTTCCGACTAGAATTCCTTCAAGCATTCGCGGATCACGGGCGAGCGATTCAACGCCAATTCCAGAAATACCCGAATTGGCACTGACCCAATGATGGCCGCCATCATGGCTTACATAAACGCCGTTCGAGGTTGCCGCGTAAATGATGCCTGAACGCTTTGGGTCAACGGCGATATTGAGAATATCGTCGTTTTGCTCCAACCCAAGCGCTGACAAGGCGCGCCAACTCATACCGGCATTTTGGCTTTTGTATATCGCCGCCGTCCTATCGTCCCCGCGCGGCTTGCTGACAAGATAAATAATCCCTGCTGTGGAGGGGTCGAGCGTAAGGTGGAGGAAAAAAGCATTTGCTGCGAGCCCCGCATTGATGGGTCGCCAGTTGGAGCCGCCGTCATCGCTGCGGAATAAGCGATGAACATCCTGCGAAGAGGCAAGGGTAATCGCAAATAGTCGGTTCGGTTGATGAGGATCGACGGCAATGGCATCAATCTCCCCTTGTAAACCCGTATTGATCTCCTGCCAGGAATTGCCGCCGTCGCTGCTCCCGAATAGTCCCAGTGACGTGCCGAGGTAGAGATTTTGCGATGCCTGCGAGTCGATGGCGACGGAGAAAATATTATCCGCGTGAAGGGTGAAGTCGGGTAAACCTGAGTTCGCCGTTTGCCAAGACTGCCCGCTATCGGTGCTTTTATATACGCCTTGTTGATGAGCAGCGTACAGGATTTGTGGGTGTTGCGGATCAATTGCCATGACAGCTACTGGCGATTTGGCGGCAATATCTTGGGCGATGGGAAACCAGTGCTGACCACTATCTGAACTTTTGAAAACATTCTGGGCTTCTGTAGGCTCTCCGGGTTGCGTGAGCGCATAAAGTGTTGAGGGGGCTTCAGAATCAATCAGGATGGTGCGAGTATTTCGAAAATTCGGGTTAGGAAAAATTCTCCCGGCGAACTGCCAATTTTGCCCCTCGTTCGCACTGACAAAGACGCCAATTACATTACTAACGTAAAGTGTGGAAGGTGTTTGCGGGTCGATGGCAACTGCTGAAACTTCACCCCCATAAGGTCCCACCGGCTGCCAGCCGCCGGTTTCACCTGACGCCGAGAGCGACGTCAACCAAAAACACCAACTCAGTAACCACACGCTCCACCGCATGACTGCAATCTCCGATGGCCTCATCGTTGCCGCGAATTATAACGCCGGTGAAGCTGAACCCCGGCTGAATGGCCTGCTAAAAGAGCGACTAACGAGTCTGGCGCAGATAATCGTCGATCAGGAACCGCGAGATGCTCATGGTGGTGGGAAGGTCGGGCAGATTGTCCGGCCGGTACCAGCCGGCGTCTTCGATTTCTTCGCCGTCGATGGTGATTTCGCCGCCCGCGTAATCCGCGCCGAAAGCGATCATCAGCGAATGCGGGAACGGCCAGGATTGGCTGGCGATGTAGCGCAGATGGGTGACGGTGAGGCCGACTTCTTCCATCACTTCACGGTGCACGGTTTGTTCCAGACTCTCGCCGGGATCGACGAAACCGGCCAGCACGCTGTAGCGCCCGGGCGGAAAGCGCGGCGAGCGCGCCAGCAGGATTTCGCCGTCGCGCACGATGCGCACCATCACCGCCGGCGCGATGCGCGGATAGCTGCTCAGGCCGCAGGCCGGGCAATGCTTGGCGCGTTCGTTGGTGCGCAGGGTCATGGGTGTGGCGCAGCGCCCGCAAAAACGATGGGTGCGATCCCATTCGATGAGTTGGATCGCTTGGCCGGCCAGGCCGATCAAAGCGTCATCCAGGCGTCCCCACAGCTCGCGCAAGCCTTTGATCGTCAGTCCCGTTGGCAGTGCTGCGCTATCGGCTATTTCGAGCGCATAACAGGATTGGCCCGCGTGTTCGCCCATGTAGAGGCGGCGCACCGGAGCGAGTTCGGGGAAGGGCCAATCATGGCCCAGCGGAATCGCGAAGGTTTCGGCGTCGGTCGCCACCAGCAAGCGTTCACCGGCGAACACGAACCAGCGCGCCGGATGGGAATGGCGATCGGGCCGGCGAAGCCGGGGTGAATTGGCTGGGCAGGAGCAGCATGGCGGCGCTTCCGGTGGCGGAATGGGGGTGATGAAGAATTATTGTAGACGCTGCGGCGGGGGTGGAAAACGCAGGATCACTTTTAACCCCGGCTGATTGTCGGCCAGTTCCAGCGTGGCCTGGTGCTGACGCGCCACCGCTTTCACCAGGCTCAAGCCAAGCCCGCTGCCGGGCAAGCTGCGCGCGCTGTCGAGGCGCACGAAGCGCTCAGCATGGTCGCGGTCGCTGGCCGCGATGCCGCTGCCGGTGTCGGCGACGGTGAGTGTGGGGACGCCGTTTTCCAGCGCTGCCAAAAGAAGAATGCGCCCGCCGGCGGGGGTATATTTGACGGCATTGTCGAGCAAATTGCCGAGGGCTTGCGCCAGCAGTTGGCGATTGCCCTCGACCATGAGGCCGGGCGCGGCACTCCAGGTAAACCCTATCCCTTGTTCTTCGGCCACCGCGCCATACAGGTCGGCCAGATCCTCGCACACCGCCGCCAGATCGACCGCGCTCCAGTCGCTCGGTTTTACCCCGGCCTCGGCCTGGGCGATGCTGAGCAGAGCGTTGAATGTCTTTAATAATTCGTCGGCGTCCTGGATGTTTTGTTCGAGCACCGTGCGGTACTCGCCCTCGCTGCGCGCTTCCAGGAGCGTCACTTCCAGGCGGTTGCGCAGGCGGGTGAGCGGTTTGCGCAGGTCGTGGGCAAGGTTTTCGCTGACTTCGCGCATGCCGCTCAGGAGTTGCTCGATGCGATTCAGCATCGCGTTGAGTTTGCGGCCAAGCTCGTCGAATTCGTTGTCCTTGGGGCTGATGGCGATGCGTTGCTTGAGGTCGCCGGCCATGATTTCCCCGGCGGTGCGGCTCACCGCATCGATGCGGCGCAAGGTATTCTGGCCGATGATCAGGCTGCCGAGCAGCGCCAGGAGAAAGGTTACCGCGACGACGATCAGGGTGGTCGCCAGGGTGTGCTGCAATAGCTGTTGCTCGTCGTGGAGGTCGCGCCCGACCAGTAGCCGATAACCGCTGCCCAGGTCGGTCGCGAGCACCCGTACCCAATCGTCGGTTTGGCCCTTGTCCAGTTGAAAGACTTCGCTCAGGCGCAAGGTCGCGTAATGTTGTTGCGCGTCGGCGAGGCTGGCCGGCCAGGCCGGGATGCGCCCGGCCAGGGGGCGGCTGTCCGGCCCCCAGAGCATATAAAAAAAGATCCTGAGATCGTCCTCTTGGCTGCGCTGGTGGATGGAATCGAGCAACGCCGGCAGCGAACGCGCGCGATAGAGATTCAGCAGCACCTCGGTCTCCAGGCGCAGGCGCGCATCGACCTGGGTGTCGATGTGGCGCGCGGTAGACCAGTAGATGAAGCCTAGGCCGAGCGCCGACAGCACGCTATAGGTGCAGGCATACAAGAGTGCCAGGCGAAACGCGGTGGTGCGGAACAGCCTATGGCTCATGCAGTGAATAGCCGGCGCCGCGCACGGTGTGCAGCAGCGGCGGGCTGAAGTCCTTGTCGAGTTTGGCGCGCAAGCGGCTGATGTGGACGTCGATGACGTTGGTTTGCGGGTCGAAGTGATAATCCCACACGTTTTCCAGCAGCATGGTACGCGTCACCACTTGCCCGGCGTGGCGCATCAAGTATTCGAGCAAGCGGAATTCGCGCGGTTGCAGGAGGATGGGCTTGCCGGCGCGGGTGACTTTGCGCTTCAGGCAATCCAATTCCAGATCGCAGATTTTGAGAAACGTGCGCTGTTGCTCGGGTTGCGCGCGCCGCACCAGCGCCTGGAGGCGGGCAAGCAGTTCGCTGAAAGCATAGGGTTTGACCAGATAATCGTCACCGCCCGCGGTGAGGCCTTTGACCCGGTCATCGACTTCGCCGAGCGCGCTCAGGATGAGCACCGGGGTAGCGATCTGCGCGGCCCGCAACGCGCTGATCACCGACAACCCGTCACGCCCCGGCAGCATGCGATCGACGATCAGGGCGTCGTAGCTGCCGGCCAGAGCATATTCCAATCCGCGATTGCCGTCGCCCGCGTGATCCACCACATGGCCGCTTTCGCCCAGCCCTTTGATGAGGTAGGCGGCGGCCTCTCGATCATCTTCGATTACTAAGAGTTTCATAGGTTTGATAATAAACAGCTTGAGCGCGATTGACCATGAACATTTGGTAATTCAACGGTAAGTCTTCGTTAACGTCGCGCGCGTTACAGTAGCGCCAATGTCAGCATTGCGCTGTCGTTGTGAAATTGGTCCAACTGTAAAGGAGAAGTTCATGAAGAACGAAATCGCTTCGTTCGTGTCCGCGAAACCGCCCTTCGGCAAGGGGGCGCGCGCATTAGCCATGGGCGCGTGCGCCGCCGTCGCGCTGAGTTTCGCGGTGGCCACCCAGAGTTTCAGCGATCAGCCGATCAGCACCCAGATTTTGCCGAATTTCAGCCAGCTCGTCAGCAACGTCGGGCCCGCGGTGGTGAGCATCATCAGCACCGGCAAGCTCAGTGCGACGCGGTCGCAGCAAAATCCGTTCGAGGATATGCCGGAACAGTTCAAGAAATTCTTTGACAAGCGTTTCTTCGAGCAACAACCCAATCCCGGCCCCGAGATGCGCCCGCAAGGGCAGGGTTCGGGCTTCATTATATCCCCCGATGGTTACGTGCTCACCAATACCCACGTAGTGGCGGATGCCGACGAAGTGTTGGTGCGTCTCACCGACCGCCGTGAATTCAAGGCCAAGGTGATCGGCAGTGACGAGCGCGCCGATGTGGCGTTACTCAAGATCGACGGCAGCGGTTTGCCGACCGTCAGCTTGGGCGATTCCGGTTCGCTCAAAGTCGGCGACTGGGTGCTGGCCATTGGCTCGCCGTTCGGCTTCGATTACTCCGCGACCCAGGGCATCGTGAGCGCCGTGGGCCGCAGCTTGCCGGACGGTACTTACGTGCCGTTCATCCAGACCGACGCCGCCGTCAATCCCGGCAACTCCGGCGGCCCCTTGTTCGATCTGAGCGGCAAGGTGGTCGGCATCAACTCGCAGATCTTCAGCCGCAGCGGTGGTTACATGGGTCTGTCGTTCGCGATTCCAATCAATGTCGCGAAGAACGTGGCCGACCAGTTGAAGGCCCAAGGCTATGTCAGCCGCGGCTGGTTAGGGGTGATGATCCAGGATTTGAACCAGGACCTAGCCAAGTCCTTCGGCATGGATAAGCCCCACGGCGCGCTGGTGTCGCAAGTGACCCCGGACAGCCCAGCCGCCAAGGCCGGGTTCAAATCGGGCGACGTGATCGTGAGCTTCGACGGCAAACCCATCGACCGTTCCAACGATTTGCCGGTGTTGGTTGGCAGCACGGCCGTCGGTGCCAGCGCGAAGGTCGAGGTGGTGCGCGACGGCAAACCCGAGACTTTGAACGTTACCATCGGCAAGCTCGAGGAGGCGCCGGTTCAGCAAGCCAAGGCCGAAACCGGCGACGGCAAGCTCGGGGTGGCCGTCTCCGAACTGAGCGAGCAGCAACGCGCGGAGATGAAGGTCGGCCACGGCGTGCTGGTGAATCAGGTGGCTGCCGATAGCGCCGCGGCGAAAGCCGGCATCCAGGCCGGGGACGTGATCTTGTCGTTCAACCGCCATGAGGTGAAAACCCCGGGTCAGTTGGCCGAACTTGTCAAACAAGCCCCTAAGGACAAACCCTCGGTGGCGCTGGTGATGCGCGACAAAGGCACGTTGTTCCTGCCGGTGCAGTTGTAAGTAACGCCGCACCGCAAAACGACAACGCCCGGGCTAGGCTCGGGCGTTGTCGTTTGAGTCCCCAGCTTATTTTTCCAGCATTTTCTTCAGATTGTCGAGGCCGGCCCGATACACGGTTGACATCGTATCGCGTGCCATTGTATCCGGTTTGCCCTCGGGCGGGTTGGCGGTGAACTTACCCGTCCACTGCACGGTGGCCGCTTTGTCGCCATTGGCGGTGACCTTGAGGGTCGCGGCGTAGTCCTTCACCGGCAGCGCGTTGGTTTCGTTGATCACATAGCCGAAGCTCATGTCCTGGTCGCTGTAAGCGGTCAGCGTTTCCTTGACTTTGCCGGTTTCGCCGACCGACAACATGCGCACCGCGCCGACGGTTTTGGGGTCGCCGGACAGGATTTCGGTCTTGGCGACCGCCGGATGCCAGCCGTTCAGATTGCCGAAGTCCTTGACGACATCCCACACTTTGGCGGCGGGGGCGTTGACATCGACTTTCTCGGTGACTTCGTATTGTTCGGCGGCCAGCGCCAGGGCGGGAATGAACAACAGGGCCGCGAGCATATGCAGGGCTTTCATCGCTTACCTCCTTGGGTGAAGTGGTTATGGCTTATGGGATTGCTAGAAATCAGCGCCGCATAGTCTAAGGCCAAGCCACGACTTTGGCGAGCGCGGGGCGTTATGTGCGCGTATAGCCATTGGCGGCGAATGACCCGCCCTGATAGACCACGGTCGGACTGGTGGGATCGGGCTGTGGTCCAGCGAGCACCTCGGCGGCGAAAGGTTCGGCGCTATCTTTGGGGCGAAAGCCGATGTAACTCACTTTGCGGTTGTCCCACCAGCAGCGCTCGTTGGCCGATACCCCATAAACGATGGCATAACCCAGCAGCGGGGTGGTCAGGCAACAGCGGCAGAGTTCGGCGAAATCGGCATAGCTCAGCCAGGTGCTCAACATGCGCGCATCCTTGGGTTTGGGAAAACACGAACCGATGCGCAAGCAGGCGGCTTCGATGCCGTGTTTGTCGAAATACATGCGCCCCAATAATTCGCCGAACGCCTTGCCTAGGCCATAAAACGTATCGGGTCTAGCGGCTGAATCACTGTCGAGCAGCTCGGTGCGCGGGTACATGCCGATGGCATGGTTGGAACTGGCGAATACGATGCGTTTGACACCGTGGCGGCGCGCGGTTTCCCAGACGTTGTAA
>JAXMFZ010000056.1:0-27557 GCA_046347515.1 Gammaproteobacteria bacterium | reverse complement strand
AAACATCGGCCCACGCCGCCGTCAGCGCCACGCGCCCGCCCCTAAGCCGAGCGCCCACACCGCTGCGCTTCAGGATATGGCTTAAATCCTGGGCGAGACCGTCGGAAACATCAATGGCGGCGCTGGCGAGTCCGGCAAGATCGCGGCCTTGGCGCAGGCGCGGCGTGGGCCGCTGCAGGCGTGCATCGAGATAGCGGCGCTGATCCAGGTCGGCGATCGCGACCTCATTGCGCGCCGCCGCCAATGCCAACCCCGCATCACCCGGCGTGCCGGTGACGAAGACCGCATCGCCCACGCGCGCCCCGTCACGGCGCAGGGCTTGAGCGGGATCAACAAAGCCATGCGCTTGGACGGCGATGGTGAGCGGCCCGCGCGTGGTGTCGCCACCCACCAATTGCACGCCGTGGCGCGCGGCGAGGCCGAAAAACCCGGCGCAGAAGCGCGCCAGCCACGCGTCGTCGGGCGCGGGCAGCGCGAGCGCCAAGGTCACCCAAGCCGGCTCGGCGCCGGCGGCGGCGAGATCGCTCAAATTTACCGCTAGGGCTTTGTGACCGATGCCTTCGGGGTCGGCGTCGGCGAAAAAATGCACACCCGCGACCAGCATGTCGATGCTCACCGCGAGCAACCGGCCCGGCGGCGCGGCGAGGAGCGCGCAATCGTCTCCGATGCCGAGCGGCACATCGGGCCGCATAACGGCTTGGCGCGCAAAATAACGCTCGATGAGGTCGAATTCGGAAGCTGCCATGAGAATCTGTTAATGTATTCGCCAGCCAAGGATAATGATCCGCAGGTGGCTTTTGTCAACTCAAGTGATCAAACAGGGATGTGATGATATTCGGAAATTAGCTAAGCTGGGGTCGGTAATCCGCCACCGAAGAATTGCAGCCATGAGTCAAATTGAAGACATCGAGAAATTTTTGCCGCTGCTGACCCGCGGTGAAAAAGCGAAATTGCTGCAAAAGCTCGCCCACGACCTCGGCGATGCTTTCCCCGGCATCGACAGCCAGCCGGGCGTCTGTGGTGGCGATCCTTGCATCGTGCGCACCCGCATCCCGGTGTGGATGCTGGAACAGGCGCGGCAGCAAGGCGTCAGCGAAGCCAAGTTGCTCGCGAGTTACCCTAGTTTGCGCGCCGAAGACCTGGCTAACGCCTGGGCTTATGTGCGTGCCCACCGAGCCGAGATCGAAGGACAGATCCGCCAGAACGAGGCAGCCTAGCCGGTGGCGCGGCTGCTTGCCGATGAGAACTTTCCGCTGCCGGTTGTCGAGGCGCTGCGCCAATTAGGCCACGACGCGGTAACCCTTGCCGAGATCGGCAAAGCGGGTCTCGCCTTGACCGACGACGCAGTCCTTGCCATCGCAGCCGAGGATGAACGCAGCTTGCTGACGATCAACCGCCGGCACTTCATCCGTCTACATCTTGCTCAAGCAGATCATGCTGGCATCATTGCGTGCACGTTCGACGCCGATTTCGCCAGCCAAGCCCAGCGTATCCACGCCGCCATTGTCGAGCAGTCATTGCTCGTTGGCCAATTGATCCGGGTTAACCGACCGAACATCTAAGATTTGGAGTGCAGAGTCGCGCGCCCCCGCTCATGGACGCGCGAGGTTGAGTGACTTGACTGATGCGGTGATAGCCCTTGTCTACGACTCTATCTCGACTTCTTGGCCGGCTTCGACGACGATATCTTTGACCTCCACGCCATGTAGGGTCAGCTTATAGGTGCCGGCGGGGAGCTGGATGAACTTATCGCTGTCGTGGATAGCGCCTATCTGTTTGCCGGAGCTTTGCTCGTAGATAAAGACCACGCTGCCCTTGAGATTGGGGATGGTGATAGAGCCGAGTTGCACCTCTTGGGAAGCGCCCGCGCCGACTTCGAGCCCTTCCAGGAATGACTCGCCAAACTGCAGCTTATAGGTACCGGCGGGGAGCTGGATGAACTTATCGCTGTCGTGGATAGCGCCTATCTGTTTGCCGGAGCTTTGTTCGTAGACAAAGACCACGCTGCCCTTGAGATTAGGAATCTTGATCGTCCCCATGCCGACTTTGATGACTTTCTTGGCCGGTGGCTGAGACTCAGGTTTGACCTCCGCTTTGTGGATGACGACTTCCTTGACTTCCCTCAGTGCACCGCTCAATTGGCTGGTGTTTTGGGCGGTGAAGTATTTACCGCCACCGGCTTCGGCGATGCATATGAGTTGCCCGCGCTCGTCCTTGCTCACATCGAAGCCCACCACATGCACCCGCACTTTGACGCCCTGGGCTTTGAGGTCTTTGATCAGCGCGCAAGGGTCGCCCTCGCAAGTTTCCTTGCCGTCACTGATGAGCACCACCGTGGTCTCGTCCTCAGCGCCTTTGAACTGTTCGGCAGCGAGCTTGAATGCACCCGTGATCGGCGTTTTGCCCTTCGGTTCGATGGATTGAAGCTGCCTTACCAGGCTCGCTTTGTCGTTTTTCCCGACCGGCGACATCATCTCGATGTCGTTGCAGTCGCCCTTGCTGCGATGGCCATAAACCTCGAGGCCCGCCGCCACACTCTCAGGCAACTCCTGGATGAGATGGGTCATGACCTCTTTGGCGATGGCGATCTTCGGTTTGCTGTCGATTTTCGCCGTCATGCTGCCCGAGCCGTCCAGGATAAAGAGGACGTTACTCTTGGCAGCGTCGGCCTGCGCGTGGACAGCAGGTTGTACGGCCAATGACCCCAACGCGAGTAGCAATACACCCGCCACAGGCGGACTTTTCTGAAAGTGATACTTCATTGTGATGTATCCCGTAAGTAGTGTGTGACAGGAACGAGATTCCCTTGTTCATCAAGAAGATTTCAAATAATCGCGCCTCCAAAAAGTTCAGAAGCAATAGAGCATTAGCAGGAGATATGCCAAAAGAATCATAGTAATATATTGATAAATAAGGTATTTAATAAGATAAAAGAATGACTGGGTCGCGCCTGACAGGATCAGTCTGATCCAGTCAGCCCATTGTGAGCCGACCGCGAGCCGACCGCGTACAGAGGGACGCCGCCTTGCTCTCTCGGTCAAGGGGCTGAACGGACTGCCCTTGCCAGTGTTGCTATCATTGATTGCGTTAGAGGTGCTCGATTACCCAATCTTTAATATTAAAAATCATACTTTTATGAAATGATAAAGCCTATTGGCTCAGCAAACGCTGTACCTCAACTGGTGGGCATAGCATATCTTTATAATTATTAGAGTAAAACTAGAAGTAATTAATAATGCTTTGATTTTTAATGAATAAAAGATGTGGGTAATCGAATGCCTATAACCTGCTAGGCGCTAATGTTTGCATGGCGGCTGCGGCAGCTTGTCACATCCGCCTTGCGCGCTGCACAATAAGGCGTGAATCATCCGAGAATATGCCATGTCCGCAGCTCTGCCGCTCCTCATCGAACCCGCCGAATTGCATGACAGGCTCGGCGATCCCGCGCTCATGATCGTCGATCTGCGCGATCCCGAGCATTATGCGCAGAATCATCTGCCGGGGGCGCTGAGCCTCGGTTACGGGCGCATTGTGCGCGCCAACCCACCGGTCGGCGGGCTGTTGCCTACTCTTGAGCAACTGAGCGCGGTATTGTCCGCGCTCGGCCTCACGCCCGCCAAGCACGTCGTGGCGTACGACGGCGAGGGCGGCGGGCGCGCCGCGCGGCTGTTGTGGACGCTGGATGCCATTGGCCACGCCCACTTCGGGTTGCTGAACGGCGGCATCGTCGCGTGGACCGCCGAGGGCCGCCCGCTCACGCCCGCGCCTGAGTCGGCGAACGCGAGCGATTATCGAGCACGGATCGCCAATCCAGCGGTGATCGCCGATAAAGACTATATTCTTGCGCATCTTGGCCGCAGCGATTTTGTCGCCCTCGATGTGCGCAGCCCCGAGGAGTATGGGTATCGATGTGCGCGCCGCGCGCGGCGGCCATATTCCGGGTGCGCTGAATCTGAACTGGCTGGAAGCCATCGACCGCGGCCGGGCATTGCGCTTCAAGCCCGATGACGATCTGCGCGCGCTGCTGGCGGGCCGCGGCGTGACGCCGGACAAGGAAATCATGCCGTACTGCCAGACCCACCACCGTTCGTCGCATACCTATATGGTGCTCAAGCACCTGGGGTTTCCACGCGTGTGTGCTTATCCTGGCGCATGGTCAGAATGGGGCAATGATCCCGCGCTGCCGTTAGAGCGCTAACGGAGCCCCCGCCGGTTCCAGCTTGGTGAACAAATGCTCGCGGTAATAGCGTAATTCGGCGATGGATTCGCGGATATCGGCGAGCGCCAGGTGGGTGGAGCGTTTGCCGAAACCGAGGGCGATCATGGGATACCAGCGGCGTGCGAGTTCCTTGAGGGTGCTGACGTCCAGATTGCGGTAGTGAAAATAGCCCTCCAGCGCCGGCATGTGACGGTGCAAGAAGCGGCGATCCTGGCAGATGCTGTTGCCGCACATCGGCGATGCGCCTTTCGGCACATGGCGGGCCAGGAATTCCAGGGTGTGGCGTTCGGCCTCGGTTTCGTTTACGCGGCTTGCGCGCACCCGGTCGAGGAGTCTGGAACGGCTGTGCTGGCGCGTGTTCCATTCATCCATCGCGCCGAGCATGGACTCGCTTTGATGAATGGCGAACACCGGGCCTTCGGCAATGATATTCAGATCGCTGTCGGTGACGATGGTAGCGATTTCGAGGATGTGATCGGACCGGGTGTCGAGGCCGGTCATTTCCAGATCGATCCAGATGAGATTGTCGGGTGACATGATTAAAGCGTTGTCCATCACTAAGAATGGTGAAGTATGCCAAATTTTACGCCCATGAGCAGTTCCTGCGCCGCTGACCGCGCAGAGCGCGTGCACTGATGGCCGGACGTCGCCTCAGCCCGCGACAATGGGAACGCATCCGCGCGACCCAGGATCGGCGTGCGCGGGTGACGCACGCCGATACGACGACGAGCGGCTTGGAGCCGACGCAGCCTGGCTTGATCTTGACGGGTTTCGGCACGGGTTGGATCGTCGAAAGTGACGTTGGCAAACTGTTCCGCTGCACCGCGCGGAGTAACCTCACCACGCCGGTCTGCGGCGACCGTGTCGCCTGGCAGGCTCATGGCGCGGAAGAAGGGGTGATCGTCGCCGTCGAGCCGCGCCGCTCCTTGCTCGCCCGCCCTGGCCACGGCGGGCGGAGCAAGCCGATCGCGGCCAACCTCGATCAACTGGCGGTCATCGTCGCGCCGCGCCCGGAGCCGAACGAGTTTCTCATCGACCGCTACCTGATCGCCGCCGTCGCCATGGATCTGGATGCGTTCTTGGTGGTGAACAAGGTCGATCTGCTCGACCCTGGCGGCGTCGAGGCGATCCGCGCGCGCTTCGGTGTTTTTCAGCGCATCGGTTATCCGCTGCTATTCGCCAGCACGCGCGGCGCGCACGGCCTCGATGATTTGCGTGCCCGACTCGGCGGGCGCGTCAGCATTCTGGTCGGCCAATCGGGGGTCGGCAAATCATCGCTGGCCAAGGCGTTGCTACCGGATCGCGACATCCGCGTCCAGGCGCTGTCGGCGGCGACTGGGCGCGGTCTGCACACTACGACTTCCGCGACGCTTTATCATTTGTCCAGCGGCGGCGACCTCATCGATTCGCCGGGCGTGAGCGGCTTCGAACTGGGCGATGTGGATTTGCCGACGCTGGAACAGGGTTTTGTCGAATTTCGTCCGCATCTAGGGCGCTGTCAATTCGGCGATTGCAGCCACGGCGTCGAGCCGGGCTGCGCGATTCGCAGGGCGGTGGAAGAAGGCGCCATAGCCGCGCGCCGGCTGGAGAGTTTTCGGCGCCTGCAAGCTGTCTTACGAAGCCAGTAGCGGGCGTTACGTGTGTCGCCGATCCAAGCCCAGTTGCGCGTAGTGTTCGTGTTTGGCTTTGTACATGCGTTCATCCGCTTCGCGAAGCGTATCTTCCAGCCGCTGGCCTGACGCGCATACGGCATAACCGATCGAGAAACTCAGGCGCGCGCCCTGATAAAATTGATTGTTCAAATCGACGATCATTTGCATGCGCTCGATGACCTGCTCGACGGCGTGGGCATCGTGCGCCGGCAACAGCAGGGCGAATTCGTCGCCGCCGACGCGCGCGGCGCACACTTGATCCCCCACCGCTTTCTTGAGGGCTTCGCCGGCGCGCCGCAACAGCGAATCGCCGGCGGCGTGGCCGAGTTCGTCGTTGGCGATTTTCAAGCCGTTCAAGTCCATCATCACCACGCCGATGGGGAACGGCCCCTTGCGTTGCAAGCGTACGATTTCGTCGTCGTAATACGCACGGTTGCGGAGCTTGGTGAGCGAGTCGTGCTTGCCGAGGAATTCCAGATACGCTTCGGCGCGTTTGCGCGCGGTGATGTCGGTGAGCGACACCAGCACCAGTTCCCAAGATTGTTCGTAGCCGGGCAACACGGAAAATTGCAGGTAAACATTGACCTGTTCGCCGGTGAGCGAATAGTTCAGCGCCTCGCGTTGCTGGAACAGTTTGCCGTTCCATAAGTCGATGAGTTGCTCGGTGAAATGGATGTGCGTCTCGCCCCGAAACACCTCATCCAGATGCAGCAGCAGCGTTTCCTTGGAGGGCGCGGCGAACATCGTGAGGGTCTGCTGGTTGACGTCCATCACCCGGATTTCCTGCGTGCAGCGGTTGATGAACTCCGGATGGACATTGAGGAAAGTGCGAAAATCGGTGATGCCCTGCGCGCGCACGCCGTCGAGGAGTCTTTTCACGCCGCTGAAGTCTTCCACCCACAGCGACACCGGCGAGTGTTCGAACAGCCCGCGCGCGTATTGTTCGCTGCGGGCGAGGTTGCGCTGAGCGCGGGCGCGCTCGGTGATGTCTTCGATCGACACCAGCACGCGATCCCAGTTATGTTCATGGCCGGCGAGCGGGGCGGTGTTGAGCGAAATGTCGAGTCGTTTCCCCTCCAGCGTGTAATTGACGGTTTCGATACGGATGTAAGGGCCGTTGCGCCACATCTGCACCAGGTCTTCGATGAAGCGTTCATGCATGTCGTCACGAAACACTTTATCGAGATTGGCGACGAGGTGATCGATGTCGCGCGCGGCGAACATCTCTAGGGTTTTGCGGTTGACCTCGAGCACGCGGATGCGCGCGGCGCAAGCGCCCGCCTCCTCGGGATGCTCGCGCAAAAAAGCGCGGAGGTTGGTCACCCCGCTGGCGCGCCAATCGTCCAGGGTGGCTTTCACGCCGGTGTAATCCTCCAGCCACAGCGACACGGGCGCCATCTCGAACAGTTTGCGGTAATCGGTATCGTTGTTCATTCAATGCTCCGCTGATATGGGCTTGCGCTTCACCACGGCCAGGCGCGCGCGCCAAGGCTGGCGGGCGGCGGCGAACTGCCGCCAGCACTCGTCGAAACGGTCGCGGGCGGCGTAATAATGATGCGCACGCCAGCCGATCAAGGCGCTGGCGTAGCGCTCCAGCGCCGGGTTCTTGCGCCCGGCGAGCAAGTCATCCAGCAAATGCCGCATGACAGCCGTATCGTTCATCACCCCCAGTTGGTCTTGCAAGGCTTTGAGGTGGTCGATGAAATCGTCCATGCCCTGGAACAGAGGCGCGAAGAATTCCGCCGCGTAGCGCAAGCGCTTGCACTGGATGCGTAGTGCATGCAGGGCCGGCTGCGAATCGCGGTCGAGGCGCGCGCCCATGGTCGCGATTTTGCGTGCTTGTCGGGTCAGGCATTGGCGGGCGAACGGCATGATGTTTTCCTGCAAGCGCGCGCGCCGTTTGACCGGCAAGACGCCGGCCCAGCCGCCGGATGCCGTCAGCCAGGCGCGAAAATTTTGCTTGAAGCGGGCATACCGCGCGCTACCGAGCAGTTGGTTGACGGTACGGTAAGCGCGCCGTCGCCGCCGCTCCGCCAGCGCCCCGAGCGCGGCGTGGCCGGGCAGGGGCAAGCAGCCGGCGGTGGGTTCGAGGCTATCGTGGATAAACACATCGAGATCGCGCGCCGCGCCAAGCCGTGCCGCGATCCAGCGCAAATCCTCGGCCCAGCGTTGCTCCAGCGCGCGCGACAGCGCCGGACGGAACAAGCGCAGCGCCGAGCGCATGCGCCGCAGCGCCACCCGCATCTGGTGGACGCCCTCGGGATTCGTCGGCGCGCGCGCCGCATCTTCGTTTGCGGCGAGGGCCTCTAACTGCTTCAGCAAGAGCGCGCGCAGCGCTTCGCCCACCGACTGCTGGGCGTGGACCTTGGCCGGCTTCAGTGCCATTGTTGACGCTCGTGCATTCATTCCACCGGCTGAGCCTGTACGGCGTCGAGCTTCCAGATCTCGGTGTTGTACTCGCGGATGGTGCGGTCGGTGGAAAAGTGCCCGCTCGCGGCGCTGTTGAGTATGCTCATGCGCGTCCATTGTTCGCCGTCGCGATAAACCGCGGCGGCGCGTTCCTGGGCGGTGACGTAGCTCCTGAAGTCGGCTGCCGTCATCCACGGGTCTTCGGGGCTGGTGATGGCGTGGACGATGGGATCGAAAATGGCCGGCTCGAACTGGTTGAAATAACCGCTTTTCAAGAGATCCATCACGGCGTAAAGGTCTTCATCCGCGTAAATGATGGCGGCAGGGTTGTAGTGTTTGCGCTCCGCTTCGACCTGCTCGGCGGAGAGGCCGAACAGAAAGAAATTCTCCGCCCCGACCGCTTCGCGGATTTCGATATTAGCGCCGTCCAGGGTGCCGATGGTGAGCGCGCCGTTCATCATGAATTTCATGTTGCCGGTGCCGGAGGCTTCCTTGCCGGCGGTCGAGATCTGCTCGGAAAGGTCGGTGCCGGGACAGATGGCCTCCATCGCCGAGACTCGGTAATCGGGTAAGAACGCGACTTTCAGGTAATCGCTCACGGTGGGGTCGCGGTTCACCACCTGGGCGACGTTATTGATCAGTTTGACGATGCGCTTGGCCATCGCGTAGCCGGGCGCGGCCTTGCCGCCGAACAGCGCGCAGCGCGGCGTCCAGTTCGCGGTGACGCCGTTCTTGATGCGGTGATAGAGATAGATCACATGCAGCAGATTGAGGAGTTGGCGTTTGTATTCGTGGATGCGCTTCACCTGCACGTCGAACAGCGCGCTGGGGTCGAAACGCACCCCGCATTCGCGCTGTACCAGTCTGGCCAGGCGCTGCTTGTTGGCGAATTTGATCGCGCGCCAGCGTGCACGGAACGCGCCGTCATCGGCATAGGGTTTGAGGCTGTGCAGTTCTTCCAGATCGCGCATCCAGCCGGTGCCTATGGTTTCGTCTAGCAGTGCGCTCAGGCCCGGATTGCACGCCGCGAGCCAGCGCCGCTGGGTGACGCCGTTGGTTTTGTTGTTGAACTTATGCGGCCAGAATTCATGGAAATCGCGGAACAGCCCTTTGCGCAACAGCTCCGAGTGCAGCGCGGCGACGCCATTCACCGAGAAGCTACCGACGATGGCGAGGTAGGCCATCCGCACGCGTTGCTCGGGGCCTTCCTCGATCAGCGACATGCGCCGCAGGCGCTCGCTGTCGCCTGGCCAGCGCTGGCTCACGGCGCTGAGGAAACGGGCGTTGATCTCGAAGATGATCTCCAACAGGCGCGGCAGCAATTGCTGGAACAGCCGCACCGGCCATTTCTCCAGCGCCTCCGGCAGCAGCGTGTGGTTGGTGTAGGCCATGGTGCGGGTGGTGATGGTCCAGGCGGCGTCCCATTCCAGACCGTGGTCGTCCATCAAGAGGCGCATCAGTTCAGCGACCGCGATGCTCGGGTGGGTATCGTTCAACTGGAAGCAGGTCTTGTCGGCGAATCCGCTGAAGTCGCTACCATGCCGGTGCGACCAATGGCGCAACACGTCTTTCAAGCTGGCCGAGGCGAGGAAATACTGCTGGCGCAGGCGCAGTTCCTTGCCGCTTTCGCTGGCGTCGTTCGGATACAACACCATGGTGATGGCTACGGCGGCGTTTTTGGCCGCCACCGCTTCGGTGTAACTGCCGGCGTTGAAATCGCCGAGGTCGAACTCATCGGTCGCCGCCGCCGACCATAATCGCAGGGTATTGACCGTGCCGTTGCGAAACCCCGGGATAGGGATGTCGTAGGGCACCGCCAGCACGTCATGGGTATCCACCCAGCGCAAGCGCCAGACGCCGGCGGCGTCGCGATAATGCTCGGAGCGGCCGCCGAACTGCACGCGCTGGGTGAACTCCGAGCGTTCGATCTCCCAGGGGTTGCCGTCGCGCAGCCAATGATCGGGTTCTTCGAGTTGATAACCGTTGTCGATACGCTGGCGGAACATGCCGTAATCGTAGCGGATGCCATAGCCGATCACCGGCAATTGCAAGGTGGCGCAGCTGTCGAGGAAACACGCCGCGAGCCTTCCCAAGCCGCCGTTGCCGAGGCCCGCGTCGTGCTCGCGTTCGGCGATGTCCTCCAGGTGCAGCCCCAAGTCTTGCAGCAGCTGATCGATGGTGTCTGTGATGCCCAGATTGAGCATGGCGTTGCCGAGCGTGCGCCCGATCAGAAACTCCAGCGATAAATAACACGCGCCGCGACAGTCGCGTTCCTCGTAAGCGTTGCGGGTGCGGTTCCAGCGCTCCATCAGGCGGTCACGCAGCGTGAGCGCCAGCGCTTCGTAGAGATAATGCTGGGAAGTACTGAATTTGTCCCGCCCCAAGGTGTGGCTGAAGTAGCGGCGGAAATCGATCGACAAGCCAGCCGCATCCATGCCGAGCGGCGGTAAGTCCGCCAGGCGCGGTCCGCGAGTTTTGCGCATCACAGGCATCGACATCAGGGTAGTGTCCGAATCTTGAGAATCGCCCGCATTATAGCCAAACTGACATGGGCGACGGCGACTGCGTTGCTCAGCTTCGCCGTTTTAGCCCCACGGCAAAATTCAAAACGGCATCTGATGTTATAGATTCAGCGCAAGCGGCGAGCGACGCGTTGCGCACGCCTGTCTAACTTTGCACCGCAGCCGCAGACCCGAATGGCTGATAGCATGTGCTTTTCGGAAACAAGCACTTGGGAGCATTGTCGAAGGGTGACGAAGGATACACTAGCGGTTTGACGAGGTCAGCAATCTAATCTGCGCTGTGAACACCTTAAAGGCGTTAGGCGTCGCTTCCGCCTACATTATTCTCTACGTGCTACTGGATTGGATCAGCTTTGTCTATCCCTTCGCTCCATTCGGCATTACCTTGTGGAATCCGCCTCCCGGACTCAGCGTCGCATTCCTGCTGATCCACGGCCTGCGCTTCGCTCCTGCTCTGTTCATCGCCGCGCTGGTCGCGGAAATCGTAGTGCGCGGCTTACCCTTACCCTGGCCAGACCTGCTGACCTCTTCGGCTGTTCTCGCTGCTGGCTATACTGGTTTAGCGGCCGTTCTGCGGGAGAATGTATCGGCAAGCCCACTACTTGCGAGCCTGCGCGATCTCGCCTGGTTCATCGTCTCCGCGATCGTTGCCACTGCATTCATCGCGCTCAGCATTATCTCGGTGTATGTAAGCGCCGATTTGATACCGCGCACGGGTTTTCTGGCGGCAGTTCTGCATTTCTGGATCGGCGACCTCATCGGTGTCGTCGTCACCACACCGTTCTGCCTGGCCATTGCCAACGATACCGTTCGTGCTGAATTGTATAAAGTATTTTTGTCGCCCTGGATGCTGATCGATTGCATGGCAGCGCTTGGGGTGCTGTGGATAATTTTCGGCTCAGGGATCGGGGGGGAATCCAGGCTTTTCTATCTCCTGTTCCTGCCGCTCATTCTGATCGCCGTCCATTACGGTTATGCGGGCGTCGCCGGCACAGTGGTGGGCATTCAGGCGGGGCTGGTCATCGCAATCAAACTGGTGGGTTATCAGACGAGCACGGCAATGGAGTTTCAGTTCCGCATGCTAGTGTTGGCGATTACCGGCCTGTTTCTGGGCATGGCGGTCAGCGAGCGGCGCCGGACCCAGGAGGCTCTCGCGCGGCGGGAAGCGGAGCTTAGCACGCTGGTCGCTACCGCGCCCGATGGCATTTTCACTTTGGCCGCCAACGGCGAGATCAGTTCGGCCAATGCGGCGGCGGCCCAGCTTTTCGCCGCACCGCCCGAGGCGTTGGTTGGCCTCTCGATAGAGCGCTTGATCCCGGAACTCGTCAATCGGCTCAGTAATTTTCTGAGCAAGGAGGTCAGCGCCATACGAATGGACGACACCCGTTTTCCCGCCGAGGTTTCATTAAGGAAAGCGGTCATGGGCGAGAATGACTTTTTCATCGGCATCGTGCGCGATATCGGCCAGCGCAAGGAAACCGAGCGGCGCATGCAAGAGCAGCAGATGGAGCTTAACCGCGCCCTGCGCTTGGCGGCGGCGAGCGAGATGGCGTCCGCGCTCGCCCATGAGTTGAATCAGCCATTGTCGGCGGTGAGAAACTATGTCCGCGCCTCGCGGTTTCTGCTCGATGCGCCGGCGCTCGACAAGGCGCGGGTGACCGACACCATGGATAAGGCAGTCAGCGAAGCGACTCGGGCGGGCAATATTGTGCGCCATTTGCGTGATTTTTTCCGCAGCGGTTCATCGCGGCTCGAAGCTGTGAATCTGGGTGAATTGATACAGACCGCCGTCAAACCATCCTGGTCGCGCCTCGAGCGGCATCAGATAGCCCTGTCTGTGGAATGCCCTACGGCTCTGCCGCCGGTAATCGCCGACCGCGTTCAAATCGAGATCGCCCTACATAACCTGATCGCCAACGCCATCGATGCGATCTGTTCCATATCCGCCGTGCGACGCGAGATCCGGATTCAGGCCGCACCGGTTGCACCAGGTCATGTGCAAGTGACCATACGGGATAGTGGCCCAGGCATCGCCGAAGGGAATACACTGACGATCTTCGAGCCATTCACCACCGCTAAAACAGAGGGGATGGGGTTGGGATTAGCGATGAGCCGGTCAATTATCGAAGCCCATGGCGGCAGGTTATGGGCGGTTGCGGACGCCAGTGGTGGGGTTTTTCATGTCACTTTGCCTTGCCAGGGCTGACATGGACAAGCCTACCGAGCGGCCGATCGTCTTCATCGTCGAAGATGACGCATCGGTACGCGAATCCCTCGCGTTGCTGCTCGAACTCAAAGGTTTTACGGTGGCGGCCTTCGCCTCAGCGGAGGCATTTCTCGCCGCTTATCAACCTGCGCAAACGGGCTGCCTAGTGCTCGATTTGCGCCTGCCTGGCATGAGCGGGCTTGCGCTTCAGGCTGAACTTGCCGCGCAAAGTATTACCTTGCCTGTCATCATCGTCACCGCGCACGGCGATGTCGCGGCGGCGCGCATGGCGCTGAAGGCAGGCGCCGTCGATTTCATCGAGAAGCCGGTCGATGACGAACTGCTGATCGCGACCATCGGCGTCGCGCTCGAGCGCGAAGCGATACAGCGCCAGCAGACCTCGGCGGCGGCGGAGTGGGCTGCGCGTCTGGAGCGTTTATCGAGGCGTGAACGCGAAGTATTGGACTACGTCATCGCCGGCAAGCAGAACCGTGAGATCGCGGAGCTGCTCGCGATCAGCGTACGCACCGTCGAAGTGTACAAAGCACGGATGATGGAGAAATTGCAGGCCCGCACCGTGCCCGATCTAATCCGTCTTGCCCTTACATCACCGCAGAAGATTGCGGATTGAGCCGATCTTTTTCGGAACTCCCGATTCATCATCGGCAGCAAGCAGCATTGTAGGGGGCAATTGGCCGCCCGGCCGCCACCAATCTGGTGCCTACCAGAGTCGGCGTCGTCGGCAACGACCGCGCCGCGCCTTTGCAAGAGGGCTGCCCACAACAATCCTCCGCGAGTTAAGCGCGCCTATCTATGTTCACTGCCGCGCCGTCGCAGCAGAAATTTTTCCCATTCCACCGCGAAGAATGTAACCAAGGCGAGAGCTACGATCAGCATCCAGGAAGTCAGGTCCAAAGACGCCGTGTGAAACACTTTTTGCATCATCGGAGCATAGGTGAATGGAAGTTGTAAGCCGATCAGTGCGGCACTCGCCCAGAATGCTGCCGGATTGCCGTAGAGCGTGTCGCGGGCGAGCGCGGAGGCCATGAAATGACGCACGGTAAAGAGGTAGGCGAGTTCGTTCACGACCAGCATGTTCACGACTGCGGTGCGCGCGGTCTCGATGCTGCCGCCACGCGCGATCTCCCATTGGAAAACCGCGAAGGTGGTAGCGATCATGAGGCCGCTGACATACAGAATACGCGTAAACAGCAGGCGGGTGATGAGCGGCTCGGTGGGGGCACGGGGCGGGCGGCGCATCACCCCGGCTTCGGCTGGCTCGAAGGCCAGCGCGAGGGCGAGCGTTACCGACGTCACCATATTCACCCAAAGAATCTGCGCGGCCGTGATCGGCAGGGCTAAGCCAGCGAAGATCGCCAAAAGGATCACGCCCGCTTCGCCGCCGTTGGTGGGAAGAATGAACAGTAACGCTTTCTTGATGTTGTCGAACACCCTGCGCCCTTCTCGCACCGCCCGCGCAATGGTGGCGAAATTGTCATCGGTGAGCACCAGGTCGGCGGCTTCTTTGGCCGCATCGGTTCCCCGCTTACCCATGGCCACGCCAATGTCGGCGGCTTTTAGCGCCGGCGCGTCGTTGACCCCGTCGCCGGTCATCGCCACGAGTTGTCCCTGCGCTTGCAGCGCCGTTACCAGGCGCAATTTGTGTTCGGGGCTCGCGCGGGCGATCACATCGGTCTGCCGGATGCGGTCACGCAGTGTCGCATCGTCTAAAATTTCGAAGGCATCACCGCTAAGCGCCCCCTCAGCGTCCAAGCCAAGTGTACGGCCGATGGCGGTTGCGGTTACGACATGGTCGCCGGTGATCATCACCACACGGATGCCCGCGCTTCGGCAATCCGCGACGGCGGTGATCGCTTCAGGGCGCGGTGGATCGATCAAGCCGACTACGCCCAACAGCGTGAAACGCCGCCGGATGTCGTCGATACTGAGTGCCACGGCGCCGGACGGCATGAGGCTCTGGGCTAGGGCGAGCAGGCGTTGGCCGTTGCTCGCGGCTTCCGTCATGCGCGCTTCCCAGAGGTCGCGATCGAGTGGCTCGCCGGAAGCATCCTGTTCGCAGAGGTCGAGAATCCGCTCCGGCGCGCCCTTGAGCAGTACGAAGGCTTGGCCTGCGTGGTCGTGGTGCAGGGTCGCCATGTAGCGGTGTTCGGAGGTAAAGGGAATCTCGTCCACACGTGGAGCGTTGGCGGCCTCCGCTGCTGGGTCGAGTCCGGCCTTGAACGCGAGGGTAACCAGCGCTCCCTCGGTGGGGTCTCCCACCAGTCTCCAGTTGTTCGCTTCGTCGCGGTGCAAGCGCGCATCGTTACAAAGCAGCGCGCAGCGCGCGAGTACGCCGAGCGACGCATCTCGGCGCGGATCCAGGGCCTGGCCGTCGCTCTGGAAGCCCCCTTCCGGCGCGTAGCCCGCACCGCTTACCTCCACCGTGCGTCCAGGCAGGAGCAGTCGCACGGCGGTCATTTCATTCTTGGTGAGGGTTCCGGTCTTATCCGAGCAGATAACGGTTACAGACCCCAATGTTTCCACCGCCGGCAGCCGTCGCACAATCGCCTGTTGTCGCGCCATGACGGTGGTGCCGATTGCCAGGGTAATGGTGACGATAGCGGGTAGACCCTCAGGAATGGCAGCGACTGCAAGGCCTACCACAGCGAGAAAGACATCCAGCGCCGGTATGCCCTGGAGGAAATGGCCATAGAGAAAAGTGAGTAGACCCACAACCACGATAAAGGCGGTGATCTGGCGCGCAAACTGGTCGAGCCGGCGAGTGAGGGGTGTTGCAAGATCGACAACGCTTGCGACCAGCGCGCCGATGCGGCCGATTTCCGTGCCCTGGCCGGTCGCGACCACGATCCCGCGACCCTGACCGAATGTGACCACGGTGCCAGAGTAGGCCATGTTTGAACGATCGCCGATTGCCGCATCCCGCCCTAATGGCGCGATCTGCTTTTCCACCGGTAGCGATTCGCCGGTGAGGGGGGCTTCGTTCACCTGTAGATTCTTTGCCCGCAACAGGCGTAGATCGGCTGGTACGCAGGCGCCGGGTTCGAGCAGCACGATGTCACCAGGCACCAGTTGGGTCGCGTCGATTTCGTGGCGTTCGCCGGCGCGCACGACGGTGGCGTGGGTGGCGAGCATGGCGCGCACGGCTTCCAGGGCGCGTTCGGCCTTGCCCTCCTGGGCGAAGCCGATGATGGCGTTGATGACGACGACGCCGAGGATGACGCTGGCATCCGTATAGTGTTCCAACCACAACGTGACGGCGGCCGATGCGAGCAGCACATGGATCAGCGGATTATGGAGCTGTAACACAAAGCGTATGAATGACCCGCGCCGCTGACGCGCTGGCAATCGGTTCTCACCGTATCGGGCGAGGCGCGTGTGCGCTTCCTTGGCGGATAGGCCGTGCTGTTCCGAACTGCCAAAATGGGTGAGCACGGCGCCGGAAGTTTCAGCATGCCAGTAGCCATCAAGCACGGTAGCCGGAGAGCAGCCGCTATTCAATTCCCGCGGGTGTTGAGATAAGCCGTCTTCCCGCGAATGCCCACTCTGGTGTGTCACAAACTCCTCCAGAATAAAACATCAGCGATCTCTGGATAGTTCGCTGGTTTTGCTCGACAAACGAATAAGCTCAATGTCTCAAAGCATATAGCCCACATTCCACCCCTCACGTATAGAGCGCATGATAGGCGGGGCCGAGGAGTGTAATGATCTGGTACTGAGGCGGTTTGAGGTTGAGCACCCGCGCTGCTTGGCCGGCGATCAGTAAAAGGTGAATCCCGGCAAAGAGCTGAAACACCCAGCGCATCGTGGGCCGGTGGGTGGGCTTGCCTTTCTGATCGGCGACACTTTCACCGGTGTCAGCCAAGCGCTGGCGCAGGCGATACTCCAACGCCGCATAGACGAGCAGACACACGGTCATGATCATCAACAGCGCCATGATCCGCTGGGGGACTTCAGAAACAGCGTGTGGGCTTGAAAGCGCGGGTCCTTAAGAAAGCGAAAGCCGCGTTCTGCCTGTTGTTGCTGTTTGTATTGTTCGAGTACGGCGGCGTCAGGCAACCGTTGCGTGTCGAGTTCATTGGTCGCCAGGATAAAGGTGGCGCGCCGCCACAGCCAACGCCAACGTACATCGGGATTGCTGGCTGGGTGGCCGCATACCTGCCAGCGCCGCGCGCGAAGCGTTGGCTGCACCTTGGCCTCAGAAATGAACAGCACCTGTAAGCGGCGCTCGAACTCCCACAGCGCTTGGCTTGCATCGGCGGCACAGGCAAAGGTCTTGCGGGCGAGTTGGCCAAAGGCTTTGCCTCCCATTCGCTACGCTTCAGGAGTTGACGCCTCACCGCTGGGGCGGCACGCGCGAGCGCGTGCACCGAGGTGATGATCAGCCAGCGCTGGCGCACACGCCCATACTCGACTTCCACGCGGCGATAGCGGTAACCGGGGAGTAACTCGGTGGGTTCGCCGACCTCATCCCGATAGCGCTGAGCCAGCGCAAGCGTTCAGGCACGCGCGTGATCCACCGACCCCGATGCGCCGCCAGTATCTGTAGATTCGCTTCGCTGTAGAGCGCGCTGTCGGCGATCCAGTACTCGACCTGATGGGTGGCATTAAGGTTATCGATATGGCGTTCGATCAGCGCGCCGAAACTGGCCGTGTCATTGCAGTTGCCGCTCAGCGGTTGCATCAGTAGCGGTAGCCCCGCGCGTTGCTCGACAATGAGATTGAGCATGATCTGATTCAGGTCGGGCCGTCGATCACGGCTGTAGCCGTGGGTGAGCGTGACCACACCGACTTCTTCTTCCTGCGCATAAGCCCCATCGACATGCAACGGGTCGAGTCCAGATGCACCGTCGCACCCGCTAACCCCGGCGCTGACACGCCTGTGCCGACAGGAGCGTAAACAACGCCGTCACATCGTGGGCATAGAGGGCATCGAGCGCGCGGCCCAGCACATCATCATTCAACTGTTCCGGTGCAATCCCTTTTCCGATCAGGCGCTCGGTGGGTTTGTCGGCGAAAATTGCGGCACTAAAATACAGCGCTCGATTGATGAATCCCAGTCCGTTAAGCACCAGCGCTTTCACGGCTTGCCCCACGCTGACTTGGCGTTGGTCGTAGTCCTGGGCGATGGTGTCATCCAGCACCTTGCCGATCCCCAGTTCGTCGTACATCCCCGCCACTAACCCCAGGTGTTCCAGCGTTTGGCTGGCGTATTGTTTACTCATCAGCGTTGCCTCCCAACTCGTTGAGGGACAACTATAATCCCACCTCTCAAAACTCATCCCAGGGGTGCGGAATGTCGGAATATAGCACTATTGCTATTGATTGTTACATTGGGAAAGTGGAGAAAAAGATTCAATTATTTGATATATATAATTAATATTAATATGGAACTTGACCTGTCAATACGGCAATCAGTAATTGAATAAGCGAATTCCTTACGTAATTCCCTTATGAAACTCCCGAATTGTTGATTGGGTGAAGCGCTTTTAACCTAATTGATATTTCATCGGTAGGCTTGACCATGATTGGCTCCGCTGTCCAAAGATTGCTGCTATTGATACTGCTCATCGCCGCCCCTGGTGCAGCGATGGCAGCGCTCGGCGCAGAAGCGGCATGGTCTTATCTTTGGATAGCGATTCTGTTGTTGGTCGCCAGATTCTCGGCGCTGATCGAGCGCTTGCGCCAGCCCGGTGTCCTTGGCGAACTCCTGGCGGGTATCGTGCTAGGCAATCTCGTCTTGGTGGGCATCGGTTTGCTGGAGCCCATCAAACACGATCCGACGGTCAAATTCCTCGCCGAATTGGGCGTTGTGATCTTGTTGTTTCAAATTGGGCTCGAGACCAACGTGCATGAAATGCGCAGGGTTGGCAATCGAGCGCTGTTGGTGGCCTGTGTCGGCGTGATCGTGCCATTCGTACTGGGCACCGCAATAGTGGGCCCGCTGCTGTTCGCTGACCAGTCCTTCAATTTGTATTTGTTTCTCGGCGCCACCTTGACGGCCACGAGCGTCGGCATTACGGCACGGGTGTTCAAGGATTTACATTATCTACAAAGCGCCGAAGCGCGGATCGTGCTGGGCGCGGCCGTGATCGACGACGTACTCGGTTTGATCATCCTCGCGGTGGTAGCAGCCATCATCACGACCGGATCGGTCGCTGTCCTCGACATTGTTTGGATTACTCTCAAGGCGTTTCTATTCCTCGGTGGCGCTATTCTGATCGGGCACCGCGCCGCGCCCCTGCTAAGCCTCATATTTTCTCGTATCCATTCCGGTGTGGCGATGAAGCTGACGGTTGCGCTTGCGCTGTGCCTCAGTTTCGCTTTCATTGCCCAGTCCATTGGACTTGCGCCCATCGTCGGCGCGTTTGCCGCAGGGCTGATTCTGGATGAAGTGACCTTCAAGGATTTCAGCGCTCCCGCGATTTTCAGCGACGTGCGCAACGCCGTTCGCGAAGCCAACGCCGAGGTACGCCAACGCGTCCATCAGGTGCTCGCTCACCACGGCAAGCACCATCTGCAAGAGCTGATCGATCCGATTAGCCATTTGCTCGTGCCGCTGTTTTTCGTTTACACCGGCATGCAGGTCAATCTCGCGGTGCTCGCGGATCCTGGAGTAGTGATCGTGGCGCTTGTGGTGACGGTCGTGGCGATTGCTGGCAAGTTGGCATCCGGCTTGGCTGCTGGCGCCTCGGCCAACAAATGGCTGGTGGGCTGGGCGATGGTGCCGCGCGGCGAGGTCGGCTTGATCTTCGCCGTGGTCGGCAAGGGGCTCGGCGTTATCGATGACGTCTTGTTTTCGGTATTCGTCATCATGGTGATGCTCACGACTCTGGTGACGCCGCCCATATTGGCCTACTTGATTCGCCACCGCCCGGCGTCGGCGGTCGTTTCCTCAAGACCAATGACGGTCGAGTAATCTCCGCAATAGGAGCCATCGCCAATGACCCATATCATGGTGCCTATCGACGGCTCGGTGCATACCGACCGCGCCATCCAGCAATTGATCGACAGATCCTGCGCGGGTGAAACGATTCGCGCATCACTTATGTATGTTCACGAGCCGCCGATTCGTTATGGCAAACTGCTGCTGTACCAATCACTGGAAAAGTTACGCGAATTCCGTGCCCAGCGCGCGGCCAACGTTTTGGATTCAGCCGCGCAGCGCCTCGGGACAGCGGGTATTACCTGTACGACAATGACGGCCGAAGGTGAGTTGCTCAAAACAATCGATGAAAAAACCGGCTCCTTGCAATGCGATGAAGTCATTCTCGGTACCTGGCGGCCGCCGACGAGTCGGTTTCATTTGCTGCGCAAAGCGGGTATCAGAAATCGCCGGTTTCTTCGCAGGCTGGCAAATTAGCGGTTACTGTGCCACCGATCCGCGGATGCTCTGACCATAAGCGCACTTATGACGAGAAGGAGTGAGTCATGAAAAACATCCGATTGCATTGTGCGTTGCTGGCGGCAGCGCTTATGGCGGCGGTATCCACTCACGCCACGCTGGCCGCAGGCCTGGATATCAATGATCAGGCAGTATTGGTACCGTACGCGAATGACACTGGCAACGGCTTCACCACCACCGTCGGCATTACGACCCGCGCGGCGGGGACGCTCTACTGGGCGTTTTTCGACCAGAACGGTAACCGCCGCGCCCGCGGTGATGAAACGCTGCTGACCCATCAGCGCTTCGCCTTCATCTGGTCGACCGAGGCGGCCGCCGCGGTGGCGGGCGGGCCGGCCAATACCCCCGGCTACCTGCTGTTCGCCATCGACACGACCGTGGGCGGCTTGATCACGGGGGCCGATTCGAATGCGCTGACAGCCGGCGCATTTTTCGTCAATTTACCGGTCAACGACGTCGCTTATATACCGACCATGCCGATCGATGCAGCATGGTTAAGCGACGCCGATCCCGATAATTGGACCAACAATCCGATCACACAGCTCGCCCCTGCGGACGCCATAGCAGCCGGCGCCACGCTCAACCTGCCTTATCTCATTGCCGGTTCGCCGAACGATGGTGAAGACACCAAGTTCTATGTCTTCACTACCGCAAGCCTCGGTTCAACCCGGAGCATGACCGTGCATGACGGCGACGGCGCGAGCAAAATCATTACCGTACAGGCCCTCAGCAGCAATCTGAACATCCTCGATCCGGAGACGGTGAGCGACATCACCCCGGCGTTCTATGGCGATGGCATGGTGCGCTGGACGATACCGGCCGGCGCCGGCGGGCCAATCCAGGCGTTCGCCTGCAGCGTGATCGAAAGCGATGCTTTCGGCGCCGCCCAGACGCTGGATGGGGGACAATGGTGCCATCCCGGGAGCGTGGCTAGAGCTGTGCTGAGGCACAAAGTGCATCGCTTGGGTTAATCAACCCTGGCAAAACCGATCTACTGATTTTTCCGCAACTTGAGGGGCATCATTGAGGGCTGAATCATCTGCATGATTGCGGTGATTGCCTCATCCTGATACGTGAACGCGCCCTTGTCATGCAGCGACTTGGTCACCGCCTTGGCACATTTCCTATCCCGTCGCCCACTCAGCCCCGTCGAGTTGGCTGAGATCATCAGCCAGCGCCACCGTTTGCGCCGGCGTGCCAAGCAATCTCATGTCAGGCGCTCAATGGTGGCATTGGAATAAATCTGAAAAAGTAGAAGTAAGGAGGAACTAGATATTGAGGTTTTATTTTTCTCGGATACACATATAAAAATCAGATATATAAAGAATTTAATGTTAGTCGTTCGAATGCTTGTTTTGTTGTTCGACGGCTTGGAAAACAAACTGAGACTACTACGCGAGCCACGAGAGATTCATGGAGCTTTTAACCCGCTGCAATCGAGCAATTCCCTTGGTCGCATCCTATGGGTTAGGCTTTTTACTAGCCTATATTGACTATAGGACAGGGGTAGAGATCTCACTCACAACGCTGTATCTCGTTCCAATTTCCGCGCTGACCTACACTAGAGGCCGTCTTGCCGGTTTCGTTATAGCGACTTTCTTGGCGAGTATCTGGCTGGCGACCAAACTTCTGACCAATTTTCCATATTCCCATCCGTTAATCCCATTTTGGAATGCTTTGGCAGGGTTTGTGTCTTTTGTTGTCGTGGTCATGTTGTTGTCGGCGCTAAAAGAAAGCGTCGGTAAAGAAGCGCGACTCGCGAGAACCGATACCCTTACAGGGGCAGGCAATCGCCGCTTATTCTACGAAATGGCTGAGGACGCCATCACCCGATCAAAGCGTTATGGCCATTCCTTGAGTGTCGTTCATATCGACATCGACAACTTCAAAATGGTCAATGATGCCTGCGGCCATTACCAGGGTGATGATCTATTGCGCACCGTGGTGAAAGCGATACTGCGCAAGCTGCGCAAGACCGACACACTGGCGCGCATCGGTGGTGATGAATTCGTCATCCTGTTGCCACAGACTGGAGCGAACGGAGCGCTCAAGCTGGTGCGCGAGATCAAGTACTACCTGGCAGAGGAAATGAAGCGTCACGCTTGGCCGGTGTCTTTCAGCATCGGCGTATTGACTTGCCATGATCCACCCAAGGCTATCAATGAGTTATTGCGTAATGTAGATAATCTGACCTATGCGGCGAAGCGCAGCGGGAAAAACACCATCAAGTCTCGCATTCTGCCTATGCCACAACGGTTTCATGCAGGCCAAGGGCGCTGGCGTCATGCAAGTGAATGCCATCCTGCTCAGCGGCTTCCGGAGAAGCCGGTTGAACCCTTGCTGACTGAATCGATGGCGCTGCGAGACCAGGTTGATCGCATGGTAGGTGGTGATTGACGCGGATGTTCTTTCAAGAGAGTTCTCCTATGGTTGACGATGTGTTGAGCGTGAACAGCCCGTTGCCGCGGATTGCGATGGTATCCACCCACGGCTACGTCGCCGCGGCGCCGCCGCTTGGCGCGGCGGATACCGGTGGCCAGGTCGTCTACGTGCTTGAGCTGTCGAAAAAACTTGCGCAGTTAGGGTATGAAGTCGACATCTGGACCCGGCAATTCGAGGATCAGCCCACTCTGGAGCCGGTAACCGAACAGGTGCGCATTATTCGCGCGCCTTGCGGCGGACCCCAGTTTATTCCCAAGGAGTATCTGTACGAAAAACTGCCGGTGTGGAACGAGAATGTGCTGCGCTTGATAAGCAAGCATGAGCTGGAATACGAATTCATCAACAGCCACTATTGGGATGCCGGCATCGCCGGGCAGCACTTGAGCGAAGTGCTGGGGGTGCCGCACATCCACACTCCGCACTCGCTTGGAGTCTGGAAGAAGCGGGAGATGGAGCGTGATTATCCAGGCAACGCCGCCAAATTCGACAGTCAGTACAATTTCAGCCAGCGCATTCACCATGAAACGCTCCTCTACGGAGCGGCTGACATGGTTGTTGCTACCACTCCACAACAGGTGGATTTGCTGCACGCAGATTACGGTGTACTTGGTGAGAACTGCTGCATGATTCCCCCGGGTTACGATGACAATCGTTTCTATCCGGTCAGTGAGGCCAGCCGGCAAGCCATTCGGCAACGACTCAACTGGTCTGGCAAAGTCGTGCTGGCGCTTGGGCGTCTGGCTCGTAACAAAGGATATGATCTGCTGCTCAATGGCTTTGAGCTGGTTGTCCGACGCGAACCCGAAGCCGTCTTGTACCTTGCCATCGGTGGCGCCGAACTGACGCGGGCCGAGCAGGCTCTTGTCAACGATTTGAAGATACAGGCGGAGCGGCTGGACGTGTTTGACAAAATTCGGTTTGGGAGTTTCATTCCCGATGTAGAATTGGCCGATTATTATCGGGCGGCGGATCTGTTCGTGCTCTCCAGCCGTTATGAACCCTTCGGTATGACCGCGATCGAGGCGATGGCCTCTGGCACGCCAACCGTGGTCACCACCCACGGCGGCCTGTACCGTGCGCTCACGTTCGGGCGCCACGCACTGTATGCCGACAGTTTCGACAAGGAAGACCTTGACATCACCATGGTGAAGGTGTTCCGCCATCCGCGCTTGCGCGCGCGCCTGGCGCGCATGGGCGCGCACAAAGCGCGCAGCCTGTTCACCTGGACCGGCATAGCGCAGCAACTGATCGCCTTGGTGGAGAAGCGCGCGAGCCGGAGTTTCACGCTCACCGACACCGAATGGGACGAGCCCTGGAACGATGCTGACTAGGGCGGCGCGAATCCATCAACCTTTTGTAAGCGAACCTTGCGATGGCGCAGCACAAGATCCAATTATTTTGTTCCGACCTCGACGGCACCTTGTTGGGAAATCCCGAAGCGACGCTGCGTTTCAAGCAGGCCTGGGGACTGCTTCCCAAGGTGCGGCGACCGCTGCTCTGTTACGCCACTGGCCGTCTGGTGCAGGATGTCATCGATCTGCTCGCGACCGAGATCCTGCCCTGGCCCGATTATGTGCTTGGCGGCGTCGGCACGCAGATCTATGACGGCCAGCGCAAACGCTCGGTCAGCGAATTCAATCACACATTTCGCCAGGGTTGGGACTTAGTCCGCATCGAACAAATCCTCCGGCGGTTTCCTGGCGTGGTGCAACAACCGCCGCAATTTCTGCATCCGTACAAATCGAGCTGGTATCTGGAGCAGGCCACACCCGAAGCCCTGGCTTTACTCGAAAAGCAGCTCGTCGATGCGGGTTTGCAAGTGACGGTGGTTTACTCCAGCATGCGCGACCTCGATGTACTGCCGAAGCAAACCAATAAAGGCAACGCGCTGCGCTGGTTGTGCGATTACCTCAAAATACCCTTGTCGCAGGTGCTCGTCGCTGGCGATACCGGCAACGATAGCAGTATGTTCTTGCTGCCCGGGGTGCAAGGCATCGTCGTCGAAAACGCCCAGCCCGAATTGCATGAAGCGGTAGTCAAGCTGCCGACCTTCAGCGCGACCCAGGTGCTGGCGGACGGTGTGCTGGAAGGTCTGAAACACTTCGGTGTAATTTCCGAAACCCCATCGGCTGGCAGCTCGGCGCTCAGCTCGGAAAATTTGGATCCAACGCTGCGTATGCTGTTCACCGAGGTGGCCCTGGGCAGCCTTACTTCCGCCGAACGCAGATTGATCGCCACGGGCTATCACCATGCTTTGGAGGTACTGCGCAAGAATATCACCCCACTCGGATTTTCGGCATGCTCATTGACTGATAACGATGTGATTGGTACTGATGCCAACTACCGTAGTGTATGGGCGCGTGACAGTGCGATCACGCTAGTGTCCACTATCGATCTGGCGGAGTCCGATATCCGCACGGCGCAGCGGCAAACGTTACGCACCTTGTTTGACCATATTTCGCCGAACGGCCAGATTCCGGCCAATGTGCGGATCGACGATGGCAAGCCCGACTACAGCGGCGTGGGCGGCATCTGCTCGATCGACAGCGGGCTTTGGGCGATCATTGCATTCTATGCCTATGTCCGCAAGACTGAAGACTATGGCTTGTTGGACGAATACGCCGACCGCCTGCAACGCGTCATGGATTGGCTCAGCGCGCTCGACAGCAACAACGACGGATTGCTGGAAATACCCGAAGCCGGTGATTGGACCGATTTGTTTGGTCGCAGCTACCACGTCTTGTACGACGAAGCGCTGTGGTTCGCGGCCAATGTTTGCTTCGGGCGCTTATTAGAATTGCAAAAGCATTTCGAGCGTGCAGCGGATTATCTGCGCTGGTCGCAAGCGATACGTGGCAAAATCCTTGCCGCGTTCTGGCCCTCCACCAAAGCAAGTGCGACGCCCGGTGAGATCAGCTTCGCCGACCGGCAGTTCTCGCTTGGCGACGCGAGCTATCTGCTGGCTGAAATTACGCCGTTCGCTTTCAACTGGCGTTGCGATGTATTGGGCAATATTCTCGCATTTCTGGTCAATGTGCTCGATGTCGAGCGCGCACGTACCGCGTTCCGATTCATGTGGGGAGTCGGTGTCAATGAGCCTTACCCGGTGGTCAATCTTTATCCGCCGGTGCAGGCTGGCGATCCTGATTGGCGAGCTTATTACACCGTCAATCTGCTGAACCTGCCGAATCATTATCACAATGGCGGCATCTGGCCGTTCATCGGTGGCATGTGGGCGCGTTTTATCCATCGGCTTGGCCTGCACGAAGTGGCCTGTCGCGAATTGCTGAAGCTCGCGCAGCTCAACCGCCTCGGTAAGAATCAGGAATGGGAGTTCAATGAATGGATTCACGGCCGCACCGGACGACCGATGGGCAAGTGTTTTCAAGCTTGGTCCGCCGCCACTTACATCCATGCCTGTCAGGAATTGCAGATCAGTCCGGAGATGCTGGCCGATACGTGACGGTGCGCGGCGCTGGCGCATAAAACATGCGGAATCAGTGTCGTGCGCAGTCGCTTCTGGTCAGACTCGCGCCTCGATCAAGCGATATGGATTTGTAGAAGTGACACTGCGCCGCTAAGATCGGTTGTCATGGCAACCGGAGACAAATCATGGCGCATCCTTTTTTGCCAACCACGATCGTAGGCAGTCTACCCAAACCCGCTTGGCTCGCCGAGCCCGAAAAGCTGTGGGCGCCCTGGAAGCTCGAAGGCGCGGCGCTCGCCGAGGGGAAGCGCGACGCGGTGCGCTTGGTGCTGCGCGACCAGGAGCGCGCCGGCATCGATATCGTGAGCGACGGCGAGCAGACCCGCCAGCATTTCGTGACGACCTTGATCGAGCACCTCGAAGGCGTCGATTTCCAGCATAAACAAACCGTCCGCATCCGTAACCGCTACGACGCCGAGGTGCCGGTGGTCAACGGCCCGGTGGCGCGCAAGCGTGCGGTCTATGCCGACGATGCCAGGTTTCTGTGTGGCGAGACCGCGCAGCCGGTGAAATTCACCCTGCCCGGTCCGATGACCATGGTCGATACGCTCTACGACGCCCATTTTCGCAGCCGCGAAAAACTGGCCTGGGAGTTCGCCAAAATCTTGAATGAGGAAGCGCGTGAACTCGCCGCCGCCGGTGTCGATGTCATCCAGTTCGACGAGCCGGCCTTCAACGTCTATTTCGATGAGGTGCGCGACTGGGGCATCAAGGCGCTGGAGCGCGCCGCCCAGGGCTTGACCTGCAAAACCGCCGTCCATATTTGCTATGGTTACGGGATCAAGGCCAACATCGACTGGAAGAAAACGCTGGGTTCGGAATGGCGGCAATACGAAGAAACATTCCCCCTCCTGCAAACCTCCGCGATCGATCAAATATCGCTCGAATGCCATAACTCGAAAGTGCCCATCGAGCTGATCGGCTTGCTCAAGGGCAAGGACGTGCTGGTCGGCGCCATCGACGTCGCCACCGCGCGCGTCGAAACGCCGGAGGAGGTCGCCGCGACCATTCGCAAGGCGCTCCCGTATGTCGCGCCGGAACATCTACAGCCTTGCACCAACTGCGGCATGGTGCCGCTCGCCCGCGACGTGGCGCGCGCCAAACTCGGGGCGCTGGCGGCGGGGGCGGCGCTGGTGCGGCGGGAGTTGGGCCACACGAGATAGGGGAATATCGTCACCGCGTCGGCGCCGGTCAACG
>JAXMFZ010000055.1:0-28123 GCA_046347515.1 Gammaproteobacteria bacterium | reverse complement strand
CGGGCCTGGAGGCTTGCCGCGCGCAACCGCTAGCGCTGATCGTGCTCGATGTCGGCCTGCCCGATACCCAGGGCTTCGAGCTGTTCCGCGGCTTACGCCAGATCACCCAGGCCCCGGTGATTTTCCTCACCGCCCGCGGCGGCGAAATCGACCGCGTCGTGGGTCTGGAGATCGGCGCCGACGATTACATTACCAAACCATTCTCGCCGCGCGAACTCACCGCGCGGGTGCGGGCGGTGCTGCGCCGCGCCCAGCACCGGACCGACCCCGCCGCGCCGCGCGCCGAATCTTCCATGCCGTTCAGCCTCGACGAGGCGGCCTATGAAATTCGCTATTTCGGCCAATTGCTGGAACTGTCGCGCTACGAATACCGGCTGCTGAAAATCCTGATCGCTCATCCGCGCCGGGTGTATTCGCGTGAGATGTTGTTGGAACTCGCCTGGGACGACCCCGAAGAGAGCTTCGATCGCACCGTCGATACCCATATCAAAACCTTGCGCGCCAAGCTCCGCGCGGTGCGCGACGATCTCAATCCGATCAAGACCCACCGCAGCCTGGGCTATTCGCTGAGCCTCGAATCGTGACCATCCGCGCCCGGATTTTTCTGGTGTTCGTGTTGGTGGTGGCAGCGGGATTCTACTTTCTAGTCAATTGGATCACTGACGACTTGCGTCCGCGCTACTTGGAATCGATGGAAGAACCGTTGATCGACAGCGCGCAAATACTCGCCGAGTTGCTCGCCCCGGAATTCGCTCAAGATCGGCTTGATACGGAACGCCTGAAGCAGGCCTTCGAGCGTGTCTACCGGCGCCGCTTCGATGCGCTCATCTATTCGCTGGACAAACACGGCGTCGATGCGCGGGTATACGTCACCGACGCCAAGGGCATCGTGTTGTTCGATTCGCTGAACCGCAGCGTCGGCCAGGATTTCTCGCGCTGGAACGATGTCTACCGCACTCTGCGGGGCCGGTACGGCGCGCGCGCCACTTACGAAGACCCGCGACACCCGGAAACCGCCGTGCTCTATATCGGCGCACCGATCCAGGTGAACGGCGCCATCGTGGGCATGGTAAGCCTCGGCAAGCCGGCCTATAACGTCGAGCGCTTTCTCGCCATGGCCAAGGCCAAAGTCATCATCGCTGGCGCGCTGGCCGCCGGCGTGGCGCTGCTGCTCGGCTTCGGCCTGTACGCCTGGGTAAGCCGTCCCTTGCAGCGGCTCACCCGTTACGCCGAGGCGGTGCGCGCCGGCGCGCGCGTGGCTTTACCGAATCTCGGGCGCAACGAAATCGGCATGATGGGGGCGGCGATGGAGGCGATGCGCCGAGAACTGGAGGGCAAGGATTACGTCCAGCGCTATGTGCAGACCCTCACCCACGAACTGAAAAGCCCGCTGGCGGCGATCCGTGGCGCCGCCGAACTGCTCGAAGAAGACATGCCACCCGCCCAGCGCCAGCGCTTTCTCGCCAATATCCGCACCGAATCGGAACGCATCCAGAATCTGGTCGAGCGCATGCTGGAACTGGCGGCCGTCGAGAAACGCCAAGGCCTGCAAAACGTGGAAATGGTCGATCTCCGCGAATTGCTGCGCGAAGTCACGATCAGCCTGGAGCCTTTGCTGGCGCTGCGCAAAGTCACCGTCATCGACCAATCCGAAGCGCCGTCGCCGATCATGGGCGAGCGTTTCCTGCTACGCCAAGCGCTCGCGAACCTGCTGCGCAACGCGGTGGAATTCTCGCCCACCGGCGGTGCGGTCAGCGTCAACGCTCATCCCCACGACGGCGGCATGCGCTTGGAAATCACGGACCATGGCCCCGGCATTCCGGATTACGCGCTCGAGCGGGTGTTCGAACGCTTTTATTCGCTGCCGCGCCCGGACGGCGGCAAAGGCACGGGATTGGGTTTGAGCTTCGCGCGCGAAGTCGCGGAACTGCACGGCGGACGCGTGGAACTCGTCAACCGCGCGGACGGCGGCACACGGGCGATACTGGACTTGCCGGCGCGGCGCTGATCAGGACAGCGTGCCATCTTCCAGTAGCGCTTTGGCGTCCTGGAGGTCGGCGCTGTCCTGGCTCGCGCCGAACCTGCCGCAAACGCGTGCCAGCAAGCGTCGGGAGCGGGCAGGCTGGCTTTGGGCTTGCCACAGTCGGGCCAAATCCAGCGCGGCCCTGGCCTCAACGATTTCGCGCCCTGCCGGCAGGCGGTGGCGAGCGCCGCTTGCAGGCAGGCTTGCGCATCCGCCGGCGACCGGCGCAGCAGCCAGCGCCCTTGATCGATACAGTTCCGCTTCATAGAAACGCTCTTCATGCGCCGCGACGAAGGCTTCCGCCTCCGCCAGCGCCGCCAGACCGGCATCGATCTGGCGCTCGCTCCCATAAGCCTCGGCGAGCAGTCCGAGGCGTAGCGACTGGCTGACGGCAACGCCGGCTGCCTTGAAAACGGCAAGCGCCCGGCGCATTTCGGCGATGCCTTGTTCGCCCTGGCCGTCTTGCACCGCGACCCAACCAAGCAGAAAAGTCCCCCATCCCAGCAAATACGAAAATCCATACTCATGGGCGAGCGCCAGTGCGGCGGCGGCATGCTGTTGAACCGCTTTCACCTCTCGCCGCCATAGATACAGGCGCGCGGCGTAATTCAGCACCACCGCCAAGTTGAACGGATCCTGGTGTGCGCGCGCCAGATCAAGGGTGACGGTCATTTCTTGCAACGCTTGGGTGGAATGGCCGAGATACCAGCGCCCGCGCGCCACGCAGGCGCGGCAAATAACGCCCAAATCCAAGCCATAGCGCGCGATTTGTTCGCGGTATCGGGCAGGATCGTCGAGCGCCAGCGCTTGCTCGAAATGGCGCTGCGAGACGCGCAACTCTCCCAACCAGAATAAGTCATCGCCGGCGATGCCGTGAGCCGCCATCAGAAACCCCTGATCCGGCAGCTTGCGCGCGAGGCGTAGCGCTCGTTCCCGCACCTCCCGCGCCACCCCATACTCGGCGCGCGTGCTGTAATACAGCCAAAGCCCCCACAGCGCTGGACGGAGTTCCGATGTTTCCTCGCTTTGCTGGCACAACTCGAGTACGCGTTGGTAGATCTTTTCGACTTCCGCATCGGCCCAACCGCCGCTCGCCATCAACGACACCCCCAAGGCAACGCGCAACGCCAGCTCCTGCCGGCCGCGCGCGGCGCTATCAGGCAGATTGTCGAGCAGAGCCAGAGCCCGCTGCAAATGACGGCTGGCTTCGTGATGCGCCGCGCGCTGCGCGGCGGTCGCGGCGGCCTGCCGCAAGTACTGGATCGCGCGCTGATCGTCGTGCCCTTCCTCGAAATGGCGCGCGAGTTCGGCGGCGATGGCGGTGCTGTTGCGGGCGTACGCCTGCTCCAGACGCTCACCCATGCTCCGGTGCAGCAGCGTGCGCCGATGCGGTGTTGCCTGCGTATACAGCACGGTTTGATACAGCGCATGGGCGAAGACATAGCGCCCCGTCAGCGTGCCGTCTGGCCAACACTCCTGGCCGCAAACGCGCACGAAGCGCTCGACCCGCGCGAGCGCCGCGCAGCGTTCCTCGACGGCCTCGACCGGCTGATTCAGCCCGGCGGCGACCGCCGCCGCCGTAAATGTCACCCCGCTGATGCTGGCGGCTTCCAGCAGGCGTCTGTCGGTATCGGCGAGTTTGACGAACTGGGTTTCGATCAGGCGGCGTAAATTACCAGGTAATTCCAATTTGAGTGTTTCGGGTTCGCCGCGCAGCCGCCAGTGGCCGTCGGCTTCGTCGATCACACCCTGGGCGACTAGAAATTCCACGGTATTGACCAGAAACAGCGGATTGCCCTCGGTGTGGCGGTGCAGTACCGGCGCAAGTGTCGCCGGCAGACCGGGAAAACGCAGCGCGAGGTAGTCTTCCACGGTTTTCACCGTCAGCAGCGGCACGGGCAATACCTTACAGTTGCCGCGCAGCTTGAGCTCTGGCTGCAAAGTCGCGAGCGGATGGACGTGTCCGTACATCTCATCCGGGCGATAGGTGCCGAGCACCAGCAAGCGCGCCCGCTGGCGGCGGCGCGCCAAATAGACGATGAGGTCGAGGGTGGCTGCATCGGCCCAATGCAAATCCTCCAGCCACAGCACCAAGCCGCGTTCGCTGGTAAGCGCTTCCAGCGCTTGCGCAAGCTCGCGCAGCATGCGCTCGCGCGTCGCGCCCAAGGTGCGGGTACGTAAGCGCTCCGTATCGACCCCCTCCAGACCCGGCAGTTGTAGCAGCCAGAGCGGCGCGTAACGGTCGAGACAGGCGCTCACTTGCGCGCCACCCGGCCCGCGGCAGAGTTGGTTGAGCGCCTCCAGCACCGGCTGGTAAGCCTCGCCCGCGCCGGAGCGTTCCACGCACTGGCCGCCCGCCACCCACCAATCCCCCCGTCCCGCCAAGCGCTCGAGGAAAGCCTCGACCAACAGTGTCTTACCGATCCCCGGCTCGCCCATGATGAAACCGATCTGGCGCTCTCCCGCCAGGGCTTGATCCAACCAGCGCTGGAGCTGGCGCAATTCGGCCTCGCGCCCCAAGGGAGTGATGAGGGTGGATGAGCGCATCAGCGCCGCCGTCGAATCGCCGAGTGCCGGGTGAATGCACCGCACTGCATCCGTACCCGAATCGAGCTTGCCGATGAAGCGATAACCGCGCCCGCGCACGGTTTCGATGAATTGCGGGGCCGTCTGATCATCCTCCAGCGCGGCGCGCAATTCGCGGATGTAATGCTTGACCTGCGCCTCGACCACGAACGTATTCGGCCAAACGCCGGCCAGCAGCGCTTGCTTGGTAAGCAGCTTGGCGGGATGCTCGGTCAGATAGCGCAGCATGGCAAACGCCTTGGGCGTCAGGCGAATCTCGCGCCCGCCGCGCGCCAAGCGCTCGTTGTCGAGGTCCAGATGCAGTGTCGCGGGTTGCCAATCGATCCTTGCCGTCATCTCACTTCCATCCATACACCAAAAAACTACCAAAAATATACCATCGCTCTGCTACAGGATAGAGATAATGATTCCCTCAACCTCGACGTCTTGATGGAATCCGTTGACGATCCAAGGCCAATGGAATTTGGAGAACGATATGAACCGGTGCGGCCTGAAAGCGATTCTTGTGGTTTTACTTTATTGGTTAGGGCTGGGATTCGCAGCGGCGCTCCGCGCGGTAGCGGATCGCGACACGGAGCGTGTGCCGCTTACCGGTAATGCTGGAGGCTCTCGCTAAGGCGCAGCCTGCGGCCAAGAAGAGCGAGCGGCGCGGAACCACTGTCGTTGACCGTCGTGCTGCGGCGCTCCGATGAAGCGGGCTTCGACGCTTTCTCTACCGATCTCTACGATCCCAACTCGCCGCAATTCCGCCAATTTCTGACCCGCAGCAAGTCTCCGACCGCTTCGGGCCGAGCCAGGCCGATTTCGACGCGGTGCAGGGGTATTTCGTCAATGGGGTTTCAGCGTGATCGACGGTTCGGCGAACGGCTGACGCTGACGGTGGCAGGGACACGGGCGAAAGCGGAAAACGCGCTGGGGGTGACGATACGAGATTTTAGGCTGGCTGAGCGCCACTTCTACGCAAATATTTCCGAACGCCCGGCATCCCCAGTGAAATCGCAGCGCTGATACAAGCCATAACAGGCCTCAACAACCTCGCCAAGCCACAGTCAACCAATCGTCAGACTTTGCTGACGGCCCTGTGCGGATCAGCGGCAGTTATCGCGGCATCACTGCGCGCAGTTGGACGCCAGTGACGCCGATTACGCGGCGGCTGCGCCTGCCGCGTATGGCTGGTTTATGCGTCGTAGCGTTGATCGCCAGCGGTGCTAACCCAGATTTAAAAATCTAGTGCTTTCCTCGCCAACCGGCTTCAGCGCCTACAGCGTTGTCAACGGCGCCTGATTTAGCTAAATCGACGGGAGCTGGACAACGAATCGCGATCATCGGATTTGATACATTCCAAGCGAGCGATATCGGCGATTACCTGAATTTGATCGGCGCTCCGGCCAACCGCATAATGACACAGGTGTTACGCTCGTCAATGGCGGCGCCCCTGCTGGTGAGGATCAAGATGAGATGTTGCTCGACATCACAACCGTCATGACCATAGCGCCGGATACCAAAAGTGGCCATGCACCACTCGCCATTTTCGCGCAGGCGGTTTTCAGACCCTATTTAATAGCGCGATCAACGGCAGTGCGACGGTGATCAGCAACAGTTGGGCTTACTGCGAAGATCAGACCACGCTTGCCGATGTGCAAAGCATCGACTCATTCTGGCGAGCGCGGCGGCGTCGGGCATCAGCGTATTCAGCGCTGCCGGCGACACCGGCAGCACTTGTTTGAACGGCAGTCCCAATACCATCGCAGTGCCCGCGAGCGTGCCTCGTAGCCGCCGTGAGCGCTGGCACCATGAGTTCGAACCTGCGTTTGTTGCGACTCTGAAACTGGTGGAATGGAGCTACCCACTCGCCTTCCACTGGCCGGGGCGGATTTGGAATGAGTCGATTTTTCCTCGGCCCAGCTATCAAAATGGCCTCAACAGCGCGCCAAGGCGTTCGATTCCTGATGTGGTTGTTAATGCCGATCCTGCAAACGGCGCGTTCATTGCCAAGCAGATAATGGCGGATGCCCCAGCGGCAAGCTGCTATGGCGGCACCAGCATGTCAGCGCCAATCTGGGCCGCATTTGCAGCGCTGCTCAATGAGTCTCAAGGAAGGAATCTTGGGGCTTTTAATCCGCTGCTTTATGCGCGGGCCAATACCCATGTGTTTAATAATGCCGCAGCTCTGGGTAGTGATTTCACTCTGTATCCGGACTGGAGTTCGCCAAAACCTCAATCTGCTGCGCTTGTCAGTGAGTTCGGGTGGCAGGGCCGCCTTCCGCCACCCATCACGGGTCTTTACCGTTAGCGCCCACCAGCGTGCTGCTCAGGGGCAAACAGCGCACGGCTGACAGCGCGACCAGCAGCGGGGTGTTGTTGGTGCAATTGCTGGATGCCAATGACAATATCATAGCCGGTAAAACCGTGACGTTAACGGCCAATGCGGGCAGCAGCGCGATCACGCCCACGAGCGGCGTTGCGAATGTCGCAAACAGCGCCGTCGTATTCACGGTCAAGAGCCTCAAACCTGAAACAGTCACGTTTACCGCGCGCGATATCACCGACAATATCACTTTGAGCCAAACCGCTAAAATCGCCTTTGTCGTCACGCCGCCACCAGCGCGGGCATCAACGCCTTTCCGACCACCGTAACTAATGGCACGAGTTCCACCACGATTACCGTCACCTGAAAGACGCCCTGAACCGCCCCACCCCCAGCAAACTCGTCACCCTCGCGCGCAAAGGCGGGGGCCATTTCACTCATCAAGCGCACCGAATCGAGCGTGACCAGCGCCGCAGGCCAGATTCAGTTCACCGCCACGAATAAGGTGAACGAAACCGTCACCTATACTACGCCGTGGACGTCACCGACGGCGACCTGCCCGTACCCGGCAGCGGGGTGGTGACTTTCAGCGGCGGTTCGGGTACGGCCTGCAGGCAGAAACACCCCCACCGGCGCGGCGGGCTTTACGCTCAGTCCATTCGCCACCGGCTTTTTCGCCGAGCCCTTTTTCTTCGGCAACGTCAACTGGGGCGGCTGCCCCGGCGCCTCGATCCCAGCCTTCAGCGGCGGCTCGGCGTTCATCGCCCAGCTTCTGGCGGTGCGCTGTACCGCTTCCCCACCGGCAGGCGGTCTCCAGCGCCAATCAGCTCTCGACTCTTACCCCCACTTTCGGCTGGCCGGCGTTCGGCAAGGATGGGCGGCTCTACGCCGTGTTCGGCGCACCGGCCAGGTAACTTCACCACCGGCACCGTGGTCGAGTTGAACCCCGCCGCTGGCCTCATCGTGCGTACAGCAGCGTCGAATCTGAAATGCCCGAACAGCCTCGCGGTCGATCCTTTGAGCGGCGATCTCTTTTTCGATGGCTCATGCTTCGGTGCGGGCTCGGACGAGCCGGCCATCCGCCGCATCCCGCAACCCCGCGAGCGCCACGCCGACCGTCGAGGTCTACGCAACCCTGCCGGCGACGCCCGGCGGCAGATGGCGTTCGCGCCGAATGGCACTTTGTACGCCGTATCCAACTACCTCGTTGCGACGCCGAATGTCGTGCAAATCGCCAGCACCAGCACACCCAGCCCGCCGACGATTACGCCGCTTTCTGGCGTGACATCGGTGTTGGGCTCGCTGTCGGCGCACTTCCGCCCGCCGGCGCGGCGCGCGCGCTCATCGTGCAGCGCGCCGACAGCTTGAAGCTCGTTGACCTCAGCGTAGACCCCGTCACGGAGACCACTCACGGTCGGCTCTCTGGTGCCCGGCATCGGCCAGATGGTTGCCTCTATGGCGATCAGCCACCGTGTTCAAGCTCACCCCAAGCGCCGGCAGCTGTGGTTTCGCGCCGACGGGCGCAGCGCCCGCGCTCACCTTGACAGCCACCGCGCCCATCCGCGCAAGGCACGCGCCACGCTCACCGCACAGTTCTTGAACCTGGCCGCGCCTGCTAACACGCCGGTGTTTCGGCGTTACGGGCGTCAACACCCGCTTGAGGCTGGGTCACCAGCGGCGCCAGCCGCAAAGCCACGGCTTGATTCAGGGCAGCGTGGCCGGCAAAGACAACATCGTCGCCACCGCCACGGTCGGGGCGACCACGCTGACCTCGAATACAGCAACGCTCCAGTGGGTGGCTGGGAAGCATGTCACAGAGGTTAGTATCAACCTGGCTCCCGAAGGGGCAACGGTCGGCGTGCCGGTGGCGTTGAAGGCCAATCTCGTGGATGTGTCGGTGAATCCGGCCAAGGCGATTGCTGGCGCGACCGTGCAGTTCAGCGTCGGGGCGCAGCAATGCAGCGCAGTCACGAACGCCAGCGGCGCGACAGGATTGCACGCTCGCAGCACGCCCCCGGCAACTTCGCGCTGAATGCAAGTTACGCCGGTAGTGCACCGCTCCTGCCAGCGTCGGCCTCGCGAGCGTTTTCGTGCAGCTCAAGGCAGATCTTCTCCAATAGCTTCGAGTGAGGAGGAAAAATATCTATGCGATCACCAGCGCAGGTCACCTTGCATCGACGGGATTCGCAGCGCCCATTGGTGGGTCTATGTGCTGGCTTTGGCGTTGTGCTGGAGCGGCGAGGCTGCGGCCCAGTTAAATCCCATCGATCTGGCAAGATATATATTTTGGGATATTGGCGGTGGACTGCAAGAGGCCAGGTCTAGGCAGCACGAGATTCAAGGTGAAAGTCGATTTCTACACGGCCCTGGCGGTTTTAGGGCGACTCTTACGAAATTGGATAGTTCCTGATACGTTTATCCGGCTCCGTCCGATTCGACTATAACCTCTACTTGCGGATATCGAAGCGCTTTGCGGTGATACCGGGAACAAACTCGCTACCCAGCGCGCGACCTATCCGTCGGTCAATCGCCGTTTGATTCTACCGCCGCCGACTTCAACGCCGACGGTAACCCCGACCTCGCCGTCGCCAACGCCGACTCCAACAACGTCTCCATCCTGCTCGGCAAAGCCGACGGCACGTTCCAGAACGCCGTGAACTACCCGACTGCCATCGATCCCGAAACCATCCGCAGCGGCGATGTCAACAAGGACGGCCGAGCTCGACCTGGTGACCGCCAACGAGAACTCGCAGAGCAAGGCGCGGCCAAGATTTCGCTGCTGCTCGGCAACGGCAACGGCGTTCCAGGCGCCGGCCAATGCCGCTCCTGCCCTCGCCGAAGCCGCCTCGGCGGTGGAAGTGGAGTGACTTCAACAAAGACACCAAACCCGATCTGGTGGTCGGTTCCGACAATACTTATGCGCTGCTCGGCAACGGTAACGGCACGTTCCAAGCGCCGCTGACGGTAGCCTCGGCACTACGTTCTCGGTGGCGGTAGCGAACTTCAACGCCGATAACAACCCCGACATCGTGACCAACAATGCCCTCATCCTCGGCAATGGCAACGGCGTTTCAGGCCACCCAGCCGTTCCGCGGCCGAACGCCAACTGAGCTTGGTACGAACCGCCGATGTCAATGGCGATGGCAAGGCCGATGTCGTCGCGGCCAGCACCGCTTCCAATACCGTAGGCGTGACGTTGGGCAACGGCAACGGCACGTTCAGCCAGCCAAGTTTTGCCCGTGGTCAGCAAAACCCCCTGGAAATCGCGATTGCCGATGTGGACGCCGACGTTAAGCCGGATCTGACGGTATCCAACTCCTCCAGAGCGACCATCTATCAATCTTGATCAATCAAGGCAACGGCTCGTTCCGAGGCGCGCCGCATTACTTGAACCCGCTGTTCAATCGCCCCTCTAGCCCGGTGCTGGCGCCGGCACAACGCCGACAATCGGCTCGATCAGCGGTCAGTCTCCGGCGCGATTATTCTTGCAAAATACCGACAGGAGCTTCGCCGCGCCGATCAGCATCCGGCGCACCCGCCGAGCAGTTGGCGACGGGCGATTTCAACAAAGACAATAAAGCCGATCTGGCGCTGGTCAAGCGCGGCGTCTCCGTCTCCGATCCCGGTACGCTGACGATCCTGCCCGGCAATGGCGCCGGCGGCTTCGGCGCGCAGACGCAACAGCTTCCACTGGCAGCCAGCGTCACCTTTGCCGTCCGTGCAACCGATTTGAACAAGAACGGCGCGCTCGACCTCGTGGTAGCCCAAACCGACAAGAATAATTGGCGGTCTTCCTCGGCAACAGCAACGGCGTTTCAGACCAAGCCCGTGGTCGCGGTCAGGTGAGCCCCAGCACCATCGCCGAGGGCGATTTCAACGGCGATGGTAAGCTCGACCTGGCCGTTTCCAACCAAAAGGGGATTTCAGCGGTACGCCCAAAGGCAGCCTCTCGGTGCTCATCAGCAAGGGCAGCAGCTGGCACCTTCCAGCCCGCCACTACGCTGCTCGCTGGGAATAATGTGCCAGGCGTCGCCGCTGGTAAATCCGATGCTGCCGATAACCGCATCGACCTCGCGGCGTTCGTGGATTCGCCCGCGCGCGTCGTCACTCTGCGCGGCAATGGCAACGGCGTTTCAAGCGCCGGTCGAAGCGCCGCTCCTGCCGGTTTATTCCCTGGCGAGCCGATTGCGGTGGTCGATGCCAATTTCGGCAGCGAGGCCGATCTCATGGTCGGCGTCGATGACCAGCAAGCTCGGTCTGTTCGCGGGCAACGGCGATGGCACGTTTCAACCGGCGGTGAAATTCGACGTCAGGGATTCGGCGTTCAGCAACTTACTGTGGGCGACCTCAATAACGACAACCGGCCGATGCGGTGGTCACGGCAGGCGGCGGCATTACGGTGTTGATCAACGCGGGCGATTTCTTCAGCGATGGATTCGAGTAACTCAAGCCCTTGAAGCGATGGATATGGCATTGATGCGCAAGAGTGTAGAGCACTTCCGCCAGCGACAGCCGGGTCTCATTCACGCCTACCAAGGTCAGCAGCCTATTCTGCTCCTACTCCGGCTTGCTGCTGCTTCCGTCTTTGACCTGGGCGCAGAACGACTGCCTATTCAAGGACAGCTTCGAGGACGGATTACCCGACGCCAGTTGCCAGCCCAATCAGACGCTGCCGCCTGATCCGTCCACGGTCGCGCCGCCGGTTAACCAAAGCGTGACGACCACCGTGGGCACAGGCACGGGCTTTCTCTACACCGGCGCCAACCCCATCCAAACCGGGGTAGCACCGGGCGCGATCGACCCCAAGCGCGCGGCGTTATTGCGCGGCCGAGTGCTGACCAAGACCAACGCGGCGCTGCCGGGCGTAACGGTCAGCATCGTCAATCACACCGAATTCGGCCAGACTCTGAGCCGCGCCGACGGGCGTTTCGATCTGGTCGTGAACGGCGGCGCGCCGCTCACGATCCATTTCCAAAAGGTGGGCTTGATTGGCGCGCAGCGCCAAGTCCAGGTTCCTTGGCAGAATTACGTGGCCGTGCCCGATGTAGTGATGATCCCGTTGGATGCCAAAGTCACCAGCGTGAATCTGGCCGCGCCGGGCACCAAAGTGGCGCGCGGCAACCCGGTGACCGATGCAAGCGGTACACGGCAAGCCACCATGATCTTCCCAGAAGGTACGCAAGCGACGCTGGTGTTGGCGAACGGTGGCACCCAGCCGCTGACGAGCCTCAGTGTGCGCGCCACCGAATTCACCGTAGGCACGAATGGCCCCAACGCGATGCCGGCGGAACTCCCGCCGACCAGCGGTTACACCTACGCTGCCGAGTTCAGCGCGGACGAAGCCGCCAACGCGCGCGAGCTACGCTTCAGTCAACCCGTCCCGGTGTATGTCGATAATTTCCTCAACTTTCCCATCGGAATCGAAGTACCGCTGGGGAGTTACGATCGCCAGAAAAGCGCTTGGATCGCATCCGACAACGGCCGCGTGGTGAAAATCATCAGCATCAGCGGTGGTCTTGCCAACCTCGACACCGACGGCAATGGCACTGCGGACAACACCGGCATTGCTAGCGCCGAACGCCAGCAACTGGCGAGTCTTTATAGCGCCGGCAAAAGCCTATGGCGGATGCCGATCCCGCATTTCTCGCCGTGGGATGCCAACTGGCCGTTCGGGCCGCCGCCGGATGCGGAGCCGCCCGCTGAACCACCGCCCCAGAACGGTAATCCACCCGACGATTGCGACTGCGAGGACGGTTCCATCGTCCAAGTTCAAGGCCAAATCCTCGGCGAGCGCGTCGCCGTCGTCGGCACGCCGTTTAGTCTTTACTACCAAAGCGACCGCGTGGACGGGCGCAAAGCGGCGCGTTCGCTCACGATACCGCTGAGCGGCGCGACGCTGCCGCCGAGCACCAAAAGCATCGAGTTGGAGGTGACTATCGCCGGCCAGATTTCCACCCAGACCTTCCCCGCCACGCCCAACCAGAAGACCACCTTCTTGTGGGATGGCAAGGATGTCTACGGGCGCGACCTGCAGGGCAGGCAGACCGCCAGAGTCCGGGTTGGCTACACTTACGACGGCGTTTACCAACGCACCGACCGCTTCGGCTACAACGGCAACGGTATTGCCATCACCGGCAGCCGCACGCGCCAAGAGGTCACGCTCGGCCGCGTGACGGAAACCGAAATCGGCGCATGGGACGCGCGCGGAATCGGGCTGGGTGGGTGGACGCTGGATGTCCATCACGTCTATGACCCCAACGGCCAGGTGCTCTACCAGGGCGACGGCGCGCGGCGCAGCGTGCAGACGCTCAACGCCGCCATCGGCACGCTCACCGGCACCGGAGCCGCCAGCTTCAGCGGCGATGGCGGCCCAGCCGCGCAGGCGGCGTTCAACTTCCCGCTGGGTGTCGCGGCAGGACCGGACGGGACGCTCTACATCGCCGACACCGGCAACCGGCGCGTGCGCAAGATCGCGCCCACTGGCGTCGTCACCACCGTGGCCGGCACCGGCGCGCAATGCGCGCCGACCACCGCGGCGTGCGGCGACGGCGGCCCCGCCAGCGCCGCCCAGCTCCATAGCCCGGTGAGCGTGGCGGTAGGGCCGGACGGCAGCCTCTATATCCAAGACCCCGGCGCCAAGCGCACGCGCAAGGTCGCGACTAACGGCGTCATCACCACCGTGGCCGGCACCGGCCAGGGCTGTGCGAGCCCGACCGCCGCCTGCGGCGATGGCGGCCCCGCCACCGCCGCGCAATTTGGCGGCGGTCCGGACGGCCCGCAGCATATCGCGGTTACCCCTGATGGCACGCTCTACATCACCGACGGCCCCAACCATCGCGTGCGCCGGGTCGGCGCCGACGGCATCGTCTCCACGATTGCGGGAAGCGGCCTGACCGGCTGCGCCAATGAGAACGTCAACGCGCGCGCGGCCTGTCTGGATTTTCCTTGGGGCGTCGCGGTCGCGGCCGATGGCGCGGTGTATTTCACCGATTCGACCTCGAGCAAGCTGTTTCGGGTCGGCGTGAATGGCGTCATTACCCGCATCTCTGGCAACTTTAACCCTGCGCGGCCCAGCAAAAGCGGCGGCGGCGACGATGGTGGCCCCGCCATCGACGCCAATCTGTGCTCGCCGGAAGGCCTGGTGATCGGCCCAGACGGCACCTTGTACTTCGCCGATTGGTGCAACAACCGCATCCGCAAGATCGGCACCGACGGCATCATCAATTCGGTCGCCGGCAACGGTATCCAGGGCTTTGGCGGCGATGGCGGGCCGGCGTTACGCGGACAAATCCGCAATCCCGTCGGCGTTGCCCTCGGGCCAGACGGAACGTTATACATCGCCGACGGCAACAACCAGCGCATTCGTAAAGTGAGCCCACCGCTGCCGGGGTTTTCCAACACCGACATCGTGGTCGTCTCGCTGGGCGGCAAGGAACTCTATCAATTCAACGGCGCTGGCCAGCATTTGCGCACTCAGCACGCGCTCACCGGCGCGACGCTCTTCACCTTCGCCTATGACAGCGCCGGGCGGCTCGGCAAGATCACCGACGGCAGCAGCAACATCACCACCATCCAACGCGCCGCCAACGGCAGCCCGACCGGCATCCTCGGGCCGTTCGGCCAAACCACCATGCTGACCGTGGACGCCAACGGCTACCTCGCCAGCATCAAGAATCCGGCGAATCAAACCCATCTCGCCACCTATTCCGCGGATGGTTTACTGCTGAGCTTCAAAGACCCCAAAAACAATCTCACGACGATGACTTACGACAGCCTGGGCAGGCTCGCCAAGGACAGCGACGCCGCCGGCGGCTCGCAAAGCCTGGCGCGCACGGACCTGGCGACCGGGTATCAAGTCAAGCGCACCACCGGTTTGAGCCGTGTCACCACTGACCAGGTCGAGGAGCTTGCCAGCGGCGACCGCCAGCGCACCAATACCTTGCCGACCGGCCTCGATGAGACCCTGCTCCAAGGCGCCGACGGCGTCGCCACCGCGACCGCCGCCGACGGCACCGTGACCACCACCATCCTCGGCGCCGACCCGCGTTTCGCCCTGCAAGCGCCGATTCTTGCCAACCTCACCATCGTCACGCCAGGCGGGCTGAACTACACGACCTCGACGACGCGCACCGCCGCGCTCTCCAACCCGGCCAACATCCTGAGCCTCACCAGCCAGACCGACACCACCGTCATCAACGGCCGCACTTACACTGAGGCCTACAACGCCGCGACCAAGACCACCACCTACACCAGCCCGCAGAATCGGCAGAATATCCAGGCCATCGATGCCTTGGGCCGCACCACCAAGACCCAGGTCGGCGATCTGCTGGCGCTCAACTTCGCCTACGACGCCCGTGGCCGGCTGGCGAGCCTCAGCCAGGGCAGCGGCGCCGAACAACGGCTGACGACCTATAGCTATAATCCCCAAGGCTATCTCGCCAGCATCGCCGACCCACTGGGCCGCAGTTTGGCGTTTACTTATGACGCCGCCGGCCGGGTGCTGACGCAAACCCTGCCAAACAGCCAAATCATCACGCTCGGCTATGACGCCAACGGCAACCTGGCTTCGCTCACCCCGCCTGGCCAACCGGCGCATGTCTTCACTTACTCGCCGCTTGATCTCCTCTCGAAATACGCCCCGCCCAGCGTCGCGGGTGGCGGCACCAATCAAACCACCTACGCCTACAATTTGGATCGCCAGATCGACCTGGTGACGCGCCCGGATGGGTTGACGCTGGACTTCGCCTACGACGGCGCGGGCCGGGTGAGCACCCTCACCACACCAGCGCCCGCCGGCGTTTACACCTAGGGCTACAACCCCGCCAGCGGCAACCTCGCCAGTATCGCCGCGCCGGGCGGCTTGTCGCTGGCCTATGCCTATGACGGCGCGCTGCTGAAGAACATGGCCTGGAGCGGGGCGGTGACCGGCACGGTCGCGCGCACCTATGACAACAACTTGCGCACCGCGAGCCTCGCCGTCAACGGCGGCGCGATTGCGTTCGGCTACGACAATGACGGCCTGCTCACCCGAAGCCGGCGCGCTGCGCTCACCCGCGACCCACAACACGGCTTGGTCAGCGCGACCACCCTCAACACCGTCACCGATGCCGGAATTACAACGGCTTCGGCGAGCTGGTCGATTACAACGCCCGCGCAGGCGTGACCACGCTTTACAGTGCCCAGTACACCCGCGACGGCCTTGGCCGGATCAGCCAAAAGGTCGAAACCATCGGCGGCGTCACCGCCACTTTCGGCTACGACTACGATGCCGCCGGTCGCCTCAGCGAAGTCTCCAAAAACAGCGCAGTCACCGCCACTTATACTTATGACGCCAACGGCAATCGCTTGAGCGGCCCCGGCCTCGCCACGCCGCCGACCTACGACGACCAAGACCGGCTCCTCGCCTATGCCGGCAATACCTATACCTACACCGCCAACGGTGAACTCGCGACCAAAGTCGTCGGCGGGAATACCACCACGTATCAATATGATGTGCTCGGCAACCTGCGCGCCGTGACGCTGCCGGGCAATGTCCAGATCCAGTACCTGATCGACGGCCAGAACCGGCGCATCGGCAAGCGCGTGGGTGGCGCGCTGACGCAAGGGTTCTTGTACGAAGACGAGCTACGCATCGCCGCCGAACTCAGCGGTGCCAACGCCGTGGTCAGCCGCTTTATTTACGCCAGCCGCGCCAACGTGCCCGATTACCTGACCAAGGGCGGCGTGACCTACCGCGTCATCACCGACCATCTGGGAAGCGTGCGCCTGGTGGTGAACGCGGCGAGCGGCGCCGTGGCGCAGCGCCTGGACTACGACGAGTTCGGCAAGGTGACGCTCGACACCAGCCCCGGCTTCCAGCCGTTTGGCTTCGCCGGCGGGCTGTACGACAAAGACACCAAGCTTGTGCGCTTCGGCGCGCGTGATTACGACGCCGAAACGGGGCGCTGGACGTTGAAAGACCCGCTTTATTTTGCCGGTCGGGATTCCAATCTTTACGCTTACGCACTCGGCAACCCGATTACCTACGCCGATCCGTCCGGCCTATGGCCCAAAGGCCCCGTCGAATGGGCGCAGTGGCTGGCCAAGAATACCGCTTTACAGCATAAAGAAGCTCGTAAGAAACAACTCGAGGAGGAATTGAAAGACGCCAACTGCAAGGATCGTGAGAAAAAACAGGAGGAATTGAACAATTTGAACGACGAGATCGCGAAGCTCAAACAAGAACTCGATCAACTCTGGAATCCGCCGGCCACGCCCGAACCCACCACCAATAATCCGCCCGGCCAGCAGGGATCGGGAAGCAACCCGTTATGGGATTGGTATCTGAAGTGGAACGACAGTCATCAGATCAAATAGGAAGATAGCGGAAATAACTTGAACACTTCGCATTTTCCATGGTGAGTGGAATCACCGAATTACGCCTCGATCAGTTCGCTAAAACGCTCTAATGTTCAACTTAATTTTTCTAGGCTCCTTATTGCCGGGCTTTTCCTGTCCATTGGCGAAACTATTCTTCGCCTCGCGGCAATAGCATCATCTAGATTCCGCCAACACCCGCACGATGTCGAGCCGATAGGCCTGGATCGCCGGTATCAGCGCGGCCACCACACCCACCAGCGCGAGTAGCAGCAGCCATAGCTCCATGGGCGACCAGGCCGCGCCGCTAAAGAACACATGCTGCGTACGGCCTAGCCACAACGCCACGCCCTGCGCCGCCAAATGACCAAAAGCGATGCCGAGCAGCGCGCCGGCGATGCCGAGCCACAATCCTTCCAGCAGAATCGACCACATCACTTTGAGCCGTGATGCGCCCAACACCCGCATCATCGCAAGATCGAACTGGCGCTTCTGCAGAGCGCTATAGAGCGCGACGAAAATACTGAGCGCCGCGACGGCGATAAGAACATACGCAAACCCTTGCAACACCTTGATACCGACCCCGAACAAGCTGGTGAGGCGGCCCGCTTCCATGGCGGGCGACGCCGCTTGCAACGCGCTTTGCGCATTGACCATGCGCGGCAGCGTGACCGCCGCGAGCGGGGTGCGGTATTTCACTAGCAATGCGGTGATCTCCTGATCCGGCGAGGTGGTTGGCGCGCCGGCCAACGCCGGAGCCGCAGGATTCATGGTGGCCATCCCCTCGTGGACTTTATGTACGCTGTCGACGCTGGTGAGCACCAGGCGGTCGATGACCGTGCCGCTCGGCTTGAGGAGGCCGACGACTCGATACGGGTGCTTCTCGTGCCCCATGCCGGCGCCTTCCAAGCCATGGTTGCCGATGAAGGTATCGCCCAGCTTGAACTGGGTGCGAGCGGCGACCTCCGCCCCCAGCACCGCTTCCAGGGGCGCGCTCCAGAGCACGCCGGAAGCCAGTTCCGCCCCGTAGTGGCGAAGATAATCGGGGGTGGTGCCGACGATGCGCGCGCCTTGGATGGAATCCCCCAACGCCAGCGGGATCGTGGCGGCAACCAGCGGGTTTTTGGCGATCAATTCGGCCTGAGCGATGGGAATGTTGCCGGTTGGGATATCGATGTGATAGATGCTGGACAAGATCAATTGCAAAGGGCTTCCTTTCGCGCCCACCACCAGATCGATGCCGCGCAGATCGCGTTCCATCTGGGATTTGAGCTGCATGCCGAGGAGCCACAGCACCACGATGGTACCGACGCCCAGGGTGAGCAGCAGCAGCGTCAACACGGTGCTGAGCGCCTGATTGCGCAGGTTGGCGAGGCTGAGCCGAAACAGGTTCACGGTGCTAATGCTCCAGTTCCATGCGGCGCGGAAAGCGCGCCTTGACGCGGCTGTCGTGGGTGGCGACCAGCAGCGTCGCGCCGCAGTTGTCGGCCTGGCCGAGCAACAGATCGAGCACTTGCGCGCAACTCGCGTCATCGAGCGCCGAGGTCGGCTCGTCGGCGAGAATCAAGCCGGGCTGATTCAACACCGCGCGCGCGATCGCCACGCGCTGCGCTTCGCCATGGCTGAGGCGCTGGATGCGGCGCGCAGCTTTATCGGCGATACCCAGTGCGGCGAGCGTTTGGTGCATGCGCGCGTCATCCTGGGGCAATCCGGCGAGATAACGGGCAAGACGCAGATTATCGGCGACGTTCAACGCGGCGTTGAGATGCAGGGTCTGGAACACCACACCGATGTGGCGCCCACGGAACGCATCGAGCGCTCCGGCCTTGAGTTCATCCAGCGCCTGACCGGCAATCATGACATGGCCCTGGGTGGGCTTGATCAGCCCGGCGAGCAGGTGCAACAGCGTAGTCTTGCCACTGCCCGATGGGCCGAGCACCAGGCAATGTTCGCCCACGGCCAAGCACCACTCGGGGATATCGAGTATGCGCCGCCCACCGGCCGCATAGTGCAAGGCCCGCAATTCGACGATTGACGCTGCGCTCATCTCTATTGTGAACAGTTCGACGTTGTTACGGTGGAATACAATGTTACGCGAGAAAACGCCCCACTCCGGGAAGGCATGGGGCGCGAATCTAGTTATTCGGTCCGCCGTAAGGGCGAACTTTACGCCCCTCCAGACTGAAGCTCACCGCGCCGTAGCTGCTGGCGGCGGGTGAAATCTTGAACCGCCCCGTCACCCAAACGGGTTCGCTCAGACCATTGAACGGTACGCCCTCGTCCAGTTCGACGTAGACCATCTGGTTGGGCGGCGGCGGTGGCACATGGATGCAGTAGCCGTAGCTCGGCACCAACAGAAACGTCTGCACGGTGTCGGGGCTGTCGTTTTCCAGGGGCACCATGAAGCCGGGCACGTCCACGGTCGCGCCGTCCAGCGATTTCAACGCCGCCGGCACGGCGCCAGTCTTATAGTCGAGTTGCAAGAGCGCGTCCCAGCCGATCTTGATGGGTGGAACAGGGTATTCCTCATCACCAAACAAAGGCAGTTTGAATGCCTGGGCGAGCGCCCCGCTGAACAGCGCGAGCACGGCAAGCGCAGCGATGAGCCACGAGCGTTTGTTCATATCACCTCCTGCCGAGGCATAGTCATAGCCGAATCGTAAGACCATCGGCCAGCGAATGACGGTAAGCGCGCCACGCGGGCAGCAAGCCCAGCGCCAACGCGGTCGTGACGATCAGGATCAGCAGCCATAACTCCCGCGCTCCCGGTAAACCGATGGCTAGCACCAGTCCGAGCCGAGCCTCGATGAACGGACGCCCCAGGAACAACAGGACATAGAGCAGCGCGGTGCCGAGCAGGCAGCCGCACAGGGCCAGCAGCCCGGCCTCGCTCACCAGCAACCCGAAGATATGCGCCGGGCGGGCGCCGACCGAACGCAGGATGGCCATTTCGCGCCGCCGTTCGTTGAGGCTGGTGAGAATGGCGGTGAGCATGCCGATCAGCCCGCTCGCCACCACGAAAGCGGAAATGGTCTTGAGCGCGACCTCGGCATTGCCCACCAGCGCCCAGAGTTCTTGCAAAGCCACGCCGGGAAGAATGGCCATCAGTGCTTCCGGGGTGTAATCGTTGACCTCGCGTTGCAGCGCGAAAATGCCGATCTTGGCTTTCAAACCGACCAGGAATGCGGTGAGGGTCTTGGGCTGGAGGCTCATTTTACGCGCTTGTTCCGCCGTAATGCCTTGGCCGGGCGCGGGCGGCGCGCCGCTGGCCCAGTCCACGTGCATGGCCTCGATGCCCTGTAAGCCCATGTGTACGGTCTGATCGACTGGAGTGCCGGTGCGCCGTAAGATTCCGACCACGGTAAAGGGCTTGTCGGCGTGCTGGATCACCCCTACGTCGCTCACGCCGTGGCTCACGATGATCTTGTCGCCCAACTGATAGCGCAGTTTGTCGGCCACCTCGGCGCCGATCACCACGTCGAATACGTCGGCGAAGGGTTTACCCGCGGCGAGCTCCAGCGGCTTGCCGCGACCATAGCGATAATGCTGGAAGTAATCCAGGCTGGTGCCCATCACCCGATAGCCGTGATGTGAGTCACCGAGCGCAATCGGTATGGTCCAGGCTACCTCGGGGTGGGCGGCCAAATCCTGATAGCTCTGCCAGGAAATTTCATTGGTCGCGCCGCCCATGCGGAACACCGAATAGAGCAATAACTGCATGGGGCCACCGCGCGCGCCGACGATGAGGTCGGTGCCGGAAATCGTGCTCTCGAAACTCTCGCGCGCGGCGCGCCCGATCCGATCCACACCCAGGAGTAGCATCACGCTGACGGCGATCGCGGCAACCGTGAGCGCCGCCGTTACGCGGCGGTTGTAGAGGCTTCCCAGGGCCAGGCCGACGATGGCCATCTTTTGCTCCTCAGGCAGTAGGTATGGTGAGCGCGATGTCAGCCATCGCCAGGGCGCGGTCGAAATACGGGGCGAGCGCGCCATCGTGGCTCACGAAAATCAGCGCCGAGCCGGCCTCCCGGCATTCCTGGAACAGCAAGCGAATGAAGGCTTCGCGGGTATCGGCGTCCAGCGCCGAAGTCGGTTCGTCGGCGATCACGATCTCCGGGCTACCGATCAAGGCGCGCGCCACCGCCACCCGCTGCTGCTGGCCGACGCTCAGTGCCGTGACCGGCGCGCTTAACACCGCACCGGCCAATCCCAGGTCGGCCAACAATCGCCGCGCCTCATCCATGAGCGTGGCCGAGCGTTGCAGCGCCCGGTTCTTGCGTCGCGCCGAAAAGCGGCAGGGCAACAATACATTATCCACTACCGACAGATACGGTAGCAGATTGAACAACTGGAAGATGAAGCCGATGTGATCGACCCGGAACGCATCGCGCGCGCCGCCGCGCAAATCCGCAAGCGCCTGACCGAGCACCCGCACCTCGCCGCCCTGGGCGTCTAGTACCCCGCCGAGCAGGCCGAGCAGCGTGGTTTTGCCGCTGCCGCTCGGACCCTTGATGAACACTTTTTCAGTGGACTGCACCACGAATTGGGGGATTTCCAAGCTAAACCCCGTCCCTCTCGCCCAAGCGAAGCGCACCCCTTGTAAAGTGACGGGCTGATGCGCCGTCCCGCCGGTGGCCGATGCGAGAGGCGCCGTGGAGTGCGGAGCGACGCTCACTGCAAGCCACTGATGACGGCGGATGTCGGCGTCAACTCCCGAGCCGTCTGCTTGGTCGGGGTGACCATTTGCACCGCGAGTTTTTTCGAACCTTTGAACAGCTCGAAGATGTTCACGCGCACCGCGGCGATCTGGTCCGGCGCCGCGCAAGTGAACGTGTAGCGGGCGTGAAATTCCGTGTGGGAGCCTTCTTCCTCCTCGTGCTCCTCCTTGGCCTCGTGCTCATGTTCCTCTTCTGCCAGCATGACCGATTGCGCCTCCACCGCCCCTGGCGCGCATTGGCCGCTGGCGTCTATCTCGAAGATTCGTGTGGGGTCCTTGAGCGTTGCAATGGCTTTCGCGAGTGCCTGTTTCTGCTCGTCATTACGGGGCTCGTGCTCAAAGCCGACGACGTCCATTCCGGGCAGTTTGAGTTCCATCTGCAATTGCTTGCCGTCGATGACCAGATGGAGCTGGCCAGCGCCGTGTTCATGGGGTTCGTGCTGGCGGTGTTTCTGCTCGGCGGCCCACACCGGCGAAGACTCACACCAGGGCAAAAGCCGCGTAAGAGTAAGAGAAATTTTGCCCGTCGACCATAAGTACCTCTTGTGAAGAAGAAAATCAAGAAACCAAGGCACAATCGGGATGAGGCGTCTTGCTATGGGCCTCACCCGCAAGTGCTGTTCAAGATTTCTCCAAGACAGGAGGCGGTGCGCGCGCGCGAAAATGGGGAATGAATAGCCGGCAGACACCCGGTATAGAGGCGACGAAATGAAAATGATCGGGTGTTATCGGCGCGCTGATGAACGGCCAGACGAATGCCGCGCCGCTATTGACGTGTTGAGCACTGAGGCAGGACAAGCACGAGAGGTCGTCGGGGTGCAACGCGAATTCATGGATGTGATCCACCTGCTGCCAGGCAGCGAACAACAGGCTAAACGCCAGCAAGAGGATGCCGAGGCGCTTAGGCTGGAAGCAGGGTAATCGCAACATTGCAACAGTATAACATAACACTTCGATTTAGTACCGCCCGCTGAACGGGTACGGCAAACCTCGCCGTTCGACGACAAGCACGGTGTTTAGCTCAGTTGGGAGCGGATTTGGCATCGGTCATGCGGTAGAAAAGCCCGCTGGGGTCGTCCTTCAACACCGCGAACTTGCCCTTCAGCAGGATCGGCTCCATCGTGAACAGGACAGGTTCCTTGCATTTCACCTCGATCATCGAGGTCGCGCCGCCCGGCAGGCAGAACGGGCAGGATGGCGGCGTCGCGGCGAGCAGGAAATAAGTCTGCTCGGCCTTGCCTTCCAGCGGATACATGAAACCCTTGATCTTGACATCCTTGCCATCCAGGGAGGTGATGGACTCTGGAAAAGTGACCTTGAATTCACTCCGCAGCGGCTCCGTCGATTTCGCTTCAATGTTGAGATTGCCAAGCTGTTCCCAGGTCACCGTGCTGCCAGCCTCATCGGGCGGCTGGTTGTGCTGGGTATGCTGGGCGAAAGCCAACGGCTGCCAAACCATGCCTACGCCAAGCAAAACAAACCCCGCGAATGATTGATTAAGATTTACGAACATCGCCCTCTCCTCCAAGCTACCGGTACGCGAAAAGCCATGCCGCTCAGCGCGACATGGCCTTCGCTATGACAAGAATCTTGACGTCGGGTTCTACTTGATGGCGACAGGCGAACCGGGGGAGCCGCTCGCGCCGGCGATGGGCACGGGGCTGTAAAAATAAGCAAATACGTAGGTCTTGTCAGCGATCAAATCCGCGAAGCGCAAGTTCTCCTGATTGACGATGCCATGGCGTGTTTGCAAATACTGGTGGATACAGAAGGCACACCCCGGCTCGTTCGGATAGGGCACCGGATCGGTCGCCGCCCAATTGTCACCGCCGGTGACGCCGGCCTTGACCGTCTCGGCAACCCAGCGCGCCACATCCATGCAAATGCCGGGCTGGCCGTCGTTGAATTTAGCGGGGTCTTTCCAGAGGTTTTCCGAGCCATAATGAAACATGATGGCGTCGCCTTCCTTGAATTCGAAGTTTTCCAAGCCTTGTTTTTTCAAGGCATTCTTGACGTCATCCATGCTCGCGCATTCACCTTTGTTCATGTGATCGACGCCACGCGCGGCGGCGAAATCGATCAGGATGCTGCGGGCGACGATGGATGGAGTTTTTCGATGCCGTTCTTGACGAGGCCGTACGCAGTGCCGATCTCCGCCTCGGTGCGACCATTGTAATAACGCATATTGGCTTTATCGCCGTCATTGCCAATTTGCACGCCGATATGGCCAAGGCCGTCGAACTGGGTGCCGACCTGACCGATTTCGGTCGCCAGGAATTCATCGTGCCAAACGATTTTATTGGCGCCGAACGACCACCAGTCGGCGTGCCGGGGATGCGCAATACAAATTTGCGCTGGCTGAACAACGGCATGTCAGCGCTGTAGTTTTGGCCGAGCCTATAGGTCTTACCCTCCTTGATCACCGATAGTGCGCGCAGCACGATTTCGGGCTTTTTGTAGTAATTGGTGGAACCCGCTTCATCATCCGCGCCCCACTGCGCATTCGGCCACCACTTGGCGCCAACCGGGGTTTCCATGTTGTCGCCCTCGACCCAGGCTTGCCTCGCAGTCTTTCCAGTTTTCCGGCGCGCACTCGGCCTGGGCAAATCCAGCGAATGTAAGGCCGCCGAACATCAGCATCGCGCCCGCGATACGCTCCTCTTTGGACATTCAATTCTCCTCATGAATCATGACGTGGTAGATGACGCTTGGCGTGCGCCAAGCGGCGTGTCAAGTATAGAACCAGGTCGGTGACAATCAAACAGTAGTCGATATTTTCAATTGCACAGCCTAGTATCTTCGCCGACCTCTGCTATATCTCTAGGCAGGCGCGGCGCCAACGAAACGCGGTTCGAGCTCGCTCGATACGCCGCCGACAACGCAACACCGGCCATCCGCGCCTCATCCCGATTGGTATTGACGTGATCATCACGAAGGAGGAATTATGCAGGCCATTTTCACTGCACGGCTGGCCGCCGGCGCAGCGCTCGGTGTTCAGCACCAGGCGGTCTAGCATTCGCGGGTAACAACCCAGTCGATGAAAAATGGTGGCCGAGCGAGTTCGGCGCCGACGACATGGCGGGCGGAGTCAACTACATCCCCGCAGAAGCGACTGGAGGCCATCAAACTCGTCAAGCAAGGCAAAACCATGACGATCGGCATGCCCTACCAGGCGGGCATGCCGCTGATTCCAGGCCGCACCTATGCCATGCGGATTCCTGCGCCGGCAACCGCTGCACGGGCCGCTGAACTGGGAAAGCGACGTTTTCAAACAGACCTTCAATGACGAAGTGGTATCCACCGAAATCGGCCAGGTCGGCACCCAGTGGGACGGCCTCGGCCATCCCATGATCCGCGTGTTCGGCGCGCAGGGCTGGAAAGACGGTAACTACATGTACAACGGGCCGGCGTCTCGAGGATTACTCGAACGGCCGCGGCATGAAAGTGAATGGCACCGAATATCCGGCGGCGGTCGGCTTTTTCACGCGGCCTACTGCTGGACATCCCCGCGGCCAAGGGCGTTGAACGGCCTGAAAAGGCTGCGGCGTCACCATGGATGACGTCAAGAAAGCCCTGGAGAAACAAGGCGTCGGCGCAGAACCCAGCCAGGGCGACGTGGTGCTGGTGCGCACCGGATTCAACCTTGAAGAGTTATTTGGACGAAGCCGGTTTGCATATTAAGGGCAACCCCGCCGACGTCGCCAAAGCCAACGCCGAGTACCTCTCCGGCGAACTGGCGCGTCTCCCCGAAGTGTGCGACTACTTCCGCCAGCAAGAAAATCTCCATGATGGCAGTCGATCAAGGCTCCATCGAGCCGCTCGATTTCGGCAAGAATCCGGCGCCCACGCCGTTTGCGTACCGCCACATGAATTTGGTCACCCGGCGCGGCATTTTCCTGTTTGAGAACATCGACATGGAAGGCTTGTCCAAGGAAAAGCCTACGAGTTCCTGTTCACCCAAGGCTCAAGCTGGTCGGCGCGACGGGGTCGCCGGGCAATCCCATCGCCGCCTGGTGATTTCTCAAGGACTCATTCGATTCGTTTGATGCTTCAGGCGGGAAGCATGGCTTCCCGCCAGTTTACGCTTAACTCTTCCCGCCAACACTGATCGGCATTGCCCCTGCTCTGCCTGCAACGGGTCAGTTCCCAACCAGTGATCGAGAAACCCATCGACCCAGCGGTCGAGCAGCGCATCGTATTGGCGATGGCCGCTGCGATGCGCCCGGCGCGGCGTGCGCGCGCCGGGCCATGTCAGCTCAGCGCCACCGTTCGCCAGCCAACGCTCCATGATCGCCTGGGTGATTTCCGGGTGGAACTGGATGCCATAAGCGTTCGCGCCATAGCGAAACGCCTGCCGCGGGAAGCGCCCACCGCGCGCCAGTAGCTGCGCGCCAGCGGGAAGCTCGAAGCCCTCGCGGTGCCAGTGATAGACCATGAGGCTATCGCCGAACAGCGTGCGCCCGCGGTGGCGTACACGGGGAAATAGCCGACTTCGGTCAGCCCTTCGTCATGCGGACTCACCCGCGCGCCCAGCGCCCGCGCCAGGAGTTGCGCACCAAGGCATACGCCCAGATAGGGCTTGGCCGCGCCGAGTACCACGGGCAACCAGTCCAATTCGGCCCGGATGCCGAGAAGATGGTCATCGTTGGCGCTCATTGGCCCACCCATCACCAGCACGGCGGCATAATCGTCCAGCCGCTCCGGTAAGCCGTGGCCGAGCATGGGGCAGCGCATCTCGATGGCATAGCCGCGCGCCTCCAGCTTGGCGCCGATGCGCCCGGTTTGCGAAGTCTTTTGGTGTACGATGGCAAGAACGGTATTATTGGTCATAAGTTATCTTCTGGCGTCTTGCGAGAACGCCGTTTATCCTGAGTTTTGACGTCATCCACGGGTCATTTGAGCAAGATTAAGCAAAAATCGAACCATCTATCAAACGAACCGCCTCCCATTCCACGACTCTCTGGAAATTTCTATGAATAACATCGATCTGAAAGGCCGAACCGCGGTCATTACCGGCGCCGCCCAAGGCATCGGCCTCGCCATTACCCAACGCTTACTGCAATCCGGCGCCGCCGTCAGCCTGTGGGACCGCGACGGCCCGTTGCTCGCCGAGACCCGCCAAACGTTGGCAAGCCAAGGCAAGACCGACGCGCAAGTAGTGGATATCACCCAACCCACGGCGGTGGACGAGGCGGTCGCCAAGACTCTAGCGGCGCTCGGCAAGATCGACATTCTGATCAACAACGCCGGCATCGCCGGCGCGAGTAAGAAGACTTGGGAATATTCGCCCGCCGAATGGCAGGCGGTGGTCGATCTCGATCTCAATGCCGTATTCCTGTGCTGCCGCGCCATCGTGCCGCACATGATGAAACAGAACTACGGCCGCATCGTCAACGTCGCTTCCATCGCCGGCAAAGAGGGCAACCCCAACGCCAGCGCCTACAGCGCGGCGAAAGCCGGCGTGATCGGCTTCACCAAATCGCTCGGCAAGGAACTCGCCGGCCATGACATCGCCGTCAACTGTATCACCCCGGCGGCGGCCAAGACCCGCATCTTCGAGCAGATCAGCCAGCAGCACATCGATTACATGCTGGCGCGCATTCCGCGCGGCCGCTTCGTACAGGTTGAGGAAATCGCGGCCATGGTCGCCTGGCTGGTGTCGGCGGAAAACTCGTTCACCACGGCCGCGGTGTTCGACTTGAGCGGCGGCCGCGCAACCTACTGAGGAGAATCGGGTCATGCCGAAATTTGCCGCCAATCTGTCGATGATGTTCAACGAAGTGCCGTTTCTGGATCGTTTCGAGGCCGCCGCCAAAGCGGGCTTCAAGGCCGTCGAGTTTCTGTTCCCCTACGAACATGCCGCCGCCGACATCGCCGCGCGGCTGCGCGCCAACGGCCTCCAGCAGGTGCTGTTCAACGGCCCGCCCGGCAACTGGGCAGCGGGCGAACGGGGCTTCGCCGCCATCCCCGGACGCGAGGCGGACTTCCGCGCGAGCATGGATAAAGCGCTGGAATACGCCGCGGCGCTCGACTGCCCGCGCGTGCATGTGATGGCCGGCATCACCAAGGACTTCGACAAAGACCGGGCGCGCGCCACGTATATCGCCAATCTGCGCTACGCCGCCGAGCGCTT
>JAXMFZ010000054.1:0-28626 GCA_046347515.1 Gammaproteobacteria bacterium | reverse complement strand
TCCAGAGTGTCGAGGATGTCTTTGATCACCCGCTTCGGCCCGCCCTCACCCCAGGATTTGCCCTGCGCGAAGTACCGCTCGGCGGCGCGCCCGACCACATAAGTACCATACCAGGCGACCGCACCCTGGGCGCTTGCCGTCACCACGGTCGATAGGCCGAAACTCACGCCTTTCAGAGCCGATGCCGCCAGATTCACGCCCCACACCGTCCCCATCAGCAGCGCGGTCTGGGAGATGATGACTTTCAGCAACCCGCCGGCCTCGGTCTGGCTGATGGGAAATCCGTACAGCCGGCTCAAATGGATAATCATGCCGACATCGGCGCCCAGCGCCGCCAGAAGATCGAGTACCGGCACCGGATTGAGCGCCACCGCCACGCCCTTGCCGAGTGCATATTTGCGCACCAGGGTCTCCGCCAATTCGCGCTTGAGGGCCATGATCTCCCGCGCGAGGCGGTCGGAAAACCGCCCGGCGAACAGGCTGGCGTTCAGCGCCGCCAGCGTCTTGCCCTCGGCTTTCAGGATGTGCCACAAGCGCTCGCGCAGCGCTTCGACATCGGGCGGCGGCCTGCGCGTGGTTTCGGTCTCCTGGCCTTCGCTATCGACCAGAATCACGGTTTTTTCCGCCGGCTCGGCGCTGGCGAGCACGATGTCTTCGGGCTTGACCAGCCCGGCGCAGCGCCGGCGCAGGGTGGCGAGCAGCAGTTCGCGTTCGGCGCGGGTATAACGGTCGGCTTTATTCAGTACCATCAACAGCGGACGCGCGCCATCGGCCACTCTGCGCAACGCATTGAGCTCACTGGAGGTGATATCGCCATCGACTACGAACAACACCAAATCGCTGCGCGCGGCCACCGACACCGCCAGGCGCTCACGCGCTTCACCGGCGATTTCATTGATGCCCGGCGTGTCGATGAGATAAACCCCGCCGGTATCGATCACCGTACAATCTTCCCAGCGCGCTTCGTCGGCGCTCTTGGTTTCGCCGTGCAAGGGGCTGGTGGAAAAGCGTTTGTCACCGAGCAAGGCGTTCAGAAGCGCGGATTTGCCGACGCTCACCCGACCGAACACCGCGATATGGATGCGCCCGTGCTCGAGTTTGTCGAGCAGCGCGCCGAGTTGCCGGTAATCCTCCGCCAACGCCTGGCGCACAGCGGCCGGCACGCGCTGATCACCGAGCAAGTCGCGCAGGCTGTCGCGGGCGAGGCCGAGGTGCGCCTCGCCATCGCCAGGCGCGTCAAGCGTCGGTTTGTTCGCGCTTGGCCAAGACCAGTTCGGCCAGGCGTCGCGCACGGACTTCCAGATTTTCACCCAAGCCATCCTCAAACATGCGCAGCGCCGGCCCTTCGGCCCATTCGCCACGACTCTCCAGGGATTTCGCCACCGCTCGCCCCAGACTCTCGAATATCAACCCATACGCGACCGCATGGAGCATACCGCCCACCACCGTGCCGATACCGGGGAAGGCTTTCAACACGTTGCCCGCGAGCGCCAGCAACAAGTTCAAATCACGGCGTGCGACGCCCGCCACCAGCGTGAGAAAGCGGTCGAGGTTCATCTCGCGCACCGGCGCTTCATACACCGTGCAAAGCTCCTTGATCATATTCATGCCGAGATAGCCCTGGATCAACACATCGGTGCCCGGCCCCACCGCCGCCAAGGCGCCAAACACGGCTTTACGCGCATAATTTTGCACGATGGCGTCGGCCTTGGCGCGGCGATGCCCGGCCAGCGCCTGATCGAGTTTATCCTGGGTCAGCACGAATACCGAACTGTCGCGCAGGCGCTCCAGCGCGCCGCGGTCGGCATCGACCCAGCGCTGCAACGCACGCGCCAGCGCCTCGACCTTGGGCGGGCGCGTGCGTTCGACGATTTCCTCACGGCCATCGGCATAGACGCGCGTGACTTCTTCGCGCCCGCCGCTTTGCACCAGCACCACCTCGATGTGTGCGCCAAGGCGCTCCTCCAAGCGCGCCTTGACCAGGTCGCGTTCCGCTTCGTCATAGCGGTCGCTCTTATTGACCGCCACCAGCAACGGCCGCTGTAAAGCCATGAGCTCGCGCACATCTTCGTATTGCGCCCGACTGAGATCACCCTCGCAAACGTATACGATGACATGGGCGCGCAGCGCTTCGGCGCGCGCCTCCTCGCCCAGCAAAGATGCGTCGGCTTCATGGCGGCCCGGCGCATCGGCCAGAATCAACTGATCCCCCGCCGTCGTCTTCCAAGTGTAATGGCGCACGGCGCGGGTAGTGCCGCCAGCGGCGCTCGCCTCGACCGCGGCGCCTGGCAATAGCGCGCCGATCAACGATGACTTGCCGGTGCTGATGTCGCCGAACATAGCCACATACACATCTCCCGCTGCGCGGCGGCGCGCCAGTTCAATGACCTCCGCTTGGGCGGCGCCGACCTCGACCCCGGCCGTGGCGCTGTGTTGGAGGCGCGCGGTCAGCGCCTCTTCAGTGAGTGGCGGTGCTGCTGGGATCTTTGTCCGGCGCGGCGCGAGCACGCGCCAGATGATGACGGCGCCAGCGATGGCGAAAATCGCCAAAATCGCGAGATAGACGGCGAAGAACCAAACGGGTGCCTGTTGCAAGCGATCCCACACCGAGAATCCCAAGTCGGTGGCATAGAGAATCGCCACCACGATGGCCATCATCAGTAAAGCGATCAAGACGGCAAGCGCGATCTTGATCGGCAGTAGCGCTTTCAAGGAACGCAGCCAGATCATCTCAGTGCGCCGGGCTGGCGACCTGGTCGCGCAAATACACCGGCAACGCCTGCTCGGCGGAGAGGGCTTCGCCGCGCGCCCAAGCGAGCGCCGCCAATGCCGCCACCGCGCCGGCGCGCGGCTGCCGATCCGGCCACCGGCGCCGCACCGGGCAACGCGCCGCCAGCGCCACGCCATGCGCAGCCCAACCGCTGCCCACGCCGCACCAATCGCCGGCGGCCACCGTCGGTACCCGCGCCGGCGCATACACGCCTTCGGCGCCAAGCAGGCGCACGCCGGTATCCGGATCCACGCCATAAAGACCCCAATACACCTCGCCCATGCGCGCATCCAACGCCACCGCAACCTGGTCCACGCCCTCGGCGCGGCAAGCGTCGAACGCCAATGCGGCCAGGGTCGAGATCGGCAACACCGGCTTATCTGCGGCGAATGCGATGCCTTGCGCGATGCCGGCGGCGATGCGCAGCCCAGTGAATGAACCCGGCCCGCGCCCAAACGCGATGGCGTCGATACTGTCCAAACTCAAACCGGCCTCGGCCAAGACCTCGTCCAACATAGGCAAAATCAGTTCGGCGTGGCGGCGCGGTGCGCTGACGAAGCGCTCGAAGACCAGCGCATCAGCCCGCCAAACCGCCGTGGAACAGGCGTCGGTGGCGGTATCGAGGGCGAGCAGGTTCGCGGCCATGGCGCTAGGCGACGCTCAGAATTCGGCGGGAAATTGCGCCTCGGCCGCGGCGAAAAAACTCCGCACCCGGTCAAGGCTGCGCGTGCGGTTCATCGGCGGCAAGCTGGCGAGAAATACGCGTCCATAGGATTTGGTCAACAATCTGGGATCGCAGAGCATCAACACGCCGCGGTCATGGACGTCGCGGATCAACCTGCCTACGCCCTGCTTCAAGGCGATCACCGCCTGCGGCAGTTGGAAATCCATGAACGGGTTGCCGCCGCGTTGGCGCAAGGCGGCAATGCGCGCCTCAACCACCGGATCGCCGGGCGAAGCGAACGGGAGCTTGGTGATGATCACGCAAGACAGCGCTTCGCCGCGCACATCGACGCCTTCCCAGAAACTCGTGGTGCCGAGCAGCACGGCGTTACCGAGCTGGCGGAACCGCTCCAACAAAGCGGCTTTGGGCAGGCTGCCCTGCACCAGCAACGGGTAAGCGACGCGGCCCTGCAAGCCGGCGGACGCTTCTTGCAAGGCATGATGGCTGGTGAACAACACGAACGCCCGTCCTCTGCTCGCCTCCAATACCGGCAGCACCGCCTCCAGCAGCGCTTCGCCATACTCGGGCGCGGCCGGGTCGGGCAAACCCTTGGGATGATACAGCACTGCATTATGTACGTAGTCGAACGGGCTTTCGACCCGCAAAGACGTGAATTCGCGTACCCCCAAGCGCCCGGCGAAATGGCTGAAGTCCTCGCCGATGGCGAGCGTGGCCGAAGTGAATACCCAGGCGCCTGGATATTTCGCCATGCGTGCCGCGAACGGCTTGGAGACTTCCAGCGGCGTGAGGCTGAGGGTGAAACTGCGGGTATAGGTCTCGAACCAGTGGATGCTGTCGGCATCGGCCTCGCCGCCCAGGCGCTGCAAACGCGCTTGCAGTTCCGCGCAACGCTGCGCGCAACTCGCCAGGCCTTTGCCGCGCACCCCGGCTTCGGCCAGCGCGGCGGCCAATTCTCCGAGCGCGGACTGGGTGGCTGCCAGCGCGGCTTTGATCTCGGTTTTGTGCGCAACCGCCGCCCACGGCGCGCGGCGCGGTTCGGGGCCGAACGCGACGCGCAAATCGGCGACGATTTTCTCCAGCTTGCGCGCGCGTTCACCGAGCACCGTGAAATCGGGCGCATCGCGGCGCTGTTCAACGGCAGTATCGCGCGCCAATTCGATGATCTGCTGACTACCGAGCGATAGCCCAAAAAAATGGCTGGCGACGTCCGGCAACTGATGCGCTTCGTCGATGATGAAAGCGTCGGCGCCGGGCAGGATTTCGGCGAAACCGGTCTCGCGCATGGCCATGTCGACGCAGAACAGATGATGATTGACTACCAACAAATCGGCATCCTGGGCGCGGCGCCGCGCTTTTACTACGAAGCACTCCTGCCAATGCGTGCAATCCTGGCCCAGGCAATTGTCAGTCGTCGAGGTAATTCTCGGCCACAGCGCGGAATCTTCCGCAACCTCGGCGACTTCAGCGATATCGCCGTGCTGAGTGCGGCTCAACCAGGCTCCGACGCGGGCCAGTTCCGCGACTTGCGCCCGGCTTTCCAGACGCCCACTGGCCTCGGTCAAGGCGAAGCGGTGGCGGCACAAGTAATTGGCGCGGCCTTTCAGCATCGCCACCTGCGCCGATACCCCTAGTGCTTTGCGTACTATGGGCAAGTCTTTGAAAAATAGTTGATCTTGAAGATTACGCGTACCGGTCGAGACGATGACTTTTTTGCCCGACAACAAAGCCGGCACGAGATAGGCAAAGGTTTTGCCGGTGCCGGTGCCCGCCTCGGCGATCAATACGCCCGTGCCGCTCAGCGTGTCGGCGACCGCCTGGGCCATGCGCTGTTGTTGTGGGCGCGGCGCAAAACCTTGCACTTGTCGGGCAAGCGCGCCCTCCCGCCCCAGCGCCTCAACGACATTCACTCGCGATGCCGGAATCTCTCATTGGCTTGGCGCCCCATCAGCGCCGCTCCAACAGCGCGGCTTGCGCCTCCGCCTCGTCGGCGCCCGCCGTATTGCCGGCGGCCTTGCGCGCATACGCAATCAAATGCCAGTTGCGCGCCTTGAGCGAGCGGCTGTTACCGGCCAGGCTGTTGGACTTCGAGGCCATCGATTCCGCCTGCGCGTATTGGCGTTGGTGCAAGCGGATCTGCCCAAGATCGTGCCAGATGCCGGCGTTGCGCGGTTCGATCTGCAGCGCCCGCTCCAATGACGACGCGGCTTTGTCGAGGTTACCGCTGCTGACCGAATCGGCGGCATTGTCGAGTAAAGCGACGACTGCTTGATTGCTTTGCTTGCCGTTGTTAGGGCTCTTGTCGGTTTCGGCGGTATCACCAGAACCATTGGTCGCGCCATTGCCCGGGGATTCAGTGGACGGGGCTTCGGCGACCGACGGCGCTGGCTTCGGCTTCTTCGGCTTGACCGGCGCCCGTGCTTCATCGACTTGCGGCACGATCGGCGCCGGACGATCCAGTGGATTGACCTCGATGGCAGGATTAGGCACACTCGGCCGGTGCGCGGGCGGCTGCCTCAGGGTCGAACGATCGACCACGGGCGCGGGCCCGCCATAATAGGGATTGGGCGCTACACAGCCCACCAGCAACCACGAAGTACCGACCAAAATCATGCCAAAGCGTATCGCAGTCATCATTCCAGTAACCTTTTAAATATGGCTCCCACGGACTCGGTGTCTTCCACATCATCGCCGCTTCTGCCGTAGTCGCGCCGACTGATGTAGGAAGACCCACAAGCGGCGTATGATTGCGGCGCAGACCCCGCCAAAAACGGCAGCGAACGAGCGCCACTACAACCACGATTGGCGCGCTGGCCGCTGCGCGGATCGATCAAAACCATTTCGATGTCGGCCGGGGGATTGCCATCGACCGGGGTCAGGGGCAAATCCTTCATCAACTCTATCCATAGCGGCAACGCGCCCTTGGCGCCGCTCAAGCGGATCGGCTGATTGTCATCACGCCCCACCCAGGCGACACTCAGCACATTGCCACTGAATCCGGCAAACCAGCTATCGCGCAAATCATCCGTGGTGCCGGTCTTGCCGGCAAGCCCTAATTCCTTCGGCAGAAATTTATTGGCCAAGGCGGCCGTGCCATCCTGGACGACCCTCTGCAGGGCGCTGGTGATCAAATACGCCGGCCCGGGCTCAATCGCTTTCTCCAGGCGTAGTTCATAAAGCCGGGGCAGCGGCTTGCCATTGGCCGCGGTCACCTCGCGGATAGTGCGCAGCGGCATCCGATAACCCCCGCTCGCGAACGTCGCGTACATCTGCGCCACCTCGACCGGCGCCATATCCACGGCACCCAGCAAAATCGAAGGGTAAGGTTGAAGATCACGCTGCAAGCCTATGCGCTGCAGGGTCTTGACGACATTCAACACGTCCAAGTCCAAGCCCAGGCGCGCGGTCGCGATATTGTAAGAATTCGCCAGCGCGTCATCGAGCATCACCCGCCCATGATACTGCTTATCATAGTTCTGTGGTGACCAAGATTTACCATTGCTCGGTCTGTACACTACGGGTGTGCCGTCGTCCAGCATGGTCGCCAGAGTATAAGCGCCGGGGTCTTCGAGCGCGGTTAGATACACCGCCGGTTTCAGTAATGACCCCGCCGGGCGTTTAGCGTCCAGCGCGCGATTAAACCCTGCCAGCCGCACATCGCGCCCGCCCACCAAAGCGCGCACTTCACCGGTTTGCGTATCGGCCACCACCGCTGCCCCCTGCAGCAATCCCGCGCGCAACCGCGCCTGCTTTTCCAGTTTTGGCAGTGTCTTGATTAGCGCATCCTCGGCTACCGCCTGCACCCGCGGGTCCAGGGTAGTGAATACCTTGAGCCCCTCTGAGGTCAGGTCTTCCTCGCGGTAGTTTTCCCTGAGCTGGCGGCGCACGAGATCAAGAAAAGCGGGATAAGGACTGTTGGCGCGCTGCTCGATGGGCACGACATCCAACGGCATTTGATTGGCGATGTCGGCGTCGGCGGCGCTGATCAAACCTTGCTCGCGCATGATATCGAGCACGACCGCGCGCCGTTGCTGGGCGCGCTCCGGGTAACGCCGCGGATCGAAGTGGGACGGGCCTTGAATCAGCCCGATGAGCAGCGCGATATGATGCAAATCCAGTTCCGACAGGGTGCGGTCGAAGAAAAACCGGCTCGCCAAACCGAAGCCATGGATTGCCCTGCCGCCATCCTGGCCGAGGTAAATCTCGTTGGCATAGGCTTCCAGGATATCGTCTTTGTTGTAGCGCCATTCGATGACGAGCGCCATCAGCATTTCGTTGAGCTTGCGCTTGAGCGTGCGCTCGTTGCTGAGAAAAAAGTTTTTCACTAATTGCTGGGTCAGCGTGCTTCCGCCTTGCACCATCTTGCCGGCGCGTAGATTGGCTAGCATGGCGCGCACGATACCTTTGACGTGAACGCCATTGTGTTCGAAAAACGCCCGGTCCTCGACCGCCACCAGCGTGTCGATCAATACCTGGGGCAGATCTTTGCGCTTCACCAATACCCGATCTTCGCCGTCGGATGGGTAGATGCCAGCGATCTCGATCGGCTCCATGCGCAAAATCGGCGGCGGCGGTTTGCCGTCGAGGCTCACGAACTGCGCGACTTTGTTGTCGCTGAACGCCACCCGCAGCTTACGCGAGGCTTCGGTGCCGTCCCAGAATGCGAATGACCGGGTATAGAGGTCGAAACCGGTGTCGTTCCGAACGTAAGAACCTGGCCTTTCGAGCGCTGCATCGGCATGATAAGGAAGCAATCCTAGTTCACCGCCGAACTGATCCGCGCTGAGTTCCATACCGGTGAATAACTCCAGGGGTCGGGCATAAATGCGCGCGGGCAATGCCCAGCGCTTGCCCTCGAACTTGGCGCGAATGGTCTGGTCTAGATCCACAGCGTATACACCCAATGCCAACGCGCCTAAACCGAGCGCGCCCACCATCAGGAAGCCGATCACCCGAACAATCGCCCGGAAGACGCCCGATTTCGATGAATCGGCGCCACCCTTGGAGTATTCGCCCCGCGCGCGGCGGCCACGAAACTGGGAGGGGGCGATACGGGAGGCTTTATGGGAATGTTTGCGGGCCATGATCCGTTATCTAATCGTAGCAAACCGTGCGATGGCGTTTGATCTTAATGCATGGCTGCGTGACTGATTATAGGTGCCTCAGCCTTAACCGTACAATGATGGAAATAGATCAAGATTACCACGGATTCCCTCCTTCTTGCCTGGGTACCGGCAGTGAATATTTGTAAACTGACCGCGATCCAATCGCGCTTATCCACGTGCTTCGATCCATCGAGGCCGCGCATGGTTCCGCGCATCTTGAGCAAACCAGCAAAAGCTTTCATCGTCGCGCCCAACCTTGCTACCATAGTTTATGCCCATGCTGAGCAGACGCTTACCGAACGGCCATAGGCGCGGATCCGTTCTGGTCGCCGCCGCGTTACTGGCGGTGCTGGCTATCAACACCGGCGCGGCGCAGGAAACGCTCACGGTAGTCGTTGATGGAGTCACCGGCGCGATCGGGGACAACGTCGACGCTTTCCTGCAGATCCAGCGCGTCGCGGAAAGCCGTGAACCGCCGCCGGGCGAAGCGCGCATCCGCTGGCTACATCAGGCAGCGCTGCAAGATATCCAGAATGCCTTGCAGCCCTTTGGCTATTATCGCCCGCGCATCGACTCGCGTTTGACGCGCACCCGCAACGGCTGGCAGGCTGAGTACCGCATCGAACCCGGGCCGCCGATCCCGATCGCCAAACTCGACGTACGGGTGCTGGGCGCGGGCGCAGACGATCCCGCGTTCCGCAAACTGCTGGCCGATCTCCCTCTTGCCGTCGGGCACCGGTTGCAGCACCAACGCTATGAGAAAATCAAACAAGACTTGCAAAACATCGCCACCGAACGCGGTTATTTCGATGCCCGGCTCAGCGAGAACCAGATCCAGATCGACCTCGCCCACTATCGCGCCAACGTGGCTTTACACCTGGACACCGGCGCGCGTTACCGTTACGGCCCTATTCGCTTTGAGCAAAAAACCCTGGCGCCCGAGTTCCTCCAACGCTATCTCGATATCAAGACCGGCGATCCCTACGCAGCCGCCGATTTGTTGAAGCTACAGAGCAGCCTCATCGCCAGCGATTACTTCGATGAAGTGGTACTAGACGCGAGTCCGGATCGGGCCGAGAAGGGGAGCGTGCCGGTCGACATCAAATTGAGCGCCCGCAACCAACGCAAATACAGCGGCGGTTTGGGTTACGGAACGGATACCGGGGTGCGCGGTCGCCTGCGACTGGAACAGCGCTGGGTCAACCGCTGGGGTCATCGCTACGAAGCGGAAGTGCTGGCCTCGCAGCGCCGCTACGGCGTCGCCGGCCAATACACGATCCCCGGCCAGAATCCACGCTCCGATTCGCTCAATCTACGCTCCAGCCTGAGCGCCGAGAAATCCACCGTGGTCGATTCGCAGACCGCTACCCTGGGCGCGGTATTGCAACGCGAACGCGAGCCCTGGCAGTCGCGGCTGTCGCTCGATTATCAATGGGAAGCTTTCAAATTCAGCGGCGAACGCCGGACCACCTCGCTACTGATCGGCGGCGCGGGGTGGACTTGGGTGCAAGCCGACGACCGCACCCACACCACCAACGGCACGCGGCTCGGCATCGAACTGCGTGGGGCGGGCGCGTTTCTGCTGTCCGATATCAGTTTTGCCCAAGCCGCGCTGCGGGCGAAATGGATCAAGACGCTGAATCCCAAGAATCGCCTGATCATGCGCGGCGACGCCGGCTCCACTTTGATCAAGGACAGCGATTTCGACCAATTGCCCGCGACTCTGCGGTTTTTCGCAGGCGGCGACAACAGCGTGCGCGGTTACGCCTTGAACGTCATCGGCCCGCGCGACGCCGATGGCGATGTCATCGGCGGCAAGCGCTTGCTGGTCGGCAGCGTCGAATTCGAACATGAGATTCGCGAGAATTGGAGTATCGCGGCGTTCGTGGATAGCGGCGACGCGTTCAACGACGCGGCGCCAGAGTTCAGAACCGGCCTCGGCCTGGGCGTGCGCTGGCGCTCGCCGGTCGGTCCGCTGCGCATGGACTTCGCCCATGGACTGGAACGGCCGGGCGATGCCTTCCGCCTCCATCTCAGCATCGGCCCCGATCTGTAATGGCGGCGCTGCGAGCTTTTGCGCGCATCGTACTGATCGTTACCCTGGCGCTCATTGGCGCCACGGCCTTCCTCGTTTCGACCCAGGCTGGGCTGAATGCCATGCTGGCCACCGCCCAGCGCCTGCTGCCAGGACAACTGAGCTATCAACGCATCCAGGGCCGTTTGCTAGGGCCGTTGCTGGTCGAGGGACTGCGATATGGTGACGGCGAACTGCAGGTGGAAGTCGATCATGCCGAGCTGCGCTGGCTGCCCCAGGCGTTATTGCAGCGCAAAGTGCATGTCCAGACATTGCGCAGCGCGGGCATCAGGGTGCATTTTCCGGCAGCTTCTCCGCCTACTCAGCCCGAGCAGCCGTGGGTTCTTCCCGAGCTTGAATTGCCCCTCGAACTGGCTATCGACGCCCTGGACCTGGAAAATATCGCCATCATCCCTAATCCGCCGGCCCAAGCGATCGCATTGGACCGCATCCAGCTCCGGGCGCACAGTACGCCGGCGCATGCCGTGGAAATTCAGGCCCTTGCGCTCCAGCTGCCGCAAGCCCAACTCCAGGCCAAGGGTGTGCTCACGCCACGCGGCGCTTATCCCCTCGCCCTCGAGCTAGACTGGCACGTGCAGCACCCGCGACTGGGCGAGATCGTCGGCCACGGCAAGCTGGCTGGGGAGCTAGGCGGGCAACTTGTGCTCAACCATGACCTACAGGGGCCGCTCAGCGCCAAGGTCAACGCCACGGTGCGCTCGGTGCTGAACCATCCGACTTGGAGCAGCGCGTTGGAAGTCAATATCACCGACCTCGGGCGCTTCACCCCCGATCTTGCCGGCACGCCGCTGCACGCCACGCTTGACTTGCGCGGCGACGCAGGCTCGCTGCAAGCGGGCGGCGCAGTGGATGCGGAAGTTCCACAGCTAGGGCCGGTGCGCGCCGAGCTCGATATGAGCGCCAGTTTGACGGCGCTCAAGATCCGCAAACTGCAGGTGCGCGCCAGTAAGAGCACACTCTCCCTAGACACGGTGGCGGACATCGACATCCCCAACCAGACCGTATCCGCCAACGGCGAATGGCGTGATCTCGGCTGGCCGCTGGGCGCGGCCAATCCGCGCATCCGCAGCGCCAACGGCAAGCTCGCCGTGAATGGCACACTACAGGACTACCATATTGCCTTGGACGGCACCGTTGCGGGAGATGAGTTCGGAACGTTCAACGTGAGTCTCGCCGGGAGCGGCGCGCAACAATCCATCCGCATCGAGCACCTCGACCTGCAAGCGCCCACCGGCAATCGTCGGCTAACATTGACCGGCGCGGTGGAGTTCGCCACCCAGTCCGGCGACCTCAAAGCCAACTGGCAAGACCTCGCTTGGCCGCTGGTGGGCGCCGCCCAAATTCAGAGTCCGCGCGGCGAACTGACGGTGAGCGGCAAGCGCCAAGACTTTCGCGCCCGCCTCGAGGCGCAACTCGCCGGACCACAACTTGGCGAGGTTTCGCCGCCGTCGCCTGGCCGACGGCGGTGACAACAATTCGTCTGTCCGAATTGGCGCTGCGCAGCGGCCAGCAAACGCTACGTGCGCGCTCAAGGCAAACTCGACCTGGCCGACCTCGGCTTCGACATCGCTGGCGAGTGGCAGGGCATGGCCTGGCCCTTGAGCGGCGCTCCCCAAGTCGAAGTCCACGCGGAAAATTCAATGCTAACGGCAATTTACGCGATTTTGGATTTACCCTTGACACCGCCGTGCAAGGCGCCAATCTGCCCTCCGGCGATTGGCGTTTGCAGGGGCGCGGCAATCGCCAGGCGATCGAATCGCTACGCCTGGAGGGCGACATCCTCAAAGGCCAGGTACGCGCTAACGCCAAACTGAGCTTGCCACCGAATCTCGCTTGGCAGGCCGAACTGAGCGGCGCCGATCTCGATCCCGCCGCACAGTGGCGCGATCTATCCGGCAAAATCGCGGTTAAGCTCAGCAGCCAGGGCAAACTGGACCAAGGCGCTTTGCAAGCCTCGATCAAACTGGAACAGCTGTCGGGCACGTTGAGCGGCCAGGCCATCCAAGGGCAGGGCGAGGTGGCGCTCGCCAATCGCGAGATCAGCATCGACAAGCTGAGAATCAGCGCCGGCAAAGCGTACTTGCAAGCCAATGGCAAACTGGATGGAGTTTGGGCGCTCACCTGGCAACTCGAAGTGCCCAACCTGAAGGGCCTGCTGCCCAACGCGCGCGGCTCGTTGAACGGCTCTGGCTCACTCGCCGGCAGCCGCAACCAACCGCGCGCCGACCTCAAGCTCGCAGCCTCTCAATTCGCCATCGGCGCGACTGCGATCGCTAAGTTGCAGGCCGATGCCAACGTCGATGTGAGCGGTGAAACAACCTCGCGCATCCGTGTCGATGGTAGCGATTTGCGCATCGGCGGCCAAGACTGGAATAGTATGTCGATCCAAGCCGCCGGCACCCCGCGCCAGCACACGGCCACTGCTGCGCTCGGCGGCGCCCTGGGCAAGATCGATTTGGCATTGAGCGGCGCGCTGGAATCGGACAATACCTGGCGCGGGCGGCTCAACCGCTTCAGCGCGCGCGCTACCCAAGCGGGCGATTGGGTACTGGAAAAACCGATGGCGCTCACCGTCTCTGCGCGCGAAGCGCGTGCCGAGAACGCTTGCATCGCCAGCAAACCCAGCCAGATTTGCGCGCAAGGCCAATGGCGCGCCGGGCAGGGCGGGAGCGCCAAGCTGGCGCTCACCCAACTCGATACCGCGCGCTTTCGCCAATGGCTGCCAGCCCAGTTCAGCCTCGCCAACAGCGTGAACGGCCAAGCCAGCGGCACGCTGGCCCCGGACGGCACTGTGCAGGGCGCCCTGGATGCCAAAATCAGTCCTGGCAAAGTACGCTTTTCCAATCAAGGCCTGCCGGCGGAAATCGATCTACGGGCTGGTAACTTGCACGCCGAGGCGTCCGGGCGTGATTTACGCGCCGACTTCAAGCTCGATCTTGGCAACATAGGCCAGCTCGCGGGTTCCGCCCAGATCAAGGATTTTCTCAAAGAGCCGCTGATCAACGGCAACCTCAAAGCCGACATCGGCGATCTCAAATGGGTGTCGATGTTTGCACCACAGGCGCAAGGCGTCGCGGGCCACCTCAGGGCCGACCTCGACATCAGCGGCTCACCCGCCGCGCTCAGCCTGAGCGGCAATGCCGATCTAAGCGGTGGGGCCGCTGAAATCCCGCGACTCGGCATGCAGCTCAAGGCGATCCAGTTGCGCGCGACCGGCGCGGGCAAAGGCATTCTCCGTTTCGACGGCTCTGCGCGCTCGGGCAATGGCGCGCTTACCCTTACCGGGCAATGGGATCCCACCCGTAATCAGCTCGACCTCGCCCTCCGTGGCAAAGACTTTCAGGCGGCCAATACCGCGCAACTGCAGGCAGTCATCGGCACCGATCTTCATCTGTCGCTGGCGCAGGGCAAAGCGCGCTTGGAAGGCGAGGTGGATGTCCCCAAAGCGTTCATCAAGCCCGCCGGCGGCGCCGCCGGCGGGCGCGTGGAACCCTCTTCCGATGTGGTGATCGTCGATGGCGCCAGCGGCAAAACCGCCAAAGCGACCGCCTTGGCCATCGACGCCAAGGTGCGCATTTCCCTGGGCGAGGATGTACGGATCGAGACCCGCGGTTTCAAAGGCAAACTCCGCGGTGCGGTGTTGGTCGAACAGACCCCGCGACTCGCTCCGCGCGGCAATGGCCAAGTCGAAGTCGTGGCGGGGGATTACAAGATTTATGGCCAGTTCCTGACCATCGAGCGCGGGCGCTTGCTGTTCAGTGGCGGCCCTATCGATAACCCCGGCCTGGATTTACGAGTATCGCGCAAATTCAACGACGTCACCGCCGGCGCGCAGGTGCGCGGCTCCTTGAAGAATCCACAATTACAATTGTTCTCGCAACCGGCGATGGCCGACACCAGCGTCCTTTCTTATTTGGTTCTAGGGCGCGCGCCGAGCGCGCTGTCCGGTTCGGAGAATGCCCTGCTGCTCCAGGCCGCGAGCGCGCTCGGCGGCGGTGACCGGCTGAGCGAGGGAGTGGCAAACGCCCTCGGCTTGGACGACCTGGCGGTCAACACCGGCGCCGGCGGTGCCGATGCTTCGGTGGCATTCGGCAAGTACCTGTCGCCGGACCTCTACGTGAGCTACGGCATCGGCCTGTTCGATGCCGTCAATACCTTCAAGCTGCGCTACCGCTTCGGCAAACATTTGAATTTCGAAGCTGCCTCCAGCGGCAAGCAATCCAGCGCCGACGTTCTCTATAGCATCGAACGTTGACGCTGCGCGCCAGTCGAACCTCACACCGGCTTACCGGTCAGAGGGAGTCAAGCCGCCTCACGGAGATCAGCCGCGCGCCATTGCTGACAGCGCGCTGTTTCGAGAACATAGTACAATGGTGTACCAGTACTTTTTTCAGAACCGCCGTTCGATTCTTCCGCCATAGGAGATGTCAATGAATTCTTCGTTGTTCCGGGCAACGGCCTTAGGGGTTTGGCTTTGGTCTGTTGCGACGTTGGCTAGCGCCGCCGACTATCCGGATTTTACTCAATTGATTTCCCAGAATAGCGCGGCCGTCGTCAGCATCAACGCCTCCGGCGAGCGCGTACTGAAAGGCCCGGAATCGTTGCCGATTCCCGAAGACAGTCCTTTCTACGACTATTTCAAACGCTTCTTCGAAGACGAACAACCCAAGCCACGCGACAACCCGCCGCTGGCCTCGGTTGGCTCCGGGTTCATCATCTCCGATGACGGTTACGTTCTCACCAATGCGCATGTGGTCGAGGACAACGACAACATCGTGGTCGGCCTCAACGATCGCACCGAACTTCCGGCCAAAGTCGTCGGCTCCGACCCGCGCACCGACATCGCACTCCTGAAAGTCGAAAGCCGCAATCTGCCCACGGTCAAAATCGGCGATCCGCACCAGTTGAAAGTCGGCCAATGGGTACTGGCGATCGGCTCGCCGTTTGGGTTCGATCACACCGCCACCCAGGGCATCATCAGCGGCTTGGGCCGCAACTTGCCGAGCGGCAATTATGTGCCTTTCATCCAGACCGATGCGGCGGTCAATCCGGGTAATTCCGGCGGCCCGTTGTTCAACCTGAACGGCGAAGTGATCGGCATCAACTCGCAGATTTACAGCCGTACCGGCGGCTATCAGGGCGTTTCCTTCGCCATTCCCATCGATGTCGCCATCGACGTCGCCGACCAGATCAAAGCGACGGGCAAAGTCGCGCGCGGCTGGCTTGGGGTGTTGATCCAGGAAGTTACCGCCGACCTCGCCAAATCGTTCGGCCTCGATAAGCCGCGCGGCGCGCTGGTCGGCCAGGTGATGGCCGACAGCCCGGCGCAGAAGGCCGGCTTGAAAGCAGGCGATATCATCGTGGCGTTCAATGGTCAGGCGATCGTATCATCGGGTGAACTGCCCCCGCTCGTGGGCCGTCTCCGCCCAGGCAACAAAGCCGACGTCAACGTAGTCCGCGATGGTAAGGAACAGACGTTCACCATTACCATCGAAGAACTACCCGACAATCCCAAACAGGCGCGCGCGGCGGCCGAACCGCCGGCGCCGAATCGGTTGCAGCTCAAGGTAGGCGAACTCCCAGCCGACAAGAAAAACGATACCAAGGGCGTTCTGGTGGAAGAAGTCGGCGATGGCGCGGCCGCCGCCGCCGGTATCCAGAAAGGCGACGTGATTGTCCGCTTGAATAACCAAGACGTCGTGAGCGTCGAACAATTCAACAAGCTAGTCAATGAACTGCCCACCGGCAAACCGTTGCCCATCCTGGTCGAGCGCGACGCCGGGGCATTATTCCTGGCGTTGACCATTCCCGAAAAGAAGTAATCCCGCCATGCCCGCCGCCCAGATGGACTCTTCATTCCCTGGGCGGCATTCCCGTAGTCACGATGTCGAGGCTTTGCCCACCATGACTAGCCATCAGGTGTTGTGCGATTGGGTGGAAACCGTGGCCCGCACTACCCAACCCGAACGCGTCCATTGGTGCGACGGCTCGGAGCAAGAATATCGCCTTCTGATCAATGAGATGCTAGCGCAAGGCACGCTCTTGGCGCTCAATCCCACCACGTATCCCGGCTGTTACCTGCACCGCTCACACCCCAGCGATGTCGCGCGCACCGAGCAACTGACCTTTGTTTGCACGCGCGCGCGCGGCGATGCCGGCCCCAACAATAACTGGATGGATCCGGCCGTCGCCCATGCCAAGCTCAATGCCTTGTTCGCCGGCGCGATGCGCGGCCGTACCTTGTATGTCGTGCCCTACTGCATGGGCCCCTTGGACTCACCTTGGGCGCGCTGCGGCGTGGAAATCACCGATAGCGCTTATGTCGCGGCGAGCATGCGCTTGATGACGCGCATGGGCGCCGACGCGCTGCGGCGCATCGAACGCGAGAACACTTTCGTCAAAGGCCTACATTCACTCGGCGACCTCGATCCCGAGCGCCGCTTCATCATGCACTTTCCGGAAGAACTGACGATCAAAAGCATCGGCTCCGGCTATGGCGGCAACGCGTTGCTCGGCAAGAAATGCCACGCACTCCGGATCGCCAGTTGGCAAGCGCGCGCCGAGGGCTGGCTCGCCGAACACATGCTAATCGTCGGCGTGGAGAATCCCGAAGGCGAGGTCCGCTACATCGCCGCCGCGTTTCCCTCGGCCTGCGGCAAGACCAATCTCGCCATGTTGATCCCGCCGCCATCGATGCCGGGTTATAAAATATGGACGGTGGGGGACGACATCGCTTGGATGCACCTCGGCGCCGACGGCAGGCTGTGGGCGATCAACCCGGAATCCGGTTATTTCGGCGTCGCGCCCGGCACCAGCGCGAAAACCAATCCGAACGCGCTGGCGATGCTGAGCCACGATGCGATCTTCACCAATGTCGCGGTGACCGCGGGCAACGAGCCCTGGTGGGAAGGCAAATCGGACGAAACGCCGACACACGACTGGCGCGGCGAAGCTTACATCCCCGGCCAAGGGCTCGCCGCCCACCCCAACGCGCGCTTCACGGTCGCCGCGCGCCAGTGCCCGAGTTACTCGCCGCAAGCGGATCAACCGCAAGGCGTGCCCATCAGCGCGATCATGTTCGGCGGACGGCGCGCCCACCTCATGCCGCTGGTACTGGAAGCCGAGAACTGGCGCCACGGCGTGTTGCTAGGCGCCGCGCTCGCCTCCGAAACCACCGCCGCGGCCACCGGCGCGGTTGGCCGCGTGCGGCGCGACCCGATGGCGATGCAGCCGTTCTGCGGCTATAACTTCGCCGACTATTGGAGCCATTGGCTGGGTTTCGCCGAACGCTCATCGCGCTTACCGGCCATATTCCACGTCAACTGGTTCCGCCAAGACCAGGAAGGGCGATTCCTATGGCCGGGCTACGGCGAAAACCTCAGAGTGCTGAAATGGATCCTGGAACGCTGCGAAGGCAAAGCGGGTGCGGTGTCGACCCCAATCGGCAACATACCAGGCGTTGCGCACCTCGATACCGCCGGCCTGTGTTTCGATCCCGAGCGGCTGGCGAGTATTCTCCGCGTCGACCCCATCCCATGGCTGGAGGAAATGGCGGAGGTTCGCGGCTATCTCATGGGCTATGGTGACCGCTTGCCGCCGGCCTTGCTACAGGAACACGCGCAGGTGACCGCGGCGTTACGGGAAGCGGCGAAATAGACGGGGGAAATCGCCGGCCCGCGGCATCATGCGCTATGCCGGATTTGGCGCAGCAGGCCGCGGTAGATTTCCTCGTCGCCGCAAATTCCGACCAAACGCCCTTCCTCCACCAGCGCGACCGGATGACCGGTGGCCTGGCGCAGTTCGATGGCGGCGCGCATGGTGAGGCGTACCGGCGCAACGATGACCGCCGAGCGGTCCAGCACTGGCAATCCATGCGACTCTTGGTAGTTCACGAGCGTACCCGGATGACCATCCAAAGTGACCCGCGCCGGACAGCCGTCGGTGTCGAGGATGAGCCTTACCCTGCCCTCGCCATCCAGCAAGACTTCGCCTTGATCGCTGCGCAAATTGGCGGCGGCCGTCATCAGCGACACCCCGCGCAGCACATTGAGAGGATTCATGTGGGCGACGAAATCAGCGACGTAGTCATTGGCAGGATTGAGTACGATTTCCTCCGGCTCGCCATACTGCACGATGCGCCCGCTTTCCATGATGGCGATATGGGTGCCCAGCTTGAGCGCTTCGTCCAGATCGTGGCTGACGAAGATGATGGTTTTGTGCAGCTTGCGTTGCAGTTCCAGGAGCTCGTCCTGCAAGCGCGTGCGGATCAGCGGATCGAGCGCGGAAAAGGGCTCATCCATCAGTAGGATATCGGCGTCGGTGGCAAACGCCCGCGCCAGCCCCACGCGCTGCTGCATACCGCCCGACAATTCATGGGCGAATTTATCTTTCCATTGCGACAATCCGACCAATTCGAGCTTTTCCGCAACAATGCGCTCGCGCTCGACTTTGGGTGTGCCGCGCAATTCCAGACCGAGCGCGACATTGCCGGCTACCGTGCGCCACGGCAGCAGTGCAAACTGCTGGAACACCATCGCCACACGATTCGTGCGCAAACGGCGCAGGGCTTTGGCATCGCAACTGCCGACTTCGACCATACGCCCCCCGTCGTCGACCAGCACTTTACCGCGGGTGGCTTTGTTGAGGCCGTTCACACAGCGCATCAACGTCGATTTACCGGAACCCGATAACCCCATCAGTACGCAGATTTCACCTTTCTCCACAACGATGGAAGCACCGGCCACCCCGATCACTTGGCCGGTTTGGTCATGGATGGCCTGCCGCTCTTCGCCGCGATCCAGAAGGGCGAGCGCTACCTGCGGGCGATCACCGAATATGATGTCGACATCGCGAAGTTCAACGGCGATCATCGCACACCCTCAATGAGCCTTGGCGCTGTGCTGCTTGCACATGCGATCCAGCACGATGGCGAGGATGACGATGGCGAGCCCAGCCTCGAAACCTTGGGCGATATTGACGGTATTGAGCGCGCGCACCACCGGCTTGCCCAGGCCATTGGCGCCTACCAGCGCAGCGATCACTACCATCGACAATGACAGCATGATGGTCTGGGTCAAACCTTCCATGATGGTAGGCAGCGCGTGCGGCAGTTCGATCTTCCATAGCAATTGTGTTGAGGTCGCGCCAAACGCCGCGCCCGCTTCCAGAAGCGGCTTGGGCACCGAGGAAATGCCGAGATGGGTAAGCCGGATCGGCGCGGGGATGGCGAAAATGACCGTCGAGATCAAGCCCGGCACCACGCCGAGGCCGAACAAGATCAAGGTGGGGATGAGGTAGACAAAGGTCGGGATAGTCTGCATCAGATCCAGCACCGGGCGCAGCGCGGCGAATAGCCAGGGTCGATGCGCCGCGGCGATGCCGATCGGCACGCCGAGCGCGAGGCAGATCAGCGTCGCGTAAATCACCAGCGCGAGGGTCTCGGTAGTTTCTTTCCAATAGCCGAGGTTGATGATCAGCAAAAGCGGCAGCAAGATGCCGAGCGCGAGCCTCCATGATCGGTGTAGCCAATAACCGAGCGCCGCGATCAGTACCGCCAACACCACCGGCGAAAACCACTGCAGAATGTCGATCAGGCTCTGGATCATAAACCCCAGGCTCTTCGACAGCGCGTTGAAAAACCCGGCGGCATGGGCATTGAGCAGATCGACAAATCCCTTGATCCACTTACCGACGGGGATCTTGTATTCGGTAAACCATGCGAACCAGTCCATAACCACGCCCGCCTGATGCTGGTCGAGTCAAAGAGATTACGGCGATCAGATTCCCAGGTGTTTCTTGACCGCGGGCAATCCGTCGCCGCCGTCCAATGTCCTCACCCCCTTCAACCAGCCATCCAGCGCCGCGGGATTTTTCATCAGCCAGGCTTTGGCGGCGTCTTTGGGGTCTTTGCTGTCATTCAAGATGCCGCCCATGATCTCGTTTTCCATTTTCAATGTAAACACTAGATTGGTCAGCAGATTTCCGACATTGGGGCAATCTTTCCCAAAACCGCCCCGCACGTTGGTATAGACGGTGGCGCCGCCGAAGTTAGGTCCGAAGACATCATCTCCACCGCTGAGGTAGACCATGTCGATATTGGTGTTCATCGGATGCGGTTCCCAACCCAAGAATACCACCCAATCCTGGCTGGGGACGCTGCGCATGACCTGCGCCAACATACCGGCCTCGCTCGATTCCACCAGATCAAAACCCTTTAAGCCGAAAGCGTTGTCCGCGATCATCTTGAGGATCAACCGATTGCCGTCGTTCCCGGGCTCGATACCGTAAATCTTATTGCCGAGCTTATCCTTGAACTTGGCGATGTCGGCGAAATTCTTGAGGCCGCCGGCCGGCGACGTATTTCGGCACCGCCAGGGTGTATTTGGCGCCTTCCAGGTTCGCGCGCACCACTTCGACGGATCCGTCATCCTTGAAGGGTTTGAGATCGGCTTCCATGGTCGGCATCCAATTGCCGAGGAATACATCGATATCCTTGTTCTTCATGCTGGCATAGGTCACCGGCACCGATAACACTTGGGTCTGCGGCTCGTAGCCGAGACCTTCGAGCACGAGCGAAGTCGCCGCCGTGGTGGCGGTGATATCGGTCCAGCCGACGTCGGAAAAGCGCACGACCTTGCAGGATGCGGGATCGGCGGCATGAGCCGCGCCGGTCAAAGTCAGCAAGGCAACACAAGACAGCAAAGCGCAGCGCAGCGCGCGAATATTCATAACGGCCTCCTCGAGAGTGGCTTGGGGCGATCGGCAGGTTTTCCCAATGGATCGTTCGTTTGAACATGCTAGACTAAAATTTTAGGAACGTCTGCATGGATCGAGATAGCTTCAATTACATCATCATCGGCGCGGGTTCCGCCGGCTGCGTGCTCGCCAACCGGTTGTCGGCAGCGCCCAGCAACCGAGTGCTGGTGCTCGAAGCCGGCCCCTGGGACCATGCCTGGGATTGGCGCATTCACATGCCCGCTGCGCTCGCCTATCCGCTCGCCAACGCCACCTACAACTGGCATTACCACACCGAGCCGGAACCTTACCTGGACAATCGTCGCATGTACTGCCCGCGCGGGCGGGTACTGGGCGGGTCGTCATCGATCAACGGCATGGTCTATATCCGCGGCCACCCTCTAGACTACGACCGTTGGGCGCAGGCGCGCGGCTTGAGCCATTGGTCTTACGCGCATTGCCTGCCGTATTTCAAGAAGGCTGAGTCGCGCGCCAAAGGCGCCGACCCGTATCACGGCGACGCCGGCCCATTGCACGTCAGCAGCGGGCGCATGGCCAATCCGCTCTATGCGGCGTTCATTCAAGCCGCCATGCAGGCTGGTTACTCCTATACCGAGGACATGAACGGCACCCAGCAAGAAGGGTTTGGACCGATGGCCATGACCACCCACCGTGGACGGCGCTGGAGCGCGGCGCGCGCCTATCTCCACCCGGCCATGCGCCGGCCCAATCTGAAGGTCGTGGTCAAGGCGCTCACCACTCGTATCTTGTTCGAGGGCAAGCGCGCGGTCGGCGTAGAATACCGAGCGGGAGGGTTACTCAAGCAAGTGCGCGCCGAGCGCGAAGTGATCCTCAGCGCAGGCGCCATCAATTCTCCGCAAATCCTGATGTTATCGGGCATAGGCCACGCCGACGCGCTGCGCAAACTCGGAATCACGGTCATCGCTCCCCTGCCTGGCGTCGGCGGGAATTTGCAGGATCACATCGAGATTTACGTCCAGCACGCTTGCCGCCAACCGATCACCCTGTACAGCGCGCTGAAACCTTGGAATCAACTCAAGATCGGCTTGAATTGGTGGTTATTCCGGCGCGGCCTGGGGGCGACCAATCACTTCGAGGCGGGCGGCTTCATCAAAAGCCAGCCCGGCGTCGAGCAACCGGATTTGCAATATCATTTCTTGCCCATCGCGATGAACTATGATGGCAGCCACGCGCAATCTACCCACGGCTTCCAGGCCCACGTAGGGCCGATGCGGCCGACCAGCGCCGGTTATATCGCGCTGCGTTCGAGCAATCCGGCCGATCCACCAGCCATTCTTTTCAATTACCTGCGGACCGAGGGCGACCGCCGCGAGATGCGCGCCGCGGTGCGCCTCACCCGCGAGATTTTCGCGCGCCCGGCGTTCGATCCCTATCGCGGAGCCGAACTCGCACCCGGCTCCACTGTGCAAACCGATGCTGACATCGACGCGTTCGTGCGCGCCCATGCCGAAAGCGCCTACCACCCCTCTTGTTCCTGCAAAATGGGTGAGGACGTCTTAGCGGTGGTCGACGGCAATATGCGCGTGCATGGCGTCGAAAACCTGCGCGTCGTCGATGCCTCCATCATGCCCTCGGTGGTCAGCGGTAATTTGAACGCGCCGACCATCATGCTCGCCGAAAAAGCGGCGGATATCATTCTTGGCGCGCCACCACTGGCGCCGGAGCAAACACCCCCGTATCCGGCCCAGGACCTACGGAAACGGGAGCATCCGCAATCCGCCTGACCCCAGCCAGCGCTATTGCAAACGCATCACCCACGCTAGAATCAGCACCCAGACTTTCATTGGCCGATGGATGACCCATGCAATGACCGACTTACCCGCTCTTCTCGCCCGCGCCGAGCGCGTGCTCGCCCGGGTCGAAGCGCTGTTGCCCGAGGCGGTGACCGCCACCGACTGGGACCATTTCATCGCATTCCGCTGGCGCCAGCAGTTCAAGCGCGGCTACCTGGAGCCCGTGCGCCATCCGCATCAGCTCAGGCTGCGTGATTTACAACGTATCGACCGCCAAAAGAGCGAAATGGAACGCAATACCCGCCAGTTCCTCGCTGGCCTGCCCGCCAACCATGTGTTGCTGTGGGGGCCGCGCGGCACCGGCAAATCGTCGCTGATCAAAGCGCTCCTCAATGAATTCTCGACGCAAGGATTGCGCTTGATCGAGGTCGATAAAGATCATTTGGTCGATTATCCCGACATCATCGCCCCGCTCGACCGTCGCCCGGAACATTTCCTGATTTTCTGCGATGATTTGTCATTCGAAGCGAATGACCCGAGTTACAAAGCGCTCAAAGCCATTCTTGATGGCTCGGTGAGCGCCGCGCCCGCCAATGTGTTGTTGTGCGCGACCTCCAACCGGCGCCACCTGCTGCCCGAGTTCATGTCGGAAAACCAGGCCACCCACATCGTCGATGGCGAACTGCATCACGGTGAAGCCGTGGAGGAAAAAATCTCGCTTTCGGAACGTTTTGGCATGTGGCTATCGTTCCATCCTTTCAGTCAGGACGACTACCTCGCCATCGTTGCCTATTGGCTGGGCGAACTCGGCGCCAGTAACGAGCCGTGCGAAACGGTTCGCAAGCAGGCTCTGGAATGGGCCCTAACGCGCGGTTCGCGCAGCGGCCGGGTGGCTTGGCAATTCGCTCGCGACTGGGTGGGCCGCCAGGGCATCGCCGCACACCAGCGTTGATTGATTAGGAAGTGCCGCCATGTCGATTACCAAACCACAGATCATTCAAGCCGCCAACACGCTGCTAGCCGAAGGCGTACAGCCGACCGTCCTGAAGGTGCGCGAGCAACTGGGCGGCGGCGCTGCCGCCACCATCAATGCGGTGCTGCGCGAATGGCGGCATACGGCGCTCGCCGAAACCAGCGACAGCGGCGCGCCCCCGGCCAAGATCCGCGATTTGTTCGAATCGTTCAACGACCGGCTATGGCAAGCGCTCCATCTGCAAACCACCGAGCAAATCGAAGCGCTACGCAAACAGGCGCTGGCGGCTATCGGCCAAGCCGAACTCGATCAAGAAGAACTGGCGACGTTATTGGACAAGCTGGGCGAGGAACACCGGCAGCACGGTGAACAGGCGACAGCGCTGCAAAAACAGCTGACCACGGTAACCAAGACCATCCAGCACAGCGAGCACGAAGCGCAACTCGCCAATACCAAGGCCCAGACCATCGCTGCCGAGCGTGATCGCTTGCTCGCGCAAGTTCAAGAGCTGGGCAAAAAGCACGATTTGCTGGCCCACGATTACGTCAAGCTCAATGACGAATGGGGTAAGCTCAAGGCACAATACGAATTGGAAAAAGCCGCGCATGTGCAAACCCGGCAAGGCCGCGAACAGGTTGAAACCCGGTTGAAAGACGCCGTGCGTGCTCGTGATGACGACGTGCAAGCACGGAAAAAAGACGAGGCGCGCTCCAGCCGCGCGGAAAAAGAGCGCGAGGAACTCAGCCAAACCGCGAATCGCGCCACCGAGGAGAACGTCCAGCTCAAGCATAAGTTCGCCGCCATCGAGCGCCAGTTGGCAACCCTGACGCGCGAGTATAACCACGCGACCCAGGAAGCCAATGTTGCGGTTGCCAAAGCCGAGGCCATCGGCTCGGAACGCGACCGTTTATTGGGCCAGATCAAAGGGCTTGGTCAGAAAGCCGATGCGCTCGAGCATAGTCAACAAAAGCTTCTGGACGAACTGAGCAAGCATAAATCACAGCTGGAGCTCGAAAAAAATAATCATCAGCAAGCCAAGCAACACCGCGACACACTCGAGGCCCAGGTGCGCGAAACCCATCGCCGCCTGGAAGAACTCGCCAAGATCCAACTCGGCACCGAGAACCGCGCCAACCGGATGGAGGACGATGCGGCCAAATACCGCGATAAACACGAGCAGTTGCTGCAACTCCTAGAAAACGAAAGGGTGAAGTGGCAACAAAGAATCGAAGATGAACGCCATGCCCGGGTCGAAGCTGGGCGCGTGGCCAGTGAACTGCGCGTGAGGATTGCGCAAGCCGAGGCTGATACGCAAAAACTGGCGCTGCATTCGCAACAAGAAATCGCGCATTTACAGAAGACCGTGGATCAACTGGAAATGGCATTGGAGGAAGCGCGCGCCAACGCCAAGAGTGAACGCGCCAGCGGCGCGCCACTGCCGAAAAAATCGGTCGGCTTTTAGCAGCCTTCAGGTGCCAATCGCAAACATCGCTTCCAGATCGTGGCGAGAAAAAGTCTGGAACGCAAGCAAAGTTTCGGTGTTCATGATGCTATCCAGCTTGGCGAGCTTATCGGTCACCAAAGCGGCCATCGCCTCGTTGCTCGCCACCCGGATGACGGCCACCAGATCGAAGCGCCCGCCCACCGAGTAAACCTCCGAAATGCCGGGCATTTCAGCGAGCTGCCCGGCCACCTGTGGAACCTGCCCGCGTTTGATGTTCATCAGGACAATTGCGGTTACCATGCTACACTCCTCACGTTCGCGCGCCTTGCGGTTGAACGAGATTATAAGCACCACTGGCAAACATGTTAATGAGCGATTACCGGTCGATTTCCGCGACACCTGACGCCGCCGCTCCGCCATTGAACCGACGAACCTAGCCGCGCGCTCCCCGTATGCGTGATTGGGCTGAATCCGGCGTGGCGATTCCCTTTGTCTATCAGCGGCGCGTGCGCTGGGGCGACGGCGATCCTGCGCTGATCGCCTATACCGTACGCTTTCTCGATTATGCGATGGAAGCCATCGAGGAATGGTTTCGCGCCGTGCTCGGCATCGATTGGTATCAGCTCGCGGTCAGGCAGGGTATGGGCGCGCCGGTGGTACACCTGGAATTCGACTTCACCGCACCCCTGAGGCCCGGCGATGAAGTGGCGATCGAGATACGCGTGGCGGAACTAAGGCGCAGCACAATCTCATTTTTATTCAATGGATTGCGCGAAGGAACCACGCCGAGTTTCAGCGGCAAAATCGTCGAATGCTTCATCGACTCGACCGGCGACAGGCTCAAAGCAGCGCCCATCCCCGCTTCCTATCGCCGCCGCATCGAAGCCTACATCGCGGCCTGTGCGGCGGCGGACACCCAGCGCGGATGATGTTCGACGCTTATCTGATGGTCGATTGGTCCGCCCATGACTGCCCCAAACGCGGCAAAGACAGCATCTGGTATTGCCACCTACGCCGCAGTGCACGCGGCTTGCGTCGCGTCACGCTCGCCAATCCGCCGACGCGCGCCGAAGCCCTGGCGGCGTTACGGCACATCCTTGGTGCCTCCAGCGACCGCATCCGGGCGGGCTTCGATTTTCCCAACGGTTAGCCACGCGGCTTCGCCCGCCGCGCCGGCTTCAGCGGTATTCCCTGGCGCGCCGCTTGGGACGGCATCGCCGCCTTGATCCAGGACGCGCCCAGTAACGCGAGCAATCGCTTCGAGGTGGCCGCCGAACTCAACCGCCGCATTTCGGGCACCACTTTCCCGTTCTGGGGCTGCCCGACCATCCGTGCCAATCGCTGGCTGTCGCCACGCAAAACGCATCGCTACGACGACAGCCTCCCCGAACGTAGAATCTGCGACACTTATCTCCCGACCGCCCAGCCATGCTGGAAACTCGCCTATCCGGGTTCGGTCGGCAGCCAAGCCTTGCTCGGCATCCCCATCCAGCGCGCGCTGCGCGACGACCCGGCATTGTGCGTCGCTGCTCGTGTCTGGCCCTATGAGACCGGCTTACGAGCGCCGCCCGCCGACGCTCGCGTGGTACTGGCCGAGGTTTATCCCTCCATCGTGCGGACCGCGACCAAGCCGGGCGCGGTCAAGGATGCCGTGCAAGTCGAAACCATCGCGCGCCGTTTCGCCGAGCGTGACGCGGCGGGTTTACTCGGCGTCGATATGGCCGGCCCCGCCGCCCTCACCCCGGCGCAGCGCGCGCACATCGTGGCGGAAGAGGGCTGGATTCTGGGCGCGGGCACTCTGGCATGAAGACAGCGTTGACAGCGCCCGCCAGCACCAGCCACGACGCCAACGACCGCCTGGGACTGCTCCTCGCCGCCCTGTCCGCCGCGGGTTTGGGCTTGGCGGTGGCGCTCGCGCGTTTCGCCTACCAGGGCGGAGCCAACGGCCTCACGGTCGCGACCATGCGCGCCGCCCTCGCCGCGCTCGGCCTCCTGGTATTCTGCCGGCTGACCCGGCGCCACTTGCGCCTGCCATTTTCCACCTGGCTGCACTGCCTGGGGCTGGGCGCGCTGATGGCGATGACCAATTACGGCAACGTGGGAGCGGTGGAATTCATCCCGATCGGCCTGGCGGCGCTCCTGTTTTTCACTTTTCCGCCGATCACTGCCTTGATCCACATTGCGGTGCTGCGCGAACGCTTATCCCTGGCCAAGCTGCTGGCGGTCACGCTCGCCTTCATCGGCATCGCGCTGATGCTCGGCGTTTCGCTCGGCGCGAGTGACTGGCGCGGCATTGCGCTGTCGCTCACGGCGGCAGTGGCGGCAGCCTGGAATCCGGTGTGGCTGGCGCGCAAAGTGCGCCATATCGACATGCTGGTGCTGACCTTTCACATGGCCGCGGTCGCCGCCTGCATCCTGATCACGGCCAGCGTGCTCAGCGGTCGCTTTCAACCGCCACACAGTGCGATCGGGTGGTTCGGGCTATCGAGCGTCATCATTCTGCAAACGTCGTCACTGCCGGTCTACTATCTTGCGGTGGCGCGGCTCGGTGCCCTGAAATCGGCGATGGTGACGAACGTCCAGCCGGTGGTCAGCATCGCCGCCGCATTTCTGCTCTATGGCGAAGTGCTGACGCCCGTGCAGTTCCTGGGCGGCGGGTTGGTGCTCGCCGGCATCTGGTTGATGCAACACCATGACAGACACCGCCAGCGACCATGACGGCCGCCGCTAGGCCTGTCCGCGCCCGCCGCTAATGATTTTCCTTGGGCACCGGCGCGCCGCTGGATCCCACCAAAAAATCCAGATCGCAGCCCTGGTCGGCCTGCATCACATGGTCATGGTAGAGCTTGGCGTAGCCGCGCCCGGTCGGCTCCGGCTTCGCTTTCCATTGCGCCGCGCGGCGCTTCAATTCGGCGTCGGACACGTCCAGGTGCAAACGGCGCTTGGCGACATCAAGTTCGATCATATCGCCGTCTTTCACCAACGCGAGCGGTCCGCCGACCGCCGCTTCCGGCGCGGTGTGCAGCACCACAGTGCCGTAAGCGGTGC
>JAXMFZ010000053.1:0-29151 GCA_046347515.1 Gammaproteobacteria bacterium | reverse complement strand
AAGGACCAAGGTGATCTTCGACGATGGCGGATTGCGCGGGGAGGTCAGGGTAACGCATGGGGGTAAAACATCAGTTTCGTTTTCCTGGCGCTATCGAATCGGCGGCAAGGTACGCGAGATTGCTTGTGGCACTTGGCCGCGCCAAAAGCTAAGCGAAATCCGCAAAGTTCGCGATGACGCCCGCGCCATCCTGGCCGATGGCAAAGACCCTGCCCTAGAACGTAAGGCGGGACGGCTGGAAGCAAAAGTCAAGCAGCAAGCCCACATCGCCGAACTCGAACAACAGGCGAGCCGAGTAACTGTGGGCGAACTCTATCAGCGATGGGCAGCGCTAGAACTCACCCGGCGCAAGGATGGCGGCAAGGAAACCATGCGCGGTTTCGTCAAAGATGTATTACCGCAGCTTAGCAAGCTACCTGCTGAGGACATTACCCGCGCTCACATTACCCGGATTCTTGACACCATCCTTGCCCGTGGTGCCAACCGCCTTGCCAATCGGGTGCTATCCGAACTACGGCAGATGTTCGGCTTCGGCTATGTTCGTGGCATTGTGGCGACCGATCCAACCCACCGTATCAAGAAAGCCGACATCGGCGGCAAAGAGATTGAACGCGACCGCGTGTTGCGCGATGATGAAATCCGCGAGCTTGCCCATAAACTACCCAGCGCGAAACTTTATCGCCCTACCGAACACGCTATCTGGATCATGCTTTCTACCTGTTGCCGTGTCGGGGAAATCTCGCGTGCGCTGTGGGAACACGTCGATTTTAGCGCCCGTACCTGGACGATCCCGCCAGAGCATGCCAAGAATGCAAAAGCGCACACGGTTTTCTTATCCGACTTCGCCTTGCGCCATTTCGAGGGGCTTAAGGCGCTCGCCACAGCGAATTGGCTGTTCCCGGCACCCGGTGGTGAAACGCATGTGAGCATTAAGAACATTACCAAGCAAATCGGCGACCGCCAGCGAGAAACGCCCCTGCAACACCGCAGCATGGCGACCCAATCGTTGCGGCTGGCGGGTGGCAACTGGACACCGCGCGATCTACGTCGAACCGGCGCTACGATCATGGGAGAGTTGGGCGTTCGTCCGGACGTAATCGAGCGCTGCCTTAACCATGTTGAGCAAAACAGAATGGCGCGCGTTTACCAACGGCAAGAACTCAAGGGCGAGCAAGCCGAAGCATGGCGGCGACTGGGTGAACGATTGGAATTGTTGACCCGGATAGACGCTGACAACGTCGTGCTGCTATCGAAGCGCGTAGCGTAGACGATGACCAAACGAAACAAGCAACTTGAAGCGATTCGTAACCATCCCAAGGCCGTCCGCTTCGATGATGCGTGCAAAGTGGCTGAACTCATTGGCTTTGTGAATCGTGGTGGCGAAGGTTCGCACCGTGTCTATGCACGCGTAGGTGAACCCATGATTCTGAATTTCCAGAATCGTAAGGGATTGATTGCCGAATACCAGGCCAAGCAGTTAATCAAAATGCTCGATAAGTACGAAGGCGACCGATGAACGATCACAAATACCCGCTCGAAGTGTTTTGGGATGAAGGCAGCGAAGCCTACATTTGCGCTGCGCCAGATTTGCCTGGCTGTAGTGCGGTGGGCGATACGCCGCAAGAGGCCGTAAAAGAAATGGAAACCGCCATGAGGCTGTGGTTAGAAGCGGCGCTAAGTATGGGCCGAGAGCTGCCCAAACCTAGCCAGAAAGCGGCTTAGCCTGTTCGCTGCGCCTAGCCCGACAGGGTAAGAGTAATGATTAGTCCATGCGGTACGCAACCCCCGAATGGGCGCGGGTAGTGTCTCGTCAAATGGTGGAATTTGGAAAACTTCGGTCAAACGACTATCAGCTAAGCGGCACTCGGGATCGGCACTGCGCAGCCCGCCTGGAGCCGCAAGCCCTTGGCCGCGCCTTTTGGGGCGAAGGGCGCCGTGGCGTAACGCGAACGGAAACGGAGGACGGCGCCGAACGAAGGCGCCGAGGGCATTGCGCTGGTGGCGAAGGCCGTTTTGTGGCCGTAGCCGCCGGAGCATTGTCCGGCGTGTCAGGTTGCCACCGCCGTAGCCCGGCGCGACGCTTGCCGCGTCAGCAAGCAAGCGGCGTGACGGGCGGTCAGAGCGATTCGTCTTCCTGTGCGGCCACCGTCCAGATTCGCTTCAACGGCAACTCCGCCTTCAAATCTTCGTCCAGGTGGTCATAGTGGGCGAAGAGTTGTTCCAGCAATTCCTTTTGCGTCCACAGCCGCACCCGAAAGAAACTCGCCGCAAGTTCCTTCTGTACATTGCTCTTGAAACCGCTCCACGAGACAAACAAGCCTTCGTCCGCGCCGAACTTGGAAACCGCTCCAAGTAACTTGTCCACGGTCGGGCGGTCGATGGGGCCGCTTTCCGATTTCACTTCCACACACAAACGCGGCGAACCGAATCCCAGCGGCCCTGACCCGGCCAGAATGTCCGCGCCACCATCCGCCCCTTCGGGGCTTCGATAGGTTGTGTAGCTCTGGGCCTTGAGAATGGCTTCCACCAAGCGCGTGAGACCATGGCCCTTGAAGCGCGAGGCGATAAGTTGAGCAATCTGGTCGCGCGCCAGTTCTTCGAGGTCGTATCCTCGGCGGCTTCGTCGGTCACCGGCGCGGTGGCCTTGGTCGCTGCCGCGATGGTTTCCGGTTTCCAACCATTGGCCCGCATTGCGGCAATGCGCTGTTCGGCGTTGTTGCGTTGTATGCGGCAAATGGTCATGAACGCACCGAAGGAAAACAGCAAGTCCTTACCGAAGTTGGCGCGCGGGATTGCCTCGGCTATCCATTTCACCGGCCGCCAGTGAAAGAACGGATTCGGTCCTTCCGGTTCGGCGTGGTAACCGCCGGTCACTTCACCGATATAAATTGCGGGTTGCGTCTTGAGTGGGAGTACGACGAGATCGCCTTTCTTGATCTCATGCGCGAAAGGCCAAACCTGGCTCACCCAATTCTGGATCGCCTTGGGCTTCGTGTCCGGGTAACGCTCCATCATCGCCGTCGTCAAATCGGCGCGCTGCTTGAGGTTGGCGAGGTTCACATTCAGGTCATCCCAGGTCACATAGACACGGTTTTCCTGAATGAACTTCTGTTCGAATTCGCCGTGGGAACCGGCGCGAATTAGCCAGATTGCCATGTCACCCCCTCAAAGCTTGAATCCTGCACTCATAGCAGCGCCCGCAATTTGTCACGCAACTCCTTGCCGCCATTCCTAATTGCCAAGCGCAAGTGCATGTCTTCTGCGTGGTGCGCGACCTCGCAACCCTTTTTCTTCGGTGTAGGGCCATTGCGGGGCCAGTGGCCGAGGACGGCGTTCATTTTCGGCCCGACGCTCGGGTCACCATAAGTCTTCTTGTCGATACGGACGACAACTTCGCATGTTTCCATGTTACCGGCAGCGATAACGGCATCGTTCCAATAGGCAGGGAAAAGGAACTTGCCGTAATCCAAGAGATCACAGAAAGCTTCAACGCAGTCGCGGGCGTGGAAGTTGAGATCAAGGAGGTGCGTAGAGTGGAAAAACTCGTTCCGGCGGTCTCTTCGGGCTTCGATTCTGGTTAACAATGCACCAACGATGGGATGGTCAGCGGCGCGCTTGGCAAGGAAAACTTCGCGCACTTCACTGGTGACATCCTTGAAACTCTTGAATGGCTTTCCGTTGCCTTTTTCGCTCCACTGCTTGTTGTCCGTGATGAGAAACAATTTGCTGGCCAATTCGGCGCAGTCATCGCAAAGAATAAAAGCGGTGCGGTTGTATTGCTGGCCCGTGCGGCCTGTCAGGTACACTTCCAGCGCGGCGTTAATCTCGGCGACCAAGTAGGGCAGCTTGCTCATTGCGCCTGCTCTCTGGATTCTGGCCCGAGCAATTCTTCCTCGAACTGGTGTTTCGCTTCATCCCATATGCGTGCTGCTTCATCGCGCAACCGGCGCGCGGTGTCGCGGCGGCGCGCGACCTCATCCGCAATATTCTCTTGTATTGTTCGATCTGGCACGGGCACAACGAGGTTAACAACATCGTCATTCGCAAGCCTTGGGTGAGTGTTGCCTGTCATCATGTGCTTGGTTTGCGCCAGAACGATACTGGAGCGCAACACAGCCGCGAGATAGTCTGGAATCAACCTCGGACGCCCCTTCTCGTCAGCGCGAATGCGGATGACGTGAAACTCAGTAGAGCAGACGCCGCCCGACTCAGCACGATAGATCTTATTCAGATAGGGGCGGAGACGTGCAAAAAGCACGTCGCCCTTCCTGTAGTTGAAACAGTTACCCTTGCCGTCCTCTTCCGTGCTTGCAATCCGTTCGCCCGTATTAGATTGGACATTTGCCAACCCAAGATAGTCATCGTTGGGATCAACTATTTTCTGATCACGGATGAAATCAGCGATGTCCGACAGCTTTGTCGCCGGATCTCCAGCATAGCGCGATTGAACTGAGCGAATGGTAGTCATGCGCTCTGGATGGAAATAGTCTGGGTAGATTGTTTGTGCTAAACGTACATCTTTGGCCCGGACCGCATACGTGGTGCGATAGCAATTAACATTTGGCAGTGCGATGCCGAGCGCATCGAGGACAAAGTTGTCGAGGCTGGCGAGGAGATCGTCGGCTTCTTGGAGCTTCTTACGGCGCGACTCACGCGCGGCGGACATGTGGCCAACTAACTCCGATTGCTTTTCCCTCGAAAGCTTTGGGAACGGCAGCTCTGCCAGAAACATATGGGAGACGCGCTGGTGTCCTGCTGATCCAGTAAATGCAAAGGTTGCCACTCGCCTGAGTGTCTCTTGGCTGAGGAATTCCCATACAAATTCGACTGACACCTCGCTATCCCGGACCCGGAATACATGAAACTCCGTTGAACCAAAGCCGATGCCGTTTTGGAGGCGCCGCGCGATACATGATTTCCCGTTTTGCATGCACGGCGTAATCTTGGCCCAAAGAACGTCCCCTTCGGCAAACGGCGTGTATCCCTTTTGCACTTCTGCCAAGGCCCGTGACTGTAGCCTTACGCCTCCTGTAGCGCCGTCATCCACCGCGTCCATTGGCACGAAGGAAACAAGCGAGTCCGAACTGAGTCCGCTAGTATCTACGAGTGGATTGATTTCTACGTAAGCGCGCAGCGGCTTCATAGCCGCCGGGTTTCCGGCAAGGCGCCTCAAGAACAATCGCAACTCTGGCGAATATAGCGGCGCGCCGAGCGGTTTCCCGTTTACGTTGCCCCGTCGTACAGCGAAGCACCGGTTTCGTGCTTCGCTGTCGGCGGGGCTCAGACGAAAAAAGGTTCCGGCCTCTTCTCGAACTGGCGGTATTGTCCGAGCACGCCGGTATTGGTCAACGCGCGGCGGCCTTTCTCTTGCCAGTCTTCCAGGCCGGTAACGGTGGACGGCACCTTTTCAAAAACCACTTCGACATCGAACAAATCCGTCGAATGGACTTCCACTTTTTTCCTGCCATTCTCACTCTTGACCGTGGTCTTGTAGGACTTGCGCCCGGTGGCGTCGTAGCCGATGTTCCCAGGTGCGGCCATGAAGATGGCTTCATCGTCATCCGGCTTTTCGTCTTCGCGACGTTTGCGCACGAAAACGATACTCGCCTTCACGCCGGCACCGGAGTGCTGGAACGCCTCTTGAGGCAATGAGATCACGGCCAGCAGTTGGAAATGGTCGAGTAGCCAGTCGCGCACGCCTTGCAAGGAAGAGTTCGTTAAAATGCCGTCGGGCAGCACGATGGCCGCGCGCCCGGTGCCAGGTTTCAGGAAGTGCCACACTCGTTCGCAGAACAGAATTTCGGTCTTGATCGAGGTGCGGGCCTTGAGGCTTTTCTTGCCTGCTTTGAAATCACTCGCCATTTCGCCTGCGCTGCGGTCCGACTGCTCGCCCTTACCCACGAATCGCAGGAGTTCCCAACCTTCCATGTACGCCTTGCCCTTCTCGGTTTCCTTGACCATCGCACCGAAGGGCGGGTTGGTCAGAATGAGGTCGAAGGTATCTCTGCTAAGTTTCTTGTTCTGGTCTTGCAGTTTTTCCAGCCGGTCGAGCGCATCGAAGCCGACGATATTGGTGTGCCCATCGTCGTGAAGAATCATATTCATCTTGGCGACGCGGCTGATTTCGTCGTTGATCTCCAGACCAAATAGTTTGTCCTTGGCGAAGTCGTGCCAGTGGCGGAAGCGGGCCGTTTCTTCGTCTTCGTCGTAAAGCTTCTCGGCTTCATGACGCACATAATCCATCGCATACAGCAAGAAACCACCCGAGCCGCATGCAGGATCGAGCGTAGTCGTCCGCTGTAGGTGTGGAGAGCATTTCGACAGCGAACTGAATGATCTCGCGTGGTGTGAAATGGCCGAAGTCACCTTGAAGAAGCCGTCAAGAAATTGCTCAGTGCCGCACGCCCTTCGTATCAAGATCGGTTTTGTTGAAGTTGATCGCCTCCGGGTGCGAGACACACATTTTGGCGTGCCGTCATCGACCTTGATGGAGTTCCTTGAACACGTCGGGCTCACGCTTCATTTCCTCAGCGTACATATCCTTGATGCGAGATGCGAGGGCGTGAGCCGATTCGTCGGTTTTAATCTGGAACTCGTAGGCTCGCCCTTCTTGCGCGGGGCTTTTTCGTCCCAGACCTTCACGAAAATGATCTTGCAAAACTCGCCAAATGCCGCCGGGGGCGAAAGCCTGCCGCCGCCCCACAGGGTTTGATGGCATTTCTTGATCGCCGCGATAGAGGTCGCCTTTATTGACCGGCTTGATGTCTTGCACTCTGCTAACGCCTTTTCGGTATTTGTATTCCGGCGGTTTGCCGTAGTTGATTGGCAAGTCCGCGACGACGTTCTTGTCGCGCTCTAGTGCGCCGAATTTCTTATCGTCGCAATCTAAGTAGCGGGTCGCGCCCGCGACCTGCTCAACGTATAACGCGCGAAACTTGGCGGCGTTGCCGTTGCCCCAAGCCTGTTCCACGGCCTGGTTGAACTCGGCATCACTGATCGATTCTTTCTTACATTCGATAACCGCGAAAGGACGTTTGCGCTCATCATCCTTGAAGACAACAAGGTCGGCGAAATCATTGGGGGAACGGTCAGGCACGGTAACTTCGACACCAATACGGTCGAGAGAGTAGCCATAGCGGTGGATCAGCTCGGCATAAAACTCGGCCCGTACTTTTTCTTCCGGATCAGACCATCTTTCGCTACGGCTCGCAGCCACATAGTGAATCTTCTCGAAACGGCCCGATTGATCTATACGCAGGTGGCCAGCGTCCATCGCTTGTTCGAGGTAGGTCTTAGTCGGTGTGTTCATGGGATTTCGGTCCTTTTACTTCTGTTGATCTGGTGTGCGCCATACGCCGCGACATCGCCTATTTCCTGCCCCTATTCAGCTTCTGGCCGTCATCAAACAAGGCGCCCTGCTCGGGGATCGCAATCCCATTGCGCCCGCAATAATCCCGAATCAACACCTCCACCATATTGGCGATGGAACGGTGCTCGCGGGCAGCCGCCGCGCGTAGCGCTTCTTTCAGGCCGGGCTCGATACGAAAGGTCAGCGTGGTGGTCTTGGCTCCTTTCACCGTTAGAATGCCAGGGAAATGTGCAATGTACAGCTAAGTCCCGTACAATCCAAGACTTTTAAAGGCTTTTAAAGGAGCTTACCAATAGAGGACCCACATGGTGCGGCACTACTCAACCAAGGACTTTTTCCGGCAGATGCCAAATGCCCTGCTTGCCCGCTATTTTCAGCGGCGGGAGTTGTTCGGCGATCTGGACTTCTCCGCCATGAAGGAGGGTAAGCCAGATGCGCTGTTCGCCGCTTGGCTAGCCCTGTCGGATGATCAGCGCAACGAGATGGATGCCGAGTTTCTGGACATCTTTGACCTGAGTTGCGATAAGGGCTTTCGGGCGATCATCGACGAAGCGGAGTGGCAGTTGAGAGAAACGCCAGATGCGCTTACGGCATTCGTTGAATCACTTTCGGCGCTGCCTGGCCACTACGATCGGGCGATGGTCACTTTCCTTGATCACAGCGGCTTCTGGAAAGGTGCGACCCGCTTCTATCACGCCGACACGCTGCCTTACTGGCGCAGCGTAAGAATCTGCCGCACCGGACAGCGGCGGTGGATGACGCCAGCATCCAGCAACTTGAAAAATTGATCCGCAGTACTTCCACCGTACCGAGGGCCGGGCAAAATTGCGTGGTGGAGAATCCTTCCGCCGTCGTGAACTGGATTATTTTTCGCCTATCCGGAAGACTATTCGCGGCAAAGTACCGAATGGGTGGATGAGTGAGTTGGCCGCCGCCCGCACAATCCGCCTTCGAGGTCATTTACGTCTATTCGCAGAAGGAAGGAGCGCTCACGATCTAAACTTTCGCGGCTCCTATCGAGCTATTGAGCCACTGCAAGAGATGTTCGCTAGAGCGATTCTCAAACTCGATGAATTGCCGCCCGATCCCAAGGACGGGCGTGTCTACGATCTGAACCCGCTGCGCAGAAGAGCTTCAAATTCATTTACGGGGTGGGCAGCGGCGTTGCGAAGCGTGGTCGTCAAGAAAATGCGGCTTTCGTCGCGGGTAACCCAAGGCGACCGCATCACACTGGAAAGCGGATACAACGCAAGACCGGGATGGCGTTTATACGTTGCTGGACAAGGTCGGCAAATCCATACCGCTGCACTTATACAATATCACCCAGGTGGAACTTGCAGCTTCGGTCGTGGTGGATGCCGATAAGCCTGCCAAGACGTTGACGATCCGCATCACCACCCCAATTCCTGTTCGCTGAAGTACGATGAGATTGACCTAAAGCTGCGCAACATGCTGGAAGCCTCCGGGATCGAACCCAAGGAACCGGTGGAAGACGCTGCGGCTGTGGAATCTGCTGAGGTATGACGTCCGAAGCCGCTCTGATCGAACTGTTGGAGCGCGTCGGCGCGCAGCGTGGCGCTAAGGTGCTTATCAGCGACTACGAATTGAGCACGTGGCCAAGCGCAGCGGTGGCAGCCATGAAAAAACGGGAATGCTTGCAAAGGCACATCGGGCTTACAGTGCAGTGTGCTCCGGTTGCGAGCGCGCATGTGTCATGCCTGTGCATGTCCAGACCGACAAGAGGCGCAGCGCGGCGGCGTTCATCGTTTGCGACAAGCGCAGCGATATAAACCGAATTGCCTGTGCCGATCAGCCGCCTTGAGCAGTGGCAAGCTTCCGGCGATTCGATTGCGGGTTTGCTCGCTGATTTGCTTGGGCTTCATCGGTCAGAGGCCAGCGGCACCGATTGCGCGCGCTGAGAAGTCGGGATGTTCAAGGGCGCTAAGTATTCCAGCCACCTTGCGCAGCCGCTGTTGCCGACAGCAGGCTCATGCTTTCCCTTGCTGGTCATCCCGTCCCGTTGGCCGACGTGCTAACGCTTGAAATCAATGCGCTCAAGTTGACCGACGGACACTGACCCGGCTGGTCGATCAGCCCGCTGCGGGTGCCGGGGATGTGGAATCGGCAGTGCAACGGCGCGAAAGACTCAAGAAGCGCGTGCAGGCTTTGAAGGCCAAAGACATCAAGTCGTTCTTGAAGGTCGTCGCCGAAGAGGAGGAGTATTTCCGTTTTCGCGGTTGAAACAACTCTTGAGGGATCAAAACGAGCCAATGAAGTCGGTCTGGCTGATAACTCCAACAGGAGGCTATCTCGCGCAATTCCAAAATCAAGCTGTAATGCGGCTTGGCGCGATGTCTCACGAGACAGCTTGCGGGATAGTCCCTATCTCGCGTAATGGCGTCATGTTCAACAACACACCCCATAAGGTGTAGACATGACGCATATCATCCTTAGACTTCCCAATGTACTCCGTGAGCATAGCCGCTCGCGCAGCGCCATTACCTCGACATTCAGCAAGGTTTGTTCACGCGCCCAGTATCCATTGGCGCGCGCGCCGTTGGCTGGCCAGAGTATGAGGTCGTGGCACTCAACACCGCACGCATCGCTGGCAAGAGTGACGACGAAATTCGTGCGCTGGTCGCCAAACTCGAAGCCGCCCGTAAAGTGACGGCGTAAAGGGGCGACCATGGACACACCTACGATAGATTGCCCGCTCGGCCTAGCGGGCACCAACAAAACCGGCGAAACCGACGCCGTCAGCAACGACGACTTCCTGTGCACCGCGTTCGGCGATGTCGTGGACAACACGCGGCCTATGGCGGTCAGTTTCACCGCCAACTCGGTCACCATGCCGCAGTCCGCCTGGTTTGGCTGCCTGTGGCTGTACTACGACACGATACCGCGATGTGATGCCACCAACTATTTTTCGCTCGCCATGTTCCGCCCTGACGAGGCGAGCCGCAAGGCGGCGCGGTGAACGGGAGGCAGCCATCATGACTACAAAAACAAAGGGTCGCGCTGGCGGGCACCAGGCGACCCCGAATACACCTCAAAGCGCCTGCAATTCTACCGGCATCGTTTCCCGCGTGAAAGCGCTCATCTTGATGCTCGCCGTATGGAGCTGGTTCCCGGTTGGACTGGCTTCACTCCTCAACCACATGGGAGGGCCGCGCGATGAATGATGCGATCTCCCAATTCCGCGACGCGATGCGCGCCGCCGGGCTGGAACCGCCGGATGTGATCGAACCGGGCAAGCTGCACCGCTTTCCCGGCGCGGGAAAACGCAACGGCAACACGGCAGGCTGGTGCAAGCTGTTCGACGAAGGCCTGGGCGGCTGCTTCGGTGACTGGTCTTCGGGGTTTTCCGAACACTGGCAGGCGAAGCGCGACAAGCCGTTTTCCACACTAGAGCGCGAAGCCTTCAAGCGCCACGTGGCAGACGCGCAGGCGCAAGCCGAGGCCGAGCGCAAGGCGCGGCAGGCCGAAGCCGCTGCGAAGGCGGCGGCGATCTGGACTACGGCGGCACCCGCGCCTGACGATCACCCCTACCTTGTGCGCAAGCATATCCAGCCGCACGGCGCGCGTCTGCATAATGGCGCGCTGTTGATCCCGATGCGCGAGGGCGGCGAACTGCATTCGCTGCAATTCATCGGGCCGGATGGCGACAAGCGCTTCCTGACCGGCGGGCACGCGGCGGGCTGCTATTTCAGCATTGGCGGCACGCAGGGCGCGGCGGCCTTGTGCGTCGCTGAAGGCTTTGCGACCGGCGCGACTATCCACGAAGCAACGGGCCACCCCGTGGCTGTCGCGTTCAATGCCAGGAACTTGAAAGCGGTGGCGCAAGCGATGCGTGAGCGCTTCCCTACCCTGCCGCTGATCGTCTGCGCCGATGACGATGCGGGCACCGAAGGTAATCCGGGTTTGACCAAGGCCAACGAGGCGGCGCGAGCCATCGGCGGGTTGTTGGCCGTGCCGGACTTCGGCCGCGACCGGCGCAAGGGCGCGACCGACTTCAACGACATGGCGGCGGCGCGCGGCATGGAAGCGGTGCACGATGCGATCAACAACGCTGCCGCGCCAGACGGCGGCCGCGGGCCGGGTAACGCGCCAGCGAGCGAACCGTGGCCCGAGCCGCAGCCGTTGGCGGCGAAGGTGGACTCAGAACCGTATCCAGTGGACGCGCTGCCGGACACCATCCACGCGGCGGTGGAAGAAGTGCAAGGTTTCACCAAGGCGCCCGTGCCGCTGGTGGCGTCAAGCGCGCTGGCCGCGCTGTCGCTGGCGATCCAGGCGCATGTCGATGTGAAGCGGGCGGAAAAGCTCGCCGGGCCGGTCAGCCTGTTTCTGCTCACCATCGCCGATTCCGGCGAGCGCAAATCCACCTGCGAGGGATTTTTCGCCAAGGCGATCCGCGAGTACGAGGAAACGCAAGCCGAGCTGGCAAAGCCCACGCTCAAGGACCACAAGGCGGCCATCGAGGCATGGGAAGCGAAGCGCGGCGGCATCAAGGAAAAAATCCGCCAGCTTGCCAAGGAGAACAAGCCGACAGGCGACAAGGAAACGGCCTTGCGCGATCTGGAACACGACAAGCCAGAACCGCCACGTGTGCCGCGCCTGCTCTATGCCGACGCGACGCCGGAGGCACTAGCCTATGGCCTCGCGAAAAACTGGCCGTCGGGTGGCGTAGTCTCCGCCGAAGCCGGAATCGTGTTCGGCGCACATGGCATGGGCAAGGATTCGGTCATGCGCAATCTGGCGCTGCTCAACGTGCTGTGGGACGGCAGCCATCTCACCATCGACAGGCGCACGGCGGAATCCTTCACCGTGCGCGGCGCGCGGCTGACCGTGGCCTTGCAAGTGCAGGAAGCGACCTTGCGCAGCTTCTTCGACCGCTCCGGCGGACTGGCGCGCGGCACGGGATTCCTTGCGCGCTTTCTCATCGCCTGGCCGGAATCGACACAAGGCTTTCGTCCCTTCACCGAAGCACCCGCGAACTGGCCTGCACTGGCGGCGTTCAACACACGCATTGCCGCGATTCTGGAACAACCTGCGCCAGTTGATGAAGACGGCGTGCTCAGTCCGCCCCTGCTGCCGATGACTACGGAGGCAAAGGCCGCTTGGGTAGTTTTTCATGACGCGATTGAAAGCGAGCTCGCGAGCGGCGGCGAACTCTACGACGTGCGCGACGTGGCGAGTAAAACCGCCGACAACGCGGCGCGGCTGGCGGCACTGTTCCAGGTCTTCAAGGGCGCGGGCAGTGCCATCGGCGCGGAAGCATTCGAATCGGCAAGCCGCATCGCGGCGTGGCATTTGAACGAGGCACGACGTTTCTTCGGCGAGCTGGCGCTCCCGGCGGAACTCGCCGGCGCGGCGCGGCTGGATAGCTGGCTGCTCGGCTACTGCCGCAGACAGAAAACGAACATCGCTCTCCGGCGCGATGTGCAGCGCAACGTGACACCCGTTCACCTGCGCCAGAAGGCGGTGCTCGAAGATGCTCTGCGCGAACTTGCCGAGGCCGGGCGCGTGCTACTGGTGCAGGAAGGACGGCGCAAGGAAATCCACGTCAACCCGGCACTGCTCGAAGGAGGTGCGATATGACCCTCTCGGATTTGATCCGCAAGGGCGGACTCGCCAAGATGGCGACCGCGACACCCGCGACACTGGCGACACAAGAAACAGCAAACGCAGCAACTGTCGCACAAGTCGCAACTGTCGCGGTCGCAGAGCCGCAACCAGCGGCAACCGCGATGACTGCGGAAGAAGAAACGGCGATTCGGGCCTGGCTAGCGCATATCGAGGAAACCGATGCGGACATCATCGCCGAGGTGTTGAATCAATGCCGCGCCGATGTGAAAGCGCGGGCGTATTTCCTGCGGCGCTCGGAGGAAGTACCGTGACCACTGCCCGATGACGACGACCGGCGGCACTGCGCGTAATGCGCGAACCTCGCACCCAGCGGCCTATGCCTTGCCGCCCGGCGCGGCGAGATCAATGCAAACCGCACCTTTCCCCCGGTCGATCACCTACCCCGGCATTGCGAAGGCTACGCACCGAGGCCGGATGAACCTGCCCGGCGAATGGGATGAAACCGCTGAGCGGGGTTGACGAAGAAAAGGAGCAACAATGCGAAGTAAAGGTAAGCCGAAAACTACTACGACCGTGAAGCGCGATCCGAATACGCTTATTGCGGAAGCAAAGCCGAACGAGGAACAAGCAGCATCCCTAGCGCGTGTGATCTTGCAACCTAGCGTAAAGGGTGCGGTGACCATCAAGGAATACTCCAATAAATACGGCGACATTGAACTAATGAGGCTTGTCCGCGAACTGGCAGAGCAAGTCAGGGCCGCGAACGATGGCGACTTGAAACTCGCTGAGGGAATGCTGATGGTGCAGGCACACACCTTGGACGCGATCTTCAACAGCCTGGCCCAACGGTCTATCAACGCCGAATATATGGAGAACCTGGATCGGTATTTGCGCTTGGCCCTGAAGGCGCAAAACCAATGTAGGGCAACACTCGAAACTTTGGCGGCGATTAAGAGCCCTGCCTCTGTGGCCTTCGTGCGACAAGCGAACATTGGCTACAACCAGCAAATCAATAATGATGCAGGCAGAGAAAATAATCCCTCGCGCGCGGGCGAAAATCCAAATCCGCAAAACAAACTATTGGAGGCGAAACCCTATGAACGGTTGGACACCGGAACGCCGGGCGCGACAGTCGGCGTTGATTCGGCACTGGAAACCGTGGGAGAAATCGACCGGGCCGCAAACGCTAGAGCGGTTCCTGAATTGATGTAGCGGATTTCGGTCTATTGGGTTAGGGGCATCTCACCTGCGAAGCAGTGGAGAATAGGCATGAAGGCGTACTCGATGGATCTGCGCGAACGGGTGCTGGGCGTCTGCGACACGGGTTGCGGGACCAAGGCCGTGGCCGAGCGGTTCCAGGTGAGCGAGTCGTGGGTACGCCGGCTCAAGCAGCGGCAGCGTGAGCGTGGGCAGATTGGACCGTGTGATCAGCGCCACGGCCCCATCCCCGGTTGGCAGAGCCACGCCGAGGCAATCCGGGCGGCGGTCAGCCAGCACCCGGACGCGACGCTCAGTGAGTATCGCGAACGGTTCGCGCTGTTGCTGTCGCGCTCGGCGTTGAGCCGCGCGCTGATCGAGTTGGGTCTGCCGAGAAAAGTCGCCGCGCGCCGCTGAGCAGGATCGCACGGATGTGCACGCCGGGCGGCAGCGTGGCGGGCCACGCAGCCGCCTTGACCCCGCGCGGCTGGTGTTCGTGGACGAGACCTGGGCGAGCACGGCGATGGACGGACCCACGGCCGCCGCGCCTGCGGTGAGCGGGCTGGTGATGGCACTGCCGTGGGGCACTGGAAGACGACCACCTTCGTCGCTGCGCTGCGCTGCGAGGGCTCACCTCTCGCCCTGACCGTGATCGATGGGGCGATGACGGGCGATCTTGTTCGTGGCCTATGTCGAGCAGCAGTCGGTGCCGCGAAGCGCTGAAGCCTGGCATACCGTGATGGACAACCTTCGTGCCACAAGCGCGCCGGGGTGCGGGGCCGTGATTGAGGGGGCGGGATGCCAATTATGGTTTTTGCTGCCCTACAGCTCCGACCCCGTCCCATTGAACACGCCTTCAGCAAGCTCAAGGCAAAGCTTCAGAGCTGGCGGCCAAGCGCACGGTCGAAGCGCTGTGGCACTACCTCGGTGAGGTGTTAGACGAGTTCCTGCCCGCCGAATGTCGCCACTACTTCACCAGTTGCGGCTACTCAGCCGCTACATCTACTCAGGAACCGCTCTAGAGGGTAAACTACGGGTATCGAGAAATGCCGACAAGGGTGGAACGCGGAGTCTATTGCGGGAATTGGCGCGGGCGCTGCGGGAACAGGAAAAGGCCCGGCTGCGGACGGTCGGATAAAGGGAAAAGATGGGTTGAAACATGGAGCGCAAAGGCAACTGATAGGCATTTAAATCTCGGAGAAAGCAAGGACAACCTTCCCAGCTCAGCAAACGGATTTGTGGGGGAATTGTGGGGGGTAACAAAAAAGCCGATTGCTCCGGCTATTTCAGTTTGTACATCTTATTGTTTTTACTGGTCGGGGTGGCGAGATTTGAACTCGCGACCACCTGCACTCCATGCAGGTGCGCTACCAGGCTGCGCTACACCCCGATAAACCTCATGAGAGTTGCCACCGCAAGCATTGTAAGTTCAGATGCCTACCGACTCAAGCTTTCTTCTTGCGCGCGCCTTTGTAAGTATCGACACGCGCCTTCAGTTTTTGCCCGGGTCGAAACGTCACTACCCTCCAGGCGGTAATGGGTATTTCCTCACCCGTCTTGGGATTGCGCCCAGGCCGCTGGTTTTTGTTTCGTAAGTCAAAATTGCCAAACCCCGACAGTTTGACCTGCTCGCCTTTTTCCAAAGCCACCCGTATTTCCTCGAAGAAAATCCCCGATGAGATCCTTTGCCTCACGCCGATTAAGGCCAATTTGTTCGAACAAGCGTTCGGCCATATCCGCTTTCGTCAATGCCATAAGAGTTCCTCAACCAGTAATTGTTTTGTCGTTCTAAGCCCGGCGTCGCGCCGAATTGTTCATGTAGCTCTGCTCGGATCAGCGCCATCGCATCTTCCACGGCACTATCCGTAAGATTGCTCGTAAAATCTTGAAAAATCAAGCTGAAAGCCAAACTTTTCTGACCCGCTGAGCACGCTCAGGCCGCGATAATAATCGAAGATCGTCACGTCGCGTAGCTGCTTACCGCCGTCAGGCGATGCACTTCGCGCAATTGTTCTGCACTCACCGCCTCATCGACTACCACGGCGAGGTCACGGCGACTGCCGGAAACCTGAAAGCTCGCGGAATTCTGCGGCACCAGCGCCGGATTGAGTTCGCCACCGCCAGTTCGAACACAAACGCCTTATCTTCGATTTCCAACGCTAAACCAAGCGCGGGATGCAAAGCGCCCAGCCAACCCACGGGGATGTCGTTGCGTAGATCCTGGCGGTTTGCCCGGGATGCAAAGCCGGATGGCTGCGGCGGCGAAAGTAAAAAGCCTCGGGCTCGCCGGTCAGCGCCAGCAATGCCTCTAGGTCACCCTTGACGTCGAAAAAATCCAAGCACCGACCGCTTGGCCGCGCCCCACTGCCGCGGCAGCGCATCGCGGCTGGCGATGGCGCCGATCATATGATCTTGCTGGAGCGCCTCGACATCACCCCTGAATACACGCCCGACTTCAAAACAAGCGCACCCGTTCCTGCTGGCGTTTCTGGTTATGCAACAAAGCCTTCACTAAGCTGGCCACAAGCTCGTGCGCAGTGACCGCCAGATCGGCGGCGATCGGGTTCACGAGAGCGATGGCGGGGTAGGATCGAAGCGTCGCTGCAGGTCGGGATCGACGAAGCTGAAAGGATCGCCTCCGGATAGCCGCGCTGCACCAGCGTATCGCGCATGCGGGCGCGGCTGATGATGCCTTCGGTACAGCGTGGCATCGGAAGCTGCGCGGATGGCTGGTGATCGGGAACTCGGTCATAGCCATGAATACGCGCGATCTCTTCGATTAGATCGGCTTCCAAGCTGATGTCGAAGCGAAAATCCTCGGCGGCGTCATTTCCGCCAACCGCCAGCGATGCGGTAATGTCTATGCCCAGACGCCGCAAAATATCGACTACCTGGACGGGCTCGATGTCCATGCCGAGCAACCGGCTGATACGGTGCGCACGCAGCGTAATCGCGACTGGTGTCGGTAAGTGCCGATCGGCAGCACATCGACCAATGGACCCGGTTTGCTGCCCGCGATCCCCATGAGAAGCCGGGTCGCCTGCTCCGCCGCGCGCGCCTGCAGCCGGATCGACGCCGCGGCTCGAAGCGCTGCGAGGCGTCGGTCTGCAACCCATAACGGCGCGCGCGGCCCGCGATGCTCGCGTGGAAAACGCGCTTTCCAGAAATACATGGCGAGGACATCGCCGACGGCCGTCGCTGCGCCGCCCATGATGCCGGCGAGCGCAACCGGGCCGCTGGCGTCCGTGATCAGCAGCGTATCGGGAGCAAGAGCGATACGCTGATCATTCAATAACACCAGGATTTCGCCTTCCCGCGCGCGCCGCACGGTGATGCCACCTTCGAGTTTGTCCAGGTCGAACGCGTGTAAGGGCTGGCCGAGTTCCAGCATGACATAGTTGGTAACGTCGACCAACGGCCCCAGACTGCGCAACCCGGCGCGGCGCAAGCGCTCGCGCAGCCATAGCGGGGTCTGGGCGGTGGGGTCGAGGTCGCGGATCACGCAGCCGACGTAACGTGGACAGTCGGCCGGGTCGGCTAGGGTCACCTCCAACTGAGCGGCGCTGAGCGGCGTCACCGGATCGGTTGCCACGGGCGTGAGCGGGCAGTTGCCGATGACGCTGACTTCACGCGCAACGCCCGCGATGCTCAGGCAATCACCACGATTGGGCGTGGGGCTGACAGTGAAAACCTGATCGTCGAGCGCCAGCGCGGCGCGCAAATCGTCGCCTACGGTCATGGTGGAGGGTAACTCGAGCAAACCGTCCCCATCCTCGCCAAGGCCCAATTCTTTGGCGGAACACAACATGCCTTGCGACTGCACGCCGCGCAACGTAGTGGTTGCGATCTTGACCGCACCCAGCAAGCTGGCGCCCGGCAGCGCGACCGGCGCTCTCATGCCGACCTTGGCATTGGGGGCGCCGCACACGATGCGTAGCGACTCGCCGCGCCCGATATCGACGGTCGCCACCCGCAAGCGTTCGGCTTCGGGATGAGGCGCAAGCGCCGTCACCAGCCCGACCACCACGCCGCTGAATTCGGGGGCGGCGGGTTCGACGCCTTCTACCTCCAGGCCGGTCATCGTCAACTGCTGGGTCAGTTCGGCGAGGGTCAGGCGGGGATTCGCCCACTCCCGTAGCCACTGTTCGCTGATGCGCATGGGCTATCGACTACCTATCGCCAGTCAACGGAACTGTTGTAAAAACCGCAAATCATTGTCGAAAAACAACCTCAAGTCGTTGACTCCATACCGTAACATCGCAAGCCTCTCGGCACCCATGCCGAATGCGTAGCCGCTGTAACGCTCGCTATCGACGCCACAGTTCTCCAGCACCTTGGGATGGACGACGCCACTGCCCAGCACTTCCAACCAGCCGGTGTTCTTGCATACCCGGCACCCATCGCCGCCACAGATCACGCATTGGATGTCAACCTCGGCGGAGGGCTCGGTGAACGGAAAATACGAAGGCCGAAAACGCAGAGCCAGATCGCGCTCGAACAAGCTCTGCATGAAACTCGTCAACATACCCCTGAGGTCGGCGAAACTCACACCCTCGTCGACCATCAGGCCCTCGATTTGATGGAACATGGGCGAGTGGGTGATATCGTAGTCACAGCGGTAGACACGGCCAATGGCGATCAATCGAAAGGGGGGGTTGCCATTCTCCATGGCCCGAATTTGCACATTGGAGGTATGGGTGCGCAGCAGCATTCCATTCGGAAGATAGAACGTATCGTGCATGGCGCGCGCCGGATGGTGCGGCGGAATATTGAGCGCCTCGAAGTTGTGGAAGTCATCCTCGACTTCCGGGCCTTCCTCAATGGCGAAACCGAGTTGTGCAAAAAACGCCTCGATACGCGCGAGTATGCGCGTAATCGGATGCAGCGCGCCCATTGCCTGACCGCGTCCAGGCAGGGTCACGTCCACCGCATCGCGCGCGAGTTCGGCGTTGAGCGCGACGGCCTGCAAAGCGCTTTTACGCGCCTCGATACTATCCTGCACCCGCTGTTTCGCGTCGTTGATTGCCTGCCCAGCCAAGGGTCGCTGCTCGACCGGAAGCCGGCCAAGTTCTTTGAGGCGCTCAGTCAGCCTACCTTTCTTGCCCAAATACTGGACACGCAGGTGATCGAGCTGGGCAAGATCGGCTGCCTGCTCAATCAAGGTCTGGGCTTGGACGACGACTTGCTGCAAGGCTTCCATATGCGGCGTCTTGATTCTAATTCACTGAAAAAGAATACTTAACGGGCCACGACAGCCCGCTGATTCGATGACGTGAAGAGCAACTTAAGCTGGGGCAAGCGCCGCCTTGGCCTGCTCCGCCAGCGCGGCGAATACGGATTTGTCACGTACCGCGATGTCGGCAAGAACTTTGCGGTCGATTTCAACGGCAGCCTTTTTCAGTCCATTGATTAATCGGCTATAAGACAAACCATGCTCGTGCGCCGCGGCGTTGATGCGGACGATCCATAGCGCGCGGAACTGACGCTTGCGCTGGCGGCGGTCGCGATAAGCGTACTGGCCGGCTTTGGTAACCGCCTGTTTGGCGACGCGCAAAACTCGACTACGCGCGCCATAATAACCTTTGGCTTTCTTCAGAATCTTCTTGTGCCGCGCACCGGCGGTGACGCCACGTTTGACTCGGGGCATGACGATTAACCTCTATTGAGCGCTTATTCAGGAATACGGCAACATGCGCTCAATCGCGCGCACATCGGCATCATGCACCATGGTGGTGCCGCGCAATTGACGCTTGCGCTTAGGCGTTTTCTTGGTGAGGATGTGACGGTGATGGGATTGCGCCCGCTTGAAGCCACCCGAACCGGTACGACTGAAGCGCTTGGCCGCATTGCGCTTGGTTTTGATTTTCGGCATTTCAACGACTCTCCGCGATTAATGGAACTCTATGATGAGGACTATGGGGCGATCCCAAACTTACTTTTTGCGCTGCGGGCCGATGATCATGATCATCTGTTTGCCCTCCATCTTGGCGTGTTGTTCGACCGCGCCGTAGTCGGCCAAATCTTCCTCTATACGCTTCAACAATTTAGCCCCTAAATCGGGGTGTGCCAATTCGCGGCCACGAAACCGCATCGTAACCTTGGCTTTATCACCCTCATCCAGGAAACGTATCAGGTTGCGTAGTTTGACCTGATAATCCCCCTCGTCCGTGCCCGGACGGAACTTGACTTCCTTGACGTGAATCTGCTTTTGCTTCTTCCTGGCCTCGTGCTGCTTCTTGCTCTGCTCGAACTTGTATTTACCGAAGTCCATGACCCGGCAAACAGGTGGCTTGGCGGTCGGCGACACTTCGACTAAATCTAGACCCGCGTCTTCCGATATCCTCAAGGCTTCCTCGATCGGCACAATACCTAGCTGCTGACCATCGTGACCGATGAGGCGCACTTCGCGGGCGGTAATATCTTCGTTGATACGATTCTCAACGCTACTGGCGGTGATAGTTCAATCCTCCACTCAATTGGAATAAACACTCAATTGATAGACCATTGTAAGACCGGTTGCCATATTTCTCAAGCGGACTAGGCGAGGAACTTGCTGTTTTAAGACGGATTTCAATCCAATTCCTGCGCTCGGTTTCAAGCGGGCTCGTCTGCGGTCGCCATGGCGCCCCCGTGCCTAGCCGCCACCTCGCTTTTAATCGACTGAATTAATTCAGTAATTTCTATGGTCTTTGGGGTATTAGAGCCAAGCCTGCGGAGGCTGACGGTGGCGTTTTCTATTTCGCGATCCCCCAGTACGAGTTGCAGCGGCACTTTCTGCAGCGAGTATTCGCGCACTTTGTAATTGACTTTTTCGTTGCGTAGATCGGCTTCGGCACGCAAGCCTTCGGCGCGTAACCGATTGACCAGATTGACGACGGCGTCGTTATGGCGCTCGGCTATGCCCATCGCGACGACCTGCACCGGCGCGAGCCACAGCGGGAAATGACCCGCATAATGCTCGATCAATACGCCGATGAAGCGCTCCATCGAGCCCATGATGGCGCGATGCACCATGCAGGGTCGATGCTCCTTGCCATCTTCACCCACATAGGTGATATCGAGCCGATTGGGCAAGTTGAGATCGACTTGGATGGTGCCGCATTGCCAATCCCGGCCTATGGCGTCGCGCAGCACGAAATCGAGCTTAGGTGCGTAAAAAGCCCCGTCACCAGGATTGTAGACCCAATGAAATCCCATGCGTTCGCACACTCGGCGCAATGCCGTTTCGGCGCGATCCCAATCCTCATCCGAACCGATGCGCTGGGCAGGGCGGTCGGAAAATTTCACTAGCACTTCGGCGAAGCCCAATTCGCTGTAAACCTCTTGGATGAGATTGCACATCGCCACGACTTCGTCTTCGAGTTGCTCCGGCGTGCAGAAAATGTGGGCGTCATCCTGGACGAAACCTTGCACGCGCATCAAACCGTGGCGCGCGCCATGTGCTTCGTGGCGGAACACTTTGCCGAACTCGGCCATGCGCACCGGCAGATCACGGTAGCTCTTGATGCCATGCTTGAAAATCTGCACATCGACAAGGACAGTTCATCGGTTTCAGCGCAAACGCCGTTTCCTGCGTTTCGTCCACCACGAACATGTTGTCGCGATATTTATCCCAATGGCCGGTGTATTTCCAGAAGCTGACGTCCAGCACTTGCGGCGTATTGACTTCGATATAGCCGTATTTCTGGAGCTTTTGCCGCATATAGTCCATCAATACGGTGCTCACCACCCAGCCCTTGGGGTGCCAGAAGGGCTGCCCCGGCGCGGCGTCTTCGAAGTGAAATAAATCCAGTTCCTTGCCGATGCGGCGGTGGTCGCGCCTGGTCGCCTCTTCCAGCATTCTAAGGTGCGCTTGCAATTCCTTTTCGGTCGGCCACGCGGTGCCGTAAATACGGGTCAGCATTTCATTCCTGCTATCGCCTCGCCAGTACGCGCCGGCTAGGCTGGTGAGCTTGAATGCTTGACCGGCCTTGCCCACCGATGGCAGATGCGGTCCACGACACAAATCCATGAATACGTCGTTCTGGCCTTTGCCCTGCCGATACAGCGAGATTTCCTCTTCCGCCGGCGGCGCATCGCGGATGATATCGGCTTTGTAGCGCTCGCCCTTGTTCTCGAAGTAGCGGATCGCCTCGGCGCGCGGCCACAACTCGCGGGTCACCGGCAAATCCTCTGCCACGATTTCGCGCATTCGTGCTTCGATCTTGGTCAAAGCGTCGGGCGTGAGCGGTTCCGGCAGCGCGACATCGTAATAGAAACCGCTTTCAATGGTCGGCCCGATCGCGAGTTGCGCTTGTGGATAGAGGTCTTTCACGGCGCGCGCCAGCACTTGCGCCGCCAGCGTATGGCGCAATATATCCAAGCCGGACGGGTCCTTGGCGGTCAGCAAGCGCACGGCGGCGTCGGCGGCCACCACGCTGGATAAGTCTTTCTGCGCGCCGTCCACTTCCATCGCCAGGGCGGCTTTCGCCAAGCCGGGGCCAATACTCTCGGCGATCTCGAACCCGCTCACTGGCGCGGGGAAGGCTTTCCGACTTCCGTCCGGTAAAGTGATGGTGGGCATGCTCGTTCCTCAAGTCGCGCTGTCAGGAAAACAAAAGGCGTGCCGCGCGACACGCCTTCGATACGATCCCTGGTAGGCGCGATTGGACTCGAACCAACGACCCCCACCATGTCAAGGTGGTGCTCTAACCAGCTGAGCTACGCGCCTAAATAATCAGGGTTGAAAAGGGTAACCAACCTTGATTACTTTGGCAAGCGTTCAATGCATTTGGCCCATCGCCATTCGCGGTGCCCTACTACGGTGCGGGCGCGGCCAGCCCCCGAATCGGCGTGGAAGTGCCGATCACGCCGCGGTCGCTCACCCTACCGCTGGTGAGGTCAATCACGGCCAGGCGGCTCAAACCCTGCGGATTCACACTTCTGCCCTGGATGATCAACGCGGCGTAACCCACCCCGGCGGGTGAAATATCGAACCCGGCGAGTTCGGTGATCGCATCGACCCGCAACGAGCCGCGCGTGTTGAGCGTTCCGGCGTTGGGCGGGTCTTGTTTTGCCAACACATCGAGGCGCCGATCGATATCGAACAATTCCGTACCGGTCGCGGGATTGTTGTCATTGTTGGTGTAGGCGACCTCCGCCACCACCGGCTGAATACCCGCGTTCGGGTCGGTCGCGTTGTAGGCCAGCGGGCCGTCGGTCTGCACGCCGTCCACATTCGGGTTGCCATCCACCACCATGCCGGTGTCCATGTTCAGGCGCAGATTCTGGCCGGCGTTGCTGACCACCCGCAGGCGATCCACGACCGGATTGACGTCGCATCCCAATTCCGACCCGATCAGCCCCGGCGCGAATGGCTGGGCGCCGACGGCTTGGGCGGCGCCGGTGTTGGGATTGATGACGTAAACCCGGTTACTGCTTCCGACGCCGTACATCATGCCATTGGCGGGACGGAAGTCGATGCACAACAATTCCTCTCCCAGCTGTAAACCACCGACCGCTACGCGCCGCAGAATGCGCGCCGGACGATTGGCGTTGAACTGCAACAACTCATTGGCGCCGGTTAAGGCGTAGAGCGTTTGACCGTTGCCATTGCCGGTGAGCACCAATGTTTGGGCATGGCTGAGCGATGCCGAACCCGCGAGCACGCACGCGCTCAGAAGGCCGGCTAACCATCTTGGTTTCATCATAGGGGTTGCCTCGGTTGATTGACGGTAACGACTCGGTTTGAGTCGTCTGCCCCCTACTACGCAAGCCCGTGCGGAAATGGATTGATGGCCCGACAGCAGAATAATCAGGAGGAATCTCGCTTGTTCGTTGCCTGGCTGTTGGCGCAGAATGCGTCTCGATCCGCGCTCCCTTCCTCCGACCCTAGGGCTATTCGCAATGCCATCATTGACCACCGGGCAGGCCATCGTCGAAACACTGTTGCGCCATGATGTCGACACAATATTCGGCATCCCCGGCGCGCACACTTACGACTTGTTCGACGCCCTATACGATGCCCGAGAATCTATCCGCTTCATCACCACCCGCCATGAGCAGGCCGCCGGTTATCTCGCTTTCGGCTATGCCAAGAGCAGCGGCAAGCCGGGAGTGTTTTCGGTGGTGCCCGGTCCTGGCGTGCTCAATGCCGGCGCGGCGCTCTGCACGGCGCTCGGCGCTTGCACCCCGGTGTTATGCCTGACCGCCGATATTCCTTCGGCATTCATCGGGCGTGGCCGCGGCATTCTCCATGAACTCCCCGATCAACTGGCGACACTCGGCTCGATCTGCAAATGGGCGGCGCGCATCGATCACCCGACCCAGGCCAATCGTACGGTTGCCGAAGCGTTCCGCGCCATGCGCGCCGGACGCCCCGGCCCTGCCGCTCTGGCGACGCCGTGGGACGTGCTCGGCCAGCGCGCGGAGGTGATGCTGGAAGCGCCGTTGCCACTCGATGCGCCGCCCCCAGTGGACACCGACGCCATCGAACGGGCGGCGGCGCTCATTCGCGAAGCGCGCAACCCGATGATCACCGTCGGCGCCGGCGCCTTGCATGCCGGCCAGGAAGTGCTGGAGATCGCCCGCTTGCTGCAAGCGCCGGTGACCTCCCACCGCAGCGGCCGGGGCGTGGTGAGCGAGGAACTGCCCTATGGTTTCTCTTGCGGTAGCGCGCTTGATTTATGGCTCGATACCGACTCGGTCATCGGCATCGGCAGCCGGCTGGAATTGCAGCATTCGCGCTGGAAAAAAAATGCTGCCCGGCGTGCGCTTCGTGCGCATCGACATCGACCCACTGGAGATGGTGCGCCTGCCGCCGGCGGTGGGCATCGTGGCGGACGCCAAGGCCGGTGCCGCGGCATTGCTGGAAACGCTGCGTAAAACAATGGGCCAGCGACCATCGCGAGAAGACCAGTTCCAGGCCATCAAAGCGCGCGCGCGTGCCCGCTTCGAGCAGGTGCAACCGCAACTCGCGTATCTCGATGTAGTGCGCCAGGTGTTGCCGCGCGATGGCTTTTTCGTGGAAGAAATTTCGCAGGTCGGCTTCGCCGCGCGCTTTGGATTTCCGGTGTACTCACCGCGCACTTACGTGACCTGCGGCTACCAGGAAACCCTGGGGTTCGGCTTCAATACCGCGCTGGGGGTGAAAGTGGCGCATCCCGACCGAGCCGTCGTGTCGATCACCGGCGATGGCGGCTTTCTATTCGGCGTCCAGGAACTGGCCACCGCCGCGCAGCACCGTATCGCGGTGGTGACCTGTGTGTTCAACAATGAGTCTTACGGCAACGTGCGGCGCGACCAGCTCACCCGCTATCAGGGCCATCTCATCGGCGCGGAACTCGGCAATCCGGACTTCGTGAAGCTCGCCGAGAGCTTCGGGGTCGCGGCGTACCGGGTGCGCACCCCCGAGCAGTTCGGCCCGATCCTGGAGCAGACGCTCGCCCTGGACGCGCCCGCCGTCATCGAGGTTGTGGTGGAACGCGGTTCAGAGGCTTCTCCCTGGCCGTTCTTGCATCCGTATCAGTGAATAGCATGGCCTTTCAGGCAGTGGAATATTTACTCGATCCACGCAATCCGAATGAAATTGGTCGTCCCCGACACGCCGAACGGCATCCCCGCGGCGATCACCAGCGCATCGCCGCGTTTGGCGTAACCGTCGGTCAGCGCGACCTGGATCGCGTCATTGACGACATCGGAGACGCGCTCCAACTCCTTAGTGATCACCGAATGCACGCCCCACGCCAGCGCCAGCATGCGCGCGGTCTTGACGTGCGCGGTCAGGCTCAGGATCGGTGCTTCCGGGCGTTCGCGGGCGGCGCGCAAGCTGGTCGAACCGGAACTGGTGTAGGTGACGGTCGAGGCGATGGGCAGGATATGGGCGATGGTGCGCAGCGCCGAGCAAATCGCGTCAGCGTTGGTTTTATCGGGTTCGGGCCGGCTGGCGTCGATCATGGGGCGGTAAAACGGGTCTTTCTCGACCTGGATGATGATTCTGTCCATCATCGCCACCGCTTCCACCGGATAACGCCCGGCGGCGGTTTCCGCCGATAACATCACCGCATCGACGCCGTCGTAAATCGCGCTCGCCACGTCGGAGGTCTCGGCACGGGTGGGTGAAGGCGCCTGGATCATCGACTCCAGCATCTGGGTCGCCACCACCACCGGCTTCCCGGCCTGCCGGCAGGCGCGCACGATCCGCTTCTGGATGCTCGGCACTTGTTCCAGCGGCAATTCTACGCCGAGGTCGCCGCGCGCCACCATCACCGCATCGGAGCGCTCGACGATGTCTTCCAGGCATTCCAGGGCAGCCGGTTTTTCCAGCTTGGACAAGAGCTTCGCCCGGTCGCCGACCAGCCCGCGCAGTTCATCGAGGTTCTCCGGGCGCTGCACGAACGACATCGCCACCCAATCCACGCCGATTTCCAGGCCAAAAGCGAGATCCAAGCGATCCTTGGGGGTGATGGGTGACAAGGGGATGACCACGCCGGGCACGTTGACGCCTTTGTGGTTCGATAGCTCGCCGCCGAGGGTGACCTCGGTATCGGCGAAATCCGGCGCGCAACGCTTGACCTTGAGGCGCAGTTTGCCGTCGTTCAGCAGGAGTTCCGCGTCCGGCTGCAGCGCTTGCAAGATTTCCGGATGCGGGAGCATGACGCGCGTCTGATCGCCAGGCTGGTCGTTGAGATCCAATCGAAACGGCGCACCGACCTGTAACTGTACCGGGCCGTTGGCGAAGTTACCGATACGGAATTTCGGCCCTTGCAAGTCGAGGAGAATGCCAATAGGCCGCCCTGCGCGGCTTTCCAAATCACGGATGATCTTGATCCGCTGGCGATGATCGTCGTGGCTGCCGTGGCTGAAATTGAGGCGGAATACGTCGACGCCCGCTTGAAACAGCGCATGGATGGTGTCGGCGTCGGAACTGGCGGGGCCGAGCGTGGCGATGATTTTGGCGTTGCGACGGCGGCGCATGGGTCTACCTTTATGAGGGCTATCGACAATGACAACGCCCATCATAACGCAAGCACCTCAGCGGAGCAGCACGACATGAGCAGTCTTCTCCTCGCCATCGACCAGGGCACTACCAGCACCCGCGCCATCGTTTTCGACGCGGCGGGCCAAGCCGTCGCCAGCGCCCAGCGCGAGCTCGCGCAGCACTACCCGCGGCCGGGTTGGGTCGAGCACGACCCGGAAGAAATCTGGGCCAGCACGCTGGAGGTATGCCGGCAAGCGCTCGCGGGCATCGGGCCATCCGCCATTGCCGCCATCGGTATCACCAACCAGCGCGAAACGGCTCTGATTTGGGAGCGCGCCAACGGCAGGCCGATCCATAACGCCATCGTCTGGCAGGATCGACGCACCGCAGATCTGTGCACGCGCCTGAAAGACGCGGGCTACGAAGCCATGGTCACGGCCAAGACCGGCTTATTGCTCGATCCTTATTTCTCCGCCAGTAAGATCGCCTGGCTGCACGACCACGTCCCTGGAGCGCGCGCCCGCGCCGAACGCGGCGAACTCGCGTTCGGCACCGACGATAACTTCCTGTTGTGGCGGCTGACAGGTGGCAAAACCCACGCGACCGATGCGACCAACGCCGCGCGCACCGCGTTGTTCGACATCCAGCGCCAGGATTGGGACGAAGAGCTGCTGCGTGTTTTCGGCGTGCCGCGTGCACTGTTACCGGAAGTGCGGGACTGCGCCAGCGCGTTCGGCGCGACCGCCCCCGCCCTGCTCGGCCAATCCATCGCCATCGCCGGGGTGGCCGGCGATCAGCAAGCGGCGCTGATCGGGCAAGCTTGCTTCACACCCGGGATGATCAAAAGCACTTACGGCACCGGCTGTTTCGCCATTCTCAACACCGGTGCGAACGCCGTGTCGTCACACCATCGACTCCTCACTACGGTGGCGTATCGCTTGCATAGCCAAGTGACGTATGCCTTGGAGGGATCGATTTTCGTCGCCGGCGCCGCCGTCCAATGGCTGCGCGATGGCCTTGGCATTATCAAAAGCGCCACCGAGACCGAGCGCCTGGCCGAGAGCCTGGCGTCCAACCAGGGTGTGTATCTGGTGCCGGCGTTCACCGGCCTCGGCGCACCGCATTGGGATGCGAATGCACGCGGCGCGCTGTTCGGTCTGAGCCGCGCCAGCGGTCCGGCGGAACTGGCGCGCGCGGCGCTGGAGTCGGTGTGTTATCAGACCCATGATCTGTTGACCGCGATGGCGCAGGATGGCACGGCGGCGCCCGCGGCGCTGCGCGTCGATGGTGGCATGGCGGCCAACGGCTGGCTGTTGCAAAACCTTGCCGATATCACCGGAATCCCTGTCGAACGACCTCGGATCATTGAGACGACGGCGCTCGGCGCCGCCTATCTCGCCGGCCTGCAAATCGGTGTGTTCGATTCATTCGATAGCATCGCCCGGCATTGGCAATGCGCCGAACGCCGAACGCCGCGCCTCGCCGCTACCGAACGCGCCCATCTCATCCGTGGTTGGGCGCGCGCGGTGCGTTGCGCGCGCGCGTTCGGGGCGGATAGCGCCGGCTAAACGCTTTCAGGCAGCAGGGTCGTCACGCCCGAGGCCGGCCTCGAAGGCGAAATGCTCATAGCTTTGCGCATTGTGCATTTTCTGGGACGGCGTGAGATGGCTGATCTTGTCGCTGCCCGGCAAGCCATAAGCAAGATCCTTGATGCCTGAAAACGGCTTGGTGTCGCCGACATAGTGCGCCAACTCGTGGAGGATGGTGGCGATGAACCAGTCGTCGTTGGCGGCCGTTTTGTCGAGTACGGCGCTGAGGTAGATGCTGTCCATCCGTTCCCCGCTGGCTTTCTTTTCTCCGCCCCGGAACCAGCCGCCCAAATAGGTGTATCCGTACCAGTTGCGGTCCTTGCGATCGGCATCAATGATCTCCGCACCGGTCGAGCCGCCGAAAATATTGGGCCGCGCAAAAATGGTGTTCATGTGCAAGTAAATACTGCGGATAAACTCGATCGATTTTCTGAAATCTGAGGTGCTGGCAA
>JAXMFZ010000052.1:0-29823 GCA_046347515.1 Gammaproteobacteria bacterium | reverse complement strand
ACCGCGACGGCCTGCGCAAGGGCGTTGCGCGTGGTGTGCTCGCCGCGATCTGTTCGGACCATCAGCCGCACGAGCCCGACGCCAAGAGCCAGCCGTTCAGCGCCACCGAACCTGGCATCTCCGGCTTGGATACGCTGCTCGGTTTGGGACTACGTTTAGTGGAAGAAGACGTATTGGCGCTGCCGGCGCTGATCGAGCGCTTGAGCACGGGGCCGGCGCGGGTGTTGGGTCTGCCGCTCGGCCAATTGGGCGTGGGCGCACCCGCCGATGTCTGTGTATTCGATCTGGGCAGGCGCTGGACTCTGACCGCCGACACCATGCTGAGCCGGGGTCACAACAGTCCATTCCTGGGCTCGGAATTGTTTGGGCGGGTGAACTATACGATCTTGCAGGGGCGCGTCGCGATTCAGAGCGAGATGTCAATGCGGTAGTGATCCCTTCCGCGAACGCTCTGCGAGAGCGTTCGCGTCATTCCCAGACCGTAGGTTATTGCTTGAAACTATTCTTATTCTGCGCCACCGCTTCGGCTGACTCACGGGTGATAAGGCCGCGTTGCACCAGTTGCGCGAGGTGCTGATCCAGGGTCTGCATGCCGTAAGACTGGCCGGTCTGAATCGAGGAGTACATCTGCGCGACCTTGTCTTCGCGGATCAAGTTACGGATGGCCGGCACGCCGATCATGATCTCCCACGCCGCGGTACGCCCACCACCGCGTTTTTTCAGCAGGGTTTGTGAAATCACCGCGCGGATCGATTCGGAAAGCATGGAGCGCACGAGCGGTTTTTCACCGGCCGGAAACACGTCGATGATGCGGTCGATGGTCTTGGGCGCGGAACTCGTGTGCAAGGTGCCGAACACCAAGTGGCCGGTCTCGGAGGCGGTAAGCGCGAGGCGGATGGTTTCCAGGTCGCGCATTTCGCCGACCAAGATGATGTCGGGGTCTTCGCGCAGCGCCGAACGCAGCGCTTCATTGAAACCCAGGGTGTCGCGATGGACTTCGCGCTGGTTGATCAAGCACTTCTTGCTTTCGTGTACGAATTCGATGGGATCCTCAATGGTGAGGATATGGCCGTATTCGGCTTTGTTGATTTCGTCGATCATCGCAGCCAGCGTGGTCGATTTCCCCGATCCGGTGGGTCCGGTGACCAGCACCAGGCCGCGCGGAACGTTGATGATATCCTTGAATGAATTAGGGCAGCCGAGGTCTTCCAGGGTTTTGATCACGCTCGGAATGACGCGAAACACCGCGCCAGAGCCGCGGTTCTGATTGAAAGCGTTGACACGGAAGCGCGAGAGATTGGGGATCTCGAACGAAAAGTCGCATTCCAGAAATTCGTCGTAATCCTTGCGCTGCTTATCGTTCATGATATCGTACACGAGTCCATGGACTTCTTTGTGGTTCAAGGGCGGTACGTTGAGACGGCGCACGTCGCCATCGACCCGAATCATGGGCGGTAGGCCGGCAGATAAGTGCAAATCGGAGGCGTTGTTTTTGACGGCGAACTGCAAGAGATCGTCGAGATTCATGGTGGATGTCCTCTACGCTTTGATTCGGATAAGGGATGCGCAACGATGAAAAGCTCCCCATGCCTCATCAGTGATGGCGAATAATGTCGGGGATGTGGTGTAATAATTCAAAATCAGCAAATAAAATGCCACTTTCAATCGATGCAAGTTTGGCCGCCAATCGTTCCATGAAGAGTCTTAACACTATCCCAAGGATTGGCAGAGCGCCAGATGCCGGTTGCGTTTGACGCATTTTGATCGTTTTTGACCAAATTGGGCGCTTGTTCCCGTGCGCCCCACGAGCCATTCAAGAGAGTTATGCCAGCGCCCATTTCCAATCCCGCTGACCGTCTCGCCGCCGTGTTGGAGCGGATCCGTTTGGCCGAACGCCGGTTCCAGCGCCTGCCACAGTCGGTGAGCCTGCTGGCGGTAAGCAAGACCCATCCCGATTCCGCGGTCGCGGCGGCGGCGGCGGCGGGGCAGCGCGCATTCGGCGAGAATTACGTCCAAGAAGCATTGGATAAGATCGGAGCGCTTCGCCACCTCGATCTAGAGTGGCATTTCATCGGCCCGATCCAATCCAACAAAACGCGTCGCATCGCCGAGAATTTTGCCTGGTTACACAGCGTCGATCGCTTGAAGATCGCCGAGCGCTTGAGCGCCCAGCGCCCGCCATCGTTGCCTCCGCTCAATGTCTGCCTGGAGGTGAATATCAGCGGCGAGCCGAGCAAGAGCGGCCTTGCCGTTACCGAACTGGCGGCGGTGGCGCAAGCGGTCAGCGTGTTGCCGTGCATCCGCTTACGCGGGCTGATGACGATTCCGGCGCCCACTCAAGATTTCGCGGCCCAGCGTCTGCCCTATGCGCGTCTGCGACAAGCACAACAGGCGTTGATCGACGCCGGGATGGCATTGGATACGCTGTCGATGGGTATGTCCGATGATCTGGAAGCCGCCATCGCCGAAGGCGCGACGATCGTACGCGTCGGTACCGCGATCTTCGGCCCGCGCGTGCCGCGCCCATGATCCAAGCCAAGATGATTGATACGGCCGTCGCCCGGCATGGGTGCATGCGCTTGACCGCCATACGGGTTGACTATTAGTGTTGGCGCAGCCCAACGCGAGGATTCACGATGTCCAATACCATTGCTTTCATCGGCGGCGGCAACATGGCGCGCAGTCTGATCGGCGGTCTGCTCGCCGATGGCTATGACGCGCGCAAGCTGTGGGTCGCCGAGCCGCTCGCCGCGCAGCGCGACGGCTTGAGTCAACAGTTCGGCGTCAACGTCAGCGCCAGCAATATCGAAGCGGCCGTTCACGCCGACATCGTGGTGCTGGCGGTCAAGCCGCAGGTCATGCGCGCTGTTGCCGGCGAACTGGCGGCTCTGGTCCAGCAGCGCCGGTCGTTGGTCATTTCCATTGCCGCCGGCATTCGCGAAAAGGATTTACGCATCTGGCTGGGCGGTGAGCCCGCGCTGGTCCGCTGTATGCCCAACACCCCTGCGCTGGTACAGAGCGGCGCCACCGGCTTGTTCGCCAATCGCTGGGTGTCGGCCGAACAACGCCAGGTCGCCGAATCGATTCTGCGCGCGGCGGGGATTACTCTGTGGGTGGAGGATGAAGCCCTGCTCGACGCCGTGACCGCGCTGTCCGGCAGTGGACCGGCGTATTTCTTCCTGGTGATGGAGGCGATGGAGCAAGCCGGGGTGGAGTTGGGCCTGAGCGCCGAGCAGGCACACCTGCTGACTCTGCAAACCGCGTTCGGCGCCGCCAAGATGGCGCTGGAAAGCGCGGAGAGCCCCGCCACCTTGCGGGTACGCGTCACCTCCCCCGGCGGCACTACCGAAAAAGCGCTCAGCGTGCTCCGCGACGGTGGCCTGGAGGCGTTGTTCGCGCGAGCCCTAGGCGCCGCTTACCGGCGCTGCGGTGAACTCAGCGATATGCTCGGGGGCAGTACATGAATGGCGTGCCTTATTTGAGCGATACCGGCATTTTCCTGGTGCGGACGCTGTTTGGCATCTTGTTGTTCACGGTGTTGCTGCGTTTTCTGCTGCAATGGGTGCGCGCCGATTTCTACAATCCATTGGTGCAAGTGTTGGTCAAGATCACCAACCCATTGCTCGTGCCCTTGCGCCGGTTGATACCGGGCTTCTGGGGTTTGGACCTTGCCGCCATCGTATTGCTGCTGGGTCTCAAACTCATTGAGCTGATCTTTGTGTTTGCCTCGATGGGGCGCGGCTTGGGGTTGCCCGGCATTTTGGTGCTAGCGGTGGCAGAATTGTTGGAGTTGCTAGTCAATGTACTGTTCTGGGCCGTTATCGTGCGTGCGGTGTTGAGCTGGGTCAGTCCTCACCAAGGCCATCCGGTCGCGGAATTGCTGTATCGTTTGACCGAGCCTTTGCTGCGTCCGGTACGCAACCTGTTACCGCCGTTGTCGGGCTTGGATTTGTCGCCGCTGGTGGTATTGATCGCGTTCGGCGTTCTCCAGCGCCTGCTGATTGCGCCATTGGCGGATCTGGGCATGGGCCTCGGGTAGCCACAAGCCCAAGGCCGCCAACCACGGTTCGGGTTGCCTTAGGCCGTTGTGCTGATTAGACTTGGCTCCGTTTTGATCGCTTTTAACCGCTATGCTGGATACTTTCCACCGATTCGGTCGGCCTGGTCAAACCCCAGACTTTCAATTCCGAACAGTCTCTGTGCTCGGATTGCGGACGTGTTCCTCGAGCGATTTACCTGGTCTATGAAACCTATGGTGAACTCAACGCCGCGCGCACGAACGCAGTGCTTATTTGCCATGCGTTGTCTGGGGATCACCACGCGGCGGGTTATCACGACAGCGCGGACCGTAAACCCGGCTGGTGGGACAATTGCATCGGCCCTGGCAAATCGATCGACACCAATCACTTCTTTGTCGTGTGTTGCAATAATCTGGGCGGTTGCAAGGGCTCGACCGGGCCGGTGTCGAACAATCCCGCCACCAATAAGCCGTTCGGGCCGGATTTTCCCATCGTGACCGTGCGCGATTGGGTGCGGAGTCAGGCTCGCCTCGCCGACCACCTCGGCATCGCAGCCTGGGCCGCGGTGATCGGCGGCAGTCTGGGCGGCATGCAGGGGTTGCAGTGGGCCATTGATTTTCCCGAGCGCGTCCGCCACGTCATCGGCGTTGCCGTGGCACCCAAGCTGTCGGCGCAGAACATCGCGTTCAACGAAGTCGCGCGCCAGGCGATCCTCTCCGATCCCGAGTTCTATCAGGGCCGTTACTACGAATACGGCGTGGTACCGCGGCGCGGGTTGATGCTGGCGCGCATGTTGGGGCACATCACGTATCTATCGGACGAGGGTATGCGTGCCAAGTTCGGGCGTGAGCTCAAGGAGGGCAAAATCAATTTCAATTACGACATCGAGTTCGAGGTCGAGAGCTATCTGCGCCATCAAGGAAAGAGCTTTGTCGATCGATTCGACGCCAACACTTATCTGCTCATGACCAAAACGCTCGATTACTTCGACCCGGCGGCGGATTTCGGCCATGACCTGGCGGCGGCGTTCCGCCGCAGCCAGGCGCGGTTCCTGCTCATCTCGTTCACCAGCGACTGGCGCTTCTCACCGGCGCGCGCGCGGGAGATCGTTCGCGCTTTGGTGGCTGCCGAGCGTGACGTGAGCTATGCCGAGATCAGCACCGAATATGGCCATGATGCTTTCCTGATGCCCATCCCACGTTATTTCCAGGTACTTTCCACTTACCTCAAACGGGTGGGCCGCGAGGTCAACGTCGATGCGCATTGACCTCGACATCATCGCGCGTTGGGTACGGCGGGGCGCGCGCGTGCTCGATCTGGGATGCGGGGACGGCACGTTGTTGCGTTATTTGCGCGATCAATGCCAGGCGCAAGGCTATGGCCTGGAGATCGCCGAAGACAAAATCGTCGAGTGCATACGCGCCGGCGTCAATGTGATCCATGCCAATCTCGAGGCGGGCCTGGCTGATTTTGGCGATCAAGCGTTCGACTATGTCATCATGACCCAAACCCTGCAGGCGGTTCAGCACAGCGAGCGCTTGCTCGACGAAATGCTGCGGGTCGGGCGCGAGGGCATCATCACTTTCCCCAATTTCGGCCACTGGCGCTGTCGGTTTCAACTCGCCGTCAATGGCCTCATGCCGGTCGTCGGCGGCGCGCCGGAGCGCTGGTATAACACCACCAACGTCCACCCGTTCACGCTGCGTGATTTCGAGGAACTGTGCCGACGCAAACGCATCCATATGCGCGAACGCGCGCTGGTCGATCGCGCTTATGGCGCCAGCCTGGGCTCGCGGTTGCTGCCCAACTGGCTGGCCGAGGTGGCTTTGTACCGGCTCGGGGCGGGTTGAGAGTAAGATCAAGAGCCGTCCTATACCCCCCCATAACACGAATAAGGACATCGGCATGACGACATGGCGCTTTTGGACTCGGCTGCTGGGCGCACTCGCGCTACTGCAAGCCTTGGTCTTCAGTCTATTGTTGTGGAATATCGCGCACGAGCGCCAGCAGGAACGTTTCGCCGCGCAACAGCGCCACGCGCAGACCGTGGCCGATTTGCTCGCGCAAGCCGCGGCAGCGTTGCTCGCCCCCAATCAACGCGCGCAATTGCTCGATAACCTGACGCGCCTATCCACCGATCCGGGATTACGCTATACCGCCATCTACAATGCGAGCCAGACACTGGTCGCATCGACCGGCGCTCCCGCCGCGCTCGGTCAAGAGGCATTCGGTGCCATCCAGGCGCGCGATACCCTGGATGCCGGGGTGCTAAATGTCGAGCGCCCCATCGTGCGCGATGGCCGTACCGTCGGGGTCGCCCAGATCGGCTACGCCGTGGACAGTGCGCTCAAGCCGGGCGCATTGTTCAACCTCAACACGGCATTGGCGCTGCTAGGGCTGGCGCTGAGCCTGCTATTGGTGGCGTATTTGACGCGCGCGGTGGAGCGCCGCTCCAATAGCCTGACCGATGCCCTGCAAGCGCTGCGCAAAGGACAAAGCCGGATCGTGGGGGATGACGATTGGGATGATTCCTTGGGACCGCTCGCGCATGACATCGATCATCTGGCGAGCGAGCAGCACGCCGCCAAGGCCGAGGCGCTCGAGTTGCGCAACGAGTTGAACCGGTATTTGGCAAGTAGCAGGTCATTGGCGCAAGCCATCCACGCCGTGTCGTGGACGGCTGTGCCCGGTAAAAACGCTCTCACCCAAGTGAGCGACGATGCCGAAAAATTGCTGGGGTTTTCCACCGACCGTTGGCTGAGCCCGGGTTTTTTCCCCAGTGTTATCCACGACAAAGACCGCGCCTGGGTCGAGGATTTGTTTTCCCATCCGGGCTTTGTTGGCGAGCATCTCAGCATGGATTTGCGCGCGCGCAACGCCGCTGGCGACCAACGCTGGCTGCGCATGGTATGCGTCGCCGAGGAGCGCCCCGAGGGTGCGATATGGACGGGCTGGCTGTTCGATATCAGCGATGAAAAACGCAGCGAACAGCGCATTGCGTTTCTCACCGATCACGACCTTTTGACCGAGGTGCTCAACCGCCAGCGGTTTCAAGAGCGCTTGCAGAACCAGCTCAAGCAGAACCTCAACAAAGGCACGGTAGGCGCGCTGCTGTCTCTCGATCTCGACCAGGTACGTTTCGTCAACGGCGCTTGTGGCTACGATGGCGGCGATGAGTACCTGCGCCAAGCTGCCAAGAACCTACGCAGTATCTTGGGCGAGACGGTGGTCATCGGGCGTCTGGGAGGCGATTCGTTCGGCCTGATTCTGGCCGACGCCAGCGCGGAGTCGGCTGCCAAGACTTGTCAAAGCCTGTTGGTGAGCCTGGGTGTGCGGGAATTCAGCTATGCCAACCACCGCCTGCCGTTCAGCGCCAGCATTGGCGTCACCCTGTTCCCCACCCACGGCGAGGAGGTGGTGTCGTTGCTTGCGCAAGCGGATGCCGCCATGTTCGTGGCCAAGGATTTCGGCGGTAACGCTTATCACCTCTACGAGCGCGGCGGCGAGGTCGTCGATGTGCAAGAGGCCCTGCGCTGGGTGGAGCGCATTCGCCGCGCTTTCCAGGAGCAACGCTTCAAGCTGTTCTATCAACCCATCATCGATATCCAGAACGGCGCGATTCGTCATTATGAAGTGTTACTGCGGATGGTTGGCGAGGAAGGCGAAACCATATTGCCGGATGCCTTCCGTGGCGTCGCCGAGCACTTTGGCTTGATCGACGAATTGGATCGCTGGGTGATATCGCAAGCGGTGCGCATCCAAGGCAATAGCGTCAGCAGCCGCCGTCCATTGATTCTATCTCTTAACCTGTCGGGGCGGCATTTCAATGATCCCACCATCCTCGACTTCATCCAAGAGGAAGCCAAGGTGCCATGGCGCTCGCCGACATGATTATACCGCCGGCGCCGCAGCAGGAAGCGATTTCGCCCGCGCGCGCGTGTTCATCGAAGACCTGAAGAAAATGGGATGCCGCTGTACCCTCGATCATGTCGGTTCCGGGCTGTTTTCGATCGATGCCTTACGCAGTATCCCCGCCGATTTCATCAAGATCGATGGCAATCTCGTGCGCAAGATTCACTGGAGTCCAGTCGACCGCGCGATGGTATCGGCGATTGCCGAGATCGCCCGCGCGCTGGAAGCCGAGGCCATCGCCGAAACCGTGGAAAACCGCGAAACCGTGACCACGCTGCGCGAACTCGGCGTGCCGCTCGGACAAGGCCATTTGTTCGCCAAGCCGGCACCGCGCTTTCATGAACACAACCGGGTCGTGATCGGCCCTGGCGGCGGGTGACGCCGGTCATTTTTCCTTGAGGCGCGGCATCAATTCCACCAGATTACAGGGCCGGTGGCGGTAATCGAGCTGGTCTTTGATGATGCGATCCCAGGCGGTGCGGCAGGCGCCAGTCGATCCCGGCAGGCAGAAGACATAGGTGCCGTTGGCGACGCCCGACAGGCCGCGCGATTGGATGGCCGAGGTCTTTATCTCTTCCCAGGAGACCATGCGAAACAATTCGCCGAAACCCTGGATTTCCTTGTCCAGCAATACCTTGATTGCTTCCGGTGTACCATCGCGGCCGGTCACGCCGGTGCCACCCGTGGTCATTACCACGTTGACTTGATCGTCGGCGATCCAGTGCGACACCACGGCGCGGATCTGATAAATATCGTCACGCACGATGCGCTTGTCGGCGAGGCGGTGGCCCGCCGCCCGCAAGCGCTCGACCAGAGCCTGGCCCGAGGTGTCGTTGGCCTCGGTGCGAGTGTCGGAAACCGTCAGAACGGCGATATTGACGGGGATGAATTCACGCGAAGTTTCAGCCATGGCTATGCTCCTTGTCACAGGGATTGTCATGATAAATATCCGCCGCGCCAATGCAACCACAAGGCGGCTGTTGTCGAATAGAGGTAAGCTTTAAAATACTGATTCAGTAACCCATGGAAGCAGCCGTATGAAGCACCCCATATTCGTCAGTTGCGGTCTGATGAGCCTCGCGCTGGCGGCTTGCGCGGTTGCCCCGCCGCCGGCGGCGACGCCCGCGCCGGTGGCGACCGCGGCGCAGCCGTTGCCGAGCCTGGCGCCGATGCTGCGGCGCGTGGCGCCGGCGGTGGTGAATATCTCCAGCGAAGGCAAAGTTAAATTGCAGCCCAATCCGCTACTGGACGACCCCTTTTTCCGGCGCTTCTTCAACATTCCCAAGCAGCCCCGTGAACGGCGCGCAGAGAGCCTGGGCTCGGGTGTGGTAATCGATGCCGCGCGCGGCTATATCGTCACCAACCATCACGTCGTCGATCATGCCGATGCGATCACGGTGACTCTGAACGACGGCCGCCAGTTTAAAGCGAAGACCATTGGCGTCGATCCCGAAGCCGACGTGGCGGTGATCCAGATCCCCGCGGAACGGTTGACCGCGCTGACGCTAGGGGACTCCGACGGGCTCCAAGTAGGCGATTATGTGGTCGCCATCGGCAACCCTTTCGGCCTCGGACAGACCGTGACTGCCGGAATCGTCAGCGCCCTCGGGCGTAGCGGCCTCGGCATCGAAGGCTATGAAAATTTCATTCAAACCGACGCTTCCATCAACCCCGGCAACTCGGGCGGCCCCTTGGTCAATCTGCGCGGCGAGCTGATCGGCATCAACACCGCCATTCTCGCCCCCAGCGGCGGCAATATCGGCATCAGCTTTGCCATCCCCGTCAATATGGTGCAGGGCTTGGTAGGGCAATTGCTGCGCTACGGCCAAGTACGGCGCGGCCAGATCGGAATTTCGGTGCAAAACCTGGACGCCAAGCTGGCCCAGGCGTTTGGTCTCGATAACCGCGAAGGCGCCGTGATCACCCAGATTGCGCCAGGCTCGGCTGCTGCCAGCGCAGGGCTGCGGGTGGGCGACCTGGTGACCGCGGTCAACGGTAAAACGGTGCGGGATGCCGATAGCTTGCGCAATACCATTGGTCTGATGCAGGCGGGTGAACAGGTAGGCGTAGACGTCTTGCGTGCCGGCAAGCCGCTCTCCATCAATTTGCGTCTCGACGTTAAGCCCGCGCGTACCTGAGCAGTCCGCCAGCCGCGCAATCAACCAGTGGGTGATGTCGCCAGCAGCGCTTGCAAAGCGCGCTGGAAGCGCGCCTCCAGCGCTTCGTCCTGATCCGCTGGCAGTGAGCCCATCGCATACCATTCGCGTTCGATCGCGTTGGCTTGTTGACGAATTTGGGCAGTCGAGTCGCGCTGTTGCAGGGAAGCCGATAGGCGCGCGATCTGATAAGCCATGCGCTCTTGCGCAAATTCGGTGGGGCTATCGACACCGGCAGCGATTTCCATGCGCACGCATAGCTCGCGCTTACTAGCGTGATTTTCATGCAATTCTCTCAGTAGCTGCGCGCGCTTGTCGGCATCTTCGGCAAGCGCGGCGCAGATACGTTCGAAGCGCTGCTGCAACGCCTCCGCCGAGCGGTTGTTTCCCAGCGCCGGTAGTGTCTGCCGGCGCTCACGCGCGCTATTGGCGATATCCGCATCGGCAGCCGAAGCATTGGCCAGCAACACTTCCAGGTCATGACATAGCCGGGCATGGGCGCCGAGGGCATCCATTTCGCCGCGCAATTGGTTCTGGATACGCTGGCGCTCGGCTTTTTCGAATGCCTTGCAGGCGGCGGCGAAACGCGTGGCGAGGCTGGTCTGTGCCGTTTTCGGCGTTGCGCCAATATCTTCCCATTGTTGCTGAATCTGCCGGTAGCGTTCGTGGGCGTGGGCCTCGGCGTCATTGCCACCGATCACTTGATCGGTCAAGCGTTCGATAATGGCGCACAATGCGTTTTGTGTTCAGGGTTGGCTTGTCGTTCCGCGTCCAGGGTTTGCTGTTCGGCGGCGCGCCGTGCGAAGATTTCATCGCAGGCGGCGCGGAACTGTTTCCACATAAGGTTTGTTCTTGACGCGGCGCAATCGAAATTCAGGGCTGCCATTCCCTTGCGCTTTCTTGACCGCGTCTACGGCGGGCAGATATCGTCACTATCCGGCTAGCGCCTGTACCGCTTGATCAGCGCCCGCCGTCGCTGTAATTCCTGCTCGCGCTGCGGTCGTAAGTGAGATTCCAGATGCTCCATGGCTTCGCGGTAGCGTTTCGATAGCGCTACGTCGGCGCGATTCACCGGCCCCTGGGCATGCCACTCTTTTCGTGCTTCACGCTCGAAGCGATCCACTGCGCGCCAATCGACCGAGCCTCCCCAGTCGGTGGCGAGGATGAATTGCTCGATGCGTTCGCACAGCGCCTGGCGGCTCGCCAGATTGCTCTGCCGCTCGGCGGCCTGCGCGCTGAAATAGGCTTGGCAGGGCGCATACGCGCTCTCGCAGGCTTCGTGGAAGCGATTCCACAACAATTTCGGCGCGGTCATGCCCTCTTTGCCATCGAGCGCTTTCCAAGCGTTGCGCAGCGCTTGAATCTGGCGCGCCAGATCAGGCGGATCATCGCTGCTGCCGATCAGCGCTTGTGCCTCGGCGCATAATTTCTCGCGCGCTTGGTTGGCGCCCCAGCGGCGCCAGCTGCGCAATTCCGTGATTTGTGCTGTGCTCGCCTGCAGGCGTTCGCTAAGCTTCTCCATCTGCCGGCGGGTAAGACTGATATTGGTCTTCAATCGCTGTTCGGCCTGTTCATGCAGGGCCATCGCGTGCTGTGATTCGCCGTTTTCCAGCGCTTGTTCGAGGTCCGCGAGCAGGCCTTCGATGGCGTGCAGTTCCTGGTCTTTTTGCTGCGCCTGCTGGGCCGTGCGGTTGCGCAGGCGTGCCAGAATGGCGTCGTATTGGCCCTGAAGCTGGGTTTGCAATGCTTTGGATTCGAGGTGCGGGAGGCGCTCCCAGCGTTGGCGCAGTTCGTCGAGGTCGGCGTCGAGCACCGCGCTCGCCTGGTGTAGCAGGGCATCGCCGCGGTCTAGAACAACGCGGTGCTGGTGGAAACGTTCGCGTTCGCGCTCATAAAGTTGGTGCCGATCTTCGAGTGCCTGGATGGCCTGCTGAAACTGGCGCTCCAGGCGACGGCCCTCGGTATCGTCAACCGCGCCGGTTGCTTGCCATTCAGTGCGCGCTTGCCGCAGGAGTTGCTGGAAGGCTTCTATGGTGGCGTCGTCGGGCATACTGGGGCTTTCGGCGAGCCAGGTTTCCAGTTGCTTGCATAGGGCGAGCCGCTGTGCGCGCCGCGCCGCGCCAGCGCGGAAATGCTCCATATAGCGTTCGTGCGCTTGCCGATAACGTGCCTGCATCTCCGGGTTCGACCTGGGGTTCCAGGTGCCGCCATTCTTCCTCGAGTTTGGCGAAGCGGGCGGCGCTCGCTCCGGTTTCGCCCTCCCAAGGCAGGGTTTCCAGTTCGGCGCAAATCTCGCGACTGCGCGCTGCCTGATGCAGCTCGGCGCTGCGCGCAGCGAAACGCTCTCGGGCGAGTCGGCTGACGCGTTTATCGCGGTTACGCGCATGCTTAGCGACGCGCTCCAGGATGTCGATGCTGTGGATGCGTACAAGCGCCGCCAGCCGCACCTGGGCCGAGGGATCGTCGCAGGCGATATCGCCCAGCAGTGATTCTGGGTGGACTTGGTCGAGCGCGGCCAGGCGCAGTTCCGGTTCGATGCCATGTTGGGCGAGAAAATCCGCCATACCGGCCGGTAATGGCGTCGTCAGCATGGCAAGACGGGTTGCCAGCGGCGGGCTATCGGCTTCGCGCCCCACCATCAGATTGCGAAAGCGCGCCTGGGCATACTCGCGCACTCCGGCTTCGCTGTCTTCACGGGCAGTGGCTAGCAATAGGCCGAGGTCGTTGACTCGCCCCAACGCGGTACGGCGAACCCCCGGATCTTGGTCGGCGCGAGCCAATTCGACGAGCGCTCCATCCTGGTCGTTCAGCGCTTTGATCGCTTCCTTGCGCACCAAGGGGTCGGGGGATTGCCATTTCGGTTTGGATTTGAACCAACGGTCGAGCAGGGTCATGGCGCTTGTGGGAATTCCTTTGAATGACGGGCGAAAGTCATCCGGCTTACGCCGCTTGCTACGATATACTGAAACGATGATCCGTATTGATATACATTGTTAATGACGAACATGGATTTTGCCAAGCTGTACGAGGCCATTTGTGAGTTTGATCGTCATCTTGGTCTGCAACTCTCGGTGCTGGAACCCGGCAATATCGGCTACCGCTTGACGGTGGGCACGCATCACCTCAGCATGCCGGGCGCCTGCCACGGAGGCGTCATCGCGGCGATGATGGATGCCATACTTGGCCTTACCGCCTTGTCCAAGGTATTTCCCCAGGGCCAGATGTGCCAAACTGTCGAATTCAAACTGAATTATCTGACGGCGGCGAAACCCGGCGACGAACTGGAAGGCAAGGGTTGGATCGATTTCAGCGGCGCGCGCTGGTTGGTGACCAGCGCCACGATCGAGAATCTGTCCAGTGGCGCGCCGATCGCCAAGGGTATGGGAACATTCGCTCTCTATCCGCTCACCAAGAAGGCGGAGCTCGTTGAACTGTTGGCAGCGGCGCGCGGAACGACGCTGCAATCCGCGCCCGGTGGAATAGGCTAGGCCGCCCGAGCTCTCATAAGAGCTTCATGATGGCTTCGGCGCTGCTCACCTCGAAAGCGCGCGGTTTTTCGACGTTGAGGGCGGTGACCACGCCGTTTTCGACGATCATGGCGTAGCGCTGAGAACGCGAGCCGAGGCCAAAACCGCTGCCGTCCATCTCGAGGCCGATGGCACGGGTGAAATCACCATTGCCATCGGCTACCATTTGCACCTTGTCGCCCACTTTTTGATCCTTGCCCCAGGCATCCATCACGAACGCATCGTTGACCGACAAGCAAATAATGCGATCCACGCCTTTTGCCTTGATGGCGTCGGCGTTACTGACGAAACCGGGCAGATGCTTGGCTGAGCAGGTCGGTGTGAAAGCGCCCGGCAACGCGAACAGTACGACTTTTTTGCCGGCGAACAATTCCGCCGTCGTCATGGTTTTGGGGCCAGTATCGCTCATAATGAAGAGCGTGGCATTGGGCAATGGATCGCCGACGTTGATGCTCATGTCGATTCCTCATAGACGTAGATCATATAGAAGTTGGCGCGCTATCTGCATGGTTTATCGAGTAGCCGCCGAAAGCGGCGACCAGGGTCGCTCCATTAGAATATTCGGTAATTTCGTAGTCGTCAGCAAGATTAATTCGCATTATTAACTCGCATCATGTCAGCCAATATAAAATCCCAAGCTAAAGTTGGCGTTTATGTAGACGCCGCCAACATCTCCCGCAACGGCGGTCAGCGCATGCAATACGATATATTGCGCGAGTTCGCCTGCCGTGACCATGCCGAAGCCTTGCGCCTGAATGTCTATGTTTCATACGACGAAGAGCGCGCCGATTCCAACCCCATCTATCGCGAGAAAACCCGCGCTTACCAATCGGCATTGCGCGAACTCGGCTATAAAGTGATAGAGAAGCGGGTGAAATGGTTCATCGACGAAAACGGCAATCGCTACGGCAAGGCCAACGCCGATCTGGACATGGCGGTCGATGTCTTGTTGCAGTCGGAGAATCTGGATCGGGTGCTGCTCGCGACCGGTGACGGTGATTTCGTGCAAGTCGTGCGGGCTCTGCAAAACAAGGGCTGCCGCGTCGAGACCCTAGCGTTCGATAACGTTTCCGAGGAGCTACGACGGGAATCAGATATGTTCGTTTCCGGTTATCTCGTGCCGGGCTTGCTGCCGACGCGCAGCGACGATTATCTAGCGACTCCATGGGGCGAAATCGGTTCGCGAGTGCGCGGTTACTGCTATCACCACGATGACAATAAAAGCTTCGGTTTCATGCGGTTTCTGGTCAAGCTCTCGCCCTATTTGTGGAAAACCGACTCGCGCGACAATGACTCACCTTACCGCACCGCTTTTTTCCATGATTCCAGCTTGCCCGAGGGGTTCAACGTCATGAAGCTGCCCTCGCGCCATTATATTTTCGAGTTCACTCTGGCTGAACCCAACGGCAAACAACCGGTTGCGACCGATATCGCCTTGGCGCATCCTGTGTAGGCCAACTGCCGCGGCCGCATAGCATATTCGGTCGCTGGCGGGACAGGGTGGTGCGGATCGGCTATCATTTAGCTTTGAGTATGGGGTTGAGAGTGCCGCCATGTATGTAACTGACCGATTGCTGAGAACCCTTCCGCTACTTGCGCTCTTGGTTGTGCCTTGCGCGCTTGCCGATTCTCCCAGTATGACTTCGGCGCCGATCGCGCCGACCGCGGACCACGCCAAGCTCGATAAGATCATCGCTAACTTGCTGACGGATTACCATTATCGGCAAAGTGAAGTGAGCGACAAGCAATCATCCGCCATCCTGGATGCGTATTTGGAGGCGCTGGATTTCAACCGCAGCGTTTTTCTTGCCAGCGACATCAAGTCGTTCGAGAAGTACCGCTACAACCTGGACGATGCCTTGAAAGCCGGCGATCTCGGCCCGGCATACGAGATTTTCAATCTTTACCGGCAGCGTTTGGCGGAGCGAACCGCGCGGCTCAAAACGCAATTACAGGGCGATATCAATTTTGATGTCGATGAGTCGGTAGAATTGGATCGTAATGACAAACCCTGGGTCGAGAACCGCATCGATCTGGATGAAATTTGGCGTAAGCGCCTGAAGAGCGAGTTGTTACAGCTGATATTGGCCGGGCAGAATGTGGAGTCCGCGCACCAGACCTTGGTCAAGCGTTACGAAGGTCGTTTGCGGCATATCTCGCAATACACCAGCGAAGACGTTTTTCAAACTTACATGAACGCGGTGGCGACGAGTTTCGACCCTCATACCGCGTATTTTTCTCCGCGTGCGACCGAAAATTTCAATATCCAGATGCGCTTATCGCTCGAAGGCATCGGCACTGTTCTACGTATGGAGGAAGAGCAGATCAATGTCATCGAATTGGTGCCGGGCGGTCCGGCGGCGCTGAGCGGCCAGCTTGCACCGAACGACAAAATCGTTGGCGTTGCGCAGGGTGACAACGGGCCGATGGTGGATGTGATCGGCTGGCGCTTGGATGATGTGGTGGATTTGATCCGTGGCCAGCGTGGAACCGTGGTGCGGCTGGAAGTGACCAAAAACGGCAGCGAGGGCGCTACCAAAACGATCCGTCTGGTGCGTGACACCATCAAACTCGAAAAACAAGCGGCGCGCAGCGAGGTGAAAACCGTGACGGGACCGCAGGGCGCGTCGCGGATCGGCGTGATCACGATACCCACGTTTTACAGCGACTTCGCCGCCGCCCAGCGTGGTGATGACGAATACCGTAGTACGACCCGTGACGTGCGCCGCATCCTCACCGATCTGAAGAAGCAAGGCGTTGATGGCGTGCTCGTCGATCTGCGTCAGAACGGTGGCGGCTCCTTGCAGGAAGCAGTGGAACTGACCGGGCTTTTCATACCCAACGGCCCGGTCGTGCAGGTGCGCAACGCGCGTGGCAGCATCAAGGTAGAAACCGATCCCGATCCCAGCTTGGTGTACGACGGGCCGCTGGCGATATTGGTGGATCGCTTCAGCGCCTCGGCTTCGGAGATATTCGCGAGCGCCTTGCAGGATTACGGGCGTGCCATCGTGCTTGGCGATCCTACCTTCGGCAAGGGCACGGTGCAAACGCTGGTGGATTTGGGCCGCTTCGTGCCCAACGCCAAGAACGCCTTGGGTCAGCTCAAAATCACCATCGCCAAATTTTACCGCATCAACGGTAGCAGCACCCAACACCGTGGAGTGACGCCGGATATCACGTTCCCGTCCGCGGTCGACAACAAGGAAGTCGGCGAGAGCGCGCAGCATTTCGCATTACCTTGGGACGAGATCAAATCGGCCAGTTTCAAATACAGTGGACGCCTCGCCAATCTGCTTCCCGAGCTGATGCGGCGCCATAATCAGCGTATCGCCAATGATCCGCTGTACAAAGTCTTGCTCGAAGAGATCGCGGCGGTTAAGCAAGCACAAGCGAAAAAAAACCTCTCTTTGCTTGAAACGCAGCGCCGCGTCGAACGTACCCAGGCCGAACAGCAACAACTGACTCTCGAGAACCATTACCGTCTTGCCGCGGGGCTCAAGCCGCTCAAAGCGGGTGAATCCATTCCGACGGATGAAGAAAAACCCGACCCTGTGCTCGGCGAAAGCGTCCATATAGTGGCCGATTTGGCCGGCATCGATAAAGCCGACGGTCGTACAGTGGTGGCGGTCGATCCCCACGGTGAGTGAGGATAAGGGCCGCAGGGCGCACAACGCTTAGGTTGGACGCCAGTTCCTGATCATCCCGACCAGGCCCATAGTTATGAATGCAATCAGCGTCCACTCGGGGATGCTGAGCCCAAGGAAGGTCCAGCCGATTTCCGCGCACTCTCCGGAGCCGCGTAATACGGTCTTGATGACTTGCAGGAACGGGATACTCTGCAACAGATAATCCAGGCTGGGGCCGCATTCGGGGATTTGGTCCGTCGGTAGATGTTGAATCCACACATGGCGGGCGGCGATGACTGCGCCGACGGCGGCAGTCAGGAAAATGAGAGCGCCATACACTTTCGCGCCGCCGCCGCGTGGGTTATGCAGAGCCGCGAGCAGAAACACCACCCCTAGTGCAAACATGGCGACACGCTGGAAGATGCACAAGGGGCATGGTTCAAGATCTTGATAGAACTGCAAATAATAGGCGTAAGCCAGCAACCCGGCGCAGGCCACGAAGCCAAGGGTATTGATCAGGCGCTGCGAAGGAAAGTGGCTGGATGCAATGGCGTTTTGCACGGGATGATCTCCAATTTACAGGTTATCCAAGTAGCTGAGTCCGCCCAACTGACGCATTTGTCGCAGGATCCAAGCCTGCCGCCGGCGGGTGTGAGGCGAAGGTTTACCCGCCCGGTACAAGTGCGGATTGGGCAGCGTCGCCGCGAGCAGAGCCGCCTCTTCGAGGTTCAGGCGTTTTGCCGGTTTATGAAAAAACTGCTGGCTCGCGGCTTCGACGCCATAAATTCCGTCGCCCAGTTCAGCGATGTTCAAATACACTTCCAGTATCCGCCGCTTGCTCCAAACGCCCTCGATCAGCATCGTGAACCAGACCTCCAGCGCTTTGCGAGGCAGGCTGCGGCCTGGCCATAGAAATAGGTTTTTGGCGACCTGTTGGCTGATCGTACTGGCGCCGCGCAAACGCTCGCCGCGCTCGGCTCCATCGAGCGCTCGTTGAATTTCAGTGAAATCGAAGCCAAAATGATCGGGGAAGCGCTGATCTTCGGCGGCGATGGCGGCCAGCGCCATATAGGGAGAGATGGACTCCCAGGGCCTCCAGTCGTAGCGCAGCCGCGTTTCCTGCTCGGCGCTGAAATAATCGCGCAGCATAAAGCTGGAAATGGGTGGCGCCAGCCAGGCAAGTGCCGACACTACCATGATAGACGCCAACACGAAAGCGAGCACGGCTATTGCCGACCAGTAGCCTACACGTCGGGCCAGTGACCGACGCGGGTGCGGAAACGAGCGGATGCCAGCCAAGGGCCAGGGTGAACTCCATCGCGGCGAGGGTTGATGAAATGTATCCAAACATTCTATGCTGAGGGGGCGGCACCATCCAACACTAACTAGCGTGCCGCCGCCCACCATCTGCGGTCGGTTCTACATTCAAGCTAGGAGAATAAGGTTATGAGAGCTTTGTTCCTGACCATCACTGCGTTGGCGTTGGTGTTCCTGATGGCGGCGGGGGCGCAAGCCCAGCCCGTGAAAGGCGAGGAATTGCTCAATGGGCGCTGCGCGGCTTGCCATCAGCGCCTGCCCTCGGGAGGGTTGAGCCGGATCAGTGAAGCGCGTAAAGCGCCCGAAGGATGGGATATGACCATCGTGCGCATGATGCTGATCCACGGTGTGCAGATCACCGCCGACGAGCGCCGCGCCCTGGTCAAGCACCTGGCCGACGTGCAAGGTCTGGCGCCCGCCGAGACCAAGGATTGGCGTTACATCCTGGAGCGCCAGCCCAACATAGTCGAGAATCCACCGAAAACCGACCTTGATTTGCCCACTTTGTGCGCGCGCTGCCATTCCTTTGCACGCTTTGCCCTGCAACGGCGCGATGAAGGAGAATGGCTGAAGCTCGCACATTTCCACCAGGGGCAGTTTCCCACCTCCGAATATCAATACCTGGGCCGCGACCGCAACTGGTGGGAGATCGTTTCCAAGGACGTGCCCAAGCAACTTGCCAGCCTGTATCCTCTCCAGACCGATGCTTGGGAACAGTGGAAGTCGAAACCCAAGACCGACCTCGCCGGTGCTTGGAGTTTCGCCGGACATCGCCCCGGCGTGGGCCGTTATACCGGTGTCGCGACCATTACCGCCAAGGGCGATGACAACTACGCCATTGATCTAAAGCTGACCTACGCCGACGGCAAAAGCGCCGAGGGCAAGGGTACAGGTGTCGTCTACACGGGTTACGAATGGCGTGGTCGGTTGAGCCAGGGCGATGAAAAAGTGTTGCAAATCCTAGCGCTGTCCGAAGATGGCAAGCGTTTGAGTGGGCGCTGGTTTTTGGAAAACAGCGACGCCTTGGGTGGAGTCATCGATATGATCCGCGCCGACGCCGGTATGGCGGTGCTTGCCGTCGAGCCGCCGTTCGTGAAAACCGGCCAGAGTGCAACGCTGGTTGTGCATGGTGCTGGGCTCGACAAGGCCGGCAATGTCAGCCTGGGAGGAAAGGGGTCGAAGTCGGTAAAACCACAGCCCAAGGCCCAGATAATTTACGCATTGAAGTCAAGGTCGCCGCCGACGCCGCGAGCGGCGCCCGCGCGCTCAAGCTCGGCGATGCCGAGTTCGGAGGGCTGTTGACGGTTTATCCAGCAAATCGAGTCGGTCCGCGTCGGGCCCGGTTTCGCCATCGCCCGGATCGGCAACAAGGACGGCCCGATCGCACCCGTGCCCGCGCAGTTCGACGCGGTCGCTTACGCCAACGGCGGATGGCAAGCCCGGCACCGACGACGACGTGCGCATCGGTGTGGTGCCGGCCAAGTGGGCGGTGGATAACCTGCATGAAGCCGCTGCCGCCATGAATGACCTCAAGTACGCCGGCAAAATGGAGGAAAACGGCATGTTCATGCCTGCTGGCGCCGGGCGAATCCGGAGCGGCGGTATGGCACCAATAATGCGGGCGAGATCAAAGTCAAAGCACCGTGCAGGAACGGTGGTAAAGACGATCGAAGGCGAGGCGCGCCTCTACGTCACCGTACAGCGCTGGAACGATCCGCCGATTCGCTGAAATCCTCTGAAAGCGCCTTTATTGACAGGGCTGAATCGAGACAGGCAATCCCTATGACTACGCTGCGCTTCATTCCCACCAACGCTCACGATGTGCAAGTCGGTACGCGGCGTGTACTGTTCCATATTCCGACCACGAGCCTGTTCGATCTTGATGACGTAAGCGGGGCGGTTTACGACTTGTTCAAGGAACAGAAAACCGTATCGTCCGCCGATGTTCGTTCCCGTTTCGATGGTCGCTTTCCGGCTGGCGCCGTAGTAGACGCTATCCAGGAGTTCCTGGATTTGCAGATCGTGAGCGACGGGCGGCCTGTACCTACCAATCGCCCCGCCTTGAAGATCAAGGAATATCCGCTTTCCACCCTGGTCCTCAACGTCAACACCGGCTGTAACCTGGGCTGCACGTATTGTTATAAAGAAGATTTGGCGACGCCCGCCAAAGGTGAAAAAATGGATTTCGAGACCGCGCGTAGCAGTATCGAATTGCTGTTGCGGGAAGGCGGTGCGCGCAGCCGCATCAATGTCGTGTTCTTCGGCGGCGAGCCGCTCACCAACCTGCCGCTCATCAAAAAGGTCGTGGACTACGCCGAACGGCGCGCCGAGGAAGAGGGTAAAACCGTCGATTTCTCGTTGACTACCAACGCCACGCTGCTCACCGAAGACAACGTGGATTACCTGAATAGGCATCGCTTCGGCGTATCGGTCAGCATCGACGGGCCGAAATGGATGCACGACCGCCATCGTGTCAGCGTGCGTGGCCAAGGTACTTACGATGTCGTGGCGAAGAAAGTCAAAATGCTGCTCGCGCGCTATACCGCCCGCCCCATCGGCGCACGGGTGACGATCACCTCGGGCAATACCGACGTGGTCGCGATCCACGACCATTTGATCGGCGAGATGGGTTTCTACGAGGCGGGTTATGCGCCAGTCACCGCCAATAAAATGGACTTATTCAATCTCAATGGCGCCGAACTCGCCGAGTTGTTCAAGAACATGAAAATCCTCGGCGAGCGCTATCGGCAAGCGGCGTTACGCGGCGAGAACACAGGGTTCTCGAATCTGCACCAGCTCATGGCCGATCTTTATCAAGGCACGCGCAAGAGCCTACCCTGCGGCGCGGGCGTGGGCCTGCTCGCGGTGGACAAAGACGGCGAATTGAATCTCTGCCACCGCTTCACCGGCTCGAGCCTGCCGACTTACGGCAATGTCGCGGACGGCATCGACAAGAAGCGCCTCGGCGCATTTCTCGAAGCCGCCACCGACAGGAGCGGCAAGGTCTGCGAGACCTGCCGCATCCGCAATCTGTGTGCGGGCGGCTGCTACCACGAATCCTACGCCCATTTCAGCGATCCTTTGAGTCCGACCTATCATTACTGTGATCTGATGCGCGACTGGATCGATTTCGGCATCGGCATCTATACTCAAGTCCTGGAGCGCAACCCAGAATTTTTTACCCGCCACATCGTCACGCGGAGTCCAAGCTATGAAGCACTTGAAATCGCTTAATCGAAAAGCCGAACTGCTCAGCCAGGCGGTCGATAACGGCCAACTCAACGAGGTCTATACCATGGAGACGGTAGCCGGTTGCAGTTCTACCCTCGACCCCGGTTGGGAACTCGACCCATTCGGCGGCGTGGCTGGGTTGTGTCAACCCATGGAAGCCGATCTCTACGGTTGTTCCGATCCATGCTGGTGGCCGGCGCAAGTGGCCGATACCCTGAACTCCTATCCGAGCTGGAACAAAGGCGCCGACTCGGCGAGCCGCGACTGGCGCCTGCTCCAAGCCGTATTCCCGAAGAGCGAGTGACAGCCCATGAATCAGCAGCGGATTCTTGCCACACTCGCCGCTGGGGCGTTGCTCTGCGCCGCCTTGCCGAGCATCGCCAAGGACTACATCCTGACCGGCGTCAAACCGAACAAACTGGCCCTCGTCGATCCCGCCGCGCGCAAGGTCGAGCGCTTGTTCGAAGTGCCCAACGCCGAGCCCGGCCCCTTGACCATCGTGCCCTCGCCCGACGGCAAGATGGCTTATGTCATCGTCAACCGCTGGGAGAGCGTGGCCGGCATCAACCTCGACAGCGGCGAGCAGACCTTCCGCGCCGACTTCTCGTCCGGCGATCTGCGCATCAAAGCGCCCTTCGCCATGGACATCAGCCCAAACGGCAAAGAGCTTTACGTGTTTCAGTCGCCGGTCAAGCTCGGCCTCGGCGAGTACGAGGTGCAAGACACCTACATCGCGGTTTACGATACCTCGACCGGCCTCGGCGCCAAACCGACACGCACCTTCCCGGCGCCGCGCCGCACCATGCTGCTCGCCGCCAGCGTGGACGGCTCCAAGCTCTATGCGGCGAGCTGGGATATCACCGTGCTCGACCCCAAGACCGGCGCGATGCTCGGCGCGCATAAACTGCGCAATTGGGACCGACCGGGTTTTGCGTCGCCCGATGTGCTCGGCGTATGGCCGCAGTGGTCACAGACTTTCGTCTATTCCAATCCGTATTTTGCGGTGCGCACCGACAAAGATCCGTCCGACCCCGAAGCCTACAAAACCGGCTTGTATACGCTTGACCTCGCCACCGATGATTTCAAGATCATCGATTTCGAGAATACTTCCGTGGTGATTTTTTCCTCGGTGATCAATCCGGTCAATCGCAACGAAGCCTTTGCCGTTTACACCACCTTGAGCAAGATCGACCTTGCCAAGGGTGAAGTGGCGAAGCGCGTCGATCTCGATCACACCTATTACGCCATCAATATTTCCAAGGATGGTAAAGAAGTTTACGTGGGTGGCACGATGAGCGATATCGGCGTTTACTCGACCGATCAACTGGAGAAACTTGGCGTGATCAAATTTCCCGACGGCAACGACATGGCGCTGGCGTCGTTGCAGATCATTCAACGCTAAGTCCTCTTGCGACAGGAAGAACGCGCGGCTCTTCGCTGGCTCTACGGCTTCGTCAATCCGTACCGCGCGCGCCTCGCGCTTATCCTCGCGCTGTCACTCGTCAGCACCGGGCTGGGTTTGGCCCAGCCCTATCTCACCAAATTCCTGATCGACGACGGCCTGCTCAAGAGCCGCTTCGATATCTTGTTAACCATGTGCGCATTCATGCTGGTGCTTGGCATCGGCGCGAGTCTGGTCGGCGCGCTCAACCGCTGGCATTACGTCGATGTCTCGGCGCGCATCTTGAACGCATTGCGACTGGCGGTATTCAGCCATCTCCAAAAATTGTCGCCGGCGTTTTATGCGCGCGCCAAAGGCGGCGATCTGCTTGCACGCCTGGATGGCGATATCGCCGAAATCCAACGCTTCAGTGTGGATATGCTGCTCGCTTTCGTGAACGGCGCGCTCGCACTCGCCAGTGTACTGATCCTCATGCTGTCGCTGAGCTGGCAGTTGACGCTGCTGGCGCTGGCGTTCATTCCGGCCAATGCGCTATTCCTGCGGAGCATGCGCCCGCGCGTCGAGAATCTGACGCGGATCGTGCGCGAGCGCGCGAGCAACGTCAGCTCGTTTTTCTACGACGCCTTGGGGGCGATGAAAGCCATCCAAGCGGCGGGCGCCGAGGCGCGCGAGGCGCGCCGTCTGGCGGGGCTGCAGGACGTCATGCGCGGTGACCTGCTGCGCCTGCAAATGACCGGCTACGCCACCGGCGCGGTGCCCGGTCTGCTCGCCTCCCTCAGTACGGTACTGGTGTTTCTGATGGGCGGCGCGTTGGTGATCGACGGTAGTTTGTCGCTGGGGACTCTCATCGCTTTCTCGGCGTATCTCACCCGCGCCAGCGGGCCGGCGCAGACCCTGCTCGGGCTTTACGTGGCGTTCCAGCGCGCGCGAGTGAGCCTCACACGGGTGCTGGACATCACCCGTATCCCACCGGCGGTGACCGCGCCCGCAGCGCCTCGGTTATTGCCGCCGGATGCGCTTGGCGCCATCCTGTTCGAGCATGTGGGGTTCCGCTATGGCGCTGACGATCCCGCGGTCCTGACCGATGTTGATATCGCCCTGCCATCCGGCAAGAAGATCGGCCTGAGCGGGGTATCGGGCGTCGGCAAGACCACCCTCATCGACCTTTTGCACCGCCACTACGACCCCAGTCATGGGCGCATTCTGTTGGATGGCGTAGATTTGCGCGAACTCGCACTCGGCGATTTGCGCCGGCGCATTGCCGTCGTCGCCCAGGATACGGTGTTGTTCGCCGGCGGCGTGCTCGACAATATCCGCTACGCCGCGCCCGCCGCCAGTGAAGCGCAAGCCCTGGAAGCCGCGCGGCTCGCGCAGGTGGACGAATTCGCGCGCCGCCTGCCGCAGGGCTATGCCACCGACGTCGGCAGCCGCGGAATGGCGCTCTCCGGCGGCCAGCGCCAGCGCATCGCCATCGCCCGCGCCCTGCTGCAAAACCCGCTGGTGCTGGTCCTGGACGAGGCCACATCGGCGGTCGACATGGACGCGGAAGCACAAATTGGCGCCGCCATCGACCGCTTGTTCGCGGGTCGCACCCGTCTGATCATCAGCCACCGTCCGCAGACTTTGCAGGGCGCCGATCTCATGCTGGAACTGGCCGCGGGGCGGCTGTTGCCCAAGCGTTCCAGCGCCGGCGAGACCTTGCATTGAAGACGCCGGTCAGGATCGGTTTGCTGGACAGCGGCGTCAGCCCCGACCTCGCGCCGCGCATGGCGGCGGCGCGCGCTTTCGCGCTCAGCGAGTCGGGCGAGGTCGAGGAAGGCGCGCCGCTACCCGATCCCATCGGCCATGGCAGCAACATCGCACGCATTCTGATCGCCGCTGCGCCCACCGCTGCCATCGTCAACGCCCAGGCGTTCCGCGTCGCCCATGTCACCGCGCCCGCGGCCATCGCGGCGGCGCTGCATTGGCTGGTGGAGGAGCGCGCGCAGCTCATCAACATGAGCTTCGGCCTACGCCAGAATCGTCCGATCCTGCGTGAAGCTTGTCAGGCCGCGCTGGAAGCCGGTGTCATCCTGGTGGCTTCCGCGCCGGCGCGCGGCCCCGCCGTGTATCCTGCCGCTTATTCCGGCGTGTTGCGCGTCACCGGCGATGCGCGCTGCGGCCTCACGGAATTTTCCCACCTCGCCACCGACCAGGCCGATTTCGGTGCTTGCCCCAGAAGCTATGACCGCCCGCAGCCCGGCGCGGCGGTGGGCGGCGCGAGCTTCGCCGTGCCACACGTCGTGGCGGCACTGGCCAATTTCCTGGTGAATGGCGGTGATGCCAGTTCCGTGCGCCAATACCTGCATGGCATCGCGCATTACCACGGGCCGGAGCGCAGGCGTGGCTGAACCGTGTTGATGTTGGCGGAACGCTGCTTGCCGTTACTCGCTTGCGTCGCGGCCTTGGCCGGCGTGGCGTGGCCGCGCCCCAGGCGCAACTTGACCTGGTTCGCGGCGGGTCTACTCATGGTCGCCATCGGGCTGCTCGGTTGGCATTTGCTGACCGATCATTTTGCATATCGCTATGTATGGCTCTACAGTGGCGCGGCGCGCTGGCACCTCAAGCTCGCGAATCTCTGGGGTGGCGACGAGGGCACACTGCTGTTTCTCGCCATGCTGCTGGCGCTCAGCGCCGCGCGTTTGATCACATACCGTGGTTGGGCTGGGCCATGCGCGTTGTCGTTGACCGCCGTGTTCGCGCTGGCCGCGGCGATCTGGAGCCCGTTCACGCCGACTGCGCCGGAAGCGCTTGCGCGCGCCGCCAGCCAGGGCATGAACGTGCATTTACTGCGCATCTGGATGGTCATCCATCCACCGCTGATCTTCACCGCCTATGTGTTCATCCTGGCGCCCACGGGTGCGGCGCTCGAAGCGCTGGTGAAGGGGACGGGAGAATGGCGCCTGATCGCGCAGCGTTGGGGCCGGATGGGTTGGCTGATCCTGTCCGCCGGGCTGGCGGCCGGGATGTGGGCTTATGAAGATTTCACCTTCGGCCAATTCTGGCACTGGGACCCGGTGCAGACTAGCGTATTCATCGTATGGGCGCTCGCCACCGCTTATCAGCACGGTTGCGCGGCTATCCAGCCCGAGGGCTTGTTCGCGCGCGTGCTGCCTGGGCTGGCCTTGCTCGCCGCGGTGGCGGCGCTGACGTCGATGGCGGTGACGCGCAACGCCGTGCTCGCTGAGTTCGCACCGTTGCATCGGTGATACCTCGCTGCCGGTATGGCGCTTGCCGCGCGCTGGCCTCGGCGACGTCAGCGCTTGGATTTTCGCGCTGCGCCGTCCGGTGCAACGCCTGCACCAGCGCGGTGAAACGGCATTCATGATCCGCATCGCCGTGCTGGCGTTTGCCGGCATCGCCGCGTGCCGTCTATCCGACTGCTCCGCGCTTACTGGAGCGCTTATCTCGAACTGCCGCCCGGCTTCGCTCAAGCCGTTTTGAGTCGCTGGCGCGCTGGACGCATCCGCGGGAACTCGCCGAACTGCGGCGCGTGTTCGCGCAATGGGACGTGGACAATTTCGCCCTGAACGCGGGCCTCGCGCCGCTGGGATTCGTGCTGTGCTCGGCGGCCATGCTTTCTGCGCCTGTCACGGCGCACCTTGAACTGGGCGGTCACGATGTTGGCCGTCTGCCTTACCACTGGCGCTGGCGTATTATCTGCGCCCGCTCGCTGCGCTGTTCCACGGCGCAACCGGTATGACGGCCTCGTCATACGGTGGCGATTTTTCTTCTGGCTCGATGCCGTGCTGGCGGGCGCGGTTTATCTCATTCTCAGTGCCAGCTTCTGGATGGCGCGGGTGATCCGCCGCCTGGGACTGCGCGCGGCGGCGCCATACGGTGCCGGTGGCGCTGATCCACGTCCGGGGTGATGATCGCTCTGATCGGTGCGCTGGCGGCGACGGTGCTGGATTCCTACACCACGGCAGTGCTGCTACCCCCACGATTTCGGTAAGTTGCAGCGTTTCGCCGACGGCTATGCGCTCACGCTCGCCATCGAGCGCACGCGCTATATCGCCGATGGCGGTCGGTCGGCGCAGGGCGCGGGCGGGTTTCAAGCCATCGGTCAGGTCGATTTGATGCTCGAACGCGCGGGCGAAATCATGGAGATCGGTGCCGGTCAGACCTTGTACCGCGATGAACGCGCGCCGGTCGCCGACCAGCGTGGATCGATGCGGCAATTGTGCGAAATCCTGGACTACCGCTACGCCCGTTACGCCGGCGGTCCGGCTTACCGCCTCGACCCGTTCATCGCGCGCGGTTTCTGGCGCGACGTGCAGGGAATAGCGGACTGCCGGGTCTGATTACGCGGGCCCGGCTCGGCAATCCGCCGGAACCGCGCCCGACCAACGTCACCGTCGTCATCATTTATCCGTTGTTGTCGTGGATTTGTGGTTAGGGCTGGCACTGGCGCTTTTAGGGGCGGCGCTATTGACGGTAGCCGCTTGGACCATGCCGCGTATCGCCAGCCAAGCCAGAGCTGCTTGACCGTTTTCCGCGCTCATGCCCTGGCGCATCGCATGAACGCAGGCAATCTCCGCCGGGTGTTCGCCCTGGCGGGTGCGTAACTCGCCCAGCAAAGGTGCCAGCGCAACGCCCGCCACTTGCCAGACGCCGCGCGGATGGTCGGCGCTGATGATGACCTCCGCGCCCTCAGCCCGATCGTGCACGTTCACCGGGCGGCGTTCGATACGAGGCGCGCTCTCCGCCGGCGCGGCATGGGCGGGTTCGGTGTCGGGCCAGGCGCCACGCTCGCGCCAGAATGGCCGCTCCGCCCAGCGTGTCTCCTGGCGGTAGAAATCGCGGCCCATGCGGCTCATCCGCCGGAAATCATCGGCAATGCGTTCGCGGTAGAAGCGCTGCGCGAGTTCGGCGTCGGCCGGGCGAGCCAGCATCGTGCGGACAACAGCGGCGAGTGCGAGCGCACCGCCGATGGCCTCGTATATTCCATGGCCCGACAACGGATCGATGGCGAACGCGGCGTCACCGACCCGGGCGTCATCGATCCCGATGGGGTCGGTATGGCATTGCGGCTGCGCTTGGCGGGCGCGCACCGGGCCGACGGCTTCGGCGGCGGCGATCCAGTTCTGCGCCGCGGGAATGGCGGCGAGCAATGATTGATAAAACCCGGCCAGGTATGCGCGCGGTGGCAGCGCCGTTTGCTCGGCGCTTACCAGGATTTGCAAGAGGGCGGTAGCGGGCGTTGCGTTGGCAAACCAAGCCCAGCCGTCGGGAAAGGCCGCGATTGCGGTGCCGGGCACGCGCGGTGTGGCAAGACGCCAGACCTGGCTGAGTGCGATGGTGAGCGGGCCGCGGTGCAGGGCTTTGGCGGGCGCTGCCCGCCCGCGTGCGTCGATGAGGAAACGCGCGCTGAGCGCGCGGTGCGCGCCGGCGGTGACAGCCCAGCCATCGCTGTGTTTGATGGGTGTGGCGACCCGCCCGCTGAACAATGACACGCCAGCGTCATGGGCATCGGTTTGCAACGCGCTATCGAAGCTGGCCCGTTCGACTAGCGTTTCTTCGTTGCCGGCGAACCGCACGCCGTTCCATTCCGCGCTGCGCCGCGCGCGGATAGATGCTTGGCGCAGGGTCCGCTCACAGCCGGCGTAGCGCAAACCCGCCAGGGCGCGGTCCGCGACGCCCTCGACGGCGGGGAAGCGGCGCGGCTGCCCTGCCAGCGCGACGCGGTAGCCAAAGCGCGCCAGGGAGACAGCTGCGACAGCGCCCGCCGGACCGGCGCCGATGATGGCGATATCGAACTCTAAATGCAAAGTGTTGCCCAACACTCCAGGCTTGATCGATAACAGAAGGGTTAAGTGATTGGATTAAGAGTACAATATTAAAGATTGTAGCGTATAATATCGACAACCCACTAGAGAGTGACGCTGTTTATGAAAGCCGTTCTGCTCGGTGCGCCGGGCTCTGGCAAAGGAACCCAGGCCGAATCGATTGTCCGCAAATACCGCATCAGCCATATTTCCACGGGCGATCTGCTGCGCGCCGAAGTTGCAGCGGGCAGTGCGCTTGGCAAGAAAGCAAAAGCCATCATGGAAGCGGGCGGGCTAGTATCCGACGATATCATGCTGGCCATGATCGAGGAACGCCTCGGCAGGGACGACGTGCAGAACGGCTTCCTGCTGGATGGGTTTCCGCGCACGCTGAATCAGGCGGAGGCGCTGGATGCGCTGCTCGCCCGGCTCGGCCAGCCGCTGGATGCGGTAATTTTTCTGGATGTCGATTACGGTGAAATCACCAAGCGCCTGCTGGCGCGCAGGCGCGCCGACGATACCGAAGCCACCATTCGCAAACGGCTGGAGGTGTATGAAGCGCAAACCGCGCCGTTGATCGATTTCTACAAAGCCAAGGGCAATTTGCGCACGGTCAAGGGCGTGGGTGAAATCCACGAAATCGCCGAGCGGCTGTTCAAGATTCTGGATAATATCGCCTGAATGCGGGCGGCTTCATACCCTCGCTGTGCTCACCCGTGCCCAGCCCGCGCCGTCGCGGTGATCGGAAACGTCCAGAAAACCCGCGGCGCGCAGAAGTTCCGGCACGCGCTCGCCTTGGTCATGGCCGTGCTCCAGTAGCAGCCAG
>JAXMFZ010000051.1:0-30858 GCA_046347515.1 Gammaproteobacteria bacterium | reverse complement strand
TGCCAGGATCGCGTCGCCGGTCCCTAAGCCTTGCTGTATCAGCCCGCCAATGACTGCGCAGATGTAGGCGATGCCGAACCCGGACCAGACCAAGGCCGGGTCCTTGAAACCGAGCCGCGCATGCAATGGCACCGGTTTAGAGTGGAATTCTTCGCGCGTATCTTCTTGATCGAGTTGGCTTGTAGGGGTTTGATTCATGGGGATGTCTCCTCTGCTCGCGCTGGCGCGTCAAATGTCGAAAGTATAGGAGAAGCAATAGACTTTTCTACGCATCTCCGTGAAAGACAAGAGCCGTTCTTCGCCGGCGATGCTTTACACCGCGAGATGCTGCCGCACCAATGCTTCGCTCAATTCCGCCATCGCCCCGGAGGCGACGACCCTGCCCTTTTCCAGCAGGCTGAAGCGGCTCGCGACTTTGCGCGCGAACGGGAGCTTTTGCTCGACCAGTACCACGGTCAATCCTTCTTGGCGATTCAAGCGCACGATGATCTCGCCGATTTCCTGCACGATATTGGGTTGGATGCCCTCGGTTGGCTCGTCTAAAATCAATAGCTTGGGATCGAGCACCAGGGCACGACCAATCGCGAGCTGCTGCTGTTGGCCGCCGGAGAGGTCGCCGCCGCGACGCTTGAGCATGGCTTTCAGGATCGGGAACAGCTCGAAAATGCGCTCTGGCAGCGCCGCTTTACCTTGGCCGCGAGCGGTGAGGCCGAGCCGTAGGTTTTCCTCGACCGAGAGGCGCGGAAAAATCTCGCGCCCCTGCGGTACGTAGCCGATGCCGAGGTCAGCGCGATAATGCACGGGCAGGCCGGCAAGCGCCACGCCGTTGAATGCCATCGCACCCGAGCGCAGTGGCAATAACCCCATGATCGCCTTGAGCAGCGTGGTTTTGCCCACGCCGTTGCGACCCATCAGGCAAGTGCAACTGCCGGCGGGGATGTCGAGGTCGATATCCCAGAGGATATGGCTTTCGCCGTAGAATTGATTGACGCCGCGCAGGCTCAGCATGCCTCACTCCCCTAGATAGACTTCCACCACGCGCGGGTCGTTCTGCACCACATCCAGCGCGCCCTCGGCCAGCACCCGGCCTTCGTGCAATACCGTCACTTTGCGCGCGATGGAACGCACGAACGCCATGTCGTGCTCGACTACCACCACCGAATGCGGTCCGGCCAGCGCGGTCAGTAGTTCGGCGGTACGTTCGGTTTCCGCGCCGGTCATTCCCGCCACGGGTTCATCGACCAGTAGCACGCGCGGATTTTGCATGAGCAACATGCCGATCTCCAGCCATTGCTTCTGACCGTGCGAGAGTAGGCCGGCGCGCCGCTTCATGTTCGTCGGACAATCCGATGATCGCGAGTACTTCATCGATGCGGTCGCGCTGCGCGCCGCTCAAGCGCGCTGCCCTGGCGTAGGCCAGACGCGCTTGTCGGCAGCCATCGCCAGCTCCAGATTGATGCGCACGCTGTGGCTCTCGAACACCGTGGGTTTCTGGAACTTGGCAATGCCGAGTTGGGCGATGGCGGCCTCGTCCTTGCCAAACAGATCGTGAGTTGGCCGAAGAACACTTTGCCGCTGTCCGGGCAGGTTTTGCCGGTGATCCCGTCCATCATCGTGGTCTTGCCCGCGCCGTTTGGGCCGATCACGCAGCGCAATTCGCCGTCGTCGATATAAGAAGTGAGATTATCCAGCGCCTTGAAGCCATCGAAGCGGACGGTCACGTCTTCCAGGTACAAAATGGTCTTGTGGCTGACGTCGAGTTTCGCTGTATTCATACCTGCCGCGCCCTCAGCGTAGGCCACGCCACAAGCCCGCCAGGCCACGCGGCAACAGCAGCGTCACCAACACAAACAGCGTACCCAGCGCGAACAGCCAGACCTCGGGCAGCGCCGCGATTGGTAAGTCTTGGCATAATTGACCAGGATCGCGCCCACGATGGCGCCGACCAGAATGCCCGCCCACCGACCGCGACCCAGATTACCAGTTCGATGGAATTGAGCGGCGCGGAATTCGCTGGAGTTTGATGATACCGACCTGCGGCACGTATAAAAGCGCCTGCGATACCCGCCAGTACTGCGGAAAACACGAACAACCAGAGCTTGAATGCTTCCACGCGATAGCCGACGAAGCGGGTACGCTGTTCGGCGTCACGGATGGCGACCGCGACTTTGCCAAGCCTGGATTCGACAATCGCGCGGCAAGCGACATAGGCCAACACCAACACCAGCGCCGAGCACAGGAACAAGGCGATGCGGGTGGCACGTCGTTGCAGATTGAAACCGAGAATGCTCTTGAAGTCGGTGAGGCCGTTGTTGCCACCGAAAACCCATACCGTTACGAAAAAATGCCAGCATCAGCGCATAAGTCAATGCCTGGGTGATGATCGAGAGAAATACACCCCGCTCACCCGCGAACGAAGCGCGAACCAGCCGAAACATGGCGCGAGCACACCCGGCACCAGCATGGCCATCAGCGCGGCAAACCAAAACATGTCGAAACCGTGCCAGTACCAGGGCAGCGCTTGCCAGTTCAGGAATACCATGAAATCGGGGAGTTCGGGGTTGCCATACACGCCCCGCGCGCCGATCTGGCGCATCAGATACATGCCCATGGCATAGCCGCCGAGCGCGAAGAATGCGCCGTGGCCGAGGCTCAAGATGCCGCAGTAACCCCACAGCAGATCGACCGCGAGCGCGAGCAGCGCGAAGCAAAGATACTTGCCGAGCAGGGTGACGGTGTAAGTCGAGAGGTGATAAGGCGAAGACTCCGCCAACACCAGGTTCAGATACGGCACCGCGACTGCCGCAACTATCAGCAACGTAAGCAGGATTTGCCCCGCGTGATCGCGCTTCAAGGAAGAGAACATGGCGCCCATGGCTTAGGCCTCCGCCGCCCGGCCACGCTGTGGGAACAAACCGCCGGGGCGCTTCTGAATGAACAGAATGATCAACACCAGCAGCATGATCTTGGCGAGTACCGCGCCTGCCCACGGCTCCATGAATTTATTGGCGACGCCGAGCGCGAGCGACCCCAGCAGCGTGCCCCAAAGATTACCGACGCCGCCGAACACCACGACCATGAAAGAATCAATGATGTAGGACTGCCCTAGATTGGGGCCGACGTTGGTGAGCTGGCTGAGCGCAACGCCAGCGATGCCGGCGATACCGGAGCCGAGGCCGAAGGTCAGCGCATCGACCCAGCCTGCGCGGACACCCATGGCGCGCGCCATCGCGCGGTTCTGCGTCACCGCCCGCACCTGCAGACCCAGCGCGGTGCGCTTCAGGATCACCACCAAGGCGCTGAAGACCGTAAGCGAGAAGAGCAGGATGTACAAGCGGTTATAGGTGATCGACAGGGCGTTATTGAACACCCAAGAGCCGCTCATCCAAGATGGGTTCGCCACCGGCACGTTCTGCGTGGAAATCGTCGTGCGCACGAATTGCTGCAACAGCAAGCTGATGCCAAACGTGGCGAGCAGAGTCTCGAGAGGACGTCCGTACAAAAACCGGATAACGCCACGCTCGATGGCGACCCCCACCAGGGCGGCGAGCAAAAACGCCAGCGGCAGAGCCAGCGCCAGCGACGACTCCAGGTGTCGGGGCAGGGCTTGTTGGACGAGATAGGCCGTGTAGGCGCCCAGCATCATCAACTCGCCATGCGCCATGTTGATGACCCCCATCACCCCGAAGGTGATCGCGAGCCCGATCGCCGCCAACAACAGCACGGAACCGAGGCTCACGCCGAAAAACACGGTTTCAGCCACCTCGTACCAACGCAGCTTGGATGCACTGCCGGCGAGCACGGCGGCGGCAATGGCGCGCACCTCGAGGTCCGGATCATTGTCGCGCAAGGCACCGATCCGTTTACGCACATCCTGATCCAGGCTTGCGCCCAAGCGTTGAACGGCGGCCATGCGCGCCTTGGGGTCGGCGTTCGCCAGTTCGGCGAGCGCCAGCTTGGCGGCAATAGCGGCACGCACTCGCGGGTCTTGTTCGCTGTCGAGCGATTGTTCGAGCCGGGCGGCGCGCGCAGGATCGATGGCATCGTCCATCTGCTGGATCGCCTTGAGGCGCATTTGCGGATCGGCGCTGGTCACGCTCAATTGCGCGATGGCGTCGCGCAGCACACCGCGCAGCGCATTGTTCACCGCCACCCGCTTGAGGTCGCGCTTGGCCGCCTCGCCCAACGCTTCGCCACTGGCGGCATCACTGATCACGAAGTTCGCATCCGCTGTTTCCGCTATTATCAAGCGATTGTCGTGCTTCCATTGATAGAGCTTGCCGTCGAGGAGCGCGGTCAGCACGGCGGCGGCGCGCGGATTGCCAGACGCTGCGAGGCTGGTGGCGATTTGCGCTTTCTGTTCAAAATTATCGGTTTGCAGCGCCGCGACCTGTGCGGCGAAATCATCCGCCGCTCCGACCCGTGCGATAGCCAGGAGAGGCCCGAGCAATAAAACGCTTAATAGGCGATTCATAGGATGAATGGGGGAATTGAACGAGTCGTCGCGAACGGCGGATGACGCCGCTTCGCAGCGGCTCATCCCCCTACCAAACCAATGCCGGAACTACTGGTAGTTCTGCCCCGAACACTTGGCGGTTTTGACATTGAAATTGCCGCACGACAACGGCGGCAGCCAATCGGCCGTGATGTCGCGGCTGCCGGGCAGGAAATTCGACCAGGCGTCACCGATCACGGTGTCGGGCGTCTTCCACACGATCTCGAACTGACCGTCGGCCTGAATCTCGCCAATCAAGACGGGTTTGGACAAGTGATGATTGGGGTACATCACGGCAATGCCGCCGCTCAAGTTGGGCACGGCGATACCGATCATTGCCTCGGCCACGGCGTCGGTGGCGGTAGTACCCGCTTTCTCCACGGCTTTCACCCACATATTGAAGCCGATGTAATGCGCTTCCATCGGGTCATTGGTCACGCGCTTGTCGTTTTTGATGAAGGCGTGCCATTGCTTGATGAATGCCTCGTTGACCGGATTATCCACGCTCATGAAGTAATTCCAGGCGGCGAGGTGGCCGACTAGCGGCTTGGTGTCGATGCCGGAAAGCTCTTCTTCGCCGACCGAGAACGCCACCACCGGGATATCCTGCGCGGACACGCCCTGATTGCCGAGCTCCTTGTAGAACGGCACGTTGGCGTCGCCGTTGATGGTGGAAACCACGCCGGTTTTCTTGCCCGCCGAGCCGAATTTCTTGATTTCGGCGACGATGCTCTGCCAATCCGAATGGCCGAATGGCGTATAATTGATCATGATGTCTTCGGCGGCCACGCCTTTATCTTTCAAATACTGCTCGAGGATCTTGTTGGTCGTGCGCGGATAGACGTAGTCGGTGCCAGCCAGTACCCAGCGTTTGACGCCGAGATCTTTCATGAAGTAATCCACCGCCGGGATCGCCTGCTGATTGGGCGCGGCGCCGGTGTAAAACACGTTCCTGGAGGATTCTTCGCCTTCGTATTGCACCGGATAGAACAGCAGCCCGTTCAGTTCCTCGAACACGGGCAGCACCGATTTCCTCGACACCGAGGTCCAGCAACCGAACACCACGGCCACTTTGTCCTTGGCCAATAACTCCCGCGCTTTCTCAGCGAACAGCGGCCAGTTGGAGGCGGGATCGACGACCACCGGCTCCAGTTTTTTGCCGAGCAATCCGCCCTTCTTATTCTGCGCGTCGATCATCATCAACACGGTGTCTTTCAGCGTGGTCTCGCTGATCGCCATGGTGCCGGACAGTGAATGCAATACACCGACCTTGATCGTCTCCTCGGCCTGCGCGATCGGCGTACCCGCGACTCCCAAGGCGGCGGCGAGCAACGCCATACACCAATGGTTTTTTGTTCTAAACTTCATGGTCAACCCTCGTGTTTGTGTGAATGGAATGCCCGGTCATAGGGCGTTTTGTTTGCGTGCTAGACAAACACGAGGGTTCCTGCGCATAAGCTATGCCATCCTGGCAAGTTGAAGCCAAAACAATTAATTATTCTGGGACAAAGCGTCGCCGAGCGAGGCTTTTTGCGTTATCTCGGTGCAATCCTTGTTGGTCCTGTCATAAGACGGTGCAAGATCGCGCCAGCGGATACCGCGCTACGCGGCGTTTTTGTGCAGACGTTCCATCAACGCCAATCGGGCGTCGTCGAACTGCCCTTTCTGCGTGAATGCAATTGTCTCTGCATCGTCGATTTCGATGTGCCACAATCTGACTTCGCGCTCGAGCGCGGCTTTCTGGGTATCGCTGAGCGCGAGCACACCGCTGTTGCGCCACGGCCAATAGAAACCCTCGAACTCATCAAGCGCGACCATCACGCGTTCGGGTTCGGAACTCGCCTCCTGATTGCCGAATACGACGCCATGCTGGGCGTAAAAATCAAACTGGTCGCTATGGATGACTTCGTGAAAGATCACGTTGGCGAGCCAGGAACTGTCCTCGCTGAAGGCCGACGGCCCGATGCGGATATCGCCTTTGACGTTGACACCCGCGCGCCTATGGAAGGTTGGATCATAGCGCAAGCTCTTGGTAGTGGTGAGATTCATGCCGTGCTGCCTGGCAAGATACTCGATAGTACGCTGGCGTGCGGCAGGCTCCGCTTTGTCATTGAAGCTGCTGATCACCTGCAGCATGTGGTAGCTGCCGTATTCACGCACGCCCAGCGGGCGCAGCGAATAATAACCCATGGTATTTGCTGTCCTCACGGAAAAGTTGAGCGAATGGCGCGGCGGATCGCACACGCCGCGTTTGCGACCATTCATCCTAATTCCGACGAGCGCGACTTGTAACGGTATTATTACCCGGCCCTTGGGCTGGTTTTTCCGCTACCGCTCTTACCCAGCATCCCTTGCTCAATGATGAATCCGATGACCTGCCCCAAGCCTTCGCCGGTCTTGAGGTTGGTGAATACGAACGGGCGTTGGCCGCGCATTTTGCGGGCGTCGCGATCCATCACCTCGAGCGATGCGCCGACGTAGGGCGCAAGGTCGATTTTGTTGATGATCAGCAGATCCGAGCGGGTAATACCAGGGCCGCCTTTGCGCGGGATTTTGTCGCCGGCGGCGACATCGATCACATAAAGCGTGAGATCGGACAGTTCGGGGCTGAAGGTCGCGGCCAGGTTGTCGCCGCCGCTTTCGACGAACACTACGTCGAGGTCGGCAAAGCGCTGGCAGAGTTCTCCCACCGCCGCCAGATTCATCGATGCATCCTCGCGGATCGCGGTATGCGGACAACCGCCGGTTTCGACGCCGATGATGCGGTCCTCGGTAAGCGCATGGTGGCGAATCAGAAACTGCGCGTCTTCGTAAGTGTAAATGTCGTTGGTCACCACCGCGATCCGGTAATCGTCGCGCATCGCTTTGCATAAAGCCAGCACGAGCGCGGTCTTACCGGAACCGACCGGGCCGCCGATACCGACCCTCAAGGGTTGGGGATTACTCATGATGTTTCCTCGCTGTGGTAGGGCGCCTGCAAACCAATCGGCGGACACGACCCATGGTTCATCCGCTTCACAAAGCTAGCAAGAACGCGGCTGCTCACGACCGAAACAGCCGCGAATACTGAGTCTCGTGCAGTGTACTCGCCAGCGCCAGCGCAGGCGTGGCGCAGCCCAAGTCGTCGTCGGCCAGGCCCAGCCCACGCCCGACCGCTGCCACGATCACCGGCTGAACCGCGCTCAAGATCCGCTGGCCCGCGGTCTGGCCGAGGGGAATGAGTTTGATCGCGGCAGCCGTTTGATTTTCGCACCAAGCCCAGGCATAAGCCGCCGCCGCGTCCGCGAGCCGGATAGCCCAGCGCGCGGCGGCGAGCGCGAACGGCGTGGCGAAACACGCACGCGGATCGGTTTGCCAAGGCTCGGCCTCGGTCAAACCCAAATCCGCCAGCAGGCGCGCCAGTGCCATGCCGAGTTGACGATTCTCCAGGCGCAATTCACGGGTCTCACGGGTAGCGTATAGCCAGTCGTTCCAGCCGCGCACCCCCACCGCATCGCCATCCATCCAGGCCCGATACAGGCGGGCCAACACGGGCACATCCACCCGCGCCAGCGCATGGCGCAACAAACCCGCGATCCAATCCCGAACGCTGGCCTCATCCCGCACCCAGCCTTGATGGACCGCGTATTCCAAGCCCTGTGAGTACGCATAAGCGCCGACCGGCAGCAGCGGACTCGCAAGCTGTAAGAGCCTGAGCAAGGCCGGGTCAGTGATCGTGATCGTGGTGGTGATGATGGCCTCCGCCATAAGCGCCGGTCTCCGGCTCGAACGGCGCGCGCGTGCTGGCCACGGCAAGGCCCAGTCGCCGCGCCATGTCATCGAGAACATGGTCATGCCGATAGCGCAGCCAGCCGGGGCCGATTTGCAACGCCACATGGCGATTGCCGAGGTGATAAGCGGCACGCAGGAGCAGCAGCGGGTCGGCGCTGCTCACCGTGGAAACCGCCTCGGGCGCGGCGACCACCCGCACGATCAAGCCGTTGCTCGCGCGCAACCGATCCCCCGCGCGCAGCACCGTGCCGCGCGGCAGTTGTAGGCCGACTTCCGCGCCATCGTCGAGGCGGGCGCGTTGCCGGCTCTTGGCGCGCTCATCGAACGCGAGCGTCAATGTCGCCGTGGGGGCGGCATCGCCGCCATAGAGTTCGCTGATCTCCAGCATGGTCAGAACAGGAAATAACGCTGCGCCAGCGGCAATACCGCCAGCGGTTCACAGATCAGCAGTTCACCGTCGGCGCGCACTTCGTAGGTCTGCGGATTCACCTCCATGCGCGGCTGGGCGTGATTGTGGATCAAGTCCTTCTTGCCGATGGCGCGGGTGTTTTGCACCGCCACCAGGCGCTTGCGCAGGCCAAGATCATCCAGCGCGGCGCTCGCGGCCGCCGCCTTCGAGGTAAAACTCACGCTGGTCGCCGAACGCGCGCCGCCGAGCGCGCCGAACATGGGACGATAATGCACCGGCTGCGGCGTGGGAATGGAGGCGTTGGCGTCGCCCATCGCCGCCGCCACGATCATGCCACCCTTGACGATGAGCGCGGGCTTGACCCCGAAGAACGCGGGCCGCCACAGCACGAGGTCGGCGAGCTTACCGATTTCCAACGAGCCGACTTCATGGGCGATGCCGTGGGTAATGGCTGGATTGATGGTGTATTTGGCGATGTAGCGCTTGACCCGGAAGTTGTCGTGCCGCGCCGGGTCGTTCTGCAAACTCCCGCGCTGCAGTTTCATCTTGTGCGCGCTCTGCCAGGTGCGACAGATGACTTCGCCCACCCGGCCCATGGCGCGAATCGGACGACAGCATGCTGAACTGCCGCTCCTCGGCGGCGATGGTTCGCGGATGCGCGAATCGGCGAATGCGACATCCTCCGGAATACCGGGGTCGAGATGATGGCAGACCATCAGCATGTCGAGGTGCTCGTCCACCGTGTTCACCGTATACGGCTGGGTCGGATTGGTGGAACTCGGCAGCACATTGGCCTCGCCGCACACTTTAATGATGTCCGGGCGCGTGGCCGCCGCCGGCGCCTTCGGTGTGGTAGGTATGGATGGCGCGGCCCTTGAACGCTTTGATGGTATCTTCGACAAGCCGGATTCATTCAGGGTGTCGGTGTGGATGGCGACTTGCACGTCGTAGCGCTCGGCGACGCCGAGGCAGCAATCGATGGCGGCCGGCGTCGTGCCCCAGTCTTCGTGCAGTTTCAGCCCATCGCGCCGGCCTCGATCTGTTCTTCCAGCGCCTCGGGCAGGCTGGCATTGCCCTTGCCGAGAAAGCCGAGATTCATCGGCAGGCTCTCGGCGGCGGCCAGCATCTGGCGGATGTGCCAGGGGCCGGGGGGTGCAGGTGGTGGGTTGGTGCCGGTAGCCGGGCCGGTGCGCACGCTGCGCCGATCATGGTGGTCACGCCCGACATCAGCGCCACCTCGACTTGCTGCGGGCAGATGAAATGGATGTGCGAATCGATGCCGCCGACGATGACGATCATGCCCTCGCCGGCGATCACCTCGGTGCCCGGACCGACGACGATGGTCACCGCCGCCTGCACGTCGGGATTGCCGGCTTTGCCGATGCCGGCGATGCGGCCTTCGCGGATGCCGATATCGGCCTTGACGATGCCCCAGTGATCGACGATCAACGCGTTGGTGATCACGGTATCGACCGCGCCCGCGCGGTTGGTGACCTGCGCCTGCCCCATGCCGTCGCGGATCACTTTGCCGCCCCCGAATTTTACTTCGTCGCCGTAGACGGTGAAATCCTTCTCGACCTCGATGAAGAGCTCGGTGTCGCCCAACCGCATGCGGTCGCCTACGGTAGGGCCGAGCATGTCAGCGTAAGCTTGACGTGAGATTCTCATGGCAGCGCCCCCATGGTGTCGCCGCGAAACCCATAGACCTGGCGTCTACCAGCGTAGGCGACGAGTTCGACGTCCCGGGTCTGTCCCGGCTCGAAACGCACCGCGGTGCCGGCGGGGATATTGAGCCGATAGCCCAGGGTCTTGGCGCGGTCGAATTGCAACGCCGGGTTGGTCTCGGCGAAATGATAATGCGAGCCGACCTGGATGGGCCGATCACCGCCATTGGCCACGCTGATCTTCAAGGTAGCGCGGCCCGTGTTCAGCTCGATTTCACCGTCCAGCGGAATGATTTCACCGGGGATCATGCGCGCCTCCTAGAGGATGGGATTATGCACGGTGACCAGCTTGGTGCCGTCCGGAAACGTGGCCTCGACCTGCACTTCCTGGATCATCTCCGCCACCCCCTCCATGACATCGGCGCGTGTCAGCAGCGTGCGGCCGTGGTTCATCAGCTCCGCCACGCTTTTGCCGTCGCGCGCCGCTTCCAGGAGCGCCGCCGAGATATAGGCCACCGTTTCCGGGTAATTGAGCTTGAGGCCGCGCGCCTTGCGCCGCTCGGCTACCAAACCAGCAGTGAAAATCAGCAGCTTGTCTTTCTCCTGCGGTGATAATTCCATCGCTGTCCCCCCATCAAGTCATCCACACGCGCGGCGGGCAAGCGGACTTGCCCAATAGGATCGGGCGCAGCACCGACCACGCGTTCATGAACAATGCCCTGGCGCGCGCCGCCGACGGTCCCAGATAGCGGCACACGAGCACACCCTCGAGCTGGCTGGCGCCGAACCATTCACCCGCCTCGGCATTGACCGCGCCGCGCACCGCTTCTACCCCTTCGGTTGGCGACCCGCTGCAAAGCAGCGTCGCCGTCACCGGCAAACACCTCAGCCCCCAGGCAGCGCGTAACAATTCCCCGTCGCCTTCATAATGCCCGCGCTCTAGGTACAGGGGAATATGACCATGCCACAATTCTAACGCTTGCCGGCACGCGCCATGAGCAAATTCTTCGCCCGCCGCCGGCCTACCCAAGCAGAGGATTTCCCAACCGATGAAGCGAGCCGAACCGTGCAACTCGACGCGTGTTACAGTCCGCATGCGCGCACCGTCATAGACGATGGTTTCCTGCGGCAACCATTCCAGCGCCGCATCCTCCGCTACTCGAAACAGGTGCTGCTGGCGCGCCCGCGCGCCTACGCTGCGGTAGAACTTGGCCGCCGCCGGCGTAGTGAGTAGGGCGTCCGCGCCCGCGCGCGCATCGACCGATAATTCCAATTCATCGCCTCCCACCACGCCGCCGGGCGGATGCAGCACATAGACATGACACGCGCCGTCGGCTTCCGGATAGAAGGGTCTTTGCACCAGTAAAGGACCGCTGTGGCGGCGCTCGCTCAGCAGCGTGCGCGAACCGATCCGGGTAAAGCCCAACTCCAATCGGGCCTGCCAGCCCTGGCGCGGCGTAGGATCTAGCGTATTCATATTCTGGGAACGCACTTTGCGAAACCTATGCCAAACGACAGACTAGCGCGCCGCTACAAGCTCAGCCAGCCATGGTCAACCTGATTTTTCAAATGCTGCGCGGCATTTTGGAGCATTGTCAGCGCGCATCTGCACCGAAACCGTGCGCTCAGCGGCCGCCCCCGGCGCATTCAAGCCCGCGCTATACTACCGCCAGATGATTGTGGAGACGACCAACGTGGGCCTGAAATCCTTGTTCGGCAAATTGACCGGCTCATCCGGTCAAACCGATAGCGGTGGCAACGAAACCGAATACAAAGGCTATCTGATCCGTCCGGCGCCAATGCAGCAGGGCGGACAATATCTCACCGCCGGCGTCATCAAGAAAACCTTTGCCGATGGCGTGAAGGAACAACGCTTTGTTCGCGCCGACACCCATGCGAGCCGTGACGATGCGTGCGCGCACGCCATCAGCAAGGCACAACGCATCATCGATGAGCAGGGCGACAAACTGTTTCGAGATGCCTGACGCCATGCCAGAAACCACGATGAAATGGGACTTTACGGACCGCGTCGTCTTCATCACCGGCGCGGCTTCCGGCATCGGCCGCGAGATCGCGCTGGCCTTTTCCGCCGCCGGGGCGCGAGTAGCGCTGGCCGATCTGAACCTCGATCAAGCCCGGCAAGTCGCCGCGGCCATCGAGCAGCAGGGCGGAGCGGCGTTCGCACTGGCCCTCGACGTGCGTGACGGCGAACAGATCCGCCAGGCTATTCAACACACGGTTGGGCGCTGGGGCAGGCTCGATGCCGCGGTCAATTGCGCGGGCGTCGAGGGCAGCCGCTTCATCCCCACCGCCGACTACGAGCAAGCCGTATGGGATCAGGTGATCGCCATCAACCTCAGCGGCGTGTGGCTGTCCATGAAGTATGAAATCCAAGCCATGCTGCCGCAACAACGCGGCGTGATCGTCAACCTCGCTTCGCTGGCGGGCTTGATCGGCGGCAAGATCGGCGCGGGTTATTACGCCAGCAAGCATGGCGTGGTCGGCCTCACGCGCGCGGCGGCGGTCGAATACGCAAGCCTCGGCATCCGCGTCAACGCGGTATGCCCGTCGGTGATCCCGACGCCGATGGTGGAACGCCTGTCCGCCGCCGACCCTGAATTCGCGGCGTGGGTCGCCGCGCAGACGCCGCTGGGCCGGCTGGGCACGACGGCGGAAGTCGCGCAAACCGTGCTCTATCTCTGTTCCGATGCGGCGTCGTTCATCACCGGCCATGCGCTGCCGGTGGATGGCGGGCGTTACGGGCGTTAGTGAATCCTCTTCCACGCTAATCTCCTTCTTGCGTCAGACCAGGCGGACCGAAATGGCCGGCTTACATTCAGCCGATACGCTGCTCATGTTGGTCCGCCGTCCTTTTACATAATATTCATATTCAATAGCTTATAAAATTGGTATCGGGCTTGCGGCGATTTGGGACAGGCGCTCGGTAATGATCTGGGCGCGAAAAACCTGTCAGTTACCCGCCATCACCTGGAAACCATCATGAAAAGAACATTATTTTTTTCAACGCTGGCGATGTGCTATGCAAGCGCTGGCCTCGGACAAACCTCGGTGTCGGCAATAACGGGGCGTTATTGCCGAGCAGCCGCACCCGCAGGCTGGATCGTCGTCGCCGAGAATCCAGCGGGAGTCGCGTTCGGAGCCGATTTGGCGCGCGCCGACGGCAAAGCGGGCGCAGGCTATATGGTGCTCGGCGTACCCTACGATATGCGGGTCAGCCCCTATTATCAGCAATGGTATGCCACCCCGGAGCAGGCCATCATGGCGAATTTGACCCAGTTCGGCAGTATCCCGGTGAGTTGCAATCCGCCCCAGGAACTGGCGGCGGGTTCAGGCTATAAGGTGGCATCCTGCCAATCGCCCACGCTGAAAAGCACGGTAATCTACACGGTCTCGGAGGCGGGCGACGGCGGCTATACGGTCGTGATGCGTATCGCCAGTACGCCGCAGAACGCCTGGGACGAGTATGGTAAGGAAGCCATTGCGGTCGCCCGTTCACTGCAATGCCAAGTGCCATTGCTGCCGAGCCGCGCGGACGGGGAGGCCCCATTGTCTTCGGCGCCCGACGAGGAAGAAGCGGACTCCGAGTAAAACCCGCGGCCGTTTGGGAAACGACAGCCACCTGTTGTGAGCCCGGCCTGGCGCGCCAAGCCGGGTGCTCAAGCAAAACGGCCTTGAATCTCCGCCAGCGCGTCGAAGCTCGGCTTCAGGCTGGCGTAGAGACTCTTGTAGACCCCATACAAATCCTCATACACGGCGCGATTGGCGGGATTCGGCAAGGTCTCCGATTCTTTTTTGAGCACGCCGACCGCGTCGCGCAGGTCGGCCCACACCCCCACCCCGACGCCCGCCACCAGCGCCGCGCCATACGCCCCGCCCACGGCGCTGCCGGTGACAGTGGTCACCGGACACTGGAAGACATCGGCCTGAATCTGGCGCCACAGCGGGCTTACCGAGCCGCCGCCCGAGCTGCGGATTTCCTGCGCGCTGATCCCCATGGGCCGGATCAGCTCGAAGATGTCGCGCAGATTGTAGACCACGCCCTCCAGCACCGCCCGCGTCAAATCGGCGCGCCCGTGGTGGAGGGCGAGGCCGATGAAGCCGCCGCGCGCGGCGGGGTCGGGATAAGGGCAGCGCTCGCCGATCATATAGGGTAGGAACAGCAGGCCACGCGCGCCCGGCGGCGCGTGCGCGGCGATCTCGCTCAAGTGGGTATAGGCATCGACGCCGCGCGCCTCGGCCTCGTTGCGCTGGGCTTCGCTGAGATGGTCGCGCAGCCAGCGCAAGGCACCGCCGCCGACCAGGTTCACACCCATCACATGCCAGGTGTCGGGACTGTTATTGCAGAAAATTTGCAGCCGCCCTTCACGGTTTTGATAAAAACGATCCAAGCCCATCGCCAGAATGCCAGCGGTGCCGATGGTAATGCCGAGCACGCCCGGTGTGATCAAGCCCATGCCCGTGGTCTGCACCACGGCGTCGCCGCCACCGCCCGCCACCGCAAGACCCGCCGGCAATCCGGTCGCCGCCGCCGCAACCTCGGAAAGCGCGCCGCTGATCACGGCCGATTCGTACACCGGCGGCAAGATATCCATGGGAATGTCGAGACGCTTGAGGAGCGCTTTGCTCCAACGCCGCGCGCGTACATCGAACAGCCCGGTGCCGGACGCATCCGACACTTCGCTGGCGATCACGCCGGTCAAGCGATAGCGGATGTAGTCCTTGGGGTTGATGGCGTGGCGCAGCCGCGCATAAAGCGCCGGCTCTTCGTCGCGCAGCCACAGGATTTTGCCGCCGGTGTAGCCGGTCAGCATCGGGTTATTGGTGAACTTGAGGAGTTCCGTCAGCCCGCCTGCCCGTTGCGTAGCCCACGCACACTGCGCGCCGGTGCGCTGATCGTTCCACAGAATGGCTGGCCTCAGCACCATACCGTGCTCGTCCAGCGGCGTCAGGCCATGCATCTGGCCGCTCAGCCCGATGCCGCGAATCGCAGCCGTTGAAATTCCAGTGTCGCGCAACAGCGCGCCGACGCCCATGCACACCGCCTGCCACCAATCTTCGGGATTCTGTTCGGCCCAGCCCGCGCGTGGCGTATGCAGCGGATACTCGCGCACGGTGGCGCCGACCACCGCGCCGCCGGCGTCGATCAGAATAGCTTTGCACGCCGAAGTGCCGATATCGATGCCCAGCAAATAGGTCTCGTTCATGGCCTCAGCCCGATGCGTCGTCCAGCAGTTCGCGCAGCCCAGCCTCGTCCAAGCGCGTGACGCCGAGTTGCTCCGCTTCCGCCAACTTGGAGCCAGGATTTGCCCCAACCACTAGATAATGGGTTTTTTTCGACACGCTGCTCGATACCTTGGCCCCCAGCGCCTGCAAGCGCGCCTTGGCAGCGTCGCGGCTCATGCTCTCCAGGGTACCGGTGATAACGAAGCTCTTGCCCTCCAGCCACCGCCCGGCGGGCGTAGCGACCTGACCCTCGGGCCAGTCTATCGTTGCCCGCAGCTTGGCGATCAGGGAACGATTCATCTCGTCGTGGAAAAACGCATACACCTGTTTCGCGACCGCCGGCCCTACGTCCGGCACCTGTTGAAGAGCGTCCGGGTCGGCGGCCATGAGCCGGTCCAGGCTGCCGAAAAATCCCGCGAGCGCCTGCGCGGTCGCCTCGCCCACTTCGCGGATACCGAGCGCGTACAAAAACCTGGCGAGCGTCGTGGACCGGCTGCGCGCAATCGCCTTGACCAGATTCTCGGCGGATTTGGTCCCCATGCGTTCGAGCTTGGCCAGGGTCTCGACGTCGAGGTCGTAGAGATCGGCGGGATTCTTGATCAGATCACGCTCGACCAGTTGTTCGACCAGTTTGTCGCCGAGGCCGTCGATATTCAGCGCCAGGCGCGAGGCGTAGTGGAGAATGCCACCCGCGCGCTGGGCCTTGCAGCGCCAGCCGCCGCTGCAACAGGCAACCGCCTCGCCCTCGGCGCGCACCACGTCCGAGCCGCAGACTGGGCAGTGCACGGGCATCTCGAACAGACGCGCGTCCGCCGGGCGGCGGTCGGCTAGCACGCCGACGATTTCCGGAATCACATCGCCGGCGCGGCGGATGATCACAGTGTCGCCGATGCGTACATCCTTGCGCCGAATCTCGTCGAGGTTGTGCAGGGTGGCGTTGGTTACCGTCACCCCGCCGACGAACACCGGCGCGAGCCGCGCGACCGGCGTGAGCGCGCCGGTACGTCCCACCTGGACCTGGATGTCCAGCACCTGGGTCAGCTCTTCCTGGGCCGGGAACTTATGGGCGATGGCCCAGCGCGGCGCGCGCGCGACGAACCCTAAATCGCGCTGCTGGTCCAGGCGGTCGACTTTGTACACCACGCCATCGATGTCATAGGGTAGCGCGTTGCGCCGCTCCAGGATCTCGCGGTAATAAGCGAGGCAGCCCGCGGCGCCATGCACTACCCGGAGATGGGGGCTGATCTTCAGCCCCCAGCCGCGCAACTTGCCGAGGATTTCGCTGTGGCGCGACGGCAGTATGCCGCCCTCCACCGCGCCGACGCCATAGCAGAAGAAATCCAGCGGGCGGCTGGCGGTGATCTTGGGGTCGAGCTGGCGCAGGCTGCCGGCGGCGGCGTTGCGCGGGTTGACGAACGCCTTGTCGCCACGTTCGCGGGCGCGGCGGTTGAAGTCCTCGAAGCCGCGTTTGGGCATGTACACCTCGCCGCGTACTTCCAGGACGGGCGGGACGCCCTCGCCCAGCAAGCGCAAGGGCAGGCTCTTCAAGGTGCGGATGTTGTGGGTGATGTCTTCCCCGCGCAAGCCGTCGCCGCGCGTCGCGCCGCGCGCTAGAACGCCTCGTTCATAGCGCAGGCTGACTGCGAGCCCGTCGAGCTTGGGTTCGGCGCTATACTCCACGCTCTCGACCTCCAGATGCTCGCGGATGCGGCGGTCGAAATCGGTGATATCGGCGTCGGCGAAAGCGTTGTCCAGCGACAACATGGGCGATACATGGACGACTTCGGCGAAGGCGCTGGCTGGCTCCGCGCCGACGCGCTGGGTCGGGGAGTCGGCGCTCACCAGTTCGGGATGCGCCGCCTCCAGCGCCTGCAATTCCCGCATCAGGCGGTCGTATTCGGCGTCGGGGACGGTGGGATCGTCGAGAACGTAGTAGCGATAATTGTGCTCGGCGATCGCGCGGCGCAACTGCTCGGCGCGCGCCCGGACTTCGGGGTAGTCGGCCATCAGCGCCGCCGCCGGTCGAATTCGGCGGCTTCCGAACGGATGCTGCTCAAATACGGCGGCGTGATTTTATTGCGCCGCTCGTCGCACACCATGCCGTTCAGGCGCTTGGCGAGCTGACCCGCCATGCCGATCATCATATCGACCGCGGTGGCCGCATCCAGCGGGCCCGGCAGGCGCATGAAGAGTATCAGGCCGGGCGTCGTCAACTGATCGATGGTGTTCATGTCGAACACGCCGGGCTCGCGCAAATGGCCGATACCGAACACGGGTTTGGTGGCGGCGTCGGCGTACCAATCCCAGGTTCCCTGCCGGTTGAGCTGTAGATTCAAACCCTGGAATGCGCCGAGCAAGTCGCGCCCACGAAACACTTCGCTGCGCGCCGCGATCACGGTCAGCACCGCCGTCATCACCTCGGGGTCCGCCGCCGGCCTCGGTGGCGCGACGGCATCGGCAAGCGGCGGGGCGACGGCAGCCGGCGCTTCCGCCCGCTCGGCCGCCGCGTCCGCATAGCGGCTGTCGGCGAAATCAGGCGCGCGGTTTGCGTCGGCGGTGCGCTGCGCGGCATCCTCCAGCACCGGCTCGGATTCCGGCTGAACCCGGGTGCGCAGCTGCGAGCGTTTCTTGATTTGCTCGCGGATCTGCTTGCGCATGCCCCACAGATAAATGAGAACGATGACGAGCACGCCAACGCCCAGCACGATCAATCGTATTTCGTCCATAGACCTCCCCTTCGCGGTACTCGTTATACTGCCGCCAAGCGCACCGCTTCGTCTACATCCACCGCCACCAACCGCGACACACCGGGTTCGTGCATGGTGATTCCGGCGAGTTGCTGGGCGATCTCCATCGTCGCTTTATTATGGGTGACGACGATGAATTGCACCCGCGCCGACATTTCGCGCACGAGTTCGCCGAAGCGCCCGACATTGGCTTCATCGAGCGGCGCATCGACCTCGTCCAACAGGCAAAACGGCGCGGGATTGAGCTGGAAGATGGTAAAGATCAACGCCACCGCGGTGAGCGCTTTTTCGCCGCCGGACAACAAGTGAATATTGCCGATGCGCTTGCCCGGTGGGCGCGCCATGATCGCCACACCGGCGCCCAGCATATCGCCGCCGACGAGTTCCAGATGCGCCTCACCGCCCCCGAACAAGCGCGGAAACAGGGCTTGCAACCCCAGATTCACGCGTTCGAACAAGTCCTTGAAGCGAGCGCGGGTCTCGCGGTCCATGCTGGCCATGGCTTCCTCCAGGGTGGCGAGCGCGGCTAGCAAATCGTCGTTCTGCGCATCCAAATACGCCTTGCGCTCGCCGAGTTGGGCGTATTCCTCGATGGCCGCAAGATTGATCGCGCCCAAACGCTGAATCCTCGCCGCCACCGCCTCGACCTTGGCCAGCCATTCGGATTCCACGGCCTGTTCGGGCAAATCGGCGAGCAGCGCGAGCGGCGTATAGCCGACTTCCCGCAACTGCTCGGCCAGCGTCTGGCGCTTGACCCCCGCCTCGCCGCACGCCAGCCGGCGCGCTTCCAACGCCTCGCGGTTCTCTTGGAGTACGCGGCTGACCCGGCTGCGTTGCTGTTCACTCTCGCGCAGCCGGATTTCGCGTTCGCCGAGTGCCCGGCGCGCGCCGGCCAGTTCTGCTTCGGCGGCGAGGCGCGCCTGTAAAAAAGCGTCGAGTTGGCGGCGCAGTTCCGGTTCGTGATCGGCGGGCGCGGTCGCTTGCAATTGCCCGGACGCCGGATCTGTTCTTGCTCTTGTTCCCGCGAACGTTCGAGCGCTTGCCGAAACACCTTGAGTTCATTGCGCCGCGATTCTAGCGCGAGCGTCTGCGCTTGCCCAGCCTGACGCGCAGCGTTGAGCGCGGCGCGGCACGCCTCGACCTCTTTGCGTAACCGCGCACGCCTATCCTGCAACACTTCGCGTTCAGCCGCCAGCGCCGCCATTGCCTGCACCGCTTGTTCCTGGCGCTGGCGCGCGGACGCCAACTCAGCTTTGCTGGTGCGCAGGTGGCGATCGATTTCATCGAGTTCGCGCGCCATCGCTTGACGCCGTTCGCGGCTCTGGCCAAGGCGGGTCTCCAGGCTGGTGATCTGGCTCTGCAGGCGCGCGCACTCGCGGTGGTGGCGGTTCACCTCGTCTTGCAGCGCAGCGCGCTGCTGCTCTTGGTTGCGCAACTCGACGCGGTGCTGGTCAAGCGCGGCGCGGTCGGCGCTCAGCGTCTGTCCGCGCTGCTCGAGAGTTGTCTGCAATGCATGGATTTCACGCTCGCGAACCAATACGCCTTGCTGCTGGTCCGAGCCTTGGGCGACGCGCAGCCAATCGCGCCCCACAGCCATACCTTCCGCGGTGACGATGGATGCGCCCGGCGCGAGTTGCGCGCGGCGCGCCAAGGCAGCGGCCAAGTTATCGGCGACATCAACATTGCCAAGCAACGCATCGAGCGGCCACGGCGCCTGAACCTTGGCGGCCAGACCCTGGCGGGCGGGAGCGGCGCTTGCGGTGGCGGGCGGCGCGAGCAGGGTCAAACTGCCCGTGGTGAACGCCGCCAAATCCAGCGCATGGGCGTTCAGATCATCGACGCAGATGGCATCGAGGTAAGCCTCCAGCGCCAATTCCACGGCGCGCTCCCAGCCTGGCTCGACGATCAGGATTTCCGCCAGACGCTGCGCTTGATCCAGGCCGTGGGCCTGCAACCACGCCGAAACTTGCGGATGCTGCCGCCCCAGCGCGGCCTCCTGCAACGCGCGCAACGATTCCAGCCGCCCGCGCTCGGTCTGTTGCCGGCCTTGCACCGCTTGCATGGCCGCGCCCAATGCCTGTTCCTGCTCGCGCCCGGCGGCGATCCCCTCATCCAACTCCTCCAGCGCCGCCTGGCGTTCATCCAGCAGCGCTTCCTGTGCCTGGGACTGGCGCTTGGCCTCGAGGAGATCGCCGCTTGCGCCGCTATCGACCAAGTTGTTCTGCTCGGCGCGCAAGCGTTCGCCGCGCTGTTGCAGAGATTGCAACTGGCGTTCGAGATGATCGCAGCGGGTACGCTCCACTTCCGCCCGGCGTTCGGCCTCCGCGCTCTGCTGGCTGAACGCCTCCCATTCCACTTGTGCTTGCTGCAATACGCCCTCCGCGTCTACCAGCGCTTGCGCGGCTTCCGCTTCGGCGGCGCTCGCTTCACGCTGGAGTGGCTCCAGACGCTCGGCCTCGGCGCCGAGGCGCGCCACGCGCTCGGTATCCAGGCGTATTTGCTCCGCGGCCTCGCGCAAAGCGCGCTCGGCGCGGCTCAGCTCTTCCTGCCAACGCCGGCGCAATTGGCGCTCGTGCTCCAGCGCCTGTTCGATGCCGGTGATCTCGGCCCCGATTTCGAGGCTATGGGCTTGGGCGCGGTTCAAGCTTTCATTGTCGGCGGCCTGCCCGGCGCGCTCCGCCTCCAGCCGCGCCTCGCAAGCGCGCAATTCGGCCATGGCCGCCTCCAAGGCGGTCTGCTGGCGCTGGATCAGGGCTTCCTGCGCGGTCACTTCGGTGTCCAATACTTGCCAGCGCAGCGCGAGTAATGCGGCTTTCAGGTGCCGCTCTTCGGCGCGAAATTCCTTGTATTTCTCGGCATTACGCGCTTGCCTTTGCAAATGTTGAAGCTGCTTGTCGAGTTCCTCGCGCACGTCGTCCAAACGCGTGAGATTGGCGCGGGTCTCGCGGATGCGCGCCTCGGTCTCGCGGCGGCGTTCCTTATAGCGCGAGATGCCCGCCGCTTCCTCCAACAGCACCCGCAAATCCTCGGGCTTGGATTCGATGATGCGGGAAATCATGCCTTGCTCGATGATGGCGTAGCTGCGCGGCCCCAGACCGGTGCCCAAGAAAATGGCGGTGATGTCGCGCCGCCGGCAGCGGGTAGCGTTGATGAAATAATCCGAATCGCCGCCTCGGCTCAATACGCGCTTGATCGCAATCTCGCTATAGCGCGACCATGGCCCGCCCAGCCTGCCCTCGCTGTTGTCGAAAATCAGCTCGACGCTAGCCTGGCCGACCGGCCTGCGGCTTGCGCAACCGTTGAAAATCACATCTTCCATGGTGTCGCCGCGCAGGCTGCGTACCGCGCTTTCGCCCATGACCCAGCGCACCGCGTCGACGATGTTGGACTTGCCGCAGCCATTCGGACCGACCACGGCGACCAACTGGCCTGGAATCGGAAAAGTGGTCGGATCAACGAAGGATTTGAACCCAGCCAGGCGGATTTTGCTCAAGCGCATGGCGGACTATTACCGGCCTATCGATTCAGCAAGCGCCGCAGCCGTTCCACTCCTTCGGCGAGATTTTCCAGTGAGTTGGTGTAGGCGATACGCACATGGCGCTCGGCTTGATGCGCACCGAAGTCGATGCCGGGCGTGATCGCCACTCCCGCTTCCTCTAGGACACGGCGCGCGAAGTCGAAGCTGTCGGCGCTGAAGCGGCTGCAGTCGGCGTACAGATAAAACGCCCCCGCCGGCATGACCGGAATGTGGAAGCCGAGGCTGGTGAGCGCCGGTAGCAGGAAATCACGGCGTTTCTCGAACTCGCGTCGGCGTTCCTCGAAGATCGCCAGCGCTGCCGGGGTAAAACCGGCCAGCGCCGCGTACTGGGCAGGCGCGGAAGCAGAAATGAACAGATTCTGCGCGAGCTTTTCCGCCTCGCGGGCGTACTCCGGCGGCGCCACTAGCCAGCCCAGGCGCCAGCCGGTCATGCCAAAATATTTGGAAAAACTGTTGACGACGAATGCGCGATCGGTGAATCCCAATACCGTGCTGGGCTCCATCCCGTACACCAGCCCCTGGTAAATTTCGTCCATGATCAAACAGCCACCCCGGCGCTCGGTGACGGCGACGATATCCCGCAATGCCTGGAGCGGCACCAGGGTGCCGGTCGGGTTGGAGGGCGAGGCGATCAACGCCGCGACCGTGCGCGCGCCCCAATGCTGATCGATCAATTCGGCGTCGAGTTGGTAAGCATGGTTGGGGCCAACCGGGATGGCGACGGGCTCGCCGTCCACCAGACGCACGAAGTGACGGTTGCAGGGATAGCCAGGGTCGGCCATCAACACTTGCTCGTCGGGATTCACCAGCACCGCGGCGGCCAGCAACAATGCCCCCGATGCACCCGGGGTAACGATGATGCGCTCGGGGGCAATCTGCACTTGGAATCGATCCCGATAAAATCCCGCGATCGCCGCTCGTAGCGGCGCAATGCCGGCGGTGGCGGTGTAGCGGGTGCGCCCTTCGGCCAGCGCGCGCCCGGCGGCGGCGATGATCGGCGCGGCGGTGGCGAAATCCGGCTCGCCGACTTCCATATGGATGATCGAACGCCCTTGCGCTTCCAGTTCGTGGGTGCGGGCGATGATCTCCATGACGTGAAACGGCGCGATCTGCGCCATGCGATTTGCGAGGTGGTGGGTGTTGCGGGGCATGGAGTTGTTATTCGATCAATCCGATGTGGGGAGTTTGCTGCACTTTGAGTTTCATAGCGTTTGCCTCCTCGATGATGCCCTTATCCGTCGCCCAGCGGCGAGGCGCACGCGTTGTCTTTCAAATGACCGCCGCGCCTTATCGATACCGCCCAAGCCCGCCGCTACATCATAATGCCGCGATGCATCTCTTCTTCGTCCTCGTGCAGCGACAGGCCATCGGATGGGCTGGTTTGCATTTCTTCGGTCAGGCGGATTTGTAGCGCGACGTTGTTGCGCGAATCGGCGTTCTTGATCGCTTCTTCCTTGGAAATCTTGCCCGCCTTGTAAAGCGCGAATAGCGCCGAATCGAAGGTTTGGGTGCCCGATTCCTTGGATTGTTCCATTGCATCTTTGATGGTGTCGATTTTGCCTTTCTGGATGAGATCGGCGATATAAGGCGTATTCAGCAAGACTTCGACCGCCGGCACCAACAGGCCATTGACGCCTTTGATCAAGCGTTGAGACACAATGGCGCGCAGGTTCAGCGATAGATCCATCAACAATTGCGGGCGCGCCGATTCCGGGAAGAAGTTGACGATGCGCTCCAGCGCGCCGTTGGAATTGTTGGCGTGCAGCGTGGTCAGGCACAAGTGGCCGGTATCGGCGTAATTCAGGGCGAATTTCATGTTATCCGCCGAACGCACCTCGCCGATCAGAATCACGTCCGGCGCTTCGCGTAGCGCGCTTTTCAGGGCATTGTCATAGCTATGGGTATCAATGCCGACTTCGCGCTGGCCGACCACCGATTTCTTGTGCTGGTGGGTAAATTCGATGGGATCCTCGATGGTCAGAATGTGACCCGGCGCGTTGGTGTTGCGAAAATCGATCATCGCCGCCAGGGTGGTGGATTTACCGGAACCCGTGGCGCCCACGATCAGGATCAGACCGCGTTTTTCCATCACCAACTTGTGCAGAATGGTAGGCAGATTGAGCTGCTCTACACTGGGTATGTCACCCTTGATATAGCGCACCACCATCGCCACTTCACCGCGCTGGCGGAATACATTGGCGCGGAATCGGCCCACGCCGCGCAGCGGAATCGCGAAATTAAGCTCCAGGGTGTTCTCGAATTCCTTGACTTGATCGTCTTTCATGACCGAATAAGCGATCTGTCGCACCGCACCCGGCTCCAGCACTTTGCTGCCCACCGGCCGCACGATGCCATCGATCTTGATATGCACCGACGCGCCCACGTAGAAAAACAAATCCGAGGCTTCTTTATCGACCATCAATTTTAGATAAGGGGCAATATCCATTCTCATCTCCTAAATAGTGTAGGAAGGCGGGGGCCGACCAAGGGTTTCTTTTAAGCAAAGTCCGAAACTAAAAACAATACGCCATTCGGCTATTCTTCGATGGGTGCGCGATCAATGCCGCGCGGGTGCTGTGGTAAAAGGCTCGATCAGCGCCCGCAACAGGTTGGTTTTCTGCGCCAACAACGCCGGATCAGCGCGGGTTTCGATGTTTAATCTTAGCAGCGGTTCGGTATTGGAGGCGCGCAGATTGAAGCGCCAGTCGGCGAACTCGGCGCTCACGCCGTCCGTATAGTCCAACCGCGGGTGCTGATCGGCGAATGCGGCGAGCACACCCTCTTGCGCGACGCGCGCGTCCATTACCGTGAAATTGATTTCGCCGCTGCACGGAAACGCACGCATGTGCTCGGCCACCAGCACCGACAACGGCGCGCGGGCTCGGCATAGCTGTTCGGCCACCAGCAACCAGGGAATCATACCGCTGTCGCAATAGGCGAAATCGCGGAAGTAATGATGGGCGCTCATTTCGCCACCGTACACCGCGTCCTCCTGGCGCATGCGCTCTTTGATGAACGCGTGGCCGGTCTTGCATTGCACTGGCACGCCGCCGGCCTGGCGCACGCGCGCGATGGTGTTCCACGTCAGGCGCGGATCGTGGATGATTTTCGCGCCCGGCGCGTGCCTGAGCATCGCTTCGGCGAGCAGGCCGACCAGATAATAGCCCTCGATGAATCGACCTTGCTCGTCGAAGAAAAAGCAGCGGTCGAAATCGCCATCCCAGGCCAAACCGAAATCGGCGCCGTGTTCGATCACCGCCCGGCTGGTCGCGGCGCGGTTTTCCGCCAGCAGCGGATTGGGGATACCGTTGGGAAAGCGGCCATCCGGCTCGTGAAAAATCTTGACGAAGCGGAACGGCAGATGCGGTTCAATCTGGTCGATGATAAGGCCCGCGCCGCCATTGCCGGCATTGACGACGATGGTCAACGGCTGGAGCGCGGAGCGCTCGATATAGCCGAGCAGATGGTCGATATAAGGGGCCGCGTCGAGGCGTTCGGTGGTTTGCCCTGGACGTGTCGGCGCGCTCCATTCTCCCCGCTCTACCAGCGCGCGGATGGTGCGCAAACCGGTATCGCCGCTGATCGGCTTGGCGCCCTCGCGCACCAACTTCATACCGTTGTAATCCATGGGATTATGGCTGGCGGTCACCATGATGCCGCCACCGAGACCATGGTGAAACGTGGCGAAATATACTTGTTCGGTGCCGCACAAACCGATATCGACGACATCGACGCCACCCGCCATCAGCCCGCCCGCAAGCGCCCGGCATAGGCTTGCGCTGGTCAAACGCACATCGCGCCCAACCGCCACCACGCTAGGATGCAGATAATCGGCATAAGCGCGGCCTATGCGATAGGCAATATCTTCATTGAGCTGATCCGGTACCCGCCCGCGAATATCATACGCTTTGAAGCAGGCCAGGGCTTGCGTCGTCATGGCTTCATCATCCGCTGTTGGTACGGCCATAGTGATCGTCGAGGCGCACGATGTCATCCTCGCCCAGATAAGGGCCGGATTGCACTTCGATGATTTCCAGCGGAATCTTGCCGGGATTCTCCAGGCGATGCCGGCAACCCAGCGGGATATAAGTCGATTGATTCTCACCGAGTAGCACCACTTCCTCGCCGCGGGTGACTCGCGCCGTACCGCGCACCACGACCCAGTGCTCGGCGCGGTGGTGGTGCATCTGCAAAGACAGGCTGGCGCCCGGGTTGACGGTGATGCGCTTCACTTGGAAGCGCTCGGCATGGTCGATGGAATCATACGCGCCCCAGGGTCGATAGACTTTACGATGCGCTTTGCGCTCGGGGCGATTTTCGCGCTTCAGGCTCTCGACCACCGCTTTCACATGTTGCACGCTATCCTTGCGCGCAACCAATACCGCATCGGGGGTTTCGACCACTACCAGGTCATCGACCCCGACCGTCGCCACCAAGCGGCTCTGGGCATGGATGAATGAACGGTGCGAATCGACCGCGAGCACATCGCCGCGGGTGACATTGCCATGCTGATCGCGTTCGCCCACTTGCCATAATGCCGACCACGAGCCCACATCGCTCCAACCCACCGCGATGGGCAACACTAAGGCAGCCGTGGTTTTCTCCATCACCGCGTAGTCGATGGAATCACTCGGCGAAGCCGCGAACGCCTGGCTGTCGAGGCGGGTAAAATCATGGTCGCGCTTACTCTTGGTGTGGGCTTCGCGACACGCCGCCGCCATCGCCGGCGCCAAGCGCTCCAGTTCATCGAGATAACGCGCGGCGCGAAACAGGAACATGCCGCTGTTCCAATAGTAGCCGCCGGCGTCCAGATAGCCTTGGGCAGTCACGCGATCCGGTTTCTCCACGAACCTTTCAACCCGATACACGCCTTCGTCCACCGGCGCGCCGGCTTTGATATAGCCATAACCGGTTTCCGGGGCATCGGGCATGATGCCAAAAGTGATGAGGTGATCGGCGCGCGCCTGCGGCACAGCTTGGCTTACCGCCTGGCGAAATCCCGCCACATCGACAATCACATGATCCGCCGGCAACACCAGCAGTATCGGATCAGCACCTCCGGCGAGCGCGGCGAGCGCCGCCACCGCCACCGCAGGGGCGGTGTTACGCCCGCTCGGTTCGAGCAGAATGGCCTGCGCTGGATTGTCGAGCACCCGCAACTGCTCCGCGGCCATGAACCGATGCTCTTCGTTGCACACGAGGATAGGCGGCGCGGTGGCGGGGATGCCACGTACACGCAGCGCGGTTTCCTGGAACAGCGAACGCTCTCCGGTCAAGGGCAAAAACTGTTTTGGATAAGCTTCGCGCGACAGCGGCCATAATCGCGTTCCGGCACCGCCGGACAAAATCACCGGAACAATCTTATTATCCTGGTCGGTCATTGCATCACATCGATTGGGAAGGTTAGGAAAATGAAAACCTAAGTCCGCTCCATTTTATTGGATAATTCACCGCCAGGGCGATGATGCGCCTCTTGCTATCCTCGATTGTCGCGCTATGCCAGATACATAAACTATGCCAGCCATTCTTTCATGGGCTCATGATCGCCTGCGCCGAGGCCCGCCATGACGATCCCGTTGACCCTGCCCACCCCCGATCCGGCGGCGGCCGCCCACAGCGCGCGTTTAGCCGCTGTGATCCGCGCCGAGATCGCGCAGTGCGGCGGCGCTTTACCCTTCGCGCGCTTCATGGAGCTGGCCCTGTACGCCCCAGGGCTTGGCTATTACAGTGCCGGCGCGCGCAAATTTGGAGCCACCGGCGACTTCGTGACCGCGCCGGAAATCACCCCCTTGTTCGCACGCTGCCTGGCGCGCCAGTGCCAGGAGATTCTAGCGCATACCGGCGCCACGTTGTTCGAACTCGGCGCGGGATCGGGGATCATGGCGGCTGATTTGCTGCGCGAATTGGAAACGCTCGACAGCCTACCGGAGCGCTATCTCATTCTGGAACTGAGCGCCGATCTACGCGCGCGTCAGCGCGCCACCATTGTCGCGCGCGTCCCTCATCTAGCCGCCCGCGTGCAGTGGCTAGAACGCTTGCCGGACGAGGGTATACGCGGCGTCATCATCGCCAACGAAGTGTTGGATGCGCTGCCGGTGCAGCGTTTTCGCATTACCGCGCGCGGCCCGCGCCTGCTGACCGTGGGCTGGAACGGCATGGATTTCGACTGGCGTGAAAGCGAGCCGGACCGCTTGCTGACCGCAGCGATCAGCGATCTGCAAAATACGCTCGCCCAAGCCTTGCCGCAGGGCTACGAATCCGAGTTCTGCGACCGCCTACCGGCTTGGATCGGCGCGCTGGCGGCGGCGCTTGCCCAAGGGGTGCTGTTATTCATCGATTATGGCTATGGGCGGGACGAGTATTATCATCCCGAGCGCCGCCAAGGCACCTTGATCTGCCACTATCGCCACCGCGCCCATGCCGACCCGCTGATCCTGGTCGGTCTTCAGGATATCAGCGCCAGCGTCGATTTCAGCGCAGTCGCGGCTGCCGCCGTTGGCGCTGGACTCGCCCTGGCCGGATTTACCAGCCAAGCCGATTTTCTGTTAAGCTGCGGGCTCTTGGAATTGCTGGCCGAGACCTCGCTCAGCGCAACCCGCGCTTATCTAGCCCAGGCCCAAACGGTCAAACGCCTGATTCTGCCGGGCGAGATGGGCGAACGCTTCAAAGCCATCGCACTCACCCGTGGCTTGCCCATGCCGTTGCGTGGTTTTTCCCGGCGTACCGCCCATCCGTATTTGTAAACTATTGCAAATTTCATTTTGCGACCATGACCCCGACCTCTTTCGAACACGGCCAAGCGCCCGTTGCGGGCATTTTGCTGACCAATTTGGGCACCCCCGATCAGCCCACTGCCCCGGCGTTGCGCCGTTATCTCGCCGAATTCCTGTGGGACCCGCGCGTGGTGGAGTTGCCGCGTCCGTTGTGGTGGCTGATTCTACACGGGGTGATTCTGCGCGTGCGCCCGCCGCGTTCGGCGCAAAAATATCAAGCCATCTGGAGCGCCGACGGCTCACCGCTACTCGCCATCACCCGCCGTCAGGCCGAAGCGCTGGCTGCCGGCCTGAATGCTACTACGCGGGGGCCGATCGAGGTCGAAGTCGGCATGCGCTACGGCAATCCATCACTCGCCAGCGCCTTGGAACGACTGCGCGCCGCCGGCGTGCGCCGGCTGCTGGTGTTACCGTTGTACCCGCAATACTCCGCCGCCACCACCGCCTCGACCTTCGACGCGTTGGCCGCCGCGCTGCGCGACTGGCGCTGGCTGCCGGAATTGCGCATGGTCACTCATTATCATGACTACCCACCCTATCTCGCCGCGCTCGCCGAGCACATTGAATCCGCGTGGCGCGAACAACCGCCGGGGCAACGCCTGCTGTTCTCCTTCCACGGCTTGCCCAAGCGCAATCTACTGATCGGCGATCCTTATCATTGCGAATGCCTCAAGACCGCGCGCTTGGTCGCCGAGCGCCTCGCGCTCCCCGCTGAACGCTGGGCAGTGGCGTTCCAATCGCGTTTTGGTAAAGCCGAGTGGCTCAAGCCCTACACCAGCGAGCAGCTCGAACAATGGGCCAAGGCCGGGGTCGGCAGCGTCGATGTCGTGTGTCCAGGTTTCGCCGCCGATTGTTTGGAAACCCTGGAAGAAATCGCCATCGAGAACCGCCAACTGTTTCTCGCCGCCGGCGGCAAGGAGTTTCGTTATATTCCGGCGCTCAACGACACCCCGCGCCACATCGCCGCACTCGCCGACCTGATCGGCTCCCACGTTCAGGGCTGGCCGGAATTCGCCGCCACGGCTCGCACCGAGGAGCAGCACGCAATGCTCGCCAGCAGCCGCCAGCGAGCGCTGGCGCTGGGTGCTGAACGTTGACCGTTGCGCACGGCTACCCGCTCGTGCTTACAATCGCCATAGCGCGATGTTCATGGAGACTGGCATGCACACCTTGTATCCGGCCATACAGCCTTACGCCACCCGCCATCTGGCAGTCGACGGGCTGCATACGCTCTACATCGAGGAGTGCGGCAGTCCCAAGGGTTTGCCGGTGGTGTTTCTGCACGGCGGCCCGGGGGGCGGCTGCGAACCCATGCATCGGCGTTTCTTCGATCCCAATGTGTATCGCATCGTGCTATTCGATCAGCGCGGTTGCGGCCAGTCCACGCCGCACGCCGAGATCACCGCCAACACTACCTGGGATCTGGTCGCTGACATGGAGCGCATCCGCGAGCGGCTTGGCATCGACCGCTGGGTGGTGTTCGGCGGTTCCTGGGGTTCGACGCTGGCGCTGGCTTACGCCGAAACCCACCCCGAACGCGTGCTGGGGCTGATTCTGCGCGGTATTTTCCTGTGCCGGCCGCGCGATATCCGTTGGTTTTACCAGGAAGGGGCGAATTACCTATTTCCCGATCAATGGGAAAGCTTCGTCGAGATCATCCCCGCCGAGGAGCGCCATGACTTGCTGCGCGCTTACCATCAGCGCCTCACTGGCAGCGATGAGCTGTTGCGCTTGCGCGCCGCGCGGGCCTGGGCGGCTTGGGAGGGGGCGACTCTTACCCTGGAACCCAACCCTGCGGTGGTCGAGCATTTCAGCGAAACCCACCGCGCGCTCAGCCTGGCGCGCATCGAAACCCATTACTTCGTCAACGACAGCTTTCTGCAAGCCAATCAATTATTGCGCGATGTGCGCCTCATCCAAGACCTACCGGGCTTCATCGTGCATGGCCGCTACGACGTGGTGACGCCATTGGATGGCGCCTGGGCGCTCGCTAAAACCTGGCCCAAGGCCGAATTGCGCATACCGACGGCGGGCCATGCGGCGAGCGAACCGGGGATCGTAGATGCGCTGGTGCGCGCGACCCAAGCTCTGGCCGCGCGCCTGGCATGATCGGCTTGCTGCAACGCGTCGACGAGGCGAGCGTCGGGGTCGGTGCCGAAATCGTCGGCGCCATCGGCCGGGGCTTGCTGGTGCTGGTCGGCGTCGAGCGCGGAGATG
>JAXMFZ010000050.1:0-32813 GCA_046347515.1 Gammaproteobacteria bacterium | reverse complement strand
CGATCAATCCCGAACCCGATGAACCGGTGTTCCACGCCGAATGGGAGCGCCGCGCTTTCGCCATCGTGGTGGCGATGGGCGCTTACGGCGCCTGGAACATCGATATGTCGCGCTCCGCGCGCGAAAGCATGGAGCCCGGCTTGTATCTGCGCACCAGCTATTACGAGCACTGGCTGCATGGCTTGCAAACCTTGCTGATTAACAAAGGATTCCTGACCGAGCAGGAAATCGCGGCGCGCATGGCTGAACTCGCCGGAGGACCAACCTGATGCCCACCCTCACTGCCGACCGCGTCCAAGCGGTTCTGCGCAAAGGCAGCAGCGCGCGTCTTGCGGAGGCGATCCCACCGCGTTTTCGACCGGGCGACCGCGTGCTCGCCCGCAACCTCCACCCCGACGGCCACACCCGCTTACCGCGCTATGCGCGCGGGCGTGTCGGTGTGATCGATCGCGACCACGGCGTGTTCATTTTTCCGGACAGTCACGCGGTCGATGGCAATCGCAAACCCCAGCACGCCTACAGCGTGCGCTTCAGCGCGGGCGAATTGTGGGGGCCGCAAGGCGGCAGGCATGACGTAATCTTTATCGACCTGTGGGACGATTATCTGGAACCCGCGCCCTGAAGTCCCGCACACCTGGCGGTCAGAGAATTTTCGTGCGCGCCGCGAGGGCGCGCACTTCCCAACGTCCGGCCTTCACGGTGTCGATAAAATCCTGCACGGCGGCGTTGAATAGCGCCGGCTCTTCGAGATTGATGGCATGGCCGGTCTTCGGCAGAACATATAAGGCTGCCGAGGGGATCGTGCGTTTGAGGTAAAGAGACGGCTCCAAACTCGGCTCATCCTCGTCGCCAGCGACGATCAAAGTCGGCACCGTCATTGCCTTGAGTTTATCCTCGAACTCGGTGAACGCCGGCCGCCGCGCTTGGTAGCCGCGCAACGTCAAGGCCGATCCTTGCGTGGAATGATGCGCGAGCTGATTGGCAAAGTCCTGCCACCCGCGCGGATCCTTACGTTTGTAAGGCAAGCGGTAAGGGCTGGAGGCATAATCATTGGCGACCGAGTTCATGTTCTCGCTTTCCACACGCGCCGCCATTGCCCGCGCTTCTGCCGCGAACTGCTCGTGATTCGCCGGCAACGCGCCATAACCGACCCCCGCGCTGACGATGGACAGCGCCAGGTCGGGGTAGCGCAGACCGAAATGCAGCGCGGCGAATCCCCCCATCGACAAGCCGACGATATGCGCCCTTGGTATATCGAGAAAGCGCATCACCCCGGCGATGTCATCGGTGGCGTGATCCTGTGAATACGCGGACACATTGCCCGGCACTTCCGAGGGCGGATAACCGCGCGCGTTGTAGGCGATGCAGCGGTAACGCCGCGAAAAATATCGCACCTGAGGGTCCCAACTGCGGTAGTCACCGGCGAACTCATGCACGAATACGATGGGTTCTCCGCTGCCGGCGTCGATGTAATATAGCTTGATACCGTTGACATTGGCTTGTGGCATAGAAACGCTACCTTGGTGCTTGCGCTAGGATGCGCCAGAGTTTCTCCGGAGTGGCCGGCATGTCGAGGTGCCTGACCTGGTAGGGCGCCAGAGCATCGATGATCGCATTGATCAGCGCTGGCGGCGATCCCGCCGCCCCGGCTTCGCCACAACCCTTCGCACCGAATGGATTGTGCGGCGCGGGCGTTTGCTCGGCGCGGAACGCAAAAAACGGTAAATCATCGGCGCGCGGCAGGCAATAATCCAGCAACGACCCGCTGAGCAGTTGGCCATCGGCGTCATATACCGCCTGCTCGAGCAATGCCTGGCCGATGCCTTGGGCGACGCCGCCGTGCACTTGCCCCGCCAATAGCAGGGGGTTGAGCACCCGGCCAAAATCGTGTACCGCCGTGTAGGCGACGATCGCGGCTTTGCCGGTCTCGGGGTCGAGATCGACTTCGCAGACATGACAACCATACGGAAACGTATGATTGTTGGGCGCGTAGCGAGCCGCGCCATTCAAACCCGCCTCCATGCCGGGCGGCAGCCATGCCGGATCGAGGGCCAGCCGTGCGATCTCCGCGAGCGGCAAGCGCAAATCGGTGCCGGCGACGCGGAATGCCCCGCTCCCGCTGTCGAACTCCAAATCGGCGTCGGCAACCTCCAGACGTTCAGCGGCGATCAGCCGCGCCTTCTCCAGCAAGAGATCGGCAGCCTGCCAGATCGCGCCGCCCCCCATCGGAATCGACCAAGAACCGCCGGTGCCGAGGCCGGTGGCGATCGTATCGGTGTCGCCCTGTACGATGCGAATACGCTCGAACGGCAAGCCAAGCCGCTCGTTCACGATCTGACTATAGGCGGTTTCGTGGCCCTGGCCATTGGCCATCGAACCAATGAACAGGCTGACACCGCCGTCGGCGTCGAAACGCAACACTGCCTCCTCGCTCAGACCGCCGCCGCCGCCGCAGCGTTCCACATAATTGGCGAAACCGATGCCGCGCAGCTTGCCGGCCTGTGCCGCTTGCGCCCGGCGCGCGGTGAAATCATGCCACTGCGCGGCGGCGAGCGCGGCGTCCATGATGCGCTCGAAATCACAGGCGTCGTAGGTCAAGCCGGTCGGCGTGGCATACGGAAAATCGCCCGGACGGATGTAATTGAGGCGCCGCAATTCCACACGATCCAGGCCCAGGTCCCGGGCGGCGACATCCACCAGCCGCTCGATCAGATAAAGAATTTCGGGGCGGCCTGCGCCACGATAGGGATCGGTGGGAGCGGTATTGGTGAATACGCCTTTGACCTCGACATGGATGGCCGGCAGCCGATAGGTATTGGAAGCCATCGCCATGTTGGTCGGCGAAACCGCGCCCCGGCCTGCCGTGTAAGCGCCGAGATTAGCGTAGGTCGAGACCCGCAAACCGAGGAAGCGATGCCCTGCGTCGAGCGCGAGTTCGGCATGGCTCACATTGTCACGCCCGGCGAAATCGCTGAGCAAGCCCTCGGAGCGCTCGGCTATCCACTTCACCGGCCGGCCCAGTTCGCGCGCCGCGTGCAACACCAGTACCTGTTCGGGAAACAGTGAATTCTTGCCGCCGAAACCGCCCCCCACATCCTGCACCAGGACCCGTAGTTGGTCCGCCCGCAACCCAAACACGGTGGCGAGTTGGTCGCGAATCTTGTGCGGCATCTGGGTGCCGGTGTGCAAGGTGAGCTTACCGACGGTGGAATCGTAAGAGCCGATGGCGCCCCGCGTCTCCATGGCATTGATCAGCACCCGATTGTTGACTACATCGAGCTTGACCACGCGCGCGGCGCGCGCGAATGCGGCGCCGGTTGCCAGCGGATCACCCAGTTCCCAATCGAAGCCGATGTTGCCGGGAACATCCGGCCACAGTTGCGGCGCGCCTGGGCTGGCGGCCGCATCGCAAGCCGTGATTGCCGCCTGCGGCTGGTATTCGATCACGACCAGTTCTGCGGCGGCGCGCGCTTGTTCGAGGGTATCGGCTACCACGAACGCCACGCCTTCACCGGCAAAGCGCACGCAATCACGCGCCAGCGCCGGTTGCAAACGCGGCCTGAACACCGTACCGGGCTTGGGCTTGGGCGCGACCAAGGTGGGAATCGCGCCGACCCCGGCGGCTTCGAGATCGGCGCCGGTATAGATCGCCAACACCCCCGGTGCTTGTCGGGCACGCTCGACGTCGACACTGCGGATTGGCGCGCATGCCACCGGCGCACGCACTACCTGCGCGTGCGCAAGCCCAGGCGGATTCAGATCGTCGCAAAACCGGCCCTGCCCACTCAGCAAACGCCAATCTTCGCGCCGCCGTACTGGCTGGCTAAGCCCGAACTCTCCCACGTTCCGCCACCTTATGTGCTGGATCGATTCGATCATTGTAGGAATTGTTACACCCAGCGAGTGAAAATTTATGACGTTCACGGCGTGCGCTCGAGCGTTTGCCGCCACCCCACCCCGCCGGATGGGGGTTCATTCTAGCCGAGAATGTTCGCCAGTAGCGACCACCACGCCCGCTTAAATCGACACGCCATCGTCTTGTTTGCCGATGGCGGCAATGCAGATCAACTGATGAAATCACGGTCATCCCGCACCGCTTCGATGTCGCGATAATCGACGGTATAGCCATGCAACTCGGCCATTGCCTGATAACGCGGCAAGCGGTGGGCGATCAGCTTGGGAAAGATCCAGCGTACAAAATGGTCCGGGTCGATGGCGCTGATCGCGGAGGAGATTCTGCTCGCGCGCACACTTCCAAATTGGCAGGTCCAGAAATGCCTCTTGATAATAAAGCGGTTTGGGGTTGAAGCTGCGCGCTGGATCAAGACCTCCTCGAATTCGCGGTTGGTTCGATGTAGAGGATCACCGTATGGTCGTCCAGCACCCGCAACGATTCGGCGTCGTCCAACTCGCACACGCTGCCGCCCGCATCGTTGAGAGGAATGGCGGTAGCCGTAAATGTCGCGCGCTTTCTCGATGAAATCGGTGACATCCTTCATCGCGCCGATCTCGGCTTCGCGGTGCAGGCGCTGGCGGCGCTTGAACTCGCCAAGGTTGATCATCTTCAGCGGGATCGCCGGATCTTACCGAGAAAACTCGAGATCGGCGCGAGATTGTTGACGGTGATGTTCGAGCAGATGTAAATCGAGTCGCTGCGCAGCAATTCCGCAAGAAAAGCGTCTTTCATCGCGTAACGCTTGATATTGTCCAGTATCGGCTCGGACAAATAATGGGTGCCGATGCGATAGTCCGCCGAATAATGGAACCAGGTGTCTTTGGGAATCTTATTGACAGCGTGGTCTTGCCCACCCCCGACATCCTCAATAAGGTCACGGCTTTGCTCGGCCATTGCTTGAATTCGCCGGGATTCCTGAACTTCATACCGCTTACCGTGCCGTGGCTGGAGTCATGCCGCCCAATATGCGCGCCTTCACGCTGGCCATGAATGCGGCAAGGCTTGGCGGCGTCGAGCTTGCCGTCCGATCTTACGCCGGAACAGACATCGACGCCAAAAGGCTGAACCTTGGCAATAGCGTCCCTGACATTGCCGGCATGCAAACCGCCTGCGAGATACACGGGTATGGCCACGGCGTCGCGGATTTGGCGGCTGATACGCCAATCATGCACGCGCCCGGTGCCGCCGAGTTCCTTGATCGCCAGCTGTGGGTTACCCGAATCGAGCAATAAAGCGTCCGCCCACGCCGCGGCTTCGCGCGCTTCAGCGAGCGCCTGCGGGCCGCGCACATGGATGGCTTGCACTAGGGCAATCCCTGGCAGCGCCGCCCGTAACCGCTGATAGGTGGCAGGCTGGACCCAGTCGGTGAGCTGCAGCACGTTGCTGTGGCAGCGCCGCTGCTGGGCGATGATGCGCTCGCCGTCTTGTTCGCAGGTCAGCAAGAACGAACCGACGCCGGGCGGCACAGTGCGGGCGATGGCGGCGATCAACGCTTCGGCGATCACCCCAGGACCGCTAGGCATGGCCGACACCAAGCCCAACGCGCTGGCGCCATGCGCCACCGCCAGTTCGGCTTCGGCGCGACTCGCGATGCAGCAAATCTTGACGCGTGGTGAACAGGCCATCACCATGGGCGAAGCTCAATAGAATGAAAACTAGGGATGGGGATCATGTACTGCGTGACGCCAGCGGGACATTGCGCGCCGGCTCAGCACTGCCATCAACCTGGCCTTGTTGGAGCCGCGCCAGGCGTTTCAGCAACTGATCGATTTCTTCTTCCAAGGCGAGTTGGATCTGGCGGAACTGATCTTGCTGCGCCGCGAGCTTGCCTTCAAACGCTTTTTTCTCCGCTTGCAACTGGGTGATCTGGCTCGCCAATCCCAAGCGTTCCTGCTTCCAGAACTCGCGTTCGGCCTTGAGTTCGCCGTCGACCGTTGCCCGCCATTGTTTTTCCCGATCACCAATGGAATGAAGTTGGCTCAGCTTCTGCTGAAAGCCGCTGCGATCTTGTCGCCAGCGCTCGGTGGCCTGTTTCAAACCCGCTTCCAGCACTTCTTTTTCCTGCTGCAATTGGTCAATCTGGGTTTGCAGTTGCTGTTGCTGCTTGAGCCAGGTTTGTCGTTCATCGTTCCAAAACACACTCTGGTCGGTATGACTATGCGACGCCTCGCTGAGCGCCGCACGCGCTTGGCCGAGTTCACCCTCCAGCTTGGCCTGGCGCTGCAACCATTGCTGTAATTCCTGCTGCCAGGATTGTTTTTCGTTGGTGTAGCGGTTCGTCAATGTCGCCAATTCGCTCTTGGCTTCCGCCGATTGCTTGCGATAGCGCCCCAGATCGCGCTGCGCGCGATTGCCGAGCAAGAAATAAAACAGGCTCGCAGCGGCGAAAAACCCAAGCGTCATCCCCACCAACAAGCCGAGGGATTGCTCCTGCAGGCTGGCGAGCACCCACCATTCGCTCATCGCCGGCATCCGCCCGTGGCCGGCCCGCTGCTACGAGATTTCTGCATAACTGCCCGATTACTTGGCAAAAAGAAGATATACGATTATAGCAGCTAGAGTTCCCGCAAACGCACAGAGGCCAGCCATGAAGTAGATCTTCTGCCTCTGCGCCTTCAGCGACTGCTGCAGTTCGATGCGCAGGCTGGCGGTACTGATCTTCAATTCTTTGTCCACCCAGTCCCGTACGCGCTCCTCGGCGATATTGGCGGCGATGGATTTCGTCACGTTTTGGATGCGGTCGAAGGTGATTGCATCGATCTTACCGGTCGCGCCGAGGCCCTCTTTCATGTCGTTCAGACGCGCGTTGACCTGATGGCTGATCTCTTCGAGGTGCTTGCCCATCATTTGCCGATACGCCTGTTCGGCGCCCTCGGATTTGCGCTTGCTGTCCTCGTCGAGGCGCGCCATCACGCGTTGCATGGCGTCCGCAACCCGGCGATTGACCAGCGCCTCGGCGATCCGTGCCACATCTTCCTGGCCCAGCCTGGCACCGGGCTTGATTTTTTTGTCTAATTCGTCCAGCCGGGCATTGACTTGGCCTTGCACATCCTGCATCACATCTTGGAGCCGCGACTCGATCAGCGTGGCGAGAGCCTCTCCCCCTGGCGGGCGATTGCCGGCGCTTTGTTCGGCTTTCAATGCCGCCCATTTCTTCTCGATCAAAGCGACGATGGCGGGGTTAAGGCCATCCACAGACGCCGCCACCAGGCTTCCCTGAGGCTGCGCTGCGACGGCCTTGATTTTATTCTCGCTCGCGTCCTGCGCCGGCAACGCCACGACCGGGGCCGCTTTCGGCTGCGTACCCTGGCGCCCGTGCGCGTCGAACACCGCGTTCAAATCCAACAGAATCTTGTCGATGTTATCGAAGGTCGCGGGCTTGGACAGAATGCCTACGGCGCCCGCCATCTTGACTTGCTGCTGAAATGCCGCGTCGTCGATCGAGGTATACATCGCCACCGGAATCGAAGCGGTTGCCGGATTTGCCTTGATCCGCTCCAACACCTGCAAACCGTTCATCCTCGGCATCGAATGATCCATGAAGATGGCATCCGGCAGTTTCTCTCCGAGGAAATTGAGGGCGGCTTCTCCAGATTCCGCCATATCGACGGTTAAATTGAACCCCTGCAACAACTTACGCAGCGCCAGTCGGGCCGATATGGAATCATCCACGACCAGCACATTGTGAATAGGCATTAGAGTTTTCTCCCTGTTGGCGAAACGGACGCCGCGCCGATTTCCTAGTTTAACCCTATTCGTAAAGCAGTTTGACAGCGCGCGGGGCTGAACCCGCCGTCCGGACTGGTAGGCAGGCGCCGCGAACCCCGCGGGCGGCAACGATCGCGAGGGAGGCGATGATGCGCGCCCTCAAGAGCCGGAAAGAACCGCGCGCGCCCTTATTCTTTCACCGCGCCGGTCATTGAGGAAACGTAATGTTCGACGAAGAACGAATAAATCAGACACACCGGCACCGAGCCGAGTAACGCCCCCGCCATGAGCGCGCCCCAATGGTAGACGTCACCGGTGACCAACTCGCTCAATACCGCTACCGGCACGGTTTTGTTTTCCGAGGACGAGATGAACGTGAGGGCGTAAATGAACTCGTTCCAGCATAAGGTGAACGAAAAAATGCCGGCGGAGATGATGCCGGGTACGGCAAGCGGCAACACGATCTTGACCAGAATCTGCCAACGCGAGGCGCCGTCGATCAGCGCGCACTCTTCCAATTCATACGGTATCGATTTGAAATAGCCCATCAGCAACCAAGTGCTGAAGGGAATCAGAATGGTTGGGTACGTCAGGATGAGGGCGATGGGTTTGTCGAACAAACCGTACTTATTGACGATGATGGAGAGCGGAATGAACAAAATGCTGGGCGGCACCAGGTAGGCGAGAAAAATCATCCCCCCCACCCAACGCGAACCGGAATAGCGGATGCGCACGATCGCGTAAGCCGCCAGTACGCTCGCCGCGATCGAGATGAAGGTGGCACACACCGCCACCAGCATGGTGTTCCACATCCAATGCGGGTAGTCGGTCTCGAAGATGAGGTGGGCATAATGCGCGAGCGTCGGGTTCGACACCCACCACGGATTATGCTGATTGAGGTCGATCAACTCGCTCTCTGGCTTGATGCTGGTGAGCCCCATCCAATAAAACGGGAACAGCAGCACGATCAGAAACAGAAGCAGCGGGATATAAACGGTCACCACGCGCTGCGGCAGGGTCGAGAGGTAGCTCATGCCCTCTTGTTCGCGGGCTTTGGCATCACGCCAGCGCTGCAAAAACCCCTTGTTCGCCTCGCTGTCGGCTACACTTGCCATGGTTCAATCCTCGTCATTCGTCGGTTTCGCCCTGTTGCCATTTACGCCGTTGTAGACCGAACCAACTGAACAAGATGGCGGCGAGCAGGAACGGGATCATCGCCGTCGAAATCGCCGCGCCCTCGCCGAGTCTGCCGCCCAAAATCGCGCGGCCATACGACAGCGTCGCCATGAGTTCCGTGGAACTGGCGGGGCCACCTCGGGTGATTGCGTAAATCAGCTGAAAATCGGTGAACGTGAACAGCACCGAGAAGGTCATCACGACGGCGATGATCGGAGCAGGCATGAGCAACGTGATGGAGCGGAACATCTGCCAGCGCGAAGCCCATCGGTGATGGCGGCCTCGTAGAGCGACTGCGAAATCGTCTGCAATCCCGCCCAGCAGCGTAATGGCGATGAACAGATACGCGCCAGATGTTGGCGACGATCAAAGACCAGCGCGCATGCCGTTGTCGCCAGGGAAGTTGATGTTCTCATGAATCAACCCATCTTCATCGGCCACGACCAACTGATGATCGAAAACTGCGGATCGTAAATCCACCGAAGGCAATCGCCGACGGCACCGTAGGCACGATAAAAGGCAGGCAGCAGCACGACGGCGCGCACATTGGCTTTGAACGGGATGCGATTGTTCAACAGAATGGCGAGATAAAGGCCAAGCGCAAATTTGAACGCGCGAGCGATGATGGTATAGAAAAAAGTGAAGAACGCAAACACCAAAAATCGGGTCATCCACCAGCCAGATAAAATTCTCCAATCCACGAAGACACGCCGAACAGCCAGCGTGCATCGTTGAAGAGCTGACAAATACCGAGGCCAAGGGATAGGTGAGGAAAAACAACAGGAACATAACCGGCAGCATGAACCACACCGAGAAAATTGCGATGGGATTTGAGCCACGGCCAGAACGGTTGGGTCTGCGCCGCTGGCATTGATGGATCGGGCGGTAGTGGCCATGTCTTGACGCCTCGTAAAAGATCCCCCGACCTTCGTCCCCCCCTTTGGTAAAGGGGGGGATGGGGGGACTGCGGACAGGGATGAGGATTACGGTATTAACGCTGGGCGCGTTTCTCTGCGGTCTTCATCGCCTCATCGGGCGTGGCCTGGCCGGTGGCGACCTGCGAGATCATATCGACCATCACGAAATCGGCGACCACGCCGGCGGCGGCGTAACCCAACGGGCCGGCATAGCCCATGTCGAGCGAACGAGTGCTGGCGTCCTTGTAAACGCGCCGTTTCGGGTCTTCGGTCCATACCGGGTGATTGTCATAGGCCTTGAGGGTCTGCGTGAAATACCCAACCGATTGCTGCAACCACGCATCGTATTGCTCTTTCTCCATCAAATACGCGAAGAGCAGATCTTGCAGGCGTTGTAAGGATCGGTATAGGCAGCGATCGGAAACAGTAGCTGCAACTCGGTCGGCTTGCCCACCGGTCCGATGGGATAATAGGCATGATCCATGTCGGCGGCGATCTCGGCCATCTTCTTCTTGTTGTCCTCGAAGGCTTTCAGTGCGCTCGCGTCGGCTTTCGTTTTGTCATCTGGCTCGACCTTGCTGTCGGCGGTCGACTTGGCATAGATCGAAATGCCGTTGTGGTGTAGCTCGCCTCGCCCGCCGGGAACGCCTTGTTGTTGCTGCTATCGTTCCAGGACTGATGGTGACGTTGCCTTGTTCATCGACCATCTTGCCGCCGAAAGCCCAGATCAACCAGTGCGCCCAGGCATTGCCGTCGCCGCTCGCGCGACCAACGAGAAACCGCCGGGATGACCGATCTTCTGTAACTCCTGGAGCAGGATTTCGAAGAAATATTCTGGTGTTTTCAGGAAACTTATCGAAGCCCGCTTGTTTGACGGAAATGCGGTAATTGAAGTCGCCGATACCCGCCACGCACTCGCTTCCCGGCAGCCCCGTCCACTTGCCGTTGCGGACGCAATATTTCATCGGTGTTTCGTGCAGCCGCCATACTTTTCGCCAGAATCATTAGCGACGTCGGTGACGCTCTACCGAGGCTTGTCGGGGATCAGTGCGGGATCGCCATCGTCCCCCAGATCACATCGGGGCCGGCGCCGACATTGGCCGCCACCGCCGCTTTCGGCTGAATATCATCCATGAATTCCTTGTCGGGTTACGATGTCAGCGCGCCGGTGGCTTTGCTGAACGCCGCGATGGCTTTATCGAACTGAATATCCTCGGACACCACGAAGCGGTTCCAGCGCAACATGCAGACTTGGCGCCCGCTTCCGGCAGAGGGCGCATCCGCCGCCCAGGCTTTCGCCCCAATCTGATAGCGCCGATCCGCCCAAAGTAGCGCCGGCGGCCAGCGCAGCGGTACCGCGCAGCCATTCGCGTCAGGTAAAAACCAGTCATCGATCTTCCTCCTGCATCCAGTGGTCAGTATGCGGCATACGCGCGAGTTGAGCGGCATGCCATTGCGATCAGTATAGATGCCTAGTTCAACCGTTCTCGCTGGCGGCATCAAGCAGGTGAACCATCTCGGCGCGCGGCCCGTAATGGATGATGTGGCCGGGTCTGAAGCCGTGCCGTTCGTGGAATGCCGATTGGATCTCCTTGCCCGCCATACGCGCGACGACCAAAGTCTCGGCGCCCGTGGGCTCGACGACCGCGACCTCGGCGCGGATGCCATCGCGCTCGGACCCCAATTCCATATGTTCGGGACGAATACCGTACAACACTTCTTGTCCATCGCCACCCTTGGCACTCGCGGCGAGCAATCAGTTCAGTACCGTCGGCGGCGATCACGCGCGCCGAGCCGTTGGCGCGCGATCTGGAGATCAGATTCATCGCCGGCGAACCGATAAATGGCGACGAAGATATTGCTGGGATTGTCGTAGAGTTCCAACGGCGCGCCGATCTGCTCGACGTAGCCATCGCGCATGACCACGATGCGGTCGGCCATGGTCATCGCTTCGATCTGATCGTAGGTAACGTAGACCGACGTGACGGTGAGGCGTTGATGCAATTCGCGGATTTCGGTGCGCATCTGCACCCTGAGCTTGGCGTCGAGATTGAAGCGGCTCATCGAACAAGAATACCTGCGGGTTGCGTACGATGCAGCGGCCCATGGCCACACGCTGGCGCTGGCCGCCCGAGAGCTGGCGCGGATAGCGGTCGAGGTATTGGGTGAGATTGAGGATTTCCGCGGCGCGTTTGACTTTCTCATCGACGATTTTGCTCTCGACCTTGGCGAGCTTCAGGCTGAAGGCCATGTTGTCATAGACCTTCATGTGCGGATAGAGCGCGTAATTCTGAAACACCATCGCAATGTCGCGCTCTTTCGGCGGTACTTTATTCACCACGCGCCCGCCGATACGGATTTCGCCGCCGCTGATGTTCTCGAGACCGGCGATCATCCGCAGCAACGTCGATTTACCGCACCCCGAAGGCCCGACTAGCACCACGAAACTTTGATCGGGTATATCGACGTTGATGCCATGGATTACTTCGGTCGCGCCGAACGACTTGCGCACGTCGCGGACTTCGACAGACGCCATAATGCCTCCTCCAGTGATCTGCTTAGGTTCGCGCGGTCGAAATCCCGACTGTCCGACAGCCGTATTGCTATTATTTGACCGCGCTAGTCTCGTATCGTTTGCTACAGTTTACCAAAGTGAAGGCATACAGGCGGAAAATCTGCGCAGAGAATCTTCCCACACCAATCGTCGGGGCAAGATGGATTATTCGAGCAAGACGGGCGACCGGCCCGCCAGGACCGCTGCGCGACCGTCATCAGCGGCCCTGTGGCCACGCCGTCAATCCCTGATACGCTGAAAAAACAGATTGGTGCGGTCGTTCGGATCATTCGTCGTCTGCCCGAACACCGTCACGAAATCATCGCCTGCGCGCGCCAAGCCCATGTAATCGCCTAGAAAGAATCCACCGGCGACGGGCGCCTGGCGCATGTCGAATGATACGCTGCTCAAGCGCCGTTCGTTCCCCCAATGGCGCGGGTCGGCGCAGCGCTCCACGCATTTCACTGCGAAGAAATCGGTCAGTTCGGCATGGTCGTCGTCGTTGCGGAAATCGTAATACGTCACGACCACGCCGCCATCGTCATTCACCGCCACCGATGGAATGAAGGCTTGTTGACGCAGCGGCGTGATGCCCGTCGGGGTTTGATTGATCTTGATCGGGCGCGACCAGGTCAGCCCGCCAGTGCGCGACAGCGAAAACGCGATGGAATCGAACGCGCCGCCGTTGAAGCGGGCGTCCTGCCAGACTGCGTACAACACTCTAGTGCGCGGATCGACCGCGACATCGAACAAAATGCCAGCGTCACGCACCGGCAAGTGTTCATCGGGCGTCTCGGTCGCATTATTGCCAGGCTTATTGATGCCCGAAGTCAAAATCTTGGCGGCGTGGATCGGGCGCTGTGGGAACCAGTTCCGCCCGCGGTCCAGGGAAAACTGCAAGGCCAGGTTGAATGGCTCGGGCTCGACGTCGCCGCTTGGAGTAAAATTGATGATCTCATTGAAAAATTGATCAGGATCGGGAATCGCCTGGCGCCGAACACCACGATCTGATTGCCGATGGTTTGATTGTTGCGGCCCGGATCGTAGACCATGCGCGCGGGTTCCCAGGTGTCGCCGCCGTCGCTGCTACGGGCGAAGAAGGTCGGGCCCTTGAACTCGTTGAAATCCGGGTCGAGCGCTTCCAACCGATCCCAGACCGCGTAGACGAAATTGAATCGGTGGGGTCGGCGGTGATCGATTGCTTATCGCTGAAGAAATTGGGATCGGTGTCTTCGAAAATGGAAATGGGCTCGCTCCAATGCAAACCGCCATCGCTTGACTTGCTCACCAACAAAGCGTTAGGGCCGTTCAGGTTCGGCACGTCGGGCGGGGGATCGATATCGAAAGCGAGCGAAATCTGATGCAAAGTGCCGTCCGGGCTGAAGCTGAGCCAAGGGTCGGTCGCGCGTTCATAGGTTCCACCCGAGCAGTCGGTAAGTCCGGGCACTACCACCGACTGCCAGGTTTCGCCGCCATCCCCGCTGACGCCCGCGACCAGGCCGCGCGAACCGCCGTTCGACCAGCGGTCTTGCTGCCAGAACGCCACGATGTTGTCGTGGTTGGTGGGATTCACCTCGACCCAAGGCTCGATCTCGGTGTTGACGTAATTCACCCCGGGGGTCACCACGACACCAGGAAAGTTGCCACAGTTGGTCAGCGCTCCATAAGGACTCAACCCGGATATGCGCACCGGCCCATGTCCGTGGCCGGAGTCCGCCCATGAGGGTGTAGCGCTGCATAGCGCCGCGCCGAACAATCCCATCGACAAAGGTAATGCGTAGCGTTGCCGTTTCATCGTTGCATCTCCGCTAGGTGTGATGACGCCCCCGCATTATAGAAGAACATGAGCGCAATACCGCAGCGCGGCGCGCGCTAACAAAACCTATCAGACTTTGACTTCGCCGCTCGGTTGATCTCCGAGAGCGTCGGTCAAACCGTTGAGGGTATGGCCCTTCAGGCCGATCTCTTTCATAAGATTGTCCAGCAGCGGCGCCTGGGCGCGATAGCGCAGCGCGCTGTTCACCAGCAATACGTTTTTGTCGCGTTCCGCACGCGCGACCTCGCGCACCGTGGTCACCTGCTCCTCGGCGCGCACCGCCTCGGCCTTGGCTTTACTGGCCTCGGCTTCCGACTGATCCTTGGAGCGCAGTGCGATTTCGATGGCGCGGGTCTGGTCGGCGAGTTGGATGGCCTTCTGCTTTTCGATCTCGACCACTTGCAATCATGCACTGGCGCTCGATCTCGCGCGCATGCAATTCACGGTCTTTCTCGATTTCTTTTTCGCGCACCAGGCGCTCGGCGCTGATGTGCTTGATCGACCTGCTGCCGGGCCAGGATTTTCGCCTGCGCCGATTCTTGCTCCTTGCTCGCTTGCTGGCTTGCGACCTGCATCAATTATCCCGCGCGGCGCAGGGCGATTTCCTGCTCCTGCGAGAGCTTGGCGTATTCATCTTGCTTGATGAGTTCCAGCTTCAGGCGCTCGGCGTCGAGATTCTTGGTAGTGTCCTGATTTTAGACATTCAAATGGATTCCTGCCAAACTTACCCCTCGGCTACAAGCACCAACAGCTTGTCCTGAGTAGGAAGGGTATTGATTGCCGCACTGCCCGCATTGCGACAGTGACCAGGTTGTCAAACGCGGTCAGGCCAGCAACGCTAAACAGCGCTATCTCTGTCAGAACGAGGCGTAGGGCACTGACCTTCCTGGTGGAGTACAGCGACCGTGGGCGCTTGCCATCGGTGAAGCAACAGATTGTAGAGATGGCGCTCAATGGCAATGGTATTCGCGATACGGCACGATTACAGCGATTCCTTGGGGACTTATCGGCGCCATCGAACCCTCCGTGCATTGCTCTGGCAAACGCCACACTCAGTTTAATCGAACGCAAACATCTCACGCGGCGGACGCGGATCAAACGCCTCTGGCGCACAAAACGATCGGCTTCTGAAGCCCACTCAGATGCACGATATCGTGATCGGCTTGTTCGTTAACCGGTACGAATTCGGGGTTGCTGTATAAAACCTGAATAACCAAAAATAGGACACTACCCACTAGACTGCGACCCGCTTCGTCCGCATCGAATGCGGGTTAGTGCAGCCTATTTCCGCGTATCTTTGTAAATCTTCCCGTCCTTCATGATGATAAGGAAGTTTTTTGCTGGGTCTTCGACCAGTTTGATGTTTGCGATTGGATCTCCGTCCACTAGGATGAGATCAGCCAGCGCGCCCTCTTCCACCACACCAAGCTTGCCGGGATAGGGGCTGCGCAGTCCAGAGAGCGCCAGCAACTCGGCATTGTCCGCCGTCGCCATCTTCAGCACCTCGGCGGGCGTATACCACTGAACCATTTTGGAGAGTATCTTCCCTTGTCTCGCCACGCGCTCAGCGCTAAACAGGATGTCGGTTCCCCACGCCGTCTTGATCTTATATTTCTTGGCAAGCTTGTAAGCGGTGTCAGTACCACTGAACATCTCGAGTTGCTTTATCCGGTTCGGCGAACCCTCCGCAAACGCCGACGGCTCGTCGTCAGTAAACGGTTGTAGGCTCCACCACAAGCCCTTCTCCGCCATCAGCTTCACGGTTGGCTCGTCGAGTAGTTGACCGTGGTCGATACATTTGACCCCGGCCTCAATCGCCTGGCGCACGGCGTGCGGCGTATAGGCATGCACCGCGACATAGGTGCCCCAGTTCTCCGCCGCCTCGACCGCGGCGCGCAGCTCGGGGACGGTGTATTGCGTGACATCGAGCGGGTCGTAGCTGGACGCTACGCCCCCTCCCGCCATCAGCTTGATTTGCGACGCCCCCAGCGCCAGTTGTTCGCGTGCCCGCTGGCGTACCGTATCGGGGTTGTCGGCAATCGCGGCACCGCCGATGCGCTCGGTGTAGGAAAAATAGCCCGGCGGTGCCGGCAATTCATTGGGCAGCCGGAAGTCGCCATGGCCGCCAGACTGTGAGATGAAAGCGCCCGATGGCCAAATCCGCGGCCCGGGCACCAGCCCCGCGTCGATGCCGCGCTTTAGCCCGAACACCGGCCCGCCCATGTCGCGGATGGTGGTATAACCGCCCATCAGCATGTCGTTGGCGGCTTTGACGGCGGCGACGTTGAGGAAGCCAATGTCAGCGGTGAGCGCCACCAGCATCGGCACGGTTGCGAACATGATGTGGGCGTGGGCGTCGATCAGGCCGGGCATCAAGGTGCGGCCTCCGCCGTTGATGACGGTTGCGCCGTCGGCGCTGATCGGCGCTTGGGATATCTTCGCAATTTTGTTGCCTTCCACCAGCACGTTCAAACTCTCGGTGAGGTGGTCGGCTCTACCGTCGAATATCCTCACATCCTGAAACAGCACGGTATTTTTCGGTGCTTGCGCGTAGGCCGGTGAGATCAAGACGGCCAGTTGAATCATGACCATAGCGACCATTACGAGTACTGGTTTCACATTGCCTCCTTAGGCCGATGGGTGACTGACGTTTTCATATTGTTGTGCTGGGGTTCATGCTGGCTTCACCACCGGCTTGTTCCCCTCAGATTACTGATCAAACGTTACAACAAGACATCCTATTTGGGGTAGTGTCCTAATTTTTGGTTATTCAGGTTTTATACAGCAACCCCGAATTCGTACCGGTTAACGAACAAGCCGATCACGATATCGTGCATCTGAGTGGACTTCGAGAAGCCGATCGTTTTGTGCGCCAGGCGTTTGATCCGCGTCCGCCGCGTGAGATGTTTGCGTTCGATTCGCTGAGTGTGGCGTTTGCCAGAGCAATGCACGGAGGGTTCCCGATGGCGCCGATAAGTCCCCAAGGAATCGCTGTAATCGTGCCGTATCGCGAATACCATTGCCATTGAGCGCCATCTCTACAATCTGTTGCTTCACCGATGGCAAGCGCCCACGGTCGCTGTACTCCACCAGGAAGGTCGGGTGCCTACACGCCTCGTTCTGACAGAGATAGCGCTGTTTAGCGTTGCTGGCCTGACCGCGTTTGACGACCTGGTCACTGTCGCAATGCGGGCAGTGCACGGCAATCAATACCCTTCCTACTCCAGGACAAGCTGTTGGTGCTTGTAGCCGAGGGTAAGTTTGGCAGGAATCCATTTGAATGTCTAAAATCAGGACACTACCCACGGTCTGCTCCATCACCATTTCGGGCGCGGCGTTCTCGACCGCGTCCACCAGGGCGTTGAAGCTACCGCTGATCAGGCGGCTAACGCGGTTTCCAATGCTCTCGGCCATGGCTTTACTCCTTCGTAGTAGTAGAGGAAATCAACTCAGAGAGTTCTAAGATCGGATCGAGCCGATCGGCGATGACCTGCTTGTCATAACACGGCGCGCGACCGGTGATGCCCAAGCGCAGGATCGCTTCCAGCAGTTGAAACACCCGATCCGCGAGGGCTTGCTCGAGATCGCGCAAGGCTTCGGGATCACCGGCGGGGCTTTGGCGAAACGAATGGATCAGCGCCACCGCCTGTGGCAGCCACTCGCCCAGCCGCAACACCAAATCTGAATGCTGGCGGGCGCGATGCTCGGCATCCCGGACGTGATCCAAGGCGGGCGCCAAAGCCTCGCGTATCCATTGCAGCGAGGAAGCGTAATCATGCTGCCCTTCGTGCTGGCGGCGCGCCTGGGTGATGATGGCGCGCAGCTTATCGCTGGGGGTGATCGCGCCCTCGATTTGCAATCGCGCCAAAAACGCGGCGTCTTCCGAGGGAATGCGGGCGGAGATCGGTATCGAGCGGGAAGTGTCCATCGTTGGTCATATTCATATGGTTTCATATGTTAATTTAAGTATACAAATGAATTCAAATAATGCCAATGGAATTCTTTTGAATCCTATCGATTTCAACCATCATCGGGAACATGCCGAGAAACAGGCGGGATTCTAATGGCCTAAGCGTCGCCAACGCAGTGACATTTGTCACACTTGCGGCAAAATGGCTGGTGATGATGGGCGGGCCTGCTCGGCCCGCGGCCTTGCGCGCGGTTTTAACCGCGTAAAGTGGCGTTTACTCCGCAAACTCGCCGAAACGCTTGCCTTCGCGCGCCAACTTCTCCAACAGCGGCGCCGGCCGCCAATGGGCGCCGAGCGCATCTTGATAAGTGCGCAGCGTCGCAAGAATGGCATCGAGCCCGACCGTGTCGGCATAGAACATCGGCCCGCCGCGGTAGAGCGGAAAGCCGTAGCCGGTGGCCCAGATCACGTCGATGTCACCGGGTCTGAGGGCGATGCCCTCCTCCAGGATCAGCGCGCCTTCGTTGATCAACGGGTACAAGCAGCGCTTGAGGATTTCCTCATTGCCGATGGTGCGCCGGACGATGCCGAGTTCCTGGGATTTGGCCTCGATCAGGGCAGCGACTTCAGTATCGGGCAGCGGCGTGCGCTCGCCCTTCTCGTAGCGGTAGAAGCCCTTGCCGGTCTTTTGTCCGAACCGCCCCATGCGCGCCAAAGCGTCCGACACCACGCAGTAATTTGGAATCTTCGGCAGGCGCTGGCGGTTTTGTTCACGGGTGTGAAAGCCGATATCGACACCCGCCATGTCGATCATGGTGAACGGCCCCATCGCGAATCCAAAATCAAAAAGCGCTTGATCGACCTGTTCAGGCGTTGCTCCCTCCAAGAGCAAGGCGTCGGCCTCGCGCATATAGCCTTCCAACATACGGTTGCCGACGAAGCCATAACATACGCCGACCAGCACCCCCACTTTGCGGATGTTTTTGGCAAGGTCCACACAGGTCGCGACCACGTCCACGCCCGTGCCTGCACCGCGTACGATCTCCAAGAGTCGCATCACATTCGCTGGGCTGAAAAAATGTAGGCCGACCACATCCTCGGGACGGCGCGTCGCGGCGGCGATGGCGTCGAGGTCCAGGGTCGAGGTATTGCTGGCGAGAATCGCGCCGGGCTTAGCGATGGCGTCGAGTTCGGCGAACACGGCTTTCTTCACCGCCATGTCCTCGAACACCGCCTCGATGATGAGATCGGCATCCGCCGCTGCGGCCATGGTCACTTCGCCTCGAATCCGCGCCATGCGCTCAGCCACATGCGCGTCGGTAAGCTTGCCCTTGCGCACGCCGGCTTCGTAGTTCTTACGGATGGCGTCCAACCCGCGCTGCAATGGCTCGACGGCGCGCTCGATGAGCGCTACCGGGATGCCGGCATTGGCGAACGTCATGGCAATGCCGCCGCCCATGGTGCCGGCGCCGATCACCGCCACTTTGTGAATCGGTCGGCGCGGCGTATCCTTGCCAACGCCAGGGACTTTGTTGGCCGCGCGCTCGGCGAAGAACAGGTGGCGCTGGGCCCTGGAATGCACGGTGTTCTTGCATTCTAGGAACAGTTGCCGTTCGCGCATCAGCCCTTCCTCGAACGGCAGATGGACGGCCGCTTCGAACGCTTGCACGCAGCGCTCCGGCGCATAAAACCCACGCGTCTGGCGGGCAATGGCATTGCGATAATCAGCGAAAAACCCGGCTGGAGGCGTGTCGATGGGTATATCGCGCACCTTGCGTAGCGGCGCTTTCCGCGCCACCACCTGCTCGGCGTAGGCGATGGCGCCGGCCAGCAGATCGCCCTCGATCAATTCATCGACGATGCCATGCTGCTTGGCGTCGCGCGCCGGAATGGGATCGCCAGAAACGATCATGTCGAGTGCTTTGCGTACCCCCGCCAAACGCGGCAGGCGCTGGGTGCCGCCCGCGCCAGGCAGGATGCCGAGTTTCACTTCCGGTAGGCCCACTTGCGCGGTCGGCGCCGCAACCCGGTAATGACAGGCCAGCGCGGTCTCCAACCCACCGCCCAGCGCTGTACCGTGGATGGCGGCTACCACGGGCTTGGATGCCGCCTCCACCACCGCCAGCGTTTCCGGCAGGCCAGGCTCTTGCGGGGGCTTGTCGAATTCGCTGATGTCGGCGCCGGCGATGAAGGTGCGCCCCGCGCAACACAGCACGATGGCGGCAACTTCGGGGTCGCGATCCAGGGCTTGAACGGCGGCGACGATGCCGCTGCGCACCGCATGGGAGGCGGCATTGACCGGCGGATTGTCGATGGTGATGATACCGATAACGCCGCGCTTCAGGGATGACACGCTTGCATTCATAAACCCTCCCAGACACACAGGATTAAACAATTTATCATTGCCGCCCGTGCAAAGCGCTTACCCATCCTTCAACCATCCGCAGCCAATCCGTCCCATCTCCCGTACCGCTAGCGCCTTCCACAGCCAGCGCAGCCAAGTTTTGTGCCCATTGGCGAAAGTCTCGGGCGCGTTGATGATCACCATGCCTGAGCCGTTCAAACCCAGCGGATTATCATCGGGATAAACGCAGAGTTCGCTGACCCAAGCGCTGGCGAGCTTTTCGGTTCGCAGGCGCTGAAAAAGCGGCGCGACCGCGACCTTGGGCATGATCGGATACCAGGCCGCCAGCACACCCGTAGGCCAGCGCCGATGTGCGTCGATGAGGGCGCTCCCCAGGCGTTCGATTTCGCCGCGACGCTCGTAGGCCGGGTCGAGCAACACCAACCCCTGCGCCTGCGGCGGCGGCAGGCGGCGCTGGAGCATACGATAGCCGTCCTCGTGCGCGACCGCCACCCGCGTATCGCCGGCGAAATTCTCGCGCAGCAAGCCCGCATCGGCGGGATGGAGTTCGCAAAACAGCAGCCGCGTCCGTGCACCCAGGAGATGCGCGGCGATCCAGGGCGATCCCGGATACCAGCGCGGCGCCTTCTGTCCGCGTTGCGCACCGGGATTCAGCGCCGCCACGCAGGCTAGATAGGCGGCGACCGGCGCGGGCGCATCTCCCGCTAACCACAATTTCCCGATGCCGGACCCGTATTCGGCGTTTTGGCACGCCATTGGCGAATCGAGGTCGTAACGCCCCGCGCCGGCGTGGGTATCGGCATAAAAAATCGGCTCGTTGGGAGGGAATGCGCCGAGCAGCGACGTCAGCATGCAGTGCTTGAACACATCGGCGAAATTGCCGGCATGGTAGGCGTGGCGATAGCTCAACATCGGTGAATTTTAAGGAAACCCCAAATTATCAGTAGTGGAATGGCCATGAACCCCGCTAGACTAGGCGAAAATCACCGCCTCGGCAAAAAGAATTCGCCCGCTCCAGGCTCACTTGTTCATGCTCGCCACGCTCTATGACCGCCTCGCATCATCGCGTTCCGCGCAGCTTCGTGCGGCGTTTTTCGCGGTTCTGGCAACCGCGCTGCTCGCCACCATGCACGCGCTGGTGCGGCGCACCAGCCAGGGTCTGCATCCGTTCGAGATCGCGTTTTTCCGCAATCTGTTCGGCCTCCTGACGGTAACGCCGTTTCTGATCCGCGCGGGCCGCGGTGCGTTGCGCACCCAGCAGCCGCGCCTGCAAATGCTGCGCAGCGCGCTCGGCATCATCGCGCTGTTATCGTGGTTTTACGGCCTCAGCCGGGTGCCCATCGCCCAGGCGACCGCGCTCAGTTTCAGCGCGGTGATTTTCGCCACCTTGGGAGCCAGTTTCATTCTCCATGAAAAACTGCACCTGCGGCGCTGGCTTGCGGTCGGGTGCAGTTTTGCCGGCACGCTGATCGTGCTGCGGCCCGGTTTTCATGAACTCAATGTCGGTGTACTCGTGATCCTGCTGTCCAGCGTGTGCTGGGGCACCAATCTCATCATCGTCAAACGCTTGTCCGGCACCGATGAAACCTTCAGCGTAGTGGCGTGGATGTCGATCATGATGACAGTGCTCGCGATCCTGCCCGCCGTCTGGGTATGGCGCTGGCCAACCATGGAACAGACCGGCTGGTTGTTGCTGGTCGGCCTGACTGGCGGCGCGGGTCAGCTGGCGATGACCAAGGCCATGCAACTCGCCGATGCCAGCGTGGTGGTGCCGCTCGATTTCACCCGGCTGTTGTGGACGAGCCTGATCGGCTACTGGTGGTTCGCGGAAATCCCCGACCTCTGGACCTGGATCGGCGGCGCGGTGATCTTTTTGAGTTCCGCGCTGCTGACTTACCGCGAGTCGCGGTCGAAATTTCCCCATCCGGCCCCGGTAGCTTCTGGAAAATCCGCGTAATCGCTCATCAATATTCGACACGATTGGCGTGCGACCAATGCGGATCGGCGGCGCGCAAGTCACCCACCGGCGCGGCGAACGCATCGGCCACCAACGCCTCGACATTGGAGCCGGTGAGCGCTTTCAAGAACGCGACCAAATCGCCCTGTTCGCCGGCGCCGAGCTGGAGCGGCTTGAGCAGGGGATCGAGCAAGTCATGGGCGTAGCCGCCCTGGTTGTAGAACGCGACTACGGCTTCTAGGGTTGCCAAGGAGCCATCGTGCATATACGGCGCGGTGAGTGCGACGTTGCGCAGGCTCGGGGTGCGGTAGCGCCAGCGGTCGGCGGGGTCTTGGCTGATTTCGTAAAGCCCCAGGTCGTTCGGCGGCTTCTCACCGGTAGCCTCCAGCACGGCGGTTTCCACCTCGACAAATACACCCGGGGCCAGTTGTACCTTGCGCTTCGGTGCGTCTTTGCGCATGGTGGCGAACCAGCCCACGCCGGTATTGTGGAAACGCTGGTCGGTGAACAAGGCGAAATCCTTGTCGATGCGATGACAGGCGGCGCAGCCCGCTTTCCCGGAGAACAGCGCATAGCCGCGTTGGGCGGAAGCGTCCAGGGCGGTGTCTTGCTTGGCGAAATACCAGCGGTCGAAGGGCGAATCGGCGGCGTTCAACACCCGCTCGTAGCTCGCCAAGGCCATCCCGACCGTCTCGACGGTCGGGCCGCGCCCGCCGAACGCCGCCTCGAACAGCCCCGCGTATTCAGGGATACGCTGGAGCTTCTCCAGCACGGCTCCCATGGACGGATTCGCCATTTCATTGCTCATCAAAAGTGGCTGCCAGACCTGCTGCTCCAGCCGAGTTTCGCGGCCATCGTGGAACAGGCGCTGGAGATATCCGACATTGTAAAGCGTTGGCGCATTGCGCCGCACCGTGCGCCCTTCGATGCCCACGGCGGTAGCCAACTCGTTGTTGGCAAAGCCCTGTTCTGGGATATGGCAGATCGCGCACGACAGCGTATTGTTGAACGACAGGCGCCGATCATAGAACAATTTACGACCCAGCTCGATCTTGGCGGCGCTCAACGGATTATCGGCGGGAACGGGCAGCGCTGGCAGGCCAAGCGGGGGCTGCAGCGCATTCGCCAGCAGATCCGCGGGTTGCCCTGCGCGGTTGCGTAAATCGGTCGAGTGGGTGCGATAATTCGCGGCCTCGTAGCCGGTTTTGTCATCGCCCGGCCCTAGCCGCGCGCTACGCGCGGGAGTCCGCGTGTTACCGACGCCGGCCCCGCCGGACTCCTCCATCAGCAAAGTCTTGGCGTCGTTCAACAACACGTCCGGGTGAAGAAAAGCGGCGCTGTAAACATTGCGGATACGTTTGTTGCGGTCGATCAAGAATACCCGCAGGGTGTGAGAAATCGTCCCGGTCGGTCGATCATCGGCGTCATGAACACGGATGACGTTTTGTCCATAACCCTCCAAGATGGGCTGCAATTGATCGGCGTTCGCGGTGGTGGCGAACAACCAACCGTCGAGGCCCCGCACGATCGGCGCGCTGTAATCCGCGAGCGCCGCTGGCGTATCGTGCTCGGGGTCGAAACTCAGGCTGATGAAGCGGACGTTGTCCTTCAACTCAGGAAACTGTTCGAGGCGCTGGAGCGTGCGCTTGAGGACAACAGTGGCGAGCGGGCAACCGTTGATGTCGTTGCACTGGGTATAAATGAAGCTCAAGAATACGACACGGCCATCGAGCAAATCATAGAGTCGGGTGGGTTTGCCGTCCGCGAGCAAAACCTCGCCGTCGGCGGCGGTCGCCACCGGCGGCAACCGGTACGAACCCGCCGCCGCCGGCGTGAAATTCAACTCGCCATAGCCGGGCGCCGCGATCTGCGGCGTTTCGTCTTCCTGCCCGTGTGCGAAACTCGAGGCTTGTGGGCCGAGTAGGCAGCACAAAACCGCCACACCAGAACGGGCGCGGCGCAGCGCATTCCGCCCCATGGGCCGCTCAGCGCGCGGCGACCGCTTTATCGTCGGCGGGCGCCTGCTTGCCATACAGGGCATACGCGCCCAAGCGCATGATGTGCGGCCTGCCGAGCTTTTCCGCGGTGAAGTCGATGGCGAACTTGGCGCTGAGCTTTTCCCCGTTCCAGTCGTAGACTTTCAGGAACTGCTCGTTGTCGGCGCCCTTCTTGTCCCACTTCGACAGCAGCGACGAGGTGAAATATAGGCGCTTACCGTCCCAACTTTGCGATACCATGTTCACCTGTTTGCCGATTTCCTGCTCGAACACCTGGCGCGGCACCAGCGGATCGCGCACGTCGAACGCCCGCACTTTGCCATCCATGAAAGTATCGACCCACAGCAAACCGTCGTCGGCGGATAGCGAAATATCGACTGGCAGCGGCAATTTGCTCGGATCGCCGATATCGGCAACTTCCTTGGAGCGCCACTCGCTCTTATCATCCTGATAAATCAACCAAAGCTTCGAGGTCAGCGCGGTCGAGGTGAAGCAATAATTGTGCTCCGAGCCCCAGGCGCAGCGAAGCTCCAGCGGCACACCAGGCACATCAAGGACTTTCTTCGGCTGGCGGGTGTGTAAATCCCAGATCGCCACCGTGTTGCCGAAATGCTTCATCGCTTCCTGATCCTGGACCAGCTTGCCGAGGTCCATCATATAGTTGGTCCAGCCGGTGAACGACGAAGTGATCAGCACGTTGCGCGGCGCCAGCGCGCGCACGTCGTAACCGTAGCCGTCGGCGAACTGGCCGGATTTGATCGCACCCTGCAAATTGTCGTCGGTCGGCATCCAATAGGTGGCGATGTACTGACCGTCGTTGTTGTACTCGACCATCGCCGTGCGCCCACCGTGGTCTTTGTTGTTCGACAAACCGGTGATCAACATCCGCCCCGGCAGCGGGTAAAACGTATGGGGGCCAACTACCCCGCCGCTGGCCTCGACGAAATCGGTGATGACTTTATGCAGCCGCGGTCGCGCCGGGTCGCTATGCATGTCGAAGATGAAGATCTGGCTGGTATCGAGGCCGCCCGCCCAGAAAAACCGCCGGTCATCGGAAAAATCTCCGTGATGCGCCTCATTGCGTCCGCCTACCGACAAGGTGGCGGTAATTTTGCCGTAATTGACCGATTTCGGATTGGCATCGATGGTGACGAGCTTGTCTTGTTCATCGCCCACCCTTTCGCTTCCCAGCGTCCAGACGTAGATGAAATCCTCCTGCCCGACGATTTTCGGCGAATACGGCGACATGCAGGTTTCGTCGGCGACTGCCGAGGCGCCGGTGCAGGCCGCGATGGCGGCACCGAAAGCGATGCCGAGATGTGATCTATCGAGTTTGAACACCATTCATCCTCCCATGAGAGCTTGTGTCGATGCGCGGTCATTGTAACCGCCGCCCCTGCCTGGCACGAACGGCGTCCGTCGCGCTACGGCAGGCCATAATGATCGCGGTAGCATTGGCTGAGATGCGGCGCGAACCTGTAATTCCAATGAAGTTCCACGGCGCGGTCTGCGCTTAAATCGTGGCGAGTAGATCATGGCTTGGCCACGAAGTTGTAAGATTTTGGTTAAATTTCGGTAAAATCGGCTAATCAGCATCACCGTCGCAGGGGCCAGCGCGAGTTCGACGACCGCCATGGTTTGTCCTCCCCCGGCTCGGTATTGGCCGATGTTGCACCATTCTACCGACCGCCGTCGCGCGCAGCTACGGGTTGCCGGCGGCGACCGGTTGGCCGCACGGCCAAGCACCGGTCACGGTCGGGCGTAGGCGTCGTTCGTCGCGCGGCGGCAGGCCGAATAAGTTGCGATAACATTTGCTGAAATGCGGCGCCGATATGAATCCGCAAGCCAGCGCCACATCGACGATCGATAGCGATGTTTGCAGCAGCAGCAGGCGCGCGCGCTGCAAGCGTAATTCGAGATAATAGCGGGTCGGTGAACGCTGTAGGAATTTTTGGAACGAACGTTCCAGTTGACGGCGCGACAGCCCCACATGGCGCGCGATTTCGTCGGGACTCATCGGTTCCTCGATGTTCGCTTCCATCAGCGCGACCGCAGCGGTCAGCTTGGGCTGGCTGGCGCCAAGCCGCAGCCGCAGCGGAATGCGCTGGCGATCATGACGGTCACGGATCCGTTCACAGATGAACTCCTCCGAAATCGCCAGCGCCAACTCGGCGCTGTGCTGGCGCGAGATGACGTGCAACATCATGTCCAGAGGCGCGGTGCCGCCGGAACAGGTATAGCGATCACGGTCGATCTCGAACAGCTCGGTCGACACGATCAGATGCGGAAATTCTTCGCGCAGGCTCGCGAGGTGTTCCCAGTGGATGGTGCAGCGATAACCGTCCAGAACGCCGGCCCGCGCCAGCAGATAGCTGCCGGTACAGACACCACCCAGTTTGCGCTTGCGGCGTGCTTGCATACGCAGCCAAGCGAGCAAATCCGAGCAATCGACCCGGTCGATGCCGAGGCCCCCGCATACCAGTACGATGTCGAGATCGCGCGCCGCGTCGATGCCGCCATCGGGCACGATGGCGAGGTTGTTGCTGGCACGCACGGCCCCGCCATCCGCGCTCAAGCACAGCCAGGCATACAGCCTGCTGCCACTCACGTAGTTCGCCATACGCAGCGCTTCCAAGGCGCAACTGAAAGCGATCATGGAGAAATTCGGAACCAGGATGAACCCGACCGTGAGCGGGCCGGCAGCGGACACCTCTGCGCCTTCGCGAGTGTCGATTACCAGCGGTATGCTCCGGGTGGTGCTCACAAATCCATACGGGCTCAGGCCAGCAAGCGTACCGAGGCGGACAGGGGCGCCGAACGCTCGGCGCGCAAGCAGGCCACTTGGTGATCGTCGCCTTGCGCCTGCAAAGCCGGTTCCAGCGCCGCGCAACGCGCGTCGGCCTGGGCGCAGCGCGGCGCGAACGCGCAACCGCGTAGGACGCTTGCCACCCGCGGCACCGCGCCGGCTATCGCCGGCAGCAGCGCGCGCCGGGCGCCGAGCCTGGGCAAAGTGGCGAGCAGCGCTTGGGTGTAGGGATGAAGCGGCTCGTGCAGCAGGGTTTCCGCGCTGGCGGTTTCCACCGCCCTGCCCGCGTACATCACCATCACCCGGTCCGCGACCTGCGAGATCACCCCGAGGTTATGGCTGATGAACAGCACGGCCATCCCGATTTCATCTTGCAAATCCATGATCAAATCGATGATCTGCGCCTGCACCGTGACATCGAGCGCGGTCGTAGGCTCATCAGCGATGAGGAGTTGCGGGCGGCAGGCCAGCGCCATGGCGATCATCACCCGTTGGCGCTGGCCACCGGAAAGCTGGTGCGGATAGCGGCAACCACAACCCGCCGCGTCGGCGATATGCACCCTAGCCAAGGCCTCGATCGCCGCCGCGCGCGCCTGACGGCGCGTCATCCCACCATGCAGGATGAACATCTCGGCGACTTGATCGGCGACCGTCAGCAGCGGATTGAGCGCGGTCATCGGCTCCTGGAATATCATCGCGATCTGGCCGCCGCGGACTTTGCGCAATTCGGCTTCGTCAAGCCGCAGCAGATCATGACCGGCGAAGCGCGCGCCGCCGGAGCAGCGCGCACCGGCGGGCGTCAAACCAAGCAACGCCAGCGCCGAGAGGGTTTTGCCGCAACCGCTCTCGCCGACTACTCCCAGGGTTTCACCGCGATTCAAATCGTAACTCAAGCGGTCGACCGCCGTGCGCCCACCGAAGGCGACACAGAGATCGCGCACCGCAAGCAGCGGCTCGTCATTCAGGGAGGATTGGCGCGCCATTCTTCCACCCACAGCGTGGAAAGATTCTGATGACCCGTGGGCCGCACGCCTTCCAGCCATTTCGGCAGGATGTGGGAATCGGCCCGGAAAAATAGCGGCAGTGACGGCAGATCATTGGCGTAAATCGCTTGCAATTCCGCCCACATCGTCTTGCGCTTGTTGCGGTCGAGTTCGACTTCTAGCGCATCGAGCAGCGCATCGATGTTGGCGTTATTGTAACTGGTGTAGTTTTGCCCGCTCCAGCCGTTCTCGGCCGTGGGTATCTCGGTGGAATGCAAGGCGCTGCGCGGCACGTTTTCCGGCGATGACACCCAGGAGAACAGCGCCAGCCCCTGGAATTTGCGCTGGTGCATGGTTTCGCCAAAAAACACACGGGCTGGCTGATTGTTGATTTTGACTTCGATACCCAGTTGCTTCCACTGATTCTGCATCACCTGCTGCAACAGCTCGCGGCTGCGATTACCGGCGGTCGTCATCAGTTCGATGCTGAGCCGCTCGCCTTGGGCGTTTTGGCGAATGCCTTGCGCGGTCGTCTTCCACCCCGCGGCATCGAGTAATTCGGCGGCGTGTTTGGGATCGTAATCGTATTTGCGCACGGCGGCATCGTAAGCCCAATCCAGCGGATTGACCAAAGAGTTGGCAACGGGTTGCTTGTCGGCGAACAATTGGCGGCTGATCGCCGCGCGGTCGATGCCGAACATGAGCGCCTGACGCACCCGCACATCGCTCAGGATGGGATTGAGTAATTGCGCATCGAGGTGCTCATAGAACAAACCGGTCTGATAGAGAATCTTGAAATGATCGCCATTGCGGCGCTCGAACGCCAGCGCCTGATCCAACGTCAAGCCCAACTCTCCGGCAATGGCGTCGATCTCGCCGGACAACAGATTGGCTTCCAGCGCCGCTGTATTCTCAATGGTCTTGACGGTGATTTTCTTGAAGAATGGCGCAGTCCCCCACCACGTCGGATTGGGTTCCAGGGTGATCGCTGCGCCGCGGCTCACACCGGTGATTTTATAGGGTCCGAAATAAAGCCCGGGGTTGGTGGTTTCGGTTTCGTACTTGCTGCGCATGCGATATTCGCTGGGATTGGCCTCGAATACGGGTTTTTCGAGGTGCGCCGGAAGCAGTAGAAAATCGTTGATTGCGGCATATTCGAAGGTGACGCGGTCTTCGTGCAGGGTGAAAGTCTTGTCATCGCGAGCGTCGATCTTGAGAATCCGCCGATACATTTCCTGATTGCCGATGCCCGCCTTGGGTTCGCGACCCACCTGCCAGGTGAACAATACATCTTGGGTGGTGATCGGCGTGCCATCGCCCCAGGTCGCCTTGGGCTGGAGCGTATAGGTCACCGCGATGCCCTGTTTACCGTCCGGCATGGTTTCCAATACCGCGCCGCCGTTTTCCAGACTCGGCACTTCGGTACACAACATGCATATCAATTTCCATTGGTGATCATAAGCAGTCAATGGCCGCATCGTCATGCTGAGCGTATAGGTCTTGGCCAGCATGGCTTCAATGTTGGGATTGAACGTCGCCGGGAACTGGGTGACACCGATCACCAACTGATCCTTGGCATGGGCGCTGGTGACGCTCAAAGCAACGGCACATGCGAAAAACACCCTACAAAGGTGATTGATCATATTTTGGTATGTGGAATTGCGTTTCGATTTCTTAGTGTAGCATGATGACCAGTGAAACATTGCGCCCATAATCCAGTCTTTACCTCATGGCAATGCTGAAATCTTTGACCTTCATCACGGTTTATTACGCCCTGCCGCTGTTACTGATCGGCGGCGGGCTTTACGGCGTCAGCCACTTGGGCGGCACACCCGCGCCGACGGCGGCCGCCGCCCAGCAGCAAGCCGATACACCCGCGGCGAATGCCGATCCGTCTGGCGCCAAAATCGTCAGCGACCACCGGGTGAAGGATTTGTGGCAAACCGTGGTGCCCAAACTCGACTCCGTGCAATCGCTCGAAACCAAGCAGGACAAGCTCCCCGACAATGCCTGGATAGGCCCGGACAAGGCATCCAATCAGCAAGATATCAACAGTTTATTGGATGAAGTCATCATGACCTTGGGCGGCCCTACCGGCCAGGATTACCGCAGCCGCATCCGCCAGTTGCAAGACGCGATTCGCATCGCGCGCAATGCCATCGACCAGGCCCAGGAGAAACGCCTGTTCGCGCCCAGCCAGGGGCTGTGGGAAACCACGGTGAGCGACTATGACGCGGCCATCCAGCGCCAGCAAGACCTCATCCAACGGTATCAGCAACGCATCGACGCCATCAAGCGGCAATTCGCCGCCGACTTGCGCGGCGCCGGCATTGCGATCAGCGATTCGCAATTGGATTTTCTGCTATCCACCGTCACCGGCGATGAATACCTCGGCCTGGGAATCGCGTTCGACAACGTCAAGGCTATCATCGTCCAACTCGAACAGTTACTGGTGGATAGCGGCGAGAGCATCGACAGCGCGCGCCGCTACTATGGCCTTTATGTGCTGCTGCTGAAAACCCTCGACCGTATGCACCAGCAGATGCTCGAAACGGTTGCCGGTAACATCAACAAGATCAATGACATCATTGAAAGAACCGGAGCACTGCAAGCGCAAAGCAAAGCCCTGCGGCAAAGCGATCAACGCCACGAGAAGGCGCTGACGGCCAATCTCGAAGCCCAGCAGATCACGCTGAACAGCGCCCGCCTCTATCGCGATTACCTACAGCACCAGGCCAACGCGGTATCGGCCTCGCGGGCACAGCTCACCCACGATTTGCAAGTCGCGCAAAATACGTATGAAACCGTCAAGGTTTCCGGCGAACTGGTGGAGTTGATGAAAACCGGCCAGCAAATGCTCGACAGCCTGTTTCAGCGCGAACTGCCCACCCAGTTCATTTTCCAGAACCTGGAGATGAAACGCGAGTTTGAAAAGTTGACGACGCGCTTGCAAGAAGACGAAAAACTGTAAGCAACCGCCGTGTTTTCCACTATCGACGCCATAGAGCCGCGAGTCGCCGACGAGCAGACCAAGCTGCTGTATCGGTATTCGCGGATCCTGCCGGCGATCAATGCCATCAATGCCGCGATCGCCGCGGCAGTGCTGTGGCCGGTGGTTGCCCATCGCGAGTTGCTCGCCTGGTTGCTGGCGCTTTGTTTATTGAGCATGGCTCGCTACCGGATGCAGTCGGTATTCCAACGCCGCGAGCAGGCCATCCACGATTTTTCGTCCTGGCGCCAGCGCTATCTCATCGGCACCTTGCTATCCAGTGTGTTCTGGGGCTATCTGGCGCTCGGCCTGTTTCCGCCGCAATCGCCGCCGCAGCAAATCTTCATCGCCTTCATCGTCGGTGGCATGGCGGCCGGCGCTATCACCGTCCTGGCGCTGATTCGCTACGGCATCCTGCTGTTCGCCGTGCCCGCCATTCTGCCCATTGCTGGGCGCTTTTGGTTGCAGGACGACGCCATCGGCCTGGCGATGGCCGTACTGTTGGTCTTGTTCGTCGCCGCCCTGGTCCACATCGCCCAACGCTTATACGCCGATTATCTGCAAGCAATCCGCCTGCGCATCGACAACGCCGCGCTCAACGAGCAACTGGCGCATTCCGACGCTGCCCTCCAGGCCGAGCAAAAGGCGCTGAAGGAAGCCGATCAGTCCTATCGGCGACTGTTCGAACTCGCCAGCGAGGGCATTTATTTATCCAGCACCGATGGCCGTCAGTTGCGCGCCAACCCGGCGCTGGTCAGGCTGAACGGTTATACCAGCGAAGCCGAGATGCTGACGGCGGTCAATGACATCGCCAGCGAATGGTATGTCGACCCTACGCGGCGCGCGGAATTCAAACGCCTGATCGAACGGAACGGCCGCGTCGACAACTTCATCTCGGAGATTTATCGTCACAAAACCCGCGAGCGCATCTGGATCAGCGAAAACGCTCACATCGTACGTGATGACGCCGGCAATCTGATCGGTTACGAAGGCACGGTGCGAGACATCACCTCGCTCAAAGAAGCCGAACAGCTATTGATTAGGGCAAAGGAAACTGCCGAACAGGCGGCGCGCTCGAAATCGGCGTTCCTCGCCACCATGACCCATGAACTGCGCACACCGATGGCCGGCATTCTGGGCATGGCCGATATGCTGGAGGAAACCGAACTGAACACCAAACAAACACACTATCTCGGCATCCTCAAACGGTCAGGCGATGCGCTGCTGCGCATCATCAACGATATTCTCGACTATTCCAGGCTGGACAGCGGGCGTTTCGCGCTGCAATCGAATGCCGTCGATGTCGCCAAGCTGCTCAGCGAAGCGCGGGAATTCCACTTGGCCGATGCCGAACGGAAAGGCTTGCGGATCACCGTCGAGCCATTGCTCGAACCCAATCTGATGATATTGAGTGACAATCTGCGCCTGCGTCAAATCTTGCGCCACTTCATGGACAATGCCGTCAAATTCACCCACCACGGCGCTATCGCCATCGCCGCCCGCCTCATCGAGACAGACCGCGACTCCGTCCTACTGCGTTTGCAGGTCCAGGATTCCGGCATCGGCATTTCGAACACGGCGCGCGAACGTCTGTTCCACCCGTTCTCGCAAGTCGATGACTCGATCAGCCGCGAATTCGGCGGCACCGGTATCGGCCTCGCGATCTGCAAGCGTTTGGCC
>JAXMFZ010000005.1:0-117449 GCA_046347515.1 Gammaproteobacteria bacterium | reverse complement strand
CTGGGAGAGGCGCATCAGTGCCACGGAATCGAGGTAGAAACCCCGGCGGATGTGATTGACGACGATCATGGCGCTCCCTCCCCCACACCAGCGGCGAATGCCGCCAGCGCCTGCTCGAAACAGGCGAGCGGCGCTTTCACCACGCCTGCCCCGACCTGCCCCAAGCCCGGTTTGCGGTGGGCGATGCCGGTGTTGATGGTCGGCGCGATGCCGGTCTCGACCACTTTGCGGATGTCGATACCCGCCGGCACGCCGGCAAAATCGAGCGCGGGGATGGTCCAATCCGGGTTGCGCCCGGCGCTGATCTCGGCCATCGTGCGGGTGATGTCTAGCGCGTCGCTCGCCGTACCCGCGCCGACGAAACCTGCCACCGCCGGCGCCGCGGCCATCGCGAAACCGCCCAAGCCGATGGTTTCGACGATGGCGGAATCGCCCATGTCGGGGTTGGCGTCGGCGGCGCTGAAGCCGGCGAAGTACAAACCTTTCGGCATCTCCACCGGGGCGCTGAACCAGCGCTCGCCGGTGGCGCTGACGCGCACGCCGAAATCGGTGCCGTTGCGGCACATGGCGGTGACGACGGTCGAGTACGGAATGCCGCGCACTGGGTCCATGATGGCTTTGCCCATCGCCATCGCGATATTGAGAAAGAACTGATCGTTGGCGGCGATGAAGGCGAGGATGCGAGCGAGCGTCTCGCGATCTTCGACCGCGCGCGCCAGCGCCGCCGCGATCTGCCGCAACACCAGGCTGGAGCAAGCGACGTTGCGCTGGTGCATCTCGTCGCCCATGGCGAGGCCGCGCGCGATGATCGTCTTCAAGTTCACCCCGCCCATGGACCGCAGCGCAGCGCCCAGCGCCGGCCCAAGCGTGGTCATCATCCAGCGCAGGCGCTCCAGCACCTCGCGGTCATTACCGCCGAAACGCATGACCTTGCCCAAGCCCTCGTTCAGGGTGCAATAGGCGCGGTTGCCGAAGGCGCGGTTCTCCACCACCAGTACCGGCTGGCTCACGGTGGTGATGCCGGTCATCGGCCCTACCGCGTCGAAGTGATGGTTGGGATGAAACGCGATCTTGCCGGCCTCCACCAACCGCTCGGCGCTCGCCAAATCGTCGGCCCAGCCCTCTAGCACGATGGCGCCGGCCACCGCGCCGCGCAGCGGCCCGCACATCCGTTCCCAGGCGATGGGTGGGCCTGCGTGCAGAACCATGTAAGGTTCCAACCCGCGCAGGACCGCGCGCGCCGGCTGCACATCGACCAGCATGGGCTCGGCTGCGAACATGCGCGCGAGCGCCTCGCGATTGGCCCGGACGATGGCGCCGGCAACCGATGGCGCGGCCAGTTTGGCCCAGGTTTCAGGGCTGGCGCCCGCCGGTGGCCGCCACTCGACGCGCGCGACCGCCACGCCTAAACGTTCGAGGTCATCGGCGAACGAGCCGAGGCCGATATTGATCACCCGCGCCTGGCCTTGCAATAAGTCGTGCAGGCGCGTGGCCGCGGGGTTTGGGTGAGGCGCGGTGTCGCTCATGGGCATTATTCGCTGGCATCGTGGTCGCGGGATCGACCATTGTACGTTTTGCCCGCTGATCCGTTAAGCTTGCGTCGAGCACCACACTGGAAGGATCAGCCCATGTTGCAAACCCCCCGCGCCACCCGTGGCATGGTCACCGCCCCCCATCACCTGGCGGCGCAAGCCGGCTTGCGGGTATTACAAGATGGCGGCAACGCCATCGAGGCGATGATCGCCGCCGCCGCCGCCATCGCGGTGGTCTACCCGCATATGAACGGCCTGGGCGGCGACAATTTCTGGCTGATCCACCACCCCGGCGCCGCGCCGCGAGCCATCGATGCCTGCGGGGCGGCGGCGGGTAATGCCAGCATCGAGTTCTATCGTCACCGGGGCCATGCCGTCATCCCGGCGCGCGGTGGGCTCGCGGCCAATACGGTCGCAGGCGCGGTGTCGGGGTGGCAACAAGCGCTGGCGATCAGCGCGCAATGGGGCGGCGAGCTGCCGCTCGCGCGCTTGTTCGACGACGCCATCCATTACGCCCGTCACGGCGCGCCGGTCACCGCCAGCCAGTACGGTAACACCGTCGCCAAACAGCCGGAAATGACGGAAGCCGCGGGCTTCGCGGAACTCTACTGCGGCGGCGGCCAAGCGCCGGCCATCGGCAGTCTGTTCCGCAACCCAGCGCTCGCCCTCGCCCTGGAGCGGCTCGCCGAGGTCGGCCTGGACGATTTTTATCGCGGCGAACTGGCGCGCGCGATCGCCGCCGATCTCGCCGAGGCGGGCAGTCCGCTTACGCTGGAAGACCTCGCCCGCCATCGCCCGCGCGAGGTCGAACCATTGTCGGTCAAGCTGCGCGCCGGCACGGCTTACAATCTGCCGCCGCCCACCCAGGGGCTGGCATCGCTGATGATCCTCGGCTTGTTCGAGCGCCTGGCTTGCCGCAGCGCCGACGGCTTCGATTTTGTCCATGGCCTGGTGGAAGCCAGCAAGCGCGCATTCCGGGTGCGCGATGTACACATCACCGATCCTGCCTATATGACCGTCGATCCGCGCGACTTCCTCAATGCCGCCGCGCTCGATCGCGCTTGCACCGACATCGACCCCGCCCGGGCTCTGTCCTGGGGCGCACCGACCCGGAAAGGCGATACCGTCTGGCTGGGCGCCATCGACGGCGCGGGGCGCGCGGTCAGTTTCATCCAAAGCCTGTACTGGGAATTCGGCTCGGGCGTGGTGCTGCCCGCCACCGGCATCACCTGGCAGAATCGCGGCACCAGTTTCAAACTCGACCCATCGGCGCAGAACGCGCTCCGCCCGGGGCGCAAACCCTTCCATACGATCCAGCCCGCGCTGGCGCTGTTGAACGACGGCCGCACCATGGCCTACGGCACCATGGGCGGCGAGGGCCAACCGCAAACCCAGGCGGCGATCTACCTACGCTATGTGCAATTCGGCCAGGAACTCCAGGCCGCCGTGACCGCGCCGCGCTGGCTGCTAGGGCGAACCTGGGGCTCGGAGCGCACCAATCTGCGCATCGAGAACCGCTTCGAGCGCTCGGTGCTGGACGCGCTGCACGCGGCGGGCCACGATCTCGAAGTGATCGGCGCCTTCGATGAAGTCATGGGCCATGCCGGCGCGCTCGTCCATCACCCCGACGGCGTCATCGAAGGCGCCGCCGATCCGCGTGGCGACGGCGCGGCGGCGGGGTATTGAAGCCATGATCAAGCACGGGCGAGTCTGATTCCTGGCGCGAGATCGAGCGCGTCGGCGTATTCGATGTGAAGCACGCGTCGCGCCACATCCGACTGCGTTTTGGAAGACGCATGAATGATGAGGGGGCGCATGGCGACTACCCCACCTTTTGGAATCGTGCATTCGACGGCTGTAGAGCGGTGGACGATAGATGCGATTTGCGCATCATCGACAATACCAAGCCGATGCGAACCTGGAATAACCCTGAGCGGCCCGTTGCTGGCGAGAGAATCGTCGAGATGAATGCGCAGCGCGATGATGCGGGAAAGCGCCGCTGCCGGGGCGTGGGCATAGCAAATCCCAGCCTTGTTGGACCACGGCCCCCAACCGGGTCGATCAAACCGCCAGCAGAGCGGCAATGCGGTGTCTTGGTGCCAGACTACCAGCCAGTTGGCGCGAGGGGATTTCTCGAATAGCGTGACGCGATAGGGTTGGGGTGCCGCCCGAAGAAATGCCCCCGCAATCTCGAACAGGCGCACGTCGTGGGCAAGGTCGCGAAGGCGAGGCACGGAATAGAGATGACGCGCGCCGGCTCGCGAGCGGCGTATCCCGGCGTCCCCTAGATGCTCGCCAATCTGATCGATCTCATGCGGCGTGAAAACAGCCCGAGCCAGGCGGAAGCCCGCTGCGGTATCATCACATAGCGCCAAGTTCTGAATATTGAGTTCCATTGGCGATTAATTAAAAAATTAATAAAATTAAATGCCTAATTATAATAATAAATGATTATGGATCGCTCGCAATCAATCGCTGCTCTCTGGCCCATTGCAACCAGTCGACAGTCTCACTGGAACTAACCTCGAGTGTAGTGTCCGTGTCCATCCTGTCCGGGAACAGGATAAGATTATCGCAAACCCACCTCGCAGAAGGTGCAATCAAACCATCGCAACCGAGGAATTCCGCAGCCGCACCGATCTGCTGCGTTTGGGGCAAATTAACCCTTCCATAAGCGCTCTCTGGCACGCCGAGTGCGGCAAGATCTATTCTCACGAGCTTCAATATACGATGCGCAACAACACGCAATCGATGCACCACAACGGGCTTCGTGGGCCGTGGATCAAGTTGCGCCCAGTGAAATGATATTTCTGCCAACGCGCCTTCTCGCATTAAGCTGGTGTATAGGATACCCACCATCCCTGGGGGCATCCAGCGTCCACCGCTAAACGAGCTAACCAAGGGGTTAAGATTTTGCCTCGTCGCTCTAAACACGGAACCATTGAACCCCTCCTTGGGAAGCGCGTCGATTTTCTCAAGCAACTCAGGGTCGTGGACCATTTATCAACTCAACTACGCGCTTTAAAGATAGATGCTATCCCGCAATTGATTAACTACCGTCAGTACTTCATCGATTTTCCCCTCTTGAATAATCTCAGCGGGAATTCGGTCCCCGAGGAGTCGCTGTCGGGCAAAAATCCACAGACGTGCATCGCGCGGTTCATAGATGTCAGCCAGCTTGTCAATAAGAAACTCAAGTTCGAGTAACTGCTTTTCGGTGTTCGGGTGTGGGAATGCCTTGCCCTGATTCCAGCGAGAGACGGTTTCGGGGCGGACGTTCAAAACATTGGCGACATCTGCTGATCGCATCGCTCCTTTCGTCTGAATGGCCTCAAGTCGGCGTGCAATTGCATTGCTGTTCATGATCGGCACTTGGTTGCTAAAGGGAACAACACATATCAGCCGCGCCCATCACGCGCTACCCGGATAATCGGATAGCGAGCAAACGAACCATCGCGACGCATACGTGCATACGGCCCCAGTGTGGTACGCAATTCGTTTAAGCGCCTGGCTTGCTTTTTCACTTTCTGTGTAAGTTCATCAGGCAATGCTAACTTCTCGGCGACCAGCGCCAAGTCACTTGCTGGGCGCAAGTACTCCTCCAAGAACGCGGTTGGTCGAATGGACGCCGGAATTTGCCCCAAGCTGACAACTTGCCGAGCGCGCTGGTAGAGAAAATGCCTTGCGGGAGCCTGGAGCATATCGGTAATCCCTCTTGGACAACAGTTCGTATCACGGCAGCCGAAAGCGGTGCGCGCTTTGCCGCCCCCTGACTCGAAGAATTTCTCTGCCTCCATGCGCGGCAGCATTATGTCAATTGCAGGGATATATACTCGCGTTGTTGGACTGAAAGGCTTGCTTTCAGATTTCTTCCGCCACCCAGCCGAGTGGAAACGCTCTCCCAGCGTGACGCCATGTGCTAATCCACCCACGGTACCGAAAGCGAGTAGTGCTAGGCCCATGAATCCACCCGCATGGTCAGCAATGATCGGCACCCCAAGCTCCTGAAAATTCACTGCAGCATCACCATATCGGGTGATCGCTGTAGGGGAGCTATCTGAACCACAGCCATCAACATTTAGCCACAGTCCATCAATTGGTGTCCGGCGTATCTGATCCAGAATGGCAGCTCGTTTTTCTGCGGTACGGAATGCTTCATAACTGACGGCCAACGAGTAGTGCAATTGCACATGCTTAGCTCCGTTTTTTTCAAGGGCTGATCGAAGCGCAATCACGGTTGACACATCAATTGACAGCCACGGATCATCAGGGCCTAAAATCAGATGAGTTGGCGAAAGGACTTGCGTGAAGCTATGTTGAACAACGAATTGAGCAATTTGGTCCGCCATTTGTCGTTGCTGAAATGAGGTTTCCAAATCTCCCAGTGTTTGCTGGCGTTTGTTCGACCAAGGCAGACTATCCATCCCTGCGGCATAGCCACCGGCTGTGGCCATTGCTTGGGTCTGTGGGTCAAGGACTGCATCGAGTCCTTTCTCCAGTACAAGAGTCAGCAGTTCTTTCTGATGCTGGACACGCTTGGCCTCGAATACAACACCGGTGAAAACGGGCGAGCCAGTTGTGATGAAACTTTGAAGGTCCTTATGATCGACGCGCCCAGCGCGGATGTAGAGGCCAAGCGGATCTGGAGCGGAGCGAACCACGCGAATTTTTGGCGACGACATAGCATACTGTTCCTATTCCAATATTGATTTAATTATAGCCACATTAATAGCAGTATGAAAAGATATTTTTATTGACATTTTATTACCGATTGAGTAATTGCATGAAACATTAGAATGGGACTACGTCTGTGCAGCGACCCGAAATGGTACACTTGCAGCGACAGCCTGCGTCGCAGGCGCGATTTGACGCTGAGAGGCCGCACGATGCGCATCGAACTCAATTATGGACGAGGCAAACTCCCGCTCGATCTGCCTAACGATTGGGACGTGACGGTATTGCGCAAACCGCACATGCCGGTGCTGGCCGATCCTGAGAGCGCGATTCGCCAGGCTTTCGCCAAGCCGGTCAACGCCGCGCCGCTCGCGGAGTTGGCGCGTGGCAAGAAAAGCGCCTGTATCCTGATCTGCGACATCACCCGCCCGGTGCCGAATGGCTTATTTCTGCCACTGCTGGTAAAGCAACTGCTGGCTGCGGGCCTGCGCCGTGAAAACCTCAAGATTCTGGTCGCCACCGGCCTGCACCGGCCCAATCTCGGTGAAGAACTCGCCGAACTCGTCGGTGACCGCTGGGTGCTGGAAAACATAGCCGTCCTCAATCACGACGCTCGCAACGACGCCGAATTGGTCGACCTCGGCGCCACCTCTACGCGCGGCACCCGGGTGTTCATCAACCGCCATTTCGTCGAAGCCGACATCCGCATCGCCACGGGTCTGGTCGAGCCGCACTTCATGGCCGGCTATTCCGGCGGGCGTAAAGTCATCGCCCCCGGCGTCGCCGGCAAGGAGACCATCACCACCTTCCACAGCGCCCGCTTCATGGGTGACCCGCGCGCAGCCAACTGCGTGCTGGAGGGCAATCCGCTGCACGAGGAACAACTGCAAATCGTGGGTAAAGTCGGCGGAGCGCTCGCGCTCAATACGGTAATCGACGAAGAACGGCGCCTGTCGTTCGTGAATTTCGGCGAAATCATCGAAAGCCATTTGCAAGCAGTCGCCTATATCCATCGCTATGCGGAAGTGCCGGTCGAGCAGCGCTTCAAAACCGTGGTCACCAGCGCCGCCGGCTATCCCCTCGACAAGACGTATTATCAGACCGTAAAGGGCATGGTCGGCCCCATCGATATCCTCACCCCTGGCGGTGATTTGATCATCGCCTCGGAATGCTCGGAAGGCATGGGTTCGCCGGAATACGTCGAAGCCCAGCGCCGCTTGCTGGAATACGGCGTGGCGGGATTCCTCAAGGATATCCAGGCCAAGAGCCACGCCGCCATCGACGAGTGGCAGACGCAGATGCAACTGAAGCCCATGGCGCTCGGGCAGATTGTCCTCTACACCACTGGGCTCAAGGCCGCTGATCGGGCGCTGACCGGAGTACAAGTGGTCGATGCACTGGAGGAGGCGATTCGCGCCAGCGTCGTGCGCCAGGGCAGCCGGCAAATCGCGGTAGTGCCGGAAGGCCCTTACGTGGTGCCAGTCTATCGGCAAGCGGCGGCGTAACTTCACATGATGCGATATTGTCATCTCGATGTCCTCGGCGGCGTATCCGGCGACATGTTCCTCGGCGCGGTGCTGGACGCCTATCCTCAACTCGGCGACGGCGCTATCGCCGCGGTGCGCGCGGCGGGCTTGCCGGACGATTGGCAAGTGCGGATCGAGCGCTATAGCGACCACGTCTTGACCGGCACCCGTGTCGCTATCACGGCACCCGCCCGGCCTAGCCAACCTTCAGGCCATTTCGGCGCCATTCGCGTGCGTTTGCAGGAATCCCCATTGGCGCCCGCCGTGCGCGACCACGCCATCGCGATCTTCACCCTGCTCGCCGAAGCCGAAGCGGCCATCCACAACACCGCCATCGACGATGTGCATTTCCACGAGATCGCCGACTGGGATTCCATCGCCGATATCGTCGGCGCGGCTTTTCTGATCGACGCACTAGGCGCGGCGAGTTGGTCAGTGTCGGCGTTGCCGCTCGGTTCTGGGCGGGTGCGAACCGAGCACGGACCGCTGCCGGTGCCAGCGCCGGCTACCGCGCGCCTGCTGGAAGGTTTCGCAATGATCGACGACGGCGTCGCGGGCGAGCGCGTCACACCCACCGGTGCCGCCATTTTGCGCCACCTGCAAGCTTCCTCGCGGCGCACCGGCCAAGCCGTTAAGCTTACTGCCAACGGTTTTGGTTTTGGAACGCGTAATCTACCGGGCATCAGCAACACACTGCGGCTCATGGTTTTAGACAGCGCGGAACCGGCCTGGACCGACGAGCCGGTCGCGCTGATCGCGTTCGAGGTCGATGACCAGACCCCGGAAGACCTCGCCACCGGCCTGGAGGCAATCCGCGCCGTTCCTGGCGTTCTCGATGCCTTGCAAACGCCGGCGTTCGGCAAAAAGGGCCGGCTCGGCGCCCATATCCAGGTGTTGTGCCGCCCCGACGCGGTGACGGAAACGATTTCCGCCTGCTTCACCGAGACCACGACCCTGGGCCTGCGCTGGCAAACGGTGCAGCGCGCTACGCTGCGCCGCACAACCACCGAGGTCGAAAGCGCCCATGGTCCGATCGCGGTCAAGATCGCGTTTCGCCCTGCCGGCAAAAGCGCCAAGGCCGAGCACGATCATATCCGCCACGCCGGCGGCCAGGCGGAACGCGCGTGGCTGCGCGAACTGGCGGAAACACTGGCTCTCAGGAAACCTCGCGATGACAACGGCAACTGACACGGCGCGCGCGGCGCTAGCCCGCGTATTCGACGCCATCGGACCGGTGGCGGTCGCCGTGAGTGGCGGCGTCGATAGTATGACGCTTGCGTTCATGGCGCATCGCCATTCGGGTTCGCAAACGTCGATGTTCCATGCGCGATCACCCGCCGTGCCACCGGAAGCCACGATGCGGGTGCGCGCCTATGGCGAGCGTTACGGCTGGGATCTGCGGGTGATCGATGCCGGTGAATTCCAGGACGCCGATTACTTGCGTAACCCCATCGATCGCTGTTTTTTCTGCAAGCACAATTTATATCAAGCGATCAGTCGCCTCACGCCGGCTACGCTGGTGTCTGGGGCCAACCTCGATGACCTGAGCGACTATCGCCCGGGTTTACGCGCGGCGGAACGCCACGCCGTACGCCATCCCTACATCGAAGCCGGCGTGAGCAAATCCAGCGTGCGTGCGCTGGCGCGAAAATTCGGCCTCGACGATCTCGCCGAATTGCCTGCCTCGCCCTGTCTGTCGAGCCGCATCGAAACCGGCATCGCGGTGTCGGTGCCCGCGCTCAAACTGATCCACGCCGCCGAAAGCTTGCTGCGCGATGAGCTGCGATCGGAAACGGTACGTTGCCGGGTGCGTGCGGGCGGCATTGCCGTGGAACTGGATGAGCACGGCCTGGAACGATTCGGCCAGCACCAAGACCTACTGGCTAAGTTGGCGCGGTTGTGCGCCGCGCACGGCTATCCGGGCGAGGTGCGATTCGAGCCCTACCGGCGCGGCAGCGCTTTTTTGCGCGCTTCCAGCGATGGCTGAGGATATCAATTTCGATTTCGCGCGGCGCGAGCGCATCGGCCTTAGCGAAGCGGTGTATTGCGAAAGCAAGAGCGTGGAACAGATCGCGGCCACCCTGGCTGCGGTTGTCACCAAGGGTGAGTCCGTATTGCTCACCCGACTGGCGGCCAGCCAAGTCGAAAATTTGAGCCCGCAACTGCGAGCGCGCCTTGATTACGATTCTTTGTCGCGCACGGCGATATTCGGCGACTGGCGTGCGCCCCAATCGGCCCCGCAAGTGGCGCTGGTGACGGCCGGCAGTTCCGATCTTCGGGTTGCGCGCGAAGCCGGCCGCACGCTCGCCTTCAACGGTATCAATGCCGCCGAGTTCAACGATGTCGGGGTAGCCGGCCTGTGGCGCCTGCTCGAACGCGCGGAAGAACTGCGGCGCTTCCCGGTCGTCATCGCGGTCGCCGGCATGGAAGGCGCGCTGTTCAGCGTGATCGGTGGCTTGGTCGGCGGGCTGCTGATCGCCTTACCCACCTCCGTCGGCTACGGCGTTACCGGCGGCGGCATCACCGCCCTGCACGCGGCGCTCGGCAGTTGCGCGCCCGGCGTGGTGACGGTCAATATCGATAACGGTTACGGCGCAGCCTGCGCCGCGTTGCGCGCGCTACGAATGCAAGACGGGTTGGCGCAACGCTGATTCGTGCCCGGCCCGACCGATTTTTTGGGCGAGATTCACCAGCATTGCCGCTGTTGCGCCCCAGATATAGTAATGGCGGTAAGGCAATACATAGAAATGCCGCTCCTGGCCTTTGAGTAAGCGACTGCGGCGCTCATGATTGCGCGGGTCCAGGACGAATTCCAGCGGCACTTCGAAAATATCGGTGACTTCATAGGGGTCGGGGTTGAGTTGGAACACCGGCGTCACAAAACCGACCACGGGCGTCACCAAAAAGCCGGTCATGGTCTGGTAAGGATCGAGAAACCCCACGAGTTCGACATGGCGGCGCTCCAGGCCGATTTCCTCTTCGGTCTCGCGCAGCGCGGTCTCGACAGGGCTGGCGTCGTTCGGCTCGGCGCGCCCGCCGGGAAAGCTGATTTGCCCGGCATGGTGCGGTAAATGCTCGCTGCGCTGGGTGAGCAAGACCGTAAGACCACTGGCTCTTTCCACCAAGGGCACCAATACCGAGGCCGGCTTCAATTCGCGCTGCTCGCGCGGCATTCCGGCAACCGCGAAATCGCCGGTCAAAGCGGCGGGATCGCAATACTGGCCAAGCCGCTGGCGAATCCGCTCGCGCGGTGTATGCTGGGTATTCAAAGCGTGAAAGTCGGGCGTTCGGATTTCAGCGCGCCCGCTAGATAGGTTTCGATCTTCTTATGGACAGTCGCACCCTCGGCGCCACCGAATTGAATGCCGATGCCGAGCGGTCTGTTGCCCGCGGCCTTGGCGTTGATCCACACGACCTTGCCGGTGACCGGGAAGCGCTCGGTTTCCTCCATCAAGGTCAATAGCAAAAAAACCTCGTCTCCCAACTCGAAAGCGCGCGTGGTCGGGATGAACAAACCGCCGCCCTTGATGAACGGCATATAGGACGAGTACAGGGTATTCTTGTCGCGGATCGCGAGGGTCATGACCCCTTGCTTGGGCGCTTTTGGCGTAGACATACGGAGACCTCATCTGTGCTGCATCAATGCGCGGCATCTGCCGCACATTCCATGAGCAGGCTCTCGAGTTGTAGTTGAATATTCACTTGGGTGACATTCAAGGCCATGAGTTCCATTACCTTGTCGTGATATTTTAGCAATTTATATGCCGTCCACCTACCCGCCAGGGTTCGCAACTCCGAGGCAAGATCAGGATTCTCCAAACGTATCGCGCCGCCGGCGAGCTTGAGGCGGAGCAAATCGCGCTGCCAACTGGCCAGCCAGCGACTCTCTTCCAGCCACTCGTCTTTGCCCCAAGACTGTGCGGCTCGGGCGCTAGCCTGCTTGCCCAATAAGGCATCGCGATAGCCCTGGAACAAGCTTTGCCGGCGCGCCAACCCACCCTCGCTCTGCAGCGCCAGCGCCGCGAGCGGCGCGCCATTCGCCAGTTCGAGCAAAGCGTATGGGTCGCCACCCGCCGCGATGCGTGATTGCAGCCAAGCCGCGGCTTGCGCACGCGGCGGTGCCTGGAACGCCCAGCGCTGGCACCGGCTGCGCACCGTCGCCGGTAGCAGCGACGGCGCTTCGCTCAGCAGAATCAGCAAGTTGGACGGCGGCGGCTCTTCGAGGGTTTTCAGCAAGCTATTGGCAGCGTTGATGTTCATCCGCTCGGCCTGGAAGATCAATATGATCTTTAGGCCACCGCTATGACTGGTATGGCCGACGAAATCGCCGATTGCCCTGATTTCATCGACACGGATCGACGGGTGTTCGACGCTCGGTTCGATGCGCACGCTATCCGGATGGTGGCCACCCGCGCCCATGCGGCAATCGTCACAACCGCCGCAGGGCACACCGGCGCCGGAGGCTTGGCGGCAGAGCACGGTCCGGCTGATCGCCTCCGCGAACGCGCGTTTACCCAAGCCACACGGGCCAGTGAGTAGCAGCGCATGGGGCAAGCGCCCAGCGGACCATTGCGCCACAAACCGATGCCAGGGCAGATCAAGCCATGGATACGGGGCGGTCATTGGTGATCCATCCAGGCTGCTAGCATCCGCTCGATGGCTGCGCGAACAGCCTCCGGCGGCGGGCTGGCGTCGATGATCCGGCAACGCTCTGGATTCCGCCGCGCCAGTTCCAGATAAGCCTCGCGCACCCGCTCAAAGAACGCGCTATGTTCGCGCTCGAACCGATCGACCTCGCCGCGTTTGCCGGCGCGCCGCAACCCTAGTTCGGGAGGCAGGTCGAAAATGAGCGTGAGATCGGGGCGCAAATCGCCTTGCACCCAATCTTCCAGCACCGCGATCCGTGCGGCGGAGATACCGCGCCCGCCGCCTTGATAGGCATAAGTCGCGTCGGTGAAACGATCACACAATACCCACGCGCCCGCCGCCAGGGCGGGTTCAATGACTTTGCGAAGGTGTTCGGCGCGCGCGGCGAAAATCAGCAGCAGTTCGGTATCCGCCGCCATGGCGTCTTGCCGATGGCCGAGCAGCAACGCGCGAATATCCTCCCCCAGCGCCGTGCCACCCGGTTCACGGGTACACACCACGCGCTTACCCGCAAGGCTGAGAAATTCCTGGATGAACGCAAGCTGGGTGGTCTTACCCGCGCCCTCCACGCCATCGATGCTGATGAATCGACCGCGCGCCATGGCTCAACGCCGATTCAGCATGTACTGCTTCACAGCCTGATTGTGTTCGTCCAGCGTGCGCGAAAACACATGGCCGCCATCGCCGCGGGCAACGAAATACAGCGCCTCGCCCGTGGATGGCGCCACCGCGGCGAACAGCGATCCCAGCCCGGGCAAGGCAATGGGGGTGGGCGGCAAACCCTTGCGGGTGTAGGTGTTATAAGGCGTATCGGCCTCCAAGTCACGGCGGCGGATGTCGCCGTCGAAGGCGGCGCCCATACCGTAGATCACCGCGGGATCGGCCTGCAAACGCATGTCTTTCTGCAGACGGCGCACGAACACGCCGGCGATAGCCGGACGTTCGCGCGCCAGGCCGGTTTCTTTTTCGATGATGGACGCCAAGATGAGCGCCTCATACGGCGATTTCAGTGGCAAATTGGGAGCACGTTTCGCCCAGACCTCGGCCAGATGCTGCTCCATCGTCGCGTAGGCGCGGCGCAGGAAATCGAGGTCGGTCGTGCCGGCTGGAAACCGGTAAGTGTCAGGAAAAAATCGCCCCTCCGGATGCTCGCCAGGGTGACCGAGGCGCGCCATGATATCGCCGTCGCTCAAGGCGGCCAGGGTCGGTTTGAGCTTGGCGTTGCCGTGGATGGCGGCCAGCATCTGGTGGAACGTCCAGCCCTCGAAAATCCGCAGGGAGTATTGAATGACGCGCCCCGCCACCAGATTGGCCAGCAAGCGGCGCGGCGTCATTTCTGGAGTGATCGCGTATTCGCCGGCCTGGATGCGGGCAGCCTGGCCACTGGCACGGGCATAACCCTCGAGGTAGAGTTCCGACCGCAACAGTCCGCGCTGCTTCAAATCGCGGGCGATGGTGGCGATCGAATCGCCGGCTGTCACCACCACCGAGGCGCCCTCGGCGGATACCGGGAAGGGCGCGTCGAGAAAACGCCGGAAATCGAAGTACACGGCAACCGCTGCGATCAACAATACCCCTAGCGCGATCTTGACGAGGATCCTCACCAGCCGGGTCAGCATGGATTACGGCGCGGCGCTCAGGTCAACTGGCGGAATATGACCGTGCCGTTGGTGCCGCCGAAACCGAAAGAGTTGGAAAGCGCCGCCCGCAGCTTCAATTCCTTCGCATGATGGGGAACGTAATCGAGGTCGCAGCCAGGCTCGGGGTTATCCAGATTGATGGTCGGTGGCGCGACCTGATCGCGCAGCGCGAGAATGGCGAAGATCGCTTCGACGCCGCCGGCCGCGCCGAGCAGATGCCCGGTCATCGACTTGGTGGAACTCACCGACAGGCGCTGGGCGTGCGCGCCGAACGCCGCCTTGATGGCGTCGCTCTCGAGCTTGTCGCCGGCCGGTGTGGAGGTGGCGTGGGCGTTGATGTAACCGATCTCGTCGGGATTCATGCCGGCATCGCGCAACGCATTGATCATGCTGCGCCGCGCGCCGTCGCCGGTCTCCTCGGGCAGCGTCATGTGATACGCATCGCTGCTCATACCGAATCCGATCAACTCGGCGTAGATGTGCGCGCCGCGGCGCCGCGCGCACTCGTATTCTTCCAGCACCACGATGCCCGCGCCCTCGCCCAATACGAAACCGTCGCGGTCGCGATCCCAGGGACGGCTCGCCTGCTCGGGCGCGTCATTGCGGGTGGACAGCGCGCGCGCCATGGCGAAACCACCGAGCCCGGTCGGCGTGGTCGCGGCCTCGGCGCCGCCAGCGATCATCACATCCGCGTCGCCATAACCGATCATGCGACCGGCCAGGCCGATGGCATGAGTACCGGTCGTGCAGGCCGTCACCAGCCCAAGATTGGGGCCTTTGATGCCATAGCGGATCGACAGGTTGCCGGCGATCATATTGATGATGCTGCGCGGCACGAAGAACGGGGTGATGCGGCGCGGCCCGCCATCGAGAAAGGCTTTGTAACCTTCCTCGATGCCGGGCAAACCGCCGATGCCGGAACCGATGATCAGACCAATACGCTCGGCATTGGCTTCGTTGACTTCCAGGTTCGCGTCCTTGATGGCGTCGATGGCGGCCGCCATCCCGAAGTGGATGAACGTATCCATCTTCTTGATTTCTTTGCGCGGTATATAGTGCTCCGGGTCAAAATTCTTGACATTGCCGGCAAACCGCACCGAGAAATCGCTGGCGTCGAACTGGGTGATCGGCCCGACCCCGCTCTTGCCAGCCAGGATGTTACGCCACGCCTCCGCCACGCCATTGCCGACCGGCGTAATCGCGCCAAGGCCGGTCACTACCACGCGTCGCTTGGTCAATCTGGTACCCTCACGCCAAACGAGTTCGCCTGCACCCCACGCATCGCCGCCGTCATGGGTCAGGTATTGACGTGCGCTTGGACATAGTCGACGGCCTGCTTGACCGAAGTGATTTTTTCCGCGTCTTCATCGGGAATTTCGCATTCGAATTCCTCTTCCAGCGCCATCACCAATTCAACCGTATCCAGAGAATCTGCGCCCAGATCATCGACGAACGATGCCTCGGGCGTCACTTGTTCTTCCTTGACGCCAAGTTGTTCGATGATGATTTTTCTTACGCGTTCTTCGATCGTACTCATGAGATTGTGCAGCCTCCTCAGCTGTCGATGGATCGGATTCTTTGCCGCCGCCATTGTATGTAAATCACGCAGCGCATTCCACCGCGCCAGAATAAAAGCAATTTCAACAACAGGCTACGCCATATATAAACCACCATTGACGTGCAAAGTCGCGCCCGTGATATAGCCGGCTTCGCGCGAAGCAAGAAACGCGACGGCATGCGCGATATCCGCGCCGACGCCCAGCCGATTGAGTGGGATACTCGCCAGCAGCGCATGGCGCTGTTCGTCATTCAAGGCGCGGGTCATGTCGGTGTCGATGAAACCCGGCGCAACCGCGTTGACGGTGATGCCACGCGAGCCCACTTCGCGCGCCAACGCCTTGGTGAAGCCGATCATGCCGGCCTTCGCGGCGGCATAGTTCGCCTGCCCGGCGTTACCCATCGCCCCTACTACCGAGGTGATGCTGATGATGCGCCCGTGGCGGGCTTTCATCATGCCGCGCAACACCGCCTTGCTCAGTCTGAATACGGCGGTAAGATCCGTGCTGAGAACGCTGTCCCACTCCTCGTCCTTCATTCGCAGCAATAAATTGTCGCGCGTGACACCAGCATTATTGACCAGAATAGAGGGTGCGCCCACTTGCTCGGTGGCCTGTTTGAGCGCCTCTTCGATGCTGGCGGCGTCGTTGACGTCCATACGTATGCCAAGCCCTTGCAATCCCAAGCGCTGCAACTCGGCTGCTATACCCTCGGCGCCGGTGGCGCTGGTCGCGGTGCCGATCACGCGCGCGCCGCGGCGCCCAAGTTCCTGAATGATGGCTTGACCGATGCCACGGCTGGCACCGCTCACGAATGCGATGTCACTGTCCAAGTTCATGAAACCCGTATCCTTAGGTAGCTAATAACGAAGCAGTACCGAACCCCAAGTGAAGCCGCCGCCGAAGGCTTCCAGCAACACCGTATGCCCGCGCCGAATACGGCCATCCCGCACCGCGACATCCAGCGCCAATGGTACCGAGGCGGCGGAAGTGTTGGCGTGGGTCTTGACGGTATTGACCACATGATCCAGCGGTAAACCCAGCCGTTTGGCGGTCGCCGTTAGGATGCGTTCGTTGGCTTGGTGCGGCACCAACCAGTCGAGATCGGCGATGGTCATGCTGTGAGCCGCCAGGGTTTCCTCCACGACTCTGCTCAGTGTGTTGACCGCCATCTTGAACACTTCGGCGCCGCGCATCGCGACGAACGCCGCGTTTTGGCGGGTCAGTTCGTAGCCGCTGGAGACGCCAGCGGGCACCCACAGGAGTTCTTTGTAGCGCCCATCGGCATGGAGATGAGAAGACAGGATTCCCGGCTCGGGCGCGGCTTCGACCACGACGGCGCCGGCGCCATCGCCGAACAGAATGCAAGTGCTGCGGTCGTTCCAATCCAGGATCCGCGAGAAGGTCTCGGCGCCCACCACCAGCGCGCGCCGCGCCCCGCCGGCGCGGATAAACTGATCGGCGGTCGCCAACGCGTACACGAAGCCACTGCACACCGCTTGCACGTCGAAAGCGGCGCCGCCATAGTGCCCCAGCCGATACTGCAACTGGCTGGCGACGCTCGGAAACACATGATCGGGCGTGGTGGTCGCCACCACGATCAAATCGATCGCGCTCGGCTCCATGGCGGCGGCTTCGAGGGCGAGGCGCGCGGCGGCTTCGGCAAGATCGGTGGTGGTTTCGGAAGCGGCGGCGATATGGCGTTGTTCGATACCGGTGCGCTCGCGTATCCACGCGGCGGTAGTATCGACCATGCGCTCCAGATCGGCATTGGTCAGGATTTTCTCGGGCAGGTAACCGCCCGTGCCGGCGATTCTCGCGTAGTTCAAAGCGCTCGCCTCTCCGCTTGCAGGGCAGTCAGATGCTTTTCGATCCGCGCCGGCACCTGCTTGGCCACCTCCAGGATGGCGATTTCGATGGCGTTGGCGAAGGCCAAGGTATCCGCGCTGCCGTGGCTTTTGACGACCGCGCCCTGGAGTCCGAGCAAAGAGGCACCGTTATAACGCCGCGGATCGATTCTGCGTCCCAATGAGCGTAACACCGGCAAGGCGACCAAACCCGCCAGCCGCGTGAACAGATTCTTGTTGAAGGCCTCGCGCATGAAATGGCGAATCAGTTTCGCCGCTCCTTCGCTTGTCTTGAGAGCGACATTGCCGACGAACCCATCACAAACCACCACATCGACCTCGTCCAGGAAAATACCGTCGCCCTCGACGAAACCGATGTAGTTGAGGCCGCTGTTCGCCAACAGCGCGGCGGCTTCCTTGACTTGCTCGTTGCCCTTGATCTCTTCTTCGCCGATGTTGAGAAGCCCGACGCGCGGCTTGTCGATATTATCGACCGCCATCGCCAGCACCGAACCCATGATCGCGAACTGCTGCAAATGCTCGGCCTTGCTATCGACATTGGCGCCGAGGTCAAGCACATGGACATGGCCGCGCACCGAAGGCAGCGAGGTACAGATGGCGGGGCGGTCGATGCCGGGCAAGGTCTTCAACACGAACCGGGCGGTCGCCATCAGCGCGCCGGTGTTGCCCGCGCTGACACACGCATCGGCCTCGCCTTGCTTAACCAGGTTGATCGCCACCCGCATCGAGGAATTTTTTTTCAGCCGTAGAGCCTGCGCCGGCGATTCGTTCATTTCCACGGTCTGCGGCGCATGGCGGATGACGATACCCGGGCGATTCTCGGCGCGGTAGTGGCGGAGCTTGTCGACCAGCACGCCTTCCTGCCCTACCAGAATAAGGGTAAGGCCAGGGCGCGCAACGGCCAACGCGGCCGGCACGACGGCGTCGGGGCCGATGTCGCCGCCCATACCATCGATGGCAATCGTTATCACCCGCTCCACGGCCCGTCCTTCGACGCCAAGCAGAGAACGCCAGCGTCCACGGCGTCGTGCTTAGGCCGTGCTTTCCTCTTCTTCCTGGTCATCGGCCTGCATTTTGCTGACCACCAATTTGCCACGGTAATAACCATCGCGGCTCACATGATGGCGGCGATGGGTTTCGCCGGAAGTCGAATCGATCGACAAAGTGGGCGCCGCCAATCCATCATGCGAGCGCCGCATGCCGCGTTTAGAGCGGGTTTTACGATTCTGTGAAACAGCCATTTACGCCAATACTCCCAATCCAGTGACTTTAAGATTACGACTTTTGCTTCGGGTTATTGAGCAGGCCAGCCAGTTGCGCGAACGGCTTGGAGGTGGATGTCTCGGCAGCGGATTCGATCCTCATACCAGCCCGGCATTGCGCCGAATTCTCGTGTTTCGGAGCCAACGGCAGCGCTAGCAATAATTCGTCCTCCACCAGTTCCGCCACGCTCAACGGTTCTTGCAAGATCAGCGGCTCGTACCGCGCGGGCAGATTTTCCGCCTGCGTCTCGGAGGCCACCAGCCCCAGGCGAAAATCCACCGCCAGCGCCATGCTCATGACCTCCAGGCAACGCTGACACACCACCTCGACCGTCGTCTTCGCCTGCCCGGCGATGAATGCGATCGACTGATCGTCCATGCCGCCTGCCAACTGGACGGCAACACAACCGTCGGTGGAGTGCAACAAAGCGCTTAGCCGAGGCAGCTCGGCAAGGGGTAAGGAGCCGGACAGCCGATCATGGGCGGCGGCCACTTTCCACAGGTCGATTTTGCCAGATAACCCAGACTGCATAAGAGGGTGAATGATAACGACGCCTGTCACAGCTGTCAAAATGAATGGGCTTATTTTATTCTCGGCGCCGACTTCTTGTAAGCTGACCATGAATGGATAAAACGTATTCCATGTCCAACACCAAGCGCCAACTGATACTGGCTTCGACCTCGGTATTTCGCCGAGACCTCCTGAACCGCCTGCAGCAGCCGTTCGCGACGGTAGCGCCGCAGACCGACGAAACGCCGCTGCCCGGCGAGTTGCCCGCTGCCCTCGCTGAGCGCCTCGCGCACGCCAAAGCCCGTGCCGTCGCCGACCGCTGTCCGCGCAGCCTGGTGATCGGATCCGATCAAGTCGCGGTGCTTGGCGGCGAGATCATCGGCAAACCCGGCAGCCATGACCGCGCGCGCGCGCAGCTCCTGCGCGCAGCCGGAAACACCATGCTGTTCTACACCGCGCTATGCTTGATCGACAGCGACAGCGGCCGAACCCAGCAAGCCGTGGTGAACAGCAAAGTGTGGTTTCGCCGCCTCGATCAGGCGCTGATTGAACGCTACCTGGAACGCGACCGGCCCTATCAAAGCGCCGGCAGCTTCAAGTCGGAAGGCTTGGGCATCGCATTGTTCGAGCGCATCGAGGGCGATGACCCGACCGCGCTGATCGGGCTTCCACTGATCCGCCTCGTCACCATGTTGGCCGCCGAGGGCATCACCGTACCTTGAGATTTTTTGCATCAACCTTCTTGAAATCGATTGGGCGACCCTTATCTAGCCAATAAGGCAGTGGTTATTGCCTACTGAAACTCGCAAAACTCGTTAATGATGGGAGGTTTACAATGAACATCGTGCGTTATGATCCGTGGAGTGTCTTCGAGAAAATGAGCCAGGAAATGAATTCCTTGCTGAATACCCGCGGTGGTTTGCTGCGCGAAGGCGACGATTCCAGCGTCGTCACTGGCCGTTGGGTGCCGGCCGTCGATATCAAAGAGGAGCCGAATCAGTTCGTATTGCACGCCGATATACCGGGCGTCGACCCAAAAGATATCGAGATCACGATGGATCACAGCGTGCTCACCGTGAAAGGCGAGCGCAAAACCGAAAGCACGCAGGAACAGAATGGCTACAAACGTGTCGAGCGCATGCATGGCGCTTTTTATCGACGCTTCAGCCTGCCCGACACCGCCGATGCCGAACGCATCTCGGCCAAAGGTGAAAACGGCGTGTTGACGATCACCATCCCCAAGAAGGAAAAAGCGCAGCCGCGCCGCATCAGCATCAACGGCTGATCGGTAAGACTCGGCAATATAACGGGGCCTTCACGGCCCCGTTGGTTTGCTCTCATCGCGCGGCGTAAAGCACGCGAAAAACTGCCCTGGCCGTGCGCTAGGCGGCTCGAAATAAAGCGTGCGCAGGTTGAGAGCGCTCGCTTCGCCATTCTCGTAGGCGCCCGGGATGAGGGTGTGGAACGCCGCGCCGCCTAGAAACTGATGGCTGAACGTAAGATAAAGGCGGCCCAACTTGCCCTGGCGCAGCATGGTTTCCAGGAGCAACGGCCCGGCCAGCAGATAAATGCTGCGAAACCCGCGCGCGCCGAGCCATTCGACCAAGGGTTGCGCGGCGACGATGGCTTCCCGCCCCAGGCGCACCACTTCATAGCCCTGTTCCCGCCAACGCAACACTTTTTCTTCGGCGGCGGTCGCGCCGGTTGCGATAATCACCGTCTGGCCGTGCTCGCGTAGGCTCTCCGGCATAGGGAAATCCAGGCTCGCACTCAGGATCACGACTGCGGGCTGCTGCCTCCAGCCCTGCGCGTACCGCCACGCCAACAGATGGCCGTTGTCCGTGCGCGTTCCCACTTGCAGCACATTGCCTAGGATGCCTCGCGCCAACGCCCTGAGATATCCGCCGTGGGTGATGAAGCAATCGGCTTGCGCTTGCAATTCCTGAAACAAGAGCCAGTCGCTCGCGCTAGCCAAGGCCTTGGGCACTTGCGATTCGCCGTTGTCGATGAGGGCGATACGGCCATCCAGGCTTTGCAGGAAATTGCCATAGACAAAAGGCGCGCCCGGCTTGCCCAATTCATGCAGCCGTTCGCCGAGATAAAGCCCGGCGAGTGGGCGTTCGCCGCCAGGTTGAGGATAGAGTTGGAGGACGCGCGCTGCCATAATCGTGCAGTATAACAACTCGGCACTCATTCTTTTCGTGGAGCCAATGCCAATGGATAAAGTCCTCATCGTCACCGGCGCTGGCCGCGGCATCGGCGCCGCCACCGCCCGGCTCGCCGGCGCCAACGGTTATGCGGTCTGCGTCAATTATCTGGCGCGCGCGGACGCCGCCGCGGCGGTGGTCGCCGACATCGAAAGCGACGGTGGCCGCGCAATCATGGTGCAAGGCGATACCGGCAACGAAGCCGACATTTTGCGCCTGTTCGAAACCTGCGAGCGCAGGCTGGGCCGCGTTACCCATCTCGTCAACAACGCGGGCGTCACCGGCCCGATCTGCCGGCTCGACGAACTGCGCGCGGAGGATTTGCGGCGAGTGTTGGAAGTAAACGTGGTCGGCTATTTCCTGTGCGCGCGGGAAGCGGTGCGGCGCATGTCCACCCGCCACGGCGGCTCGGGCGGCGCCATCGTCAATGTATCGTCGCGCGCTTCCACCCTGGGCGGCCCGCACGAATGGCTGCACTACGGCGCGTCCAAGGGCGCGGTCAATACCTTTACCATCGGTCTCGCCCGCGAAGTCGCGGCGGAGCATATCCGTGTCAACGCCGTCATTCCTGGACTGATCGACACCGAACTCCACGCCAGCGCGGGCGACCCGGATCGACTCGCGCGCCTTGCCCCCAGCATCCCGCTGCAACGCGCCGGCAGCGCGGAAGAAATGGCCGAAGTGATTCTGTTTCTGTTGTCGGACGCGGCCTCTTACATCACCGGAACCTGCGTCGAGGCTACCGGCGGCAGATAGCCCTATGCGCCGAGCGCCGCCAGCGGGTCGCGTAGCGCGTAGCCCAGCGCCTCGGCAACACCGGGGTGGGTGATTTCACCGTGGTAGACATTGAGGCCGGCGCGCAAATGCGGGTCATCAAGCAGCGCCCGCCGGTAGCCCTTGTCGGCGAGCGCCAACACATGCGGTAGGGTGGCGTTGTTGAGCGCGAAAGTCGAGGTGCGTGGCACCCCGCCCGGCATGTTGGCGACGCAGTAATGCACCACCCCGTCCACCACGTAGGTCGGCTCGGCGTGGGTGGTGGGGCGCGAGGTTTCCGCGCACCCGCCCTGGTCGATGGCGACATCGACGATCACCGCGCCGGTCTTCATGCGCTTCACCATGGCGGCGGTGATCAGCCTGGGCGCAGCGGCGCCGGGGATGAGCACCGCACCGACCACCAGATCGGCCATGAGGACATGGCGCTCGACCGCCTCGCGGGTCGAGAACACGGTATTGACCGCCTGACCGAACTGCCGCCACAACGTTTCCAGCACCTCGTTGCTGCGATCCAGCACCCATACATCCGCGCCCATCCCGACCGCGATAGCAGCGGCGTGTGTGCCGACCACGCCGCCGCCGATGATCACGACCTTGGCCGGCTCCACGCCCGGCACACCGCCGATCAGCATCCCCAAGCCGCCATGCGGATGCTCCAGGCAATAGGCGCCGGCCTGGATCGCCATGCGCCCGGCGACTTTCGACATCGGCGCGAGCAGCGGCAAACCGCCGTGCGGCGAGGTCACGGTTTCATACGCGATGCACACCGCGCCGCTCGCCAGCAAATCGGTGGTCTGCGTGCGGTCGGGGGCGAGATGGAGATAAGTGAACAAGACCTGGCCAGAGCGCAGCTTGCGCCGCTCCAGCGGCTGCGGCTCTTTGACCTTCACGATCAGTTCGGCCTCGGCGAAAATAGCGTCGGCGCTCGGCGTGATCGTGGCGCCGGCGGCTTCGTATTCGGCGTCGCTCGCGCCGATCCCGATCCCGGCGTCGTGCTCGACCACCACCCGGTGGCCGTGGTGCACGACTTCGCGCACGCTGGCCGGGGCCAACCCCACCCGGTATTCATGGGTTTTGATTTCTTTGGGAACACCGACCAACATAGCGAAACCTCCTCTGCTCGATCGCAACCGATCCTGCTCACGATACTCCGCCGGTTTTGACTCTGCTACCATCGCGAGATTCCGTTCCGCCACTGCCTCTTATGGTTCTAGAAACGCCATGACCGACCTCGCACTGCTCACCGCCACCGAACTCACCCGCCTTTACCGTACCCGCCAGTTATCGCCGGTCGAAGCGACGCGCGCGGCGCTGGAGCGCATCCGTCGCGACAATCCGGCGGTCAATGCCTTCTGCCTGGTCGATGAAGAGGCGACCCTCGCTTCCGCCCGCGCGTCCGAAGCGCGCTGGCACGCAGGCCGACCGCAGGGCCAGGCCGACGGCGTACCATGCTCGGTCAAGGACATCATCCTCACCCAAGGCTGGCCCACCCTGCGCGGCTCGCGTATCGTGGCGCGCGATCAGGCCTGGAACGAAGACGCGCCGGCGGTGGCCCGCCTCAGGGAGCACGGCGCGGTGCTGCTTGGCAAGACCACTTCACCGGAATTCGGCTGGAAAGCGGTGACCGACTCCCCCCTCACCGGCATCACCCGCAATCCCTGGCATCTCGGCATGACCCCCGGCGGCAGCAGCGGCGGCGCGGCGGCGGCGGCGGCGCTCGGCATGGGCGCGCTGCACATCGGCACCGACGGCGGCGGCTCGATCCGCATCCCCGCCGCGTTCACCGGCATTTTCGGCCTGAAGCCGAGTTTTGGGCGCGTACCCGCCTATCCGTTGAGCCCCTTTGGCAGCGTCGCCCACCTCGGCCCGATCACGCGCAGCGTCGGCGACGCCGCGCTGATGCTGACGATCATGTCCGAACCCGATGCGCGTGATTGGTACGCCCTGCCCTACGACCGCCGCGACTATCGCATCGGCCTGGACGACGGCGTGCGCGGCCTGCGCATCGCCTTCAGCCCCACCCTAGGCTACGCCCAGGTCGATCCCGAAGTCGCCGCCGCGGCGGCGCGCGCCGCGCAGGTTTTCGCTGAACTCGGCGCGCGAGTAGACAACGCCGACCCCGGTTTCACCAACCCGCTCGATATCTTCAACAAGCACTGGTACACCGGCGCGGCCAATGCGCTCTCCGCGCTGGCGCCGGAACAACGCGAACTGCTCGACCCCGGCTTGCGCGCAGTCGCGGCGGCGGGCGCGGCGGTCGGCCATATGGAGTACATCGCTGCGGTCAATGCACGCGGCGACTTGGGCCAGCGCATGTGTCTGTTCCACCAGCGCTACGATTTGCTGCTCACCCCCAGCGTGCCGATCCCGGCCTTCACCGCCGGCCAGGAAGTCCCCGCCGCCGCTTACCAACGCTGGCCGGAGTGGACGCCGTTCTCCTATCCCTTCAACCTCAGCCAGCAGCCGGCGGCGTCGATTCCCTGCGGTTTTACCAGCGCCGGGCTGCCGATAGGACTACAAATCGTCGGCCCCATGCACCAAGACGCTCTGGTGTTGCGCGCCGCGCGCGCCTTCGAGGCGGCGCACCCCATCCGCCTGCCGGACGCGCCCAGGATGCAATAAAACCCCGCTGTGGGGCTATAATTTATCCACACCACCAACGAGTCAGACATCATGAGATACGCCGCCAATACGCTCGAATACCAATGGATGCCGTTCACCGCCAATCGCGACTTCAAAGCCGACCCGAGGCTGCTGGTGCGCGGCGAGGGGGTTTATTACTGGAACCATCGCGGCGAGAAAATCCTGGATGGCTCATCGGGGCTGTTCTGCACCCCCGCCGGCCATTGCCGCCCGGAAATCGCCGAGGCCGTGCACCAGCAATTGATGACGATGGATTACGCCGCGCCGTTCCAGCTCGGCCACCCCGGCGCTTTCGAACTCGCGCGGCGGGTGGCGGCGCTGACCCCCGAAGGCATGGATCGGGTGTTTTTCGTCAACTCCGGCTCGGAGGCGGTCGATACCGTCATGAAGATCGCCTACGCGTATCACCGCGTGCGCGGCCAGGGCCAGCGCGTGCGCTTCGTGTCGCGCGAGCGCGCTTATCATGGCGTGAACCTGGGCGGCACCTCGCTCGCCGGCATGGTGCGCAACCGTGAAGTGTTCGGCCCCGGCGTGCCGGGCGTGGTCCACATGCGCCATACTTGGCTACCCGAAAACCGTTTCGTCAAAGGCCAACCCGACAAGGGCGCGGAACTCGCCGACGATTTGCAACGCATGGTCGATTTATACGGTGCCGACACCATCGCCGCCTGTATCGTCGAACCCATCGCCGGTTCCATCGGCACCCTCGTGCCGCCCAAGGGCTATCTGAATCGGCTCAGGGAAATCTGCGACAAGCACGGTATTTTGTTGATTTTCGACGAGGTCATTACCGGCTTCGGGCGCACCGGCAAAGCCTTCGCCAGCCATAGCTTCGGCGTAATCCCCGACATGATGACCATGGCCAAGGCCATCACCAACGGCGCGCAGCCGATGGGGGCGGTGGCAGTCAAAGAAGAGATTTACAACACCATCGTCGACGCCGCGCCGGAAGCCTCCATCGAACTATTCCACGGCTACACCTATTCCGGCCATCCCGCCGCCTGCGCCGCCGGCCTGGCGATGATGGACATTTTCGAGAAGGACAAGCTCATCGAGCGCGCCGCCGCGCTGAGCGAATACTTCCTGGAGTCGGTGTTCAGTCTGCGCGACCTCAAAGTCGTGACCGACATTCGCGGCTATGGCCTGTTCGCCGCAGTGGACGTCGCGCCCGACGGCAAACCGGGCAAGCGCGGCTATGAGCTGCAGAAGCGCTTGTTCCATAGCGGCTTGCACGTCAAGTTCACCGGCGATTCCGGGCTGATCGCGCCGCAGTTCATAGCCGAACGCGCCCATATCGACGAATTGATGAACATCTTGCGCGATACGCTGGCGAAGTATTCATGAGCACCAGATGACGGAGCATTCACCGTGTTCGACCGCATCACGTTTGATCGGAACATGTTGGGGGGACGGGCTTGCATTCGCGGCCTGCGCATCCCGGTTTCCGTCATCGTGCGTCAGATCGCGCATGGTGCCGGCAACGAAGAAATCCTGGCGGGCTATCCTGACCTGGAAACAGAGGATATCCAACAGGCCATCGAATATGCCGCTTGGCTTACCGAGGAAGTACGGTAGGGCGGAAGAGGGCGTCAGGCCGTATTCCGCCGAATGTTCTTCACACGGCGGATAACGCCTGCGGCTCATCCGCCCTACGCACTGGCAATCGGCACTGAAACCTAACGGAAGCGCACATGCCCCTAGCCCGCACCTGGATCGCCGCCGCCGCTCTGCTCATCAGCGGCGCGGCACGCGCCGAGCCGCCGTTCATCGATTACGATTGGGACAAGACCGACGACGACCCGGAAACCTGCGTCTACAGCGGCGAACTGATGCTTAAGGAACTGGGTTTTGCTGCCAGTAAGAGCACCGGCAACACGGAAGCGCTCGGGCGCAAGGGTGACTATAAAGCTATCGTCGCCTGCCTGCCCGGCATCCGGCTCTACATCGTGGCCGGGCCGGCCTATAAGGAGGCCAAGGACTTGAGCGCGAAAATCAAACAAGGCTTGCAGCCAAAATAAGCGGCGCGTCGCAACGCGCCATCCGCCAGGAATGAAGGGTTTTGCGCAGATAACGCCGGAGCGCTGCTTGGAGCGGCTGGTAGGGAGTCGTGCGGCTTATGAATGACGATGCGGGACTGAGCGATTACCTGGATATCCTGGTGGTGTGCTCGGCGCCGGTGGACATATCGCCGGCGCTGAACCTGATCCAGGAACTGAGCGCGTTCGAGAACGAAGTGCGCAACGCCACGCTGCCCATCCGCCTCAAGCGGGTGTTTCCACCGACGTTCGCGCAACTCGAACGGGAATTGACGCCGCGCGCGCTGCGCAGCTTCCGCCCCCGGGTGTTCCATTTCCTCGGCCACGGCGAGGAAGACGGGCTGATTTTCGAGACCGAACGCGGCACCCACGAGCGCATCTCGCCCGCGCGGATCAAGCGCTTGCTGGGCGGCGCGGATTCGCCCATCGAATTGGCGATCCTGAACGCCTGCTGGTCGGGCACCGACCGCATGTTGTCGGTGTGCAAGCATCTGATCCAAGCGCCCAGCCCGATCCGCGCCGCCATCGGCCACGCCAAACCGGTGGCCGATGAAAGCGCGATCCACTTCGCCAAGCGCTTCTATGAATTGTTGATCGACGGCCAGCGCATCGGTAAGGCCTGCGAACGAGCGGCGAATCTGCTGGCCGGGCAAGGCCTGCCCGGCTTCACCGACATCCAACTGGAGGGCGACGGCGATTACGACCTGGCGCACAAGCTACGCGCTGGCGAGCGCCAAGGCCAGGTGCTGAGCGGCTTGCCGGAGCGCTATTCGCTGCCCGCGCCCGATTATTTCTGTGGCCGCGCCGAGGAATTCGGCAAAGCGGTCGCCGCGCTGGAAGACAACGAACTCACCGGCTTCGGCATCTGGGGCATAGGCGGCATGGGGAAAACCGCCCTCGCCAAGGAATTGGCGCAGCGCAACGCCTGGCGTTACCGCAACGGCGGCGTGGCATTCGTCGATATCCGCGACTTGCCCGAATCCGAGCGCAGCGTGGTCGGGTTACTGCGCCGCGCGCTGGCCCGCCTCGATCCCTCGTCCACCGCCGCCGATCTCGCAGCCGAACTGCTGCAACGCCTGCAACAGCAGGGCGCGGGGCTGATTGTGCTGGATAACCTCGAAGACCTGCCAGCCACCGAACACGCCGCACTGGCGCGATTCGTGCGCGCCATCCCACGCAACGGCTCCAAGGCCGTGATCACCGCCCGCGCCCGCCTCCAGGCGTTCGAGGAACTGCCGACCGCGCGCACCCTTGACCTCACCCGTGGTCTGGACGACTGGAACGGCGCGCATTATGCCTTCTGGGTCGCGCAGAAACGCGAAATCAAGGCCTTGGCCGACGAGCGGCCGCGTCTCGATGCGGGGCGTGTCGAGGGTCGTTGCGCCTGGCTCAATCGCCAGCTTTCCGGCCATCCGAAAATGCTCGAAGTGGCGGTCGGCATCGCCCGTAAAGGAATGCCGGCGCTCGAAAATGCGCTCAAGGATTTGCGTGGTGAGTTGGAAGGCCAGGTGCGCGCCCTGCTCGCCAGCGGCCTGGCCCTGGTCGGCGCAGAAGGCCGGCGGCTGTGGGCTTATCTGCCGCTGTTCCCGTCCGGCCAGTTGCTGCCGGAAGCGCTGGCCGCCGTCATCGCAGCCGAAAACTGCCGCGCCGCCGATGGCAAACCCACCGATGCAAGCCAGCAGTGGATCGAAACCGGCTTGCAGCAACTGGAGCGCGCGGCGTTCCTCGACTTCGACCAGGATGCGCGACTCTACCATTTTCACCAAAGTGTTCTCGAGCACGCCCAGTGCGATAGTCCGCTGGCCGACGCCCAACGCGCCAGCGCCGACCTGGCGTTGGTTGCGTTCTACGCCAACTATCTCGCAGAGAACCGAAACCACTATCCCGCCATCGACCGCTGTTTCGTCAATGCCCTGGCGCTGATGGAAGCGCTGTGGGCGGCACACGCAGCGGGCGAACTGGCGGCGGAGTTGAAACATGCGCTGATGCTGATGACCGATGCCTTGGGTTATTACCTGATCCAGCGTGGCTTGTGGCAACACGCGCAGCGTTGGCTGGAACGCAATATCGAACTGCACGGCTCATCGCCCATCACCGAAAATTCTCACGGACTGGCTCACGCTCTTTACCGCCAGGCGATGTTATTGCATGGTCAAGGCAACCCCGCCGAAGCGCGCCGCCGCCTCCAATGCTCACTGGAAGTCTATGAAAGCCTTGGTGATCGCCAAGGACTCGCCGCCTCGCTCCATCAACTCGCCATCATCGAAGCCGAGCAAGGCAACCCCGCCGAAGCGCGCCAACTCCTTCAACGCTCGATGAAAATCAACGAAACTCTCAGCAATTGCCAAGGTTTTTCCGCTTCGCTGTATCAACTCGCTAGTATCGAATTTCATCAAGGCAATCCCGCTGAAGCACGCCAGTTCCTCCAGTGCTCGATGAAAACCAACGAAAGCCTCGATGATCGCCAAGGCCTTGCAGCCTCGCTCCACCTACTAGCTATTATTGAGGAAGAGCAAGGCAACTCCGCCGAAGCGCGTCGCCTCCTCCAATGCTCACTGGAAATCAAGGAAGATCAGGGTGATCGCCAAGGCCTTGCCGCCTCGCTTCACCGGCTCGCCAGCATCGAAGCCCGACAAGGCAACCCCGCTGAAGCGCGCCGCCTCCTCCAGCGCTCGCTGGAAATCCTAGAAAATCTCAATAATCGCCAAGGCCTTGCCGCCTCATTCCATTTACTCGCCAGCATCGAAGCCGAGCAAGGCAACCCCGCCGAAGCGCGCCGCCTCCTCCAGCGCTCGCTGGAAACCTATGAAAGCCTCGGTGATCGCCGGGGTCTCGCCGCCTCGCTCCATCAACTCGCCATCATCGAAGCCGAGCAAGATAATCCCGTCGAGGCCACGCGGCTATGGAATTTATCAATCAGCATCAAAGAACAAATTGGCGATGCTATTGGCCGCGCTTCGTCTCATACCAATTTGCGCCCTACAAAGTATTAACTATCCAATTGAATCCGGTAAGCGATTTGACAATATAGGGATTGTTCTCCAAGTGCAAAATGGCTTCAACCAGTTTTTCTTCAACCGCATTCAAGCTTTCAAAAACGAGGTTATGGAAGAACTTCTCTTCGATCTCGTCCCACAGATGTTCGGTAGGATTGAGCTCTGGGCAGTAGGGCGGCAACCGTTGAATCATCATATTGTTTGGTATCGCTAGAGCGGTTCCTGAGTAGATGTAGCGGCTGAGTAGCCGCAACTGCTACGCCCTTTCAGGTAAATAGTATGGCGACATTCGGCGGGCAGGAACTCGTCTAACACCTCACCGAGGTAGTGCCACAGCGCTTCGACCGTGCGCTTGGCCGCGGCTCTGAGCTTTGCCTTGAGCTTGCTGAAGGCGTGTTCAATGGGATTGAGGTCGGGGCTGTAGGGCGGCAAAAACCACCAGTGGCATCCCGCCCCCTCAATCGCGGCCGCACCCGGCGCGCTTGTGGCACGAGGTGTCCATCACCACGATGTCACCAGGCTTCAGCGTGGGCACCAACTGCTGCTCGACATAGGCCACGAACAGATCGCCCGTCATCGCCCCATCGATCACGGTCGGGGCGGTGAGCCCCTCGCAGCGCAGCGCAGCGGCGAAGGTGGTCGTCTTCCAGTGCCCCCACGGCAGTGCCATCACCAGCCCGCTCACCTTGCGCAGGCACGCAGCGACCGTGGGTCCGTCCCATCGCCGTGCTCGCCCAGGTCGTCCACGAACACCAGCCGCGCGGGGTCAAGGCTTGGCTGCGTGGCCCGCCGCGCTTGCCGCCCGGCGTGCACATCCGTGCGATCCACTGCTCAACGGCGCGCAGCGACTTTTCTCGGCGGGAAGACCCAGCCTCGATCAGCGCGCGGCTCAACGCCGAGCGCGACAGCGGCGCGAACCGTTCGCGATACTCACTGAGCGTCGCGTCCGGGTGCTGGCTGACCGCCGCCCGGATTGCCTCGAGCATGGCTCTGCCAGCCGGGGATGGGGCCGTGGCGCTGATCACACGGTCCAATCTGCCCACGCTCACGCTGCCGCTGCTTGAGGCCGGCGTACCCACGACTCGCTCACCTGGAACCGCTCGGCCACGGCCTTGGTCCCGCAACCCGTGTCGCAGACGCCAGCACCAAATCGCGCAGATCCATCGAGTACGCCTTCATGCCTATTCTCCACTGCTTCGCAGGTGAGATACCCTAACCCAATAGACCGAAATCCGCTACATCAATTCAGGAACCGCTCTAAGGCTCGCTCGCTGTGACAAGGCGCGCCGTCATACAGCAGCAAGAGGTATTCTTGGCGATGCCGGAGGGCGACTTCCGCCAGAGCAGCCTCATGGCCTCGGTGGTCATGACTGGCAGAATCAAGAAATCCGCTCTCCCATCGAGCGGGCTGACCGCGCCATAAGCATAGGTGTATTCGCGCACCTGTTGCTGACATACCCGTGGACGAATGCCCGGTGCGGCCCAACAGCGCTTCGGTTCGCTCAGGCGCCCAAACCGGGCCTCATCTTCAAACATCACCCGCAGCGGTAAGCCTCTGCGCTCGGCTTGCGCTCGGGCGTGGGCAGTGAGATGGCCGAAGTTTTTTTGAACCGCTCTATCTGCACGGGATCCCCTTTGGGATGGTGTCCGCGCGGCACCACCTTGCGCCACCCTTGCCGATGCAAGAGCCGATACACCGTTGATTTCGCTACCCGATGGCCCAGCTTCGCTTCATATGCGCGTTGCACTTGGCTCACCCCCACCAATTCGCCGATGCGGCTCTTCGCCATAAACGACTCCAGCAGTTGCTCTTCTTCGGCAAGGGCCAAATTGAAATGATAGCGCCCGCCTTTGCTACGCTGCTGTAGCGCCGCTTCGCCGTACGCCAAAATAGGCGGCATGCGGGTGCTGATCTGCGTTTTTAACCCCACCAGTTCCGCTATCTGGGGCGCGCTGTACCCATAACGGGCGCGAAAATAGATGCTTTGGATTCGTCGGTACTCGGCCAAACTGTAGGTCGTCGCTAGCAATGCGCTCATAGGTTCTGCCGTGTCGGGCGGTAGCGGTCTTGGCGGGCGCAAGGTCATCTTTCCTTAGGGAGTTCGATTGCTATATTAATACTTTTCTGACCGCAAATTGGTATGAATCGCGCTCGCTAAACGGAGGCGGAGGAAGGCAATTTTGAAACCGCCCTTACCATGGCGGGCGAAGCCGCCGAGGCGCTGGAGAAGAGAATCGACACGAGCAGGCAGCATTGCGAGAGGTATACAGCAAGAGCATTGAAGATGAGGCGCAGAATTGCATGCTCTGTATTGAATCTGAGGCGATGACCTGAAAAACTGTAATCATCGCTGATTCTCACCAAAACTCGCCGTGATTTGTACTTACCGCTCAGCGCCATCGCCAGCGTTCCGACCCCTGCCGCGCAGCGCCTCGCAGGCCTGGGCGTCACCACGCTGAACGAATTGCGCGATGCCTGGGTGTACGGCGACCGCGCGGCGCTGGTCGATTACCTCGGTGACTCCCCGCGCGCTGGTTCAACGCGGGCACGCCGGTGCTGATGCGCCCACGCGGCGTCAGCGAGGGCCACCGCCGCGTCGCCGACCGGCGATCCGCAACTGCCGCCGGAGAGCGGATCGTTCGTCACTCCCGCGGTCTGCTGCTGGAAAAAGAGCCACCCGCCGCGCCGCCGCCCCAACCGCTGCCCGCCACCGCGCCGCGCAGAGCCGGCAAAACCGTGAATCTCGCCCGCCATTTCCACCCGTCCGCGACCAAGGCCAACGCGGCACCTGCGTCGCCTTCGCCTCGGTGCCTGTCCTGGAATACCATCTGTACCGGAACAGCGCGATCAGGCGCAACGCTACGCCGAACAATTCGTTTATTGGGCGTGCAAACAGGGCGATGGTATCGCCAACGAGGAGGGCACTTTTATTCGCATCGGGCGGCAGGTGCTATCGCGCAGCGGCTCGTGCCTCACTAAGACTTGGCCTTATGACCCGCTGCCTGTTGCTCGCAATGAATCGCAGCATCCGCCGCCGGAGGGCGCGCAACGGGAAGCCAAGCAGTACCGTTTTCCAGGCGGGCGGAATCTACGCACGATCGCAGCGCCGAACGCCTCTGCCGACTGCTCGACGCCGGTCGCCCGGTGGTACTGGGGTACCTTCTTTCGCTTCCTGGGATTTTCCAAGCGTGCAGGACAGCGGCGAAATCCCCATGCCCTTGCCCGGCGCCCGCACCGACCGCGGCCATGCGGTGTGCGTGGTTGGCTATGAACTGCGCGAGGGCGTGCCTGGCGGCGGCGCGTTCATCTTCCGCAATTCCTGGGGCCAGAAATGGGCGCACCCCAGCGGAAGGCGGCGAGGGTTACGGCACGCTGTTCTTCGACTACGTGCGCCAGTACGGCAGCGAGGCCTTCGCCTGATCAGCGCGCTGCGATCGCGCCACGGATGGCGGATGGTGGGTGTACGGCAGCGCTCGGCGTAGCCGCGCGGCAAAAAACCCTCGACCAGCGTCGTCAAGCGTTCAACCGCCGCGCGATTCAAATGCAACGCCCGCTGCATGCCCTCGGCGTCCTGCACGGCATGGGCGAAAAACGCCTCGGCGGTGTCAATGCCGTATTGCGCTTCCAGGGCGCGGCGGATGTCGCTGGGAAAAGCGGGGATTTCTTCGAGAAGTTTCATGGGCGGATATGCTCGTCAACCATCATGACCGCGCTATTGGGCGCGCATTCAACGCTATTGTAAACCCACCGGCGATTTTGACCAGGCGCCTCAAAACACGCTGTTATGGAGGCCGCCGTCGAGCAGCAGGCTCTGGCCGGTGATGTAACCAGCCTGCGCGCTGCACAGAAACGCGCAGGCGGCGCCGAACTCCGCCGGGTCGCCGAAACGCTTGGCCGGCACCTGGTTGGCGCGCTCCTCAGCGAATTCGTTTTCGCTCTTGCCCAAGCTCTTGGCGTTGGCGCGGATGCCGGCGCGCATGCGGTCGGTGTCGAAAAACCCGGGCAGCAAGCAATTGATGGTGACGTTCTTGTCCGCCACCGAGCGCGCCACACCGGCCAGGAACGCGGTCAGGCCGGCGCGCGCGCCGCTCGATAAATCCAAGCCCAGCACCGGCATTTTCACCGACACCGAGGTGATGTTGACGATGCGCCCGAAGCGGCGCTGGCACATGCCGTCGATCACCGCCTGGATCATCTCGATCGGGGTCGCCATGTTCATGGTGACGCCCTCCAGCAGCGCGGCGCGGTCGACCTCGCGGAAATGGCGAAACGGCGGGCCGCCGTTGTTGTTCACCAGGATGTCGGGGTCGGGGCAGGCCGCCAGCACCTGGGCCTGACCGGCGCGGTCGCTGATGTTGGCGATGATGGGCATCGCTTTGACGCCGAGCTTGCGAATCTCCGCCGCCGTGGCTTCCAGCGCCGCTTCGTTCTGGCCGTTGATGACGACATCGACGCCGGCGCGCGCCGCGCCAGCGCGTAGGCCCTGCCCAGGCCCCGGCTGGAGGCGCAGACGATGGCTTTCTTACCGCGTATACCCAGATCCATATCGCTTTCTCCTCAAGACATTCATGGCAACGCCCGCTTTGCCGCGCAATGCGCTCGGCGAGCAGGGCACAGGATTTCGAACATCAGCGTCGCGCCCACCAGCGCCGTGTTGCCGCTCGGGTCGAAAGGCGGCGCGACTTCGACGACATCACCACCGACCAGATTCAGGCCGCGCAAGCCGCGCGGCATTTGCAAGGCATCGAAGGTACCGAAGCCGCCGATCTCCGGGGTGCCGGTGCCCGGCGCGTAGACCGGGTCCAGGCCATCGACGTCGAAGCTGATATAAGTCGGACCGTCGCCTACCACCCGCCGCGCCTCGGCGATCACGCCTTTCACGCCCAGCTCGAAGAATTCTTCGATGAACACCACCCGGATGCCCTGCGCCAGCCCCCAGCCGTGGTCGTCTTCGCTGTAGAGCGAGCCGCGGATGCCGATCTGCACGGTGCGCTTGGGGTCGAGCAGGCCTTCTTCGATGGCGCGCCGAAACGGCGTGCCGTGGGTGTAATGATAGTCGCCGAAGTAGCGGTCCCAGGTGTCGGTGTGGGCGTCGAAATGCACCATGCCGACCGGCCCATCCCTGGCGATGGCGCGCAGAATGGGCAGCGAGATCAAGTGATCGCCGCCGGCGCTGAGCGGGGTGATGCCGCGCGCGTGAATCTGGCGATAAAAGCCTTCGATGCGCGCGAGGGCATCAACCAGATCGATGGGGTTCACCGGTGCATCGCCGAGGTCGGCGCAGTTGCAAATATGGAACGGCTTGATGCGGGTGGTGGGGTGGACGTTGCGCATCAGCGTGGACAGGTCGCGAATCTGGCGCGGGCCGTGGCGCGCGCCGGCGCGGTTGGTGAATGCCGCCGTCCCACGGCACGCCGATCAGGCCGATATCGACATCCTGGGCGTCGTCCAGCGCCACGTGCGGCAGGCGCATGAAGGTCAGGATGCCGGCGAAACGCGGCAATACGTTACCGGAGACGGGTTTATAAGAGCGTTGTTCGGCCATATAGGACCTCTGGCGCAACAGCGGAAACCATCGAGCCATTGTAGCAAAGTCCACCACAGCCTCGACCCGGAATGATCTGGATCACTGTACCAACCGATAGCCCACGCCGATTTCGGTCAGGATGTGGTGCGGCTGAGCCGGATCCTCTTCCAATTTTTGGCGCAAATGCGCCATATAGATCCTGAGGTAATGACTGCTCTCGACGTGCGCAGGCCCCCAAACATCCTTCAATAATTGTCGATGGGTGAGTACCTTGCCGGCGCTTCGTATCAGCGTCGCCAATAACCGATATTCGATGGGAGTCAGGTGAACGGGTACGCCCGCCCGCGATACGCGCCGCTCCACTAATTCTACCTTTACCTCGCCGAATCTGAACTCATATCCCTCGGCCTGGCTGCTCGCCAACGTGCGGCGCAAGTGGGCGCGGATACGCGCCAGCAGTTCAGCGACACCGAATGGTTTGACGAGGTAATCATCGGCTCCGGCATCGAGAGCTCCAACTTTCTCCGCCTCTTGGGTACGGGCGGACAGCACAATAATGGGTATGTCGCTCCAGCCGCGCACCGCGCTGATCACCTCGACGCCATCCATATCGGGCAAACCAAGATCAAGGATCAGTAAATCGGGCTTGCGGGTGGCGACATCGATCAGACCGCGCTGGCCGGTTTCGGCTTCATGTACAGTCATCGCCTCGGCTTCGAGCGCGGCGCGCAGAAAGCGCCGGATATGCTTGTCGTCCTCGATGACCACGATGGTCGGCGTGGATTCGCTCATGACACCGGGCCAGTGTGAGGAGGTGCGGGATCATCCGGTTCGGGCAACGCCGGCGGCTCGCCGAGCGGCAGCGCAAGCGTGAAGCGCGCGCCGCCCCGCGGTCGGTTCTCAGCCCAAATCCTGCCGTTGTGAACGGCGGCGATGGCGCAGCATAGCGCCAACCCCAAGCCCACGCCCGGCTTGGCAGATTCTTTTTCGCCACGGATGAATTTGCCGAAGATTTTGTCCTCCAGGCCGGCCGGCAAGCCAGGACCATTATCTTGCACGCTCAACCAGATTTCTTTGTCGCGCGATTCCACAGCGATTTCGATCAGCGTGCCGGGGGGGGTGTATTTCGTGGCATTTTCGAGCAAATTGCACAGCGCGCGCTCGATCAAGACGGCATCGAAATTTACCAGGGGCAAATCACGGGCCAAGCGCAATTCGATCCGATGGCTCGCCAGTAGGTTCCTCATCGCACGCAGCGCGCCGCCGATCACTTCTTCCAGCATTTGCCATTGCCTGTTGAGCCGCACGCCACCGGCTTGCAAGCGTGCCAAATCGAGCAAATTGCTCATCAAGCCGCTCATGCGTAGAGCTTCTTCGTGAATCGCGTGCGTCAGTTCGCGGCGCGTCTTCGGGTCCGGTTCGCGCTCGCCGAGCAACGTGTCGGCCAACCCGACGAGAGCGGCGAGCGGGGTGCGCAAATCGTGCGAAATCGCGCTCAGCAGCGAATTGCGCAGCCGCTCGGATTCCATGCTGACCAGCGCGTCACGCGCCACTTCCACGTAATGCACCCGCTCCAGCGCCAGCGCGATCTGGGCTGCGAAGGTGTCGAGCAGACGGCTCTGTTCCGGGACTGCAAGCTGGCCCGGATCGCGCGGGGCGATGGCAAGCACGCCACGGGTGCGCATGGGCGCGCGCAGCGGCAGGTAATGCACGGGACTGGCCGAGAGCGTGTGGGTGCCGAGGCCAGCGGCCTGTTGGTGATCGTATACCCACTGCGCGATGCTGGCATCGACTGCCGGAGCGTCCGCCGCCGGGTCGGGTTGGCGTACGCGGTCTTGTCCATCAGGCAGCAACAGCGCGACCCGAGCCTGAAAAACCGCTTGCAGATGGCGACTGGAGATCTCGACGATCTGCGCGCCCGTAAGCGCCGCCGCGAGTTCCTTGCCGAGCGCATAGAGCGCGCCGGTACGCTGTTCCCGGCGGGTGGCGACACGCGCCTGATAGCGCAGATTGGCGGTGAGATTGCTGGTGAGCAACGCCACCGCCAGCATCAGCGCGAAGGTGAACACATACTGGGTGTCGTTGACGGTGAACGACAATTGCGGTTCCACAAAAAAGAAATCGAAAGCAGCGACGCTGAGCAAAGACGCCAGCACCGCCGGCCCGCGCCCGAAAAAAACCGCGACCAGGACCACGCCGAGTAGGTACAGCATGACCACGTTTGCGAGGTCGAAGAAACGCAGCAGCGCGGCGGTGAGCGCGGTCGTCGCGGCGCTCACCGCAACGGCGTACAGATAATGACGCCAGCGGATGCGTCGCCCCGCTGTACCGAGCACCGGCATGGTATTCTCGACCGGTGGCGCACCCTCCCGCCCGCGCTCGTCCAGCTCGCCGGCGACGATATGGATATCGACGTCGCGCGCGCGTTCGGCCAGCCGCTCCGCCAGCGCCGGCCGCCACAGCCGCGCCAGGCCAGTAAGGGTGATTGCCGACCACCAGCCTCGACACGTTGCGCACCCGGGCGTAATCCAGCACCGTGGCCGCGAGGTCTGTCCCGGCCAGGGTGACGGCTTCCGCGCCCAACCCTTGCGCCAAGCGCAGGGTTTTCAGGATTTGCTCGCGGCGTGCCTGCGGCAAGCGTTCAAGGCGCGGCGTTTCGACGTAGACCGCGAGCCAATCGGCATCAAGCTTGGCCGCCAGCCGGCTCGCCCCGCGCACCAGATTGGCGGCACCCGGGTCGGGGCCGACGCACACCCGCAGCCTCTCCTTGGTTTGCCAAGCGCACTGGATGGCCTGATCGGCGCGGTATTCGCGCATGTCGGCATTGACCCGGTCGGCGGTGCGGCGCAGCGCCAGCTCCCGCAGCGCGATTAGATTACCCTTGCGGAAGAAATGCTTGAGCGCCCGCTGGGCCTGCTGCGGCATATACACTTTGCCCTCGCCGAAGCGGCGCAGCAACTCATCGGGGGTGAGATCGACCAGCGCCACGTCATCAGCGCGGTCGAACACCCGATCCGGCAGGGTCTCTGCCACCCGGACGCCGGTGATCTTGCCGACCACGTCGTTCAAGCTCTCCAGGTGTTGCACGTTCAGGGTGGTGTAGACGTCGATGCCGGACGCCAGCAATTCCTCCACGTCCTGCCAGCGCTTGGGATGGCGCGAACCGGGCACGTTGGAATGCGCCAGCTCATCGACCAGGATCAGCGCCGGTTTGCGCACCAGCGCACCGTCGAGGTCGAACTCCACGAGTTGTTTGCCGCGGTAGTCGATACGCTTGGGCGGCAACGCCTCCAGACCCGCGAGCAGCGCGGCGGTCTCGCCGCGGCCGTGGGTCTCGATTACCCCCACCGCCACGTCCACGCCCTGCGCACGTTGCGCCTGGGCGGCGAGCAGCATGGCGTAGGTCTTACCGACACCCGCGCTTGCGCCGAAAAAAATCTTCAGCCGCCCGCGCTGCTCTTTCTCCTCGTCGCGCTTTAGCTCTTCGAGGAGTTGGTCGGGGTCGGGGCGCGACTCGTCCATGGGTGATCTAACGCAATTCGTCCAGGGCGAGATTCAAGGCAAGCACGTTGACCCGCGGCTCGCCCAAGATGCCGAAGGTGCGATTCTCGGTGTGACCCCCCACCAGTTCCCGCAGCCGCTCGGGCGCAAGGCCGCGCGCGCGCGCCACCCGGTTGACTTGGTAAAGCGCGGCTTCCGGGCTGATGTGTGGATCCAGGCCGCTCGCCGAGGCCGTCAGCAGATCGACCGGCACCGGACCGGCCTGGCTGGGGTCGGCCTGGCGTAGCGCGGCGATGCGCCCGCGCACCGCATCCGCCAGCGCCGGGTTGGTCGGCCCCAGGTTGGAGCCGCCGGAGGCGGCGGCGTTGTAAGGCGTGGGCGCGGTGGTCGACGGCCGGCCCCAGAAATAGCGGGCTTCGGTGAAATTCTGGCCGATCAGCGCCGAGCCGATGGCTTTGCCGTCGCGCTCGATCAAGCTGCCGGCGGCTTGGTGGGAAAACGTGAGCTTAGCGATGCCGGTGACGGCGAGCGGATACAGCACACCGGTGACGGCGCTCAGTATCAAAAACAGCGCCAGCGCGGGGCGCAGCAGGGTGAACATGATCATCGCACTCCTCAAGCCAAGCCGGACAAGGCGAGCAGCCTATCGATCAGTTTAATGCCGATAAACGGCGCGACCAGCCCGCCCAGCCCGTAGATCAGGAGATTGCGCCGCAACAGGATGGCCGCCCCCAGAGCCCGGTAACGCACTCCCTTGAGCGCCAGCGGAATCAAGAACACGATAATGAGGGCGTTGAAAATCACCGCCGCTAGGATCGCCGAGGCGGGACTCGCGAGGTGCATGATATTGAGCGCGCCGAGCTGCGGATAAGTGGTTGCGAATGCCGCCGGAATGATGGCGAAATATTTTGCCACGTCGTTGGCGATGCTGAACGTGGTAAGCGCGCCGCGCGTCATCAGCATCTGTTTGCCGATCTCAACCACCTCGATGAGCTTGGTGGGGTTGGAGTCGAGATCGACCATATTGCCGGCCTCCTTAGCCGCTTGCGTGCCGGTGTTCATCGCCACCGCCACGTCGGCTTGCGCCAGCGCTGGCGCGTCGTTGGTGCCGTCACCGGTCATCGCCACCAAGCGGCCCTCGGCTTGATGGCGGCGGATGAGCGTCAGCTTAGCCTCTGGCGTGGCCTCGGCGAGGTAGTCATCGACGCCGGCCTCGGCGGCAATGGCAGCGGCGGTAAGGCGATTGTCGCCGGTGATCATCACGGTTTTGATGCCCATGCGGCGCAACTCGGCGAAACGCTCGCGGATACCGCCCTTGACGATATCCTTCAGCTCGATCACCCCAAGCACGCGCGCGCCACCGGCCACCACCAGCGGCGTACTACCACGCCGCGCGACCTGGTCGACCGTATCGCCGACTGCATCCAGCCAGCGTTGGCCCGACGCTTCGATGTGGCGGCGGATGGCATCCGCCGCACCCGCAGTTGCTGGTCGGGCAGATCGACGCCGCTCATGCGGGTCTGGGCGGTGAAGGGTACGAAGCGCGCGTGTTGTAGAGGCGACGGGCCGGTCGCCCTACCCGCACATTGAAGTGCTGTTTGGCGAACACCACGAGGCTGCGGCCTGCCGGGGTTTCGTCGGCGAGCGAGGCGAGCTGCGCGGCGTCCGCTAGTTCCTGCTCGCGCACGCCCGGCGCGGGCAGGAATTGTGCAGCCTGGCGATTACCGAGGGTAATGGTGCCAGTCTTGTCGAGCAGCAACACATCGACATCGCCCGCCGCCTCGACCGCGCGCCCCGAGGTCGCGATGACGTTCGCTTGCAGCATGCGACTCATGCCGGCGATGCCGATGGCCGACAGCAGCCCGCCGATGGTGGTGGGGATCAAGCACACGAGCAGCGCCACCAGCACGGTGATGGTGACTGGCACGCCGGAATGGCTCGCGGTAACGCTGTAGAGCGAATACGGTAGTAAAGTGGCGGTCACCAGCAAGAACACGAGGGTGAGCGCCACCAGCAGGATGGTCAGCGCGATTTCGTTAGGGGTTTTCTGGCGCTGGGCGCCCTCCACCATCGCGATCATACGGTCCAGAAACGCCTCACCCGGATCGGCGCTGACCCGCACCACGATCCAGTCCGACAATACCCGCGTGCCGCCGGTCACCGCGCTGAAATCGCCACCCGATTCGCGGATGACCGGCGCCGACTCGCCGGTGATGGCGCTCTCATCGACCGAAGCCACGCCGTCGATCACTTCGCCGTCGGCGGGGATGACATCATTCGCCTCCACCAGCACCACATCGCCCTTGCGCAACTCGTTGCCCGGCACAGGCACGTAGTAGGCGTCACGGCGCGGTGCTTCTAGCTTCTTGCCATACACGCTCTGTTTCGCGCCGCGCAGCGCCGCGGCCTGGGCCTTGCCGCGGCCTTCCGCCAGCGCCTCGGCGGCATTGGCGAATAGCACCGTGAACCATAGCCACAAGCTAATGGTCAGGATGAACCCGGCGGGCGCTTCGCCGTTGCCACCCAGCGCCTGGAAGAACAATACCGTGGTGAAGAGGCTGCCGACATAGACCACGAACATCACCGGGTTGCGCAGCTGCGCCTGCGGCGCCAGCTTCTTGAACGCCGCGCCTAGCGCCGGCCACAGTAACTCAGGGTCGAGCAAGGATTGGAAAGCAGTTTTGGCGATCATCATAGGGTTACTTTTTTCAATGAACCGATTCTAATAACGTCAAATGCTCGACCAGCGGACCGAGCGCGAGCGCTGGCAAATAGGTAAGCGCGCCGACGATGAGCACGGTGCCTATCAGGAGCACCACGAACAGCGGACCGTAGGTGGGCAATGAGCCGCTGGTCTGGGCGAGGCGTTTTTTCGCGGCCAAGGACCCCGCGAGCGCGAGCACCGGCACGATCACAGCGAAGCGCCCGAACCACATCGCTACCCCTAGTAGAATGTTATAAAACGGCGTATTGACCGATAATCCGGCGAACGCGCTGCCGTTGTTATTGGCAGCGGAAGAAAAGGCATAGAGAATTTCGCTGAAGCCATGCGCGCCCGGGTTCAAAATACCCGCCTTGCCGGGCTCGGTGAGTACGGCGATAGCCGTCCCCGTCAGCACCAGCGCTGGCGTGATCAGGATCGCGATCGCCGCCATCTTGACCTCGAACGCCTCGATCTTCTTGCCCAGATATTCCGGCGTGCGGCCGATCATGAGACCGGCGATGAACACCGCCAGCAGGGCGAAGATCAACATGCCGTATAGACCCGACCCCGCCCCGCCGAAGATGACTTCGCCGAGTTGTATCAACCACAGCGGCGCCAGCCCGCCGAGCGGCATAAACGAATCGTGCATGGCGTTGACCGCGCCGCACGAGGCGGCGGTGGTGATGGCGGCGAACAGCGCCGAGGCAATGATACCGAAGCGGGTTTCCTTGCCCTCCATATTGCCGCCGGCGGGATCTACGCCAACAGCCGTCAATAACGGGTTGCTCTGCTGCTCGGCCCAGGTGGCGACGCCTGCCATCGCCACAAACACTATCGCCATGGCCGCCAGCAATGCCCAGCCCTGGCGGGTGTCGCCGACTGCCCGGCCAAAGCTGTAGCAGATTGCCGCTGGGATCGCGAAGATGGCCAGCATTTGTAGGAAATTCGCGAGCGGCGTCGGGTTCTCGAAAGGGTGTGCCGAATTGGCGTTGAAGAAACCGCCGCCGTTGGTGCCAATCATCTTGATCGCCTCCTGCGACGCCACCGGCCCTAACGCCAGGGTTCGTGACTGTCCATCCTGCAGCGTGGCGATTTCTTTGTAAGCCGAGAAAGTTTGGATCACTCCTTGGCTCAGCAACACCAACGCCAGCACCAACGACAAGGGCAGCAAGAGATAAAGCGTGATGCGCGTCAGATCGACCCAAAAATTGCCGATGGTCGCCGCGCCGTGGCGCGCGAAGCCGCGCACCAGCGCCAGCGCCACGGCGATGCCGGTCGCCGCCGATAAGAAATTTTGCACGGCGAGCGCCAGCATTTGGGTGAGATAGCCCATCGTCGTTTCGCCGCCGTAACCCTGCCAGTTGGTGTTGGTGACGAAACTCACCGCGGTGTTGAACGCCGAATCGGCGCTCACATTCGGGAACCGCTGGGGATTCAAGGGCAGATACGCTTGTAGCCGCTGCACCGCGTATACCGTGAGCACGCCGAGTAGATTGAAGACGAGCAGCGCGAGCGCGTAACGCCGCCAGCCCATCTCGGTATCGGCTTGGATATTACCGAGGCGATAAATCGCGGACTCCAGTGGTTTTCCGAACCGATGAAGCCCGACCCCATCACCCCGCGCTAGTGTTGCAATATAGCCGCCGAGAGGCTTGACCAGGCTCAACAGCAGCGCAAGATAAACTCCCAGTTGCAGAATTGCATGCGTGCTCATAGGAAATATTCGGGTTTGAGCAGAGCGATGATGAGATAAAAAAACAACAGTATGACCACAATACCACCCGCGAGGTAGAGCCAGGTCATCGCCCACCTCCGAGCCGGGCGCAGCCGGCAACGATAGCGAAACTGACGATGGCAAGCAGCACAACAATGGCAAGATAGAGTAAGTCCATGATCACTCTCCATGAATGGATGCAGTGATCGTTACCATAAGGTTTGAGCGATAAAGATGTTGCAAAACTTATTGTTTGCGGTGTAAAAACTCTGTAAATATTTCGACCTTGGTTGCCCGCATGCGCGTTCTTCGCCCTTACGTTTCGGACCTATACAACGATTTCCTCCATGTTTGGACTGGCATTGCCGTTGTGCTGATGCTACTCATCACCGGCTGCGCCACCGAACCCATGGTCCCCGCCGCCAGCCCAGCGGTTGCGGATGCCGTCGGCGCGAGCACCGCCGAATCCGCCGCCCCGACGCGCCCCGGCCTCGCCACCGCCTGGGGCGAAAACGTGGACTCCAGCGTAAGCTTCGTCTCGTTCGAGCGAGCGGCTTTCGATAGCCCGGATCGGGTGATCGCGATTTACTACAACAATCGCGCCGGCCTGGGCGCCATGACCGGCGGCTTCGAGCGCGCCCGCGAGCAGGCGTTCGAGATTCTGGATGGCGCGATCCGTTTCGGCATCACCGACGAAGATCGTGCCGCCGGCCAGGGGCGGTTTTGGGCGGGTCTGGCGTTGGGCAACCGCTATTTCGTGCAAGGCGAGCAAGGCGCGCGCTATGGCATTTACCTGGAGAACCGTTCGCCGGCGCGGCTGGAAATGGTGGCTTCGGTCGATGGCTTGGATGTGATCGATGGCCGCCCGGCGGCATTCAGCAAACGCGGTTATATTCTGAACCCGAACGAACATATCGTCATCGAAGGCTTTCGCCGCAGCGCCGACCAGGTCGCGGCGTTCCGCTTCGGCACCGTCGCCGAATCCTACGCCGCGCAGAAACACGCCGATACCCGCAATGTCGGCGTGATCGGGCTGGCGTTGTTTCGCGCGCGCGGCAGCGCACCGCTCACAGTCTCGGCCCGCGAGGCGCATACACGCCTGAGCGCCAATCCGTTCCCAGGGCGGTTCGCCACGCCGCCCTAGCCCACGTTCAGCGCAAGGCGAACGCGATCCGTCTGTCCATGACGCGCTGCCAGATGGCATCGGCCTTGGCGACCAGCCTAGCGTTGTTATCCCTTGCGCCGATCAGCCCCGAATCCTGGCTCGCCGGCTTGACGGCGACCAATCGCCCGAGCGCCAGATTGCGCTGCGCAGCCGCCTGATCCCAGATTTCGGCGTGCGTAGACTGGGCGAGAAACCGCTCCCTATCACTGGCGCTGGTGAAGTAATACACGAGGCCGTTGTCGACTGCCGCCACCTCGGCGCCCAGGTCTGATGACCAGGCACCGGGCAACGTGCCCACCAGCAAAAAGATAAACACTACAATCTTCATCATTGCATTGCCGCTCACATTTACCGCCGGCGCGAATCCAAGCTCAGGCCACTTGCGTCTCTATGGTTGCCAGCGTACCAACGGATCCGCGCTTCATCGGCGCCATCACGCGCACCGCACGCGGCTGATGGAGTTCATGGGCGAGGCTGACAATGGCGGAACGATTGACGCCGATATCTTTCAGCGTGTGATCGTCCAAGGCCATCAGTGCCCGTTCGGTGGCGCGTTGCGCCCGCGCTTGCCGCCAGCGGCCAAGGGCGCGTGTCAACGGGCGCGGCAAGCGGCTTGACGGCACCGCCGCACCGGCCAGCGCGGTAATGTGGCACTCGTAACCATCGCTGATGCGTTCCGCGACTTGCACGCTTTGATAGGGATAAGTTTTCATGGCGACTCTCCAGTACATACCTCGTTCTACGATGATGCACAGGATGCCAGCCCTGCGTTTCCGTCGAATGTCCTCGACACGCGCAATTGTTTCAGATTGTTTCAGCGCGCGGCGCGCACCGAGTTCAGAGAAGTTTTTCCAGCTTGCCAGGACGGATGGCGCCTTCTGCCCGGCCCTTGAGGTAAGCGTAAATCGCCTCACCATTGCCCATGACGCGCGCCACCGCGCCATAACCCGGCATTCCGCGCTCGATGACGCCATCGCGTAGCAGTCTCAAGAACTGTTCCTGGCTGCGTTGGGTGACCGATTCCAGCAACGATGGCCCGACACTGCCGGCGTAAGTGGGCCCGTGGCAGCGCGCGCAATCGAATTCCCGCAGCACGCGCCAGCCGGCAAAGGTACGCGCATCGACGCGGACGCCATCGACCACGGTGTAAAGCGGTTCGGCACGGGCGCAGACCCAGCCTGCCAGCAGCAGCGCGCCCAACGAACGGATGGTATTCATCTCGATCTCCGCTTGTGATGAAATAGTGGTCAAACTGCTTCCCGTATCGGGCATGAGCACGTACCATGACCGCAACCATAGCGTAGGCGCCACGCGCCGCTTTTCAGCCCTATGACTTCCAGTGTGATCGAAAATCCTGCGCTGACACCGACCGGCTTCGACGCCCTGGCGGCCTTGCGTACCACCCTGGATCGCCAGCGCATCGCGATGTGCGTGTTCGACCGTGACGATGGCATCGTCAGTTGGAACGAAACCTATCTCGCCATCTTTCCCGAGGAAGCGGATATTCTCGCGCCGGGCTTGCCGTACCGGGAAACGCTCCGCCGCTTTTACGAAGTCAATCTGCCCAGCGCGGAACTCGCCGCCATCGAGCAGCACCTCGAAGCCGGCCTAGAGCGCCACCGCACGCAACGCGATCCGTTCATCTATCAGCGCAAGGACGGACGTTGGATCAAGAGCGACAGCCAGCGCCTGGAAAACGGCTATCTCCTGAAAACCTGGGTCGATTTCACCGAAGACGGCTTGGCAGCCCAGGACTGGCCGGATCTCAAAGATGCGTTCGCCAACATCGATATCGCGTTCGCGCTGTTCGGCGCCGATGGCCGTTTTGTGTCGGCCAACAAGATGTACACCCAGATGTTTCCGTATTGCGTCGATCTGAACCTGAGCGGAACGCCTTACCAGGAACACTTGCTGCGCCACGCCGAGCACACCATCGACCCGAGCGAACACTGGCGCGAGAGCATACCGCTCGCGCGGGCGTTGAACGCGAGCGGGGCGCTGCGCGGCGGCATCATTCTGCGCCGCCGCGGCGGCGGCTGGCTGCAACTCGAGGAACGCCCGACCAAGAGTGGCGGAATGATCAGCTTCTGGAGCGACGTCAGCGAGCGCGTGCAAGCGCAAAGCCAAGTCGAAACCCTGCAAGCACGCCTCTCCGACGCCATCGAGAGCCTCACCGAAGGCGTCGCTCTCTACGATCAGGACGAACGCCTGCTACTCTGTAACCAGCGCTATCGCGAGATCAACCACGCCATCGCCGACGTCATCAGGCCGGGCATGGCCTGGATCGACTTGCTGCGCGCCGGGGTGGAACGCGGCATGTTCCCGGAAGCCGCCGCCGATCCGCAGACGTGGATCGCCGAACGGTTGACACAGCGCAAGAACAGCGGCGAGTCGTTCGACATCCCGCTCGCCGACGGCTCATGGATTCGCTGTACCGACCGCCGCACCCGCGACGGCGGCACCATCAGCGTGCGCTCCGACATCACCGACTTGAAGCGCCGCGAAGTCGAGCTGTCGCGCCAGGCCAACATGCTGAGCGCGGTGAGCTATGCCGCCACCCGCCTGATCGGCAACGCCGATTTCGCCAGCACCATCACCGAACTGCTCGCCAAAATCGGCACCGCTTTAACCGCCTGCCGGGTGCTGGTGTTCCAATGCTACGACCGGCCCCGTATCGGCGCGGTCTGGGCGTGCCGTTACGAGTGGCGCCTGCCCGAGGTGAGCAGCATCCTGGACGACTCCGAGTACCGCGAAGTGGCGATGGTGGATGCCGACCCCATCGTGCGCGACTGGAACGAGCGACTGCTGCGCGGTGAAATCATCGAGTATCGCTTTTCGCAGCTTCCTGATTCGCTGCGCCTCACCATGAAGCATGACCGCCATCGCGTGCTGACCTTCGTATCGGTGCCAATCATGATCGGCGGCGTGTGCTGGGGTTCGCTGGATGTCGACGATTGCCGCAGCGAGCGGCATTGGAGCGCCGTCGACATCGAGGTACTGAAAACCGCCGCCGCGCTCCTGGCTGGCATCGTCGAACGCAGCCGAGTCGACGCCGAGTTGCGCGCCAGCGAAGCGCGCTTCCGCGCCCAAGCGGAAATGCTGGAAGCGATCAGCTACGCCGCCACCCGCTTGATCGGCAAGCAAAGCTGGCAACTCGCGGTCAACGACTTGCTGGCCCGCCTCGGCCATGCGGCGCGGGTGAGTCGGGTGGCGGTCTTGCAAGTGCAAACCCTGCCAAGCGGTGAACTCGCGCAAAGCGTCCGCTTTGACTGGGCGGCCCCGGGCGTGGTCACACTGAGCGACGACCCGCATTATCAGGACGAGAATCTGGCTGACGCCGACCCCATGCTGAGCGACTGGGTGGAACGGCGCAAGCGCGGCGCCATCGTGCAGGCCAAAGCGTCCGAGCTTACGGCTTATCTGCGCGCCGAGTTCGAACGCCAGAATACGCTGTCGTTTCTGTCGGTACCGATCATGGTCGAGGGCGCATGGTGGGGGCATATTTGCTTCGACGATTGCCAGGCCGAGCGCGACTGGAACGGCGCCGAGGTCGACGTATTGCGAACGGCGGCATCGCTGCTCGCCGGCATCATCGAACGCAGCCGGGTGGATGACGAACTGCGCAACAGCGAGCAGCGTTTTCGCACCATCGCTGAAAGCATTCCGGTGGCGATCAATGCCGTCAACGGCCACGGGCAGGTGCTGTACGCAAGCCCGTTGGCGGCGGCTCTGTTCCGTACCCCGCAGGATGCCGCCTCGCTGGCGCGGCTGACGGCGGCGCAGTTTTTTGCCGACCACCAGCAACGCCATTATTTTCTCCACCAGTTCCGCAATACCGGCACGGTCGAGAATACCGAACTCAGCTTGAAGCGCCTGGACGGCACGGCACTGCCGGCGGTGGTGACGTCAAGCGCATCATCTATGACGGCGAACCGGCTTGTGTCAGCATTCTGATCGACTTGAGCGAGCGCAAAGCCGCGGAAGCCGAAATCGCGCGCCAGCGCGACGCCCTCTACCAAGCCGAGAAAATGAGCGCGCTCGGCAGCCTGCTCGCCGGCGTGGCCCACGAACTCAACAATCCGCTCGCGATCGTGGTCGGCCAGGCGCTGATGATGGAGCAATTCGCGCCGGACAGCGAAACCGCCAAGCGCGCGCTCAAGATCCGCACCGCCGCCGAACGCTGCGCGCGCATCGTCAAGACCTTCCTGGCGATGGCGCGCCAACGCCCGGCGGAGCGCGGCAAGGTCGATCTCAACGCGGTCATCGAGTCCGCCCTCGACCTCACCACGTGCGGACTCAAGTCCAACGACATCCAGGTGCAACTCGACCTTGCGCCGAAACTGCCGCCGCTGTGGGGCGATCAGGATCAGCTCGGGCGGCTGCTCCTCAACCTGATCGTCAACGCCCAACAAGCACTGCAAGAAATTGACGGCGCGCGGCGACTTACCATCGCGACCCGTTTCGTATTCGCCGATGAGTGCATCCGCCTGGAGGTCGCGGATAACGGCCCCGGTATCGCGCCTGAGCTGCGACCGCGCATTTTCGATCCATTCTTCACCACCAAGCCTACCGGCATGGGCACCGGCCTCGGCCTTTCCATTTGCCATAGCATCGTCACCGCCCATGGCGGCGCGATACGGGTCGAGGACAGCCCCGTCGGCGCCCACTTCGTCATCACGTTTCCGCTTGGCGAAGGCAGCCAACAAGCGGCGCTGGCCGAGGAAAGCGTACAACCGGCGGTGCGTTCCGGGCATCGCATTCTGATCGTCGATGACGAGCCGGAAATCGTCGCGCTATTGACCGAAATTCTGACCAAGCAAGGTTATACTACGCAGACTGCGGCGAGCGGACGCCAGGCGTTGGAGAAATTGGCGCGCGATTCGGTCGATCTCATCCTCTGCGATTTGCGCATGCCCGATCTGGACGGTCCGGGTCTTTACCGCATCCTACTGGAAACCCAACCCCAGATGGTCAAACGCTTGATCTACATCACCGGCGATACGCTGGGCGGTGCGCGCGCACTGCAGTTCGACCCCGCGATCCCGGTCATCGAGAAACCGTTCAATGTCGATGAGGTATTACGCATGGTGAGCGCTTTGCTCGACGCCAATCACTCCGAGGGCTGACGCTGCATGGCCGACAACATCCATATCATCGTTGTCGATGACGAGCCCGATCTCCGCGAAATGGTCGCCGAATATCTCGGCCGCCAAGGCTACACGGTGAGCGCCGCCGCTGGCGGCGCCGACTTGCGCCGCATCCTCGGCGAAAAACCCGCGCAATTGGTGCTGCTGGACATCGCCATGCCCGGCGAGGACGGCTTGAGCCTAGCGCGCTATCTGCGCGAGCACCACACGCTCGGTATCATCATGGTGACGGCCGCCTCTGGCGTGGTGGATCGGATCGTCGGCCTGGAAGTCGGCGCCGATGACTACATCACCAAACCCTTCGATTTACGCGAACTGCTGGCGCGGGTGAAAAGCGTGCTGCGCCGCCTTGCCAGCCAAGCGCCCAAAGCGCCTGCCAAACCCACCATGGCGGCGACACCGAAAGGCATACGCTTCGGCCAATGCGTGCTGAATCTGGAATCGCACCGCCTGTTTACCCTGGAGGGCCAGGAAGTGCCGCTCACCAGCATGGAGTTCGACCTGCTGAAAGCGTTCGCCGACCACCCCAACCGGGTGTTGAACCGCGATCAACTCCTGGAACTCGCCCACCGCCGCGGCTGGGACCCGTTCGACCGCAGCATCGATATCCGCATCACCCGCTTACGGCGCAAGATCGAAGCCGACCCCGCCAAGCCGCAATCGATCAAAACGGTGCGCGGCGCGGGCTACATGTTCGTACCCACCACCGACGATTGAAGCGGCGCGCGGGGAGCGTCCCGCTACCCCGCCGACACGCCGGCCTTCCCTGGCCTGCACCCACCGAGTGGAACCATCCGGTTACTGCGCCGAGGCGTAGCGCACTCGATCGCTGACTTCCACCGTCACCAGACCGGCCTGATCCACGACATCGACCACCGCCTGGTAGCCATTCGCCAACATCAGCGCCGCATGGCCGCCGGGCGCTACGGTGGTGACGTAGCGCATCGCCAAGCCTTCGCCCTCATTGGCCGCGACCGTGGTGACGACCTCATAGTTGCCTTTGGCTTCGGTGTAGTAGATCACCGCAGTCTGGCCGCCGAGATCGACGGTGTGGGCTTGCATGGGTTGCAGTTCGACGGCGGAAGCGGCAAGCGGAAAAACCAGAGCGGACAGCAGTGAAACCCATTTGCGATTGCTGAACATGTGCGTAACTCCTACGATGATGTTTGGATGTTAAGTTCGAGTTTTGTCCATTTTCCTATCGATCCGGGTTTATGGCCCGTTCGATCAATGGGGCCAGAATACGCGCCTCGTGTTTCTGGCGAATGTCGCGTAGCTCAGCACTTTGTTTCAATTGTTTCGTACAATGGCGGGAACAAACCAAGATCAACGCTACGGAGTGAGAGAACACATGGGCCAACGATTAGCCGGCAAGAAAGCACTGATCACCGCCGCCGCCCAGGGCATAGGCCGGGCTTCGGCGCTGGCGTTCGCCGCCGAAGGCGCGCGGGTGATCGCCACCGACGTCGATACCGACAAATTCGGCGACCTCGGCGATCACCCCAACATCACCGCCCGTAAGCTCGACGTGCGCGACGGCGCCGCCGTCAACGCGCTGGCCGCGGAACTGGGCGCCATCGACATCCTCCACAACGTCGCGGGCTTTGTCCACCACGGCACCATTCTGGAATGCGACGACGCAGCCTGGGAGTTCTCGTTCGACCTCAACATCAAATCGATGTACCGCACCATCAAAGCCTTTTTACCGGCTATGCTGAAAGCGGGGCGTGGTTCCATCGTCAACATTGCCTCGGGCGCATCCTCGGTGCGCGGCATCCCCAACCGCTTCGTGTATGGCACCACCAAGGCCGCAGTCATCGGCCTGACTAAATCCGTCGCCGCCGATTTCATCCGCCAAGGCATCCGCTGTAATGCGATCTGCCCGGGCACCATCCAGACCCGTCGCTCGACGACCGCATCAACGCCTTCGCTGACCCGGTGGAAGCGCGCAAGGCGTTCATCGCCCGCCAACCCATGGGGCGGCTCGGCACCGCCGAAGAAGTGGCGGCGGCGGCGCTTTATCTGGCGAGCGACGAATCGGCCTATACGACCGGCACGATTCTCATCGTCGATGGCGGTTTCAGCCTATAAGGAGTCCACCAGATGCGCGCGTTTACCCTGTTTGCAACGGCCTGCCTGCTGGCCATTTCCTGGTTGTCCGCTCCTGCCCATGCCGAAGAGCGCTGGCTGACGCTGCCGACGCCGCCAGCGATGCCGAAGGCGGACAAATCCGGCTTCGCGCCGGTCAATGGGATCGAGATGTACTATGCGGTTTACGGCGCGGGCGACCCGATGCTGCTGATCCATGGCGGCCTCGGCCATGCCGACATCTGGGCCAATCAGGTCGCGGAACTCGCCAAGACCCATACCGTCATCGTCGCCGACAGCCGCGGCCACGGCCGCTCGACGCGCAATGCCGACCCTTACGGTTATGACCTCATGGCCGCGGATTACCTGGCGCTGCTCGATTTTCTCAAGATCGACAAGGTGGCGCTGGTCGGCTGGAGCGATGGCGGCATCATCGGCTTGGACATCGCCATGAAGCATCCCGAGCGGCTGACCAAACTGTTCGCCCAGGCGGCGAACGCGACCGTCGATGGGGTCGATCCCGGGGTCATGCAGAACAAGACATTTTCGGCCTATATCGAGCGCGCCGGCCAGGACTACAAACGCCTGTCGAAAACGCCGGATCAGTACGATGCCTTCGTCGAGCAGATCAGCCACATGTGGGAAAGCCAACCAAACTGGAGCCAGGAACAACTGGCGGCGATCAAGGTGCCGACCGCCGTCGTGCTAGGGGATCATGACGAAGCCATCACCCGCAAGCATACCGATTATCTGGCCGCCACGATTCCTGGGGCGAAGCTCGTCATCCTGCCCGAGGCCAGCCATTTCGCGATGCTGCAAGACCCGGCAGGCTATACCCGAGCGGTGCTGGATTTCATCGACGGGAAATAATAGGGGTAAGAGTCATCTTGTTACCGGCCGCGGCGCTCATTCTACAATCTGGGCGCCGGCCCCTTCCATCGATTTCTTGAACTTGATCGCTTTCGAGTCGGCAAGCGCCCTGGGGTCGAAATCCGGATCAAGCATCACGCCCCAGATCTTGCGCATCTGCATGCCGATGTTGCCGGCGTCATAAAGAGGCAGTACCAGCGCTTCGCGCAGGTGTTTCTCGACTGGATGGGTTTTGTCCAGCGCATTGACGCCCATCGCTTGCAGCGCCTTGAAAACGATATGGAACAACTGCTGGCTACAGAAAACCTTGGCCATCGCGCCAATCGCATGGCCTTCCGCTTTGTGCAGATCGAGATAGTGGGCGGCTTTCCAGGAAAACGCGCGACACGCCTCAATGGTCATCGCCACTTCCGCCAGCAAATAGCCGACGGCTTGATGGTGGAGAATGGGTTGATTGCCGCCCGCCGTATACGTTTTCGCCCATTGCAGGATATATTCGTAAGCGGCCCGCGCAACACCCACCGCCGCGATTGCCGCTACTGGGCCGGACCAGGTGAATGCCTTGCTGATGACGAGGTCGCCGTCGCCGATGGCGAATGCGTTTTCTTCCGGAATTCGGCAATTGTCGAACACCATCGTGTTGTTCTGGCACAAGCGATGGCCGATCTTGGAGATGGGCTGCCGATAGGCGAGGCCAGGTGTGCCACGCGGCACGAGCAGCGCGCTGAGTCCGCTCTTACCGCCTTTCTTAGGGTCGGTGCGGACGATGCACACGTTGACATTGGCGCCCTGCAAATCCCAGCCGCCGGCGTTGCCGGGCCACTGCTTGGCGCCGTTCAATACGTATTCGCCCCTGGCTTTATCGTGGTGCGCAAGCAATCCGATCCCGGCGGGATGCGCGCCGGGATGATCGAAGTTGGCGGTGCCGCCGGGCGCGCCGGCAGGCTCGGACACCACCCAGCCCGCGAGATACTCGCCGCGCGGGTCGCGGGTTGCCGCACCTAGCCATTGTTGCTTTTGCGCTTCGGAGCCGAACCAAGCGAGGGGCATGAGCGCCAGGCCGTTCACCAGCAGGATCGTCGCGAAGCCGGGGTCGACCGCGGTGATTTCCTCGGCGACGATTTGCAAATCGACATTACTCACGCCGCCGCCGCCATATTCGCGCGGTAAAAAGCCCATCGCGAAGCCGAGCTTATACGCTTCGATGTTAGCGCCCTTGATCAACTGGAAAGCTTTCTGGGTGTCGGGCTCGTCGTCGGCTTTGCGCACCAACGGCTGGAGGATTTCCAGCGCGAATTCCCGCGCCGTGCGCTGGAGTTTTTTTTGTGCGCTGGTCAGGGTGAAATCAATCGCCATGAGCGCAGCGGAAAACCAGGTACGTCTCTTTGCCTTCAGGCATGCGGATGAAAGCGGAAGCGGCAAGCGTCGCCGCCGCGCTGCATACACTCCTGGTGTTCGACTTCGGCACCCATCAACCCAAACAGAAAACCGATGTCGAATCGGCACACCGCCGGATAGTCCTTGGCAAGATCGTGATAAACGCAGTTCTTGCACTCGATGCGCGGAATCTTGTCCGCGCCAGCGGGCGCGATTGCGCGGGCGATGAATCCAGTCTCGTTCATGATCTTGACGATCTCCGCGACTCGGTCGGCGCGGTTCTTGCCGATTAAACGAGGAATCATGCTGGCCGACATCTTGATGCCGAGTTCATAGAGATAACGCGCGAGTTCCTCTTCGCCCATTTGCTCCTTCAAGGTTTCGATCAAGAGTTTCGAGAACCACGAGTAATTCTTCGGGAATAGATTCGTCCCTTGCTCGGTCAGTACGTAATTGCGCCCCGGCCTGCCGCCGGTTTTACGCGGCGCGGCTTTCGTCACATAACCTTCGCGCTCCAGCACCAAGAGGTGCTGATTCACGGCGGTACGGCCCAACTGCAACGAATCGGCGAGTTCATCGACCGTCATGCCCGTTTTGTTTTCGAGCAATTGGGCCAGCACCTGCTGTTGGCTATTTCCGCCGAAAGGCACTTGTTACTCCTTTAATCATGCAAACCTCACTTTCACCAAAGCCATGGCAAAACTACATAAGGCAAAGAATACCCTATCGAAATACATAATAAAACAGGGCGATTGCACAAGTTGTTAGAAAAGTGATAAATTCTGTTTTGACTATTAAAACAGATTAAACTACATTAATAATACTCGACCCGAACGCCGCCCGAATTTCCGAGGTGCTTGGCGCAGGTGATGCGAAGATAAGCACCCTAGGCCGGACGGGAACATCCGCACAGTCAAACACCAAAGATTGGAGGAAATCGCCATGATCGATTTTTCATTGACTCCTGAACAAAAAACCCTGCAAAAAACAGCCCGCGAATTTTCACAAGACATTCTCAAACCGATCATCCGCGCAGCGGATGCCGAGCCAGATCCTCACAAAGGGTTTCAGATGATCAAACCGGTTTACCAGAAAGCCTATGAAATGGGATTCGCGACTGGCTTTCTTCCCCAGGAATATGGCGGCGGCGGGCTCTCGAATATGGACGTACTCATTGCCGTGGAGGAAATCGGCGCGGTCGACCCAGGGTTCGGATGCGTCCTGCTGGTGAATGGTCTGGCGCTGATGCCCTTGGTATGGTTCGGCTCGGAGGCGCAGAAAAAGAAATGGATCGGCCAAGCGTGCAGCGATCCAACCCATAGCTATCTGGCCGGCTGGGTGGTGTCCGAGCCCGCGGGCTCCCCTGGCGGAACCGCGAATTTCGACCACCCTGACCCCAAAGCGGGTATACAGGTGACGGCCGACCTCAAGAACGGTGAATACATCATCAATGGCCGCAAATTCTGGCCGTCGAACGCGGCCGGCTGGGATATGAAAGGCGCCGACGTCAACACGGTCGTGGTTCGCACCGACCGCACGAAAGGCGGCAAAGGCGGTTTGTCGTGCATTCTCGTGCCGCGCGGCACGCCCGGCGTGACCTACGAACCCTGCATCGATAAGATGGGCCAGCGCCTCAATGTCAACAGCGACATCCGCTTCCACAACGCCCGAGTGCCCGAGGAAAACGTATTTGCATTGGGCGACGGCGACCTCGTGATCAGCAAGGATTTCACCTGGTCCGGCCCGGTCGCCGGCATTGCCGCGGTAGGCACCGCCCGCGCGGCTTACGAATACACCTTGCAATGGTGCAAAACCTACACCGCTGGCGGCAAAGACCCTATCATTTATCATCAGAACGTGGGCTATATGCTGACCGACATCGCCATGCGTATCGAAGCGTGTCGCTACTTGTGCTGGAAAGCGGGCTACTACGCCGATCTTTACGACTGCGAAAATCACGCACTCGGCGCCATGTCCAAGATTTACCCCGGTGAAGTTTGCACCCAAGTCGTCTATGACTGCATGCGGGTGATGGGCGTCAACAGCTACGATCGGCGCAGCCATCCGCTCGATAAATTCATGCGTGACATGCTGTGTTTCCCGATCTATGACGCCGGCAACATGGGCATGCAACGGCGCAAGATCTGGGGTGTGATGGCGCACCCGCAGTTCAACCCGCGCTGCTTCATGGACAATGAAGCGGTCGAATTCAGCAAGGATATGGAAGGCATTGGCACCGTCACAACGATGCCGAACGCGGCCTGAACACGCAGCCAGCGCATAACCCCGACTCTGGCTATCCGGCCTGAGTCGGTGGGCTGGCTTGCGCTATCATGACCACGCCGATGCCCGTCCGTGACACCTTTGGCCTGCTGCCGGACAGCACGCCCGTGCTGCTGTATGCGGTATTTGCACCCTTCGCGGTGGCGTTGGGCCTTGGCCTGTACTGGCGATTCCGCGCGCTCGGCCTAGGCGCGCTGATCGCCGCCGGCCCAGGCGGGGTCATGGCCGGGGTACGGCGCTTGCTACGCTATGGCCTGGGCCAGGCGCGGGTCGCACAAAAGCCGCGCGGCTGGCCGCACCTTGGCATTTTTTATGGATTTCTCACGCTGCTGGCGGGCACCACGCTGGTCGCCCTCGATTGGGATGTGTTCCACCCCTTCGGCGCCCGGCTGTTGCAAGGGAATCGTTATCTTTACCTGGAAGCGGTCTTGGACCTACTGGGCGCGATCTTCGTTGCCAGCCTCGCCACCGCCCTAGTCTGGCGGCTCGCCAAGCTCCGCGCGGCGAGCGCCGACCAGCGCCGCATCCAGTGGCAGTTCATCGCACTCATTGCCGGACTTCTCTACCTGGGCGTGACCGGCTTTACCCTGGAAGGCTTACGCCTCGCCGTGAATCCGCAGCCCTGGGCCGACTGGTCTTGGGTCGGCTGGCAGGTGTCCCATCTGCTTCCGGCGCGCACCGGCGATACGACGGCGCAGATCGTCTATATCGCACTCTGGTGGAGCCATGCCTTGGTCGCATTCACCCTGCTCGCGGCGCTGCCTTACTCGACCTTCCTGCATTCATTCGCCGCGCCGCTCAATCTCTTGGTCCATCCCGGACAGCCGCAGATCGAACTGGCGACACCTTTCGATCTGCGCGAGTTGCAGGCGAGCGGCAATTTCGACGTCAAAGTGGGCGCCGCCAGCTTGGCGGATTTGGACCCGCGCGCGCGCTTTGCGCTCATGGCCTGCACCAACTGCGGGCGCTGCGAGAACGCCTGCCCAGCATTCGCCATGGGGACTGCCCTGTCGCCACGCCGGTTGGTGCAGACTCTGCGCTGGCGGTATCTCCAGGGCGACAAGAACACGGATTTACTCACTGGGGGCGCTGTTACGGCGGCGGAGCTATGGGCCTGCACCACTTGCGCGGCCTGCGTGGAAGCCTGCCCGGTGTTGATCCGCCCGGTGGACTATATCGTACCCTTTCGCCGCGAATTGGTGACGCGCCAGCAGTTGGACAAAAAACAAACGGAGTTGCTCGGCAATCTGGGGCGCAGCTTCAACCCTTACGGCTTGCCGGCATCCAACCGCCTGCAACTCGCGCGGGACTTGACGGCTCGCGCAGGCTCATAGCGCATGGAGGACACGATGAATGTTCAGGTCAACGGGAGCGCGCCCGAACATTACCTCTACTGGACCGGCTGCGCGGCGAATTACGACGCCCGGATCGCCGCGATCGTGAAAGCGACGGCGACGGTACTGCGTGCCGCCGGCATCCAACTCAGCTTTCTGGGCACGGATGAAGTCTGCAGCGGCGATCCGGCGCGGCGCCTGGGTGAGGAGGGCTTGTTCCAGCAACTGGCCTTGCAGAATATCGAGACTTTGCAGCGCCACGGCGTGCCACGCATCGTCACCCACTGCGCGCACTGCTTCCATGTGCTCAAGAATGAATATCCGCGCTTCGGGGGAGGGTTCGAGGTCGTGCATCACGCCGAGTTGATCGCGCGCTTGCTGCGTGAAAATCGGATTACGCTCCAGCGCACAACCATGCCGCCGACGACCTTGCACGATTCCTGTTACGTGGGCCGCTACCATCGGATTTTTGACGCCCCACGCGCGGTATTGCGGAGCGTCAGCGGCGTCGCGCCCATCGAAATGCCGCGCCATCGCGAGCACAGCTTTTGCTGCGGGGCGGGCGGCGCCAATTATTGGTATGACGCCCCCAAGCGCGAACCGGCCGGGAAGCTCCGCATCCGCGAGGCCGTGCAGACCGGCGCGCGGGTAGTCGCCGCGGAATGTCCATTCTGCATCAAAATGCTCGAACAAGGCGCGCAGAGCGCGGGCGACACGGCGATCCGCGTCATGGACATCGCCGAGATCGTCGCCGCTGCCCTCGCGGGCGACGCCAATCCCAACACTAGCAATCCGCCCCTAGCCGGAGAGTGAACGCGCATGGCGTCACGTCGACCCTGGAAAAACCCCTCTGCATCTCCTGGTATGCACCAAGTTCGTCGTCGATTCCAACCTGCTCCAGGCCGAACCCGCCAGCGGCCGCCCTGACCTCAAGCGCGCCCCGTTCCGTATCAACACCTTCGACGAAAATGCCATCGAAACGGCATTGCAACTCAAGGCCAGCCACGGTGGACGGGTAATCGCCGTGAGCCTCTGCGCCTCTGCCCCGCCCAAGGAAGTCATGCTGAAAGCCCTGGCCATGGGCGTCGACGCCTTGTATCTGGCTAAACACGACGCGGGCGTCGAGGCAGATGCTTGCGCCATCGCCACCATCCTCGCGGACACCGCGCGCGGCATTGCCCGCCTAGAGAACCTTGCGCGCTGGGACCTCATCCTCTGCGGCGAAGCTTCGGTGGACGAGTACAACGGCCAGGTTGGCCCACGGCTCGCGGAGGCGCTCGGCCTGCCGGTGGTGACTTACACCATCCGCCTGGGCCTCACGGGGAGCGTGTTGCGCGCCGACCGCGCGCTCGAGGATCGCACGGAAACGGTCGAGGTGGAGTTGCCGGCGGTGGTGACCGTCGGCATGGAGATCAACACGCCACGGATGCCGACGGTATTGCAGATCATGGGCGCGGGCCGAAAACCCATCGTGGATCTTGCGCCGGCCTCGACAAGCGCCGCTCCGGCTGGCGTGGAATCAGGGATTGGGGTGCTCGACGTTATTTCGCCGCCCAGCGCGCGCAAGCAAATCGCCATCGGTGGTGAAACCGTCACGGACAAAACCAATGAGCTCTTGCGTCGCCTGGGCGCCGACGGCGAGGTGAAATTCTGATGCCTGCGCAGACAGCGGGGAAAACGGGTGGAATTCTCGTGTATTCCGAGGATGCCGAGATCGCGGCTGAGCTCCTGGGCGCCGCGCGAACGCTGGCTGGGCCGACCGGGATGGCGCTGGCGAGCGCGGCCATCGGGCCGAACATTGCAGCGCTGGCCGACGACTGCTTGGCGCGCGGCGCCGACGAGGTCATCACGGTCCGCACCGCCGATGCGCCGCTCGACAGCGAAGCGCTGGCCGCCGCCCTCCAGGCGGTAGTACAAGCGCTGCAGCCCGCCGTGCTGTTGCTGGGGGCGACGCGCAGCGGGCTGGAGCTCGCGGCCCGCCTCGCGCAGAAGCTGAATATCGCCTGCGCCAGCAACTGCACCACCCTACGCTGGGATACCAACGGCGATCTGCTCATCGAAAAGCGTGTCTATGGCGGGCGTTTCGTCGCCAGCCAGCGGTTACGCGCCCTACCCCGCATGGCGACCGTGCAACCCAAGCGCTTCGCCAAGGCCGAACGCCAACCTGCGGCTCAGGGCAAACTGCGGGAAATCAGCGTGGCCTTGCCCCCCGCCCGCGTGCGGCTGGTCGGCGTGCAGCCACGCGCGCGCAGCCAGGTGGATGTCACCAGGGCTGAGGTGATCGTCGCCGCCGGGCGCGGCGTCAAGCGCGTAGAGGATTTGCAATTATTGGATCGGCTCGCGGCCGTGCTGGGCGGCGTGGTGGCGGGCACCCGCCCGCTCACCGGCGACCTGGACTGGCTACCGACCGACCGCCGCATCGGGCTGTCCGGGCAGACGGTAAAACCGAATCTCTATATCGCCTGCGGCGTCTCCGGCCAGATCGAGCACATCGTCGGCATGAAAGGCGCTCGCACCGTGGTCGCGATCAACAATGACCCGAAAGCGCCGATTCATGCCGAGGCGGACTACAGCATCATCGGCGACCTCTATGAGGTCGTACCGGCGCTCATCAACGCTTGCGAACAACGTAGACAACCCTGACGGTAACCCTCATGTATCAGACCATCGCCTGGCTGGCAACCCTTCCCCTGGTCATCCTCCTCTTGCTGGTTTTCGTCCACGTCGCGCGCAGAGCGGGCGAGCAAGCCCCCCACGATCAGACCCAGCGAAGCTCGGCGCGCATCCGCGCTGGGGTATTCTGGGGCTTGCTGCTGTTGTTCGTGCCGCTCATAGTGTATTCGCTGAACGACCTGCCTTATCCGCGCGCATCCGAGCACGCGCAGATCGTCAAAGTGACGGGTCAGCAGTGGCGCTGGGAGCTGAGCCCTAGCGAAGTCAAGCTGGGCCAACCGGTCGAATTTCAGGTGACGGCGGCCGACGTGAACCACGGTTTCGCGCTCTACGGCCCCAACCTCCGGCTGGTGGCCCAAACCCAAGCGATGCCGGGCTATACCAACAGGCTCCAGTACACCTTCAGCGAACCCGGCGTGTATCGGATCTTATGCTCGAATACTGCGGGCTTTCGCACCACGGTATGATGGGCGAGTTGCGCGTGCTGGCGCGACGAACTGAGGAGTTCAGACCATGACAGATGCCACCCCAAGCCTCGGTTCCCGGCAACGCGGAACGGTCGTCGCCTATGTCGGCGTCACCGCCCTGGTCCTCGTGCTGTTGATGGTGTTCGGCCTGCTGCTGCGGCTTAGCCAAGCAGGCGCCGTGGCGCTGCCGGCCGATCGGTTTTACCAAGTGATGACGGCCCACGGCATCGGCATGGTGGCCATCGCTGGCCTCGGCGGGGCGGCGATCATGTGGTATTTCCTGAGCCAGTACGTCAAGCTCAGCACCGGTATTTTGCTCGCCAATCTGGTGTTGTTTCTGCTTGGCGTCGTGTGTGTGCTGGCGAGCATCTTCCTCGGCGGCTTCGCCAGCGCCTGGACGTTTTTGTTCCCGCTCCCCGCCCAATCCGCAGGCGTCTGGAGCGCGGGCGCCGCGGCGCTCTACCTGATAGGCGTACTGGTCGTCGGCGTTGGCTTCTTGCTTTTTTACCTCGATACGGGGCGAGCGCTCCTCGAACAATACGGCAGCTTGGGCCGCGCGCTGGGCTGGCCGCAGTTGTTCGGCAACCGCGGCGACGCGCCGCCGCCCACCGTGGTGGTAAGCGCCGTGATCACCGTGATCAATGTGCTGTCGCTCGTCATCGGCGCTACGGTTTTGACGATTTGCCTGATCAACGTGTATTGGCCAGGTTTTCGGATCGATGCCTTGCTGGCAAAAAATCTGATCTTCTTCTTCGGCCATGTGTTCATCAACTCGACGATTTATATGGTGGTCATCGCCGTTTACGAAATCCTGCCGCGCTACACGCACCGGCCTTGGAGGTCCACCAAACCCTTCCTCGCCGCCTGGAGCGCGACCTTGCTCATGGTGCTGGCGGTTTACCCGCATCATTTGCTCATGGATTTCGCCATGCCGATCTGGGCTGTCATCCTGGGCCAGGTGCTGTCGTATACCAGCAGTCTGCCGGTATTCGCGGTCACCGCTGTGGGCGCGCTCGCCAATGTGCATCGCTCCGGTCTACGCTGGGATTTGGCCTCGGGGCTGTTGTTCCTCTCCATCCTGGGTTGGAGCATGGGCGTGATCCCCGCCGTGGTGGACGGCACCATCGCCATCAACCGGGTGATGCACAACACGCTGTGGGTGCCGGGGCATTTCCATGTTTATCTATTGCTCGGCGTGGCCGCCATGCTGTTCGGTTTCATGTATTTTCTCGCCAAGCAACCCGGCAACAGCGCCGATAATGGCCTCGACCGGCTGGCGTTCTGGGGCTATGCGGTGGGCGGGTTTGCGTTCACCGGCGTCTTCCTGCTCTCCGGCGTACTGAGCATCCCCAGGCGGTACGCCGTCCATCTACCGGAGTGGCTTCTGTATGATCGCATCGGCTCCCTGTTCGCCGCGTTGGTCGTCGTGGCGGCGCTGATTTTCGCGCTGCGTTTCCTGGGGCGGCTCCGGCTGATCGTATCCTAGCCGTGCGCAGCGCATGGGCGACAGCCGTCGTCTTCTTCCTGGGTTGCGGCCTGCTGTGGCTCGCAACCGATGGCGGACGCGCGTTCACCTCCGAGCAGGCGCGCCGGCTGCAAGTCGAGCGCGGCCCATTGACCTTGCCTGTTGTCGCGCTCGAGGATCAGAGCGGACATGGGTTGCGCTTCACCGATTATGCCGGGCAGATCGTTCTGGTGGATTTCATTTACACCCGCTGCCCGGCGTTGTGTACGGTCCTAGGAAGTCGATTTCAGCAACTCCAGCGCGCGCTGACCAACAACGGGAAGGCGGGCAAGGTCGCGCTACTGAGCGTGAGTTTCGATCCCGACCACGATAATCCCGCAGCGCTCACCGGCTACGCCGGGCGTTATGGAGCGGATGGCCGGCGCTGGCGCATCGCCCGCATCGGTGATTCACACGCGCTTACGCGGATACTGAAGACCTTCGGCGTGGTGGTGATCCCCGACGGCTTCGGCGGATTCCAACACAACGCCGCCATCCATGTGCTCGACCGGCAAGGCCGGCTTGCGCGCATTCTCGACTACGATGCCCCCGACGCTGAATTGGCGGAAGCGCTGGCTGGACTATAGGCCGATCCAGGATCGGCGTGCGTTGGCCGGCGGCGCGCTCTACATCACGCTGGTGATTCCTCCCCTAACAGCCGCCTTGGAGTCCAGCATGGCGACCCATATGCTGGTGCAAATCCCGTTGCTGGCCTTGGTGGGCGCGCTCTGCGCGGGCGCCTTGCCTGTGCGGATACACAACTGGCTCGGTTGCTATAACGAGAACGGCCTGCCAGGCATTCTGCTTACCCTGTTCATCGCCGCTTATTGGATGCTGCCACGCGCCCTCGATGGGGCGCTCGCGAGTCCCACCCGGGAGGCCGCGAAATTCCTGTCCTTACCGCTGCTGCTGGGTCTGCCTCTGGCGCTCAGTTGGCGCCGGCTGGGCCCGATCACCAAGGGTTTGGTTTACGGCAATGCCGTCTCCATGCTAGGCGTGGCGGGATGGCTGTACTGCGCGGCGCCGGTTCGGCTCTGCAATTATTACCGCATCGATCAGCAGGTGCTGGCTGGGCAGGGGCTGCTATACGCGGCTTGCGCGCTGGGGTTGGTGGGTGTTGTGCGGGTGTTCATTACGGTGCGTTGATGGATGCCTTGGCTCTAACTCGCAATGCCGCCATCGACGTTGTATACATGGCCGGTGACGTATGACGCCTCATCCGAGGCCAAAAACGCCACGACCGCCGCGATTTCACGCGGCTCGGCAGAACGCCCTAGCGGGATGAGGTCGAGCACCCGTTCGAGCGTCCCCGGGCCGCGCTTCTCGAGCGACCGCCGTACCAAATCGGTCATAGTCAGCGCCGGCGCGACCGCGTTGACGCGAATGGCGGAACGCGCGAACTCACGCGCCAGCGCCTTGCTCAGCGCAATGACGGCGCCCTTGGAAGTCGCGTAAGCGGCGGTGCCGAGCAGCCCACCGCCGCGCTGGCCGGCCACCGAACTGATGTTGACGATGGCGCCTCCGCCCTGGGCTTGCATGAGCGGAATCACCGCCTGACAGCACAGCCAGACGCCGGTGGTATTGACCCGCATCACGCGCTCGAATTCGGCGAGATCGATGTCCAGGAATGGCCGCACGCTTTCGATGGCGGCATTGTTGACCAGTACATCGATCCTGCCCCACCACGCTTGCACTTGTTTCACCATCGCGCCGACGCTGGCCGGGTCGCCGACGTCCACCGCCACCGCGGTCGCGCTCAAACCCTGCGCCGTGAAGCGCGCGGCAACCTCGTTCGCGGCCTCGACGCGCAGATCGGCGATGGCCACCCGCATCCCGCGCTCGGCTAGCGCGAGCGCTGTCGCTTCGCCAATACCGCCGGCGCTGCCGGTGACGATGGCGACTTTGGTTTGGGCAACCATGGGCGCGCCCGCCTTAGGCGAACTTCAGTTGGCTTTCGCGATGGTCTTGGATGGCGCGATAGTGCTCTTCGAAGTTCAGCATGGTGATTAGATTTTCGCCTTTATCCATGCGCGCCAGTACCTGTTCTTCGACTTGTTGGATCGCTTCGGCCTGCGGAATCAGTTGCGCCAATTCGGCTTGGCTGGCGACCACGACGCCATCGTCGTCGCCGAAAACCACATCGCCAGGATTGACCGTTACCCCGCCGCAGGGAATTGCGATCTGGGTCGCGAAAATTTTGCGTGTTGTGCCTGCCACTGGCGTCACGAAGCGTGAATAGACCGCTATGCCGAGCGCGCGGATTTTCTCGGTGTCGCGCACTGCGCCATCGACCACGATGCCCGCCAAGCCGCGCCGCTGCGCTTCGCGGGAAAACAGTTCGCCAGCGACCGCGCGTGGGCTGTTGCGGGTATCGACGACCAACACCTGACCAGGCTGGGCATCGCTGAGGCCTTTGATCACGGTTAGAAAATCATCTTCACAACTGACGGTATGGGCAATGCCCACTAGCTTCAACCCCAAGCGCAGCGGGCGTATACCCGGGTCCATCAGCCGCACTTGTTTGTTGGCGTCGCATAGGCACGCGGTATCCAAGCGCAACAGTTTGGCGCGAATCGTATCGAAATTCATGCAACCTCCGGTAACTGTGATCGCAACTCAATCTGCCGTCGCCAGCTTCAGCATGAGCTGCAACAGGACATTGGCGCCGGCGTCGATATCTTCGGGCTTGGTGTATTCCTTGACGTTGTGGCTGATGCCGCCCACGCTGGGCACGAAGATCATGCCCGCCGGGCAAATCCGCGCAAGCATCTGCGCATCATGGCCAGCGCCGCTCGGCATGCGCTTGACCGAATGGCCGAGCGCGCGCGCGGTCGCTTCGACCTGGGCGATGACGGTTTCGGAAAATGGCACCGGCTCGAAGCGCGCCAGCCGGCGTGAACTCACCTCGATCCCTTCGCCGCGCGCCAGCTCATCGATGAACGCCACCAACCGCGCCTCGGCCTGGCGCAACCGTTCTTCATCGGTGTTGCGCAAATCCACGGTGAGCAGGGCGTGGTTGGCGACCACGTTGACCAGGTTCGGCTTCAGGTTCAGCGCACCGACCGTGCCGACCTGGTCGCCGCCCATTGCGCGGGCGATGCGGCGCACTTCGCAGGCGATGGCGGCGGCGGCGTAAGCGGCGTCATGCCTGAGTCGCATCGGCGTGGTGCCGGCGTGGTTGGATACCCCGCGCAGGGTGTATTCGGTCCAGGAGATGCCTTGCACTTTTTCCACCGCGCCGATGGTGATGCCCTCGGCCTCCAGCACCGGCCCTTGTTCGACGTGCAGTTCGACGAAGGCGCGCACCGGGTAGTGACCGCAGTCCTCCTCGCCGACGTAACCGATCGCGCGCAGGCAATCGCCAACGCTCGCGCCGTCGATCCCTTTGACCGCATGGGCCTCCTCGACCTCCATCCCGCCCACGAACACCAGGCTCCCCATCATGTCGGGCGCGAAGCGTGCGCCTTCCTCGTTGGTGAAGAACGCCACCGCCAGCGGATGCTCGGTTTCGATGCCGGCCCGATTCAGGGTCTCGACCACTTCCAGGCCGGCGAGCACGCCGAGATTACCGTCGTAGCGCCCGCCGGTACGCACGGTGTCGATGTGTGAGCCGGTCATCACCGGCGGCCCCGTTGTACGACCCGGGCGCACCCCGACCACGTTGCCGATGCGGTCGATGCTGACCTGTAGGCCGAGTTCTTTCATCCAACCCACCACCAGATCGCGCCCGGCCTGATCCTCGCGGCTCAGCGCCAAGCGGCACACGCCGCCGCCGTCGATGGCGCCGACCTGGGCCAGGCGTTCGATGCGGCTCAGCAAGCGCTGACTATCGATGCGTAGATTGGGTATCACGTTCATGTCGCTCTCACCTCTTGCGGGCCGCGCCCTACCAGTTGCCGATACAGTTCCGGATCGGTCGCGCCCTCGGTGCCGATCACCAGAACGCGGCTGGAACGCTCCAGTTCCAGCGCCGCGCGGAGATCCTCGCGTTGCAATGCGCCGAGCGCGCCGGCCAGCCCCGCGACCGCCGATTCGCCGGCCACCACCGGCGGGTCGCCGCCACCGTCTGCCAGCAGGCGCATGCAGGCAATGGCCGCCGCGTCGGGAATCATCAGTGCATCGTCCATGCCCTGATCCAGAATTTCCCAGGCGAGCAGCGACACTTCGCCGCACGCGAGGCCCGCCATCATGGTGTCGAGTGCGCCGGTGATCGCTACCGGCTTGCCGGCGCGCACGCTGGCGAAGATGCACGCCGCTTGATCGGGCTCGACCACGATGCAGCGCGGCCGGCGGGCGCCCAAGCGCTCCCAGTAGCGGGCGATCACGGCGGCGGCGAACCCGCCAACCCCGCCTTGCAGGAAGACGTGGGTCGGACCGCCCTCCGCCGCCAGTTGTTCGATGGCCTCGTCGGCCAATACGGTGTAGCCCTGCATCACGGTGCGCGGGATGTCCATATAGCCGGGATAAGACGTATCCGACACCACGATCCGTCCAAGGCGCTCGGCATCGCGATCCGCCGCCCGCACCGCGTCATCGTAGTTGCCAGCGGTGCGCACCACCTCCGCGCCATAGGCTTCGATGGCCTGCTGGCGGCCCTTGCTCACGGTGGCGTGGATATAGATTACGCACTGGCAGCCGAACTGGCGCGCGCCCCAGGCCACCGAGCGGCCATGGTTGCCGTCGGTGGCGCAGGTGACGGTGACCGTGCGCGTGAGGTCGCGGTAGCGGCCTGCCAGCAGATCGGCGACGCTGGCGTGCTGGCCGCTGCGGCGTTCGATTTCGGCGATGAGAATCCGCGCCACCGCGAACGCGCCGCCCAGCGACTTGAAGCTCCCCAATCCGAAACGCCCCGCTTCGTCCTTGTACCACAGCTTTGCGCACCCGCTGCGCGCGGCCAATCCGGCGAGGCTCAGCACCGGGGTCGGTGCGTAACCCGGCCAGGAAGCGATCTCACGGCGCGCCGCCTCGCACTCTGCGCTATCCAGCACCCGGCGCTGGCGCTCGCCATACCTCAAGTCGCGACGGGCGTGGGGATTCGAGGCATGCTGGACGATGGGTTCGGGCAATGGCAATGGCATGGCGTTCGCGATCGGGCTACTGGGTCATGGGCAATCGGCGCTGCGCGGCGCGCCGGCGCACGATTTCGCTCACTACGATGATCAGGACGTTGAACAGCACGATCAACATGGCGAGCGCGGTGAGCTTGGGGCTCAGATGGAAACGGAAATCCGAGGCGACTAGCACCGACAGCGGCTGCGCGCGCCCGCTGGTGAAAGCCGCTACCGTGTATTCGGCGGATGACAGCACGAAGGAGATGAACGCGCCGGCCAGCACGCCGTTCTTCATCAGCGGCAGCGTCACCAGCCGAAACGTCTGCCAGGCGTTGGCGCCGAGATCGGCGGCGGCCTCTTCCAGGCGCGGATCGGCCCGATACAGCACCGAGGCGATCACCACGGTGGTGAACGGCAAAATGATCAACGACTGGGCGATACACACCGTGAGCAGATTGCGCGGCCAGCCCAGCGCGTTCAGAAAGGCCACTTGCGCGATCGCGAACACGATTTTGGGAATGAAAAACGGCAAGATCAGTAATAAAACGAACAAGCCTTTGAGGCGAAAATCGAAACGGGTGAGCACCATTGCCGCCATCGACCCCAGGAGGGTCGTGATGACCGTCACCGGCAGGGCGATCATAAAAGTCGTGAGGAGACCGCTCAACAGACGGCTGTCGGTGAGGGTTTGCGCATACCAATCGAGGGTGAAGCGCTCCAGCGGGAAAGCCATGAACTCCGCCGAGTTCAGCGAAAACAGGCCCATCACCGCGAGCGGTGCGTACAGGAAACCGAATACCAACCAGACATGGGTGCGCAGCCAGGCTTCCATCGCCGTCAGCCCGCACCGGCGCGGCGGATGACGGGGGCGCGGGAATACCCATAAACGCCGAGCGCGACCAGTGCGCTCAGCACCGCCAGCAAACTCCACGACAGCGCCGAGGCCATCGGCCAGTCGAACGCCGCGCCAAACAGATCGTAGATGGCGCTGGTGATGGTGACACCACTGCTGCCACCGACCAGTTGCGGTGTGAGGTAATCGCCCGCCACCAGCACCAGCACCATCAGCAAACCCGCCAACAGACCAGGGCCGGTGAGCGGCAGGATCACCCTGACGAAGGTCTGCAACCGGCTCGCGCCGAGGTCTTGCGCGGCTTCGATGTAAGTTTTGTCGAGCGCCTCGAACGCGGCCCACAGCGCCAACACCATGAACGGCAGATCGTTATAGACGAGCACCACGGTGGTAGCGAATGGGCTGAACAGCAGAAACCACAGCGGCTCGTGAGTCAGCCCTAGCCATTGCAGGAACGAGTTGACCACACCCTCGGCGCCGAGCATGACGCGCCAGGCGAAAATACGAATCAAATCGCCCGTGTAGAGCGGAATCAAGACCGCAGTGAGGAGCGCCGCTTTATAGATTCGCACGCGCTTGGCGATGAAGAACGCCAGGGGGTAGGCGAGCACGGCGGTGAGGAGACCGACCAGCAGACCGTAAGCGCAGGCTTTCAGGATCAGGCCGAGATAGGTGGCGCTGGTGACGACGGCACGGTAATTATGGAACGACAGGTCGGGGATGAGGGCGACGAAATCCACCCGGTAGAAGCTGTAAACGAACAAAAGCCCCAAGGGCACGGCGCAACAGAGCAGGATATAAAGCAAAACCGGCGCGATCAACGCACTGCGCAACCAAGCACGGCGCCGTTCCAGGGAAGCACCGGGGCTTCGCATCAGACTGGCGTGCGCCCGGAAGGGGATTCGATCTGGCCGCGCACGATCCTGACCCGCTCGGCGGGCAACGCCACCGTGGTGGTGTCGCTGCCTTGCCAATCCTTGACCCGGCTGCGCAACGTGACGCTTTGCGCCTCGACCTCGACCAGATAGGCATCGCCCTGGAAAATCACATGCCTCACCTGCGCAATCTGGTGGGGGGAAAACCTTGCGGCCTCCGCGCCCAGCGGGGTCTGTTCGGTGCGTATGCAAACCGCTGCCGGCTCACCCACGGCGAGTCCGGGCGCGGCCCTGCCAGCGATGGGACCGAGCGGCGTGGCGACAACCGCAGTATCGTCTTGCAAGCGCTCCACGCGCCCGGCGATGAGGTTGGCGGCGCCGATGAAGTCCGCCACGAAGGCGTTGTCCGGCTCATGGTAGATCGCGGCGCCGCTGCCCTGCTGTTCGATGAGGCCATCGTTCATGACGATGATCCAATCGCTCAGCGCGAACGCTTCTTCCTGGTCGTGGGTCACGTACAGAAACGTCATGCCGAGACGGCGCTGCAAATCCTTGAGTTCGATTTGCAACTGCCGGCGCATCTTGAGATCGAGCGCGCCCAGCGGCTCGTCGAGCAACAACAGGCGCGGCTGGTTGACGAACGCGCGCGCCAGCGCCACCCGCTGCTGTTGGCCACCCGAGAGCTGGAACGGGTAGCGCTCGGCAAACGCCTCCATGCGCACCGTGGCCAACGCATCGTTTACCCGCCGGGTCACCTCGCCGCTCTCCAGGCGTTTCAGGCGCAAACCGAAAGCGACATTATCGAATACGCGCAGATGCGGGAACAGCGCGTAATTTTGAAACACGGTATTGACCGGGCGGCGGCTGGGCGGCACCCCGGTCAGGGACGAACCTTCGAGCAGCAGCGTGCCGCCCGATACCGACTCGAACCCGCCGATCATCCTGAGGATCGTGGTTTTGCCGCATCCTGAAGGGCCGAGGATGGTGACGAAGCGGTTGCGCCCGAGGTCGAAATCGACGCCGCGCACCGCTGCCACGCCGCCATACTGCTTGGTCAAGCGGCGCGCGGAAAGCAGTGCATCGGCTGGCGTTGCTGCGTTCAGCTGGCTTTGACCTCATTCCAGATCCGCACCCATTGGTTGTAATTGGGCGGATTGGCTTTCCACACGAAGCTATCCATGACGCCGAGGTCTTTGATGAAGATGCGTTCCTGCTCGTCGGCGCTCAATTGCCCGCGCGCGACATCGGTGCTCTGCGCGTAAGGGCCACCGCGCGCGAGCTTCACGCCGTAATCCGGGCCGAGCAGATAATCGATGAGTTGATGGGCGCGCTGGTAGCGCTCGTCATCGACATTGGCCGGAATCGCCAGCGTGTCGCACCAGCCGATGACGCCGGCCTTGGGCTTGGCGAGCCCCATCTTGATGCCCTTGGCGGTCAGATCGTAATAAGGCGGCACCCAGGAAAACGCCGCCACCACTTCACCGGCCGCGAACAGATTGGTGAGGTCGGCGATCGAGTTCCAATAAGTACGCAACAGCTTTTTCTGGGCGATGCAGGCCTTCTTGCACTCCTCGAGTTCCTTGTCGTCCATGCGAAAAATGCGCTCGCGCGGAATGCCGAGGTACATCGCGGCGATGGCGATGCCCTCCAGGGCGTAGTCGCGCATCGCGAGCCGGCCCTTGTATTTGTCGCCCTCGAACAGGATTTTCCAATCCGGCTCACCCTCGACCAGATCGGCGCGATAAACCAGCGGGTTGATGCCCCAGTAGAACGGAATACCGAAGACCTTGTCGTCTTGCTTGCCGAGTTTGGTGTTCTTGAACGCCGGATAGAGCTTGGCGGCATTGGGAATTTTGGCGAGATCCAGCGGGCGCAGCAGCTTGGAGGCGACGTATAGCTCGACTTTGTCCAAACCCGGCGTGATCAAGTCCCAGTCAGAGCCGCCGCCGGCGCGCAGCTTGGCGAACTGCTCGTCGTCGCTGCCGATGAATCCCTTGCGGATGTCGATGCCCGAGGCTTTGCTGAAATCGCCGATGTATTTGTCATAAGCGAGATTTTCCCAGGTCAGCCAGCTGATATCGCCGGCGGCTTGCACGCGCGGCGCGGTGAGCCAAGGAAGGCCGGCGGCACCGAGTGCAAGAAGTTTCAAGGCTGCGCGCCGAGAGAATGCAAGGGGTTGTTGGGACATCGTGTGACCTCCTGTTGTTGAACTTGAATGGCGATTTTATTCCGCCCGATCCCGGTAAGGCTCCGCGATAATGGTATAGTGCTGCGGCTGGCGATGCAGCGCGAAATTGAAAATATGCTGCTTGATCTCCGCGCAGCGGTCGAGGTCGCAGCGCGCGACGATCAGTTCGTCGGCCAAGGTCGTGGACAACGCGACGATTTCGCCGGTCGGGGCGATGATGCAGCTATGCCCCAGCAACAGGCAGCCTTCCTCGTTGCCGGCTTTGGCGGCGGCGGCGATCCAGGTGCCATTCTGATAGGCCGCCGCCTGCATCGGCAATAAATGATGGAAGCTCTGTAAGTGGTCGTGCTGCGGCACCGGCGGGTAATGAGTCGGCGTGTTATAACCCAAGGCCACGAGTTCGACGCCCTTGAGCCCCATGACGCGCCAGGTTTCCGGCCAGCGCCGGTCATTGCAGATACACATGCCGAATTTGCCGCCCATCATGTCCCAAACCGGAAAGCCGTAGTCGCCCGGTTCGAAGTAGCGCTTTTCCAAATGCTGAAAAGGTCGCCACGGTTCGTGTTCGGCGTGGCCCGGCAGGTGGACTTTGCGATACTTGCCCACGATGGTGCCAGTGGTATCGACCAGAATGCTGGTATTGAAGCGCCGCTTGCGCCCACCCTCCGCCGCCAGCTCGGCATAGCCCAGATAAAAACCGATGCGCAACCGCCGTGCTTCTTCGAACAAGGGCTGGGTATCAAACCCCGGCATCGCGGTTTCAAAAAAGCGCTCTAGCTCGGCCTCTTGCTCGAAATACCAGCGTGGGAAAAACGTGGTCAGCGCCAGTTCCGGAAATACGACGAAATTGCAACTCCGGCGGGCAGCGTCAATCATCAGGGCAATGAGGCGTTCGACGACGGCCGAGCGTGGCTCGGCCCTAGCGATAGGGCCTAATTGAGCGACGGCCAGTTCGATGATGCGCATGGTGTGCGGCTCGGTCGTGTAATAAAGGGCATTGTATGAACGCTCGTTCGTAAGGGTCAACCAATGAAATGGCGGTTTTTTCACGCATTGCTTTCGGCTATCCTGAAATCCACGCACTACATCCTCAGCGCCATCCTTCCGAGAATGTCATGAGACCCTATGAGCGGCCCTTCATCACCTGCGCTTTCATAATGATGTTCCCTATTTTCTCCGCAGCAGCGGATATGCGGTTTCCGGTCGCGGCGCTCGAGGCCAAGTTGCAAGAATTGTATGGCCCTGACAGCGGCGATGTCCGTTACTTCGCAAAAGCGGTCGATCTCGATGGTGACGGCAAACCGGAAATCGTCGTCCATATTGCCGGCCCTCTGGTATGCGGCAGCGGTGGCTGCGACACTTTGGTATTCACGCCGGACGGCACTGGCTTGCGCCTCGTCGCCAACATAACACTCACCCATCCACCCATCCTGGCTGCACTGACCAGAACGCACGGCTGGCGCGACCTCATCGTCGCGGTCGGCGGGGGTGGGATTCAACCTGGATACGAAGCGCGCTTGCGTTACGATGGCTTGACGTACCCAGAGAATCCCACCGATGACTCCGTGCAGCCGATCAAGGGTCACGCGCGAGGCGAAGTTCTGATCGAATCATTCGATGCGTTCACCGCTGGACGGCCGATTCGTCATGATGTGCGCTAGCCACATCGGCGGGCTGATTGGCTCCCAGCGGTAATCTCATAGGCACGGCAACACCGAAATGAGCCGATTTCACCAGTGGCTAGCCAGCGCGGTAATCCTGGGCGTCGGCGCCTGCATCACGGGCTGCTTTCATACTGTCCACCGCCCTCGCGCATCCGTGCAGAAGGCGATCGATGCGACGCCCATCCCAACACACGCCGAACTCGCCGAACTCGCTGCCGTCCTCGTGGTACCGATCGCCGGTATCGATCCCGCTACGCTGCCGGACACTTTCAACGAAACGCGCGGAAATCATCGTCACGAAGCGCTTGATATCCTTGCGCCGCACGGCACTCCCGTACGCTCCGCGGCGGCAGGCCGCTTGCTGAAGCGCCATCGCAGCAAAATGGGCGGCTTGATGATATACGCAGCCGATCCCAGCGGACGCTTCGCGCTCATGTATGCGCATCTGGACGGATACGCCGCGAATCTCAAAGAGGGAATGCCGCTACGCCAAGGCCAAATCATTGGCTACGTAGGAACGACCGGAAATGCGCCGCCCACCACACCCCATCTCCATTTCGCTATCGCTCGTACTGGTGAAATCGACAGATGGTGGCGCGGAACGGCCGTGAACCCCTGGCCACTGCTCGCGAAAAAATCACCCTAGCGAAAGAATGAAGACGAAAATAGATGGACAGTGCCACGTCCGGAACGCGGCCCCTTATCTTCGCTGCGATGATGAAATAAGAGCCCGGCAAGCCGGGCTCTGGGACAGCGCGATGTGATTATTCTATGGGGCGAATATTGGTTGCCTGCTTGCCTTTCGGACCAGTCGTGACCTCAAAGGAAACTTTTTGATTTTCCTTGAGGGTCTTGAACCCCTTTCCTTGGATTGCGGAAAAGTGCGCGAACAAATCCTCTCCTCCGTTATCCGGCTTAATAAATCCATAGCCTTTTGATTCATTAAACCATTTAACAGTACCTGTTACCATGTTTCATTTACCTGCTAATAAAATTTAGAACTATTGGCTCAAAGCCGACTTGCACGAGAATCAATACAGGAGAAATGGCGAGCTGAAGTATCGACCGAAAGGGATGACAGCAGACAAGCAATTCACGAGTTGATGACCCTGCAAAAACAATATATGCCAAGACCCTAGCCAAATCAAGCATGCCTTAAACATAAATCCGGCAAGCCCAGCGACCCCTTGCGCCAACCGTGCTATCCGCGTGCGCGCATCAGGCGTTCTTTGTCGCGCTGCCAATCACGGTCCTTCTCGGTAGCGCGCTTGTCGAATTGTTTCTTGCCCTTGGCGAGACCAACCGCCACCTTGGCGCGCCCGCGTTTCCAGTACAGCGCAAGCGGCACCAGCGCATAGCCTTTACGCTCGGCGGCACCGATCAGCTTATTGAGCTCCGCGCGGTGCAGCAGGAGTTTGCGCGTGCGGGTGGGATCTGCAATGACATGAGTCGAGGCCGAGGCCAGTGGCGAGATATGGCAACCGAATAAAAACGCTTCGCCATTCTTGACGATGACATAGCTCTCCTTGAGTTGGGCGCGCCCTTCGCGCAGGCTCTTCACCTCCCAGCCCTGCAGGGCGATCCCCGCCTCGAACTGCTCTTCGATAAAATAGTCATGGAACGCCAGCTTGTTGCGGGCGATGGTATTATCTTGCTCGTTGGATTTTTTGCTCATGATGCGGATTATAGGCGATTCCACTGGTGCGCTGTTCCGCCCGCTCGTTGGCTGCGCCCGCCGGCGCCAAACCACATAACAAGGATTTACCGCAGTGCCGACCGTCCGTAAAAGCGCCTTGGTCCATTACTCCACCGCCCAGATGTACGCCCTGGTCAATGATATTGAATCGTATCCGCGTTTTCTGCCTTGGTGCCGCTCGACGCGTGTGCTCGAACGCACGACGGACGAAGTGAAAGCCACCATCGAGATCGCCAAGGGTGGAATTCATAAATCCTTCACTACCCTCAATCGCTTGCAGGCCAATAAAATGATCGAACTGCGCCTGCTCGATGGGCCGTTCCGCCGCCTCGACGGCTTCTGGCGCTTCGAGGCGCTCGATGACAACGCCAGCCGGGTGGCCTTGGATCTGGATTTCGAGTTCGCCAGTGGCCTGCTCGGCCTTGCGTTCGGGCCGATCTTCAACCAGATCGCCAACACCATGGTCGATGCATTCTGCAAACGCGCGGCGCAACTCTATGGCTGATGGAATGACCGTCGAGGTCGCCTACGCCCTCCCCACGCGGCAAATCGTGATCGCGCTTGCTGTGCCGACGGACGCGACGCTGGCGCAAGCGCTCGCGTTGTCCAACATCCTGATTCGGTGCCCTGAAATCGACCTTGCAATCAACAAGGTGGGAATATTCGGGAAGCTAGCCGATGTCACCACACGCCTTCGCCCCGGCGACCGCATTGAAATTTATCGGCCATTACCGGCTGACCCGAAAACGGCGCGCCGCCGCCGCGTCGCGGCCAAACGGCGTCAGGACTTGGGGGTAAAATCGCCCTCGACGCGGCTCAATATCTCGCCTTCAAAGTAGAGAGTCAGACGCCGTTCTTCACCCTTGGTTCGGTTGCCGCGCGGGTAGAACGAATATACGTAATCCCAGCGTTGCGGATGGAAAGGATCGATGAGCAGCGGCGAACCCAATAGCGCCTGCACTTCCTGTTTGCTCATGCCGGGATGGAGCTGGCCGACCAGGCTTTCATCAAAGAAATTGCCTTGGCGCATATCCAATTTATAAATGCTCGGCGTCAGCTTGGCGCAGCCCGCTGCCAGGCAAAGCCACACCAGCAATGATCCGTATCCCATACGCTTCGACATCGCGCCTGCTCTCCGCTGTGCTAGAAGGGCGAGATGATAGCCTAAAGCACAGTCGGCTTCATGACTTCTGCGCCTCGTGGATGAGCTCGCGCGCATGTTCGAGGGTGCGCTCGGTCAGCTTGAGCCCACCCAGCATGCGCGCGACCTCGCGCGTGCGCTGATCGGCATCAAGCGCTCTCACGTTGGCGTTGGTGACGCCGGCGCTGGTTTTTTTGTCGGCCTTGAAGTGCCGGTGCGCCTGCGCGGCGACCTGCGGCAGATGGGTGACGCACAAAACTTGGCGCGTGCGCCCGAGCCGCCGCAGCAATTGCCCGACGACCTCGGCGACCGCACCGCCCACCCCGCTGTCGACTTCGTCGAAGATCAGGGTCGGAATGCGCGCGGCGTCGGCGGCGATGACTTGAATGCCCAGGCTGATTCGCGACAGTTCGCCCCCGGAGGCCACTTTGGCGAGCGGCCGCGGCGGCTGACCGGGGTTGACGCTGACCCAGAACTCGACACCCTCGGCGCCGCTGGCGGCGGGCTTGGCACGCGCCGTCAAGCGGATCTCGAATCGCCCGCCCGCCATCCCCAAGTCTTGCATCGCGGCGCTCACTTGCTCGCCCAACTGCCGGGCCGCCGCCGCGCGGCGGACGCCGAGCGTCTGCGCCGCGCGCGTATAAGCCTCCAGGCTTTGTTCCATTTCGCGCGCCAGTTGCGCACGGCGCTCCTCACTGTTATCCAACGCCTCGAGTTCAGCGCGCAAACGCGCGATCCGTTCTGGCAGTTCGGCGGCATTCACCCGCTGTTTACGGGCCAGCGCATGGATCGCGCCGAGCCGGCTCTCTACCCAAGACAGCCGGGCGGGGTCGAGATCCAGGCCGCTCACATAGCGGCTCAATTGTTCGCCCGCTTCGTCGATCTGGATCAGCGCGGCGTTGAGCAATTCCGGCAAAGCGCCGAGCTTGACGTCCACCGTGCTCAAGGTCTGCAACTCGGCTAGCAAGCGCGCGAGCGCGCCGCGCACCGAGGCGTTACCTCCCTCGATGAGCCGGTCCAGTATGCGCTGGCCGCCTTCCAGTAGGCGCCCGGCGTTGGCGAGCCGCCGTTGCTCGGTGTCGAGTTCCAGCCATTCACCCTCTCGCAGATTCAAAGCGTCCAGCTCTTGCACCTGGAAGCGCAGGAATTCTACGCGCGCATCGCGCTCGGTGTCGGCCCGCTGGAGCGCATCCCATTGCTCGCGCATCTGGCTCCAGCGCTGAAACAGCCCGCCGACTTCGGCCACCAGGGCTTGCAGACCGGCATGACCGTCCAGCAACTGGCGCTGCGCGTCAGGCTTGAGCAGCGACTGATGTTCGTGTTGGCTGTGGATGTCGACCAGCAATTCGCCCAGTTCGCGCAGCGCCTGCATCGGCTGAGAGATGCCATTGATATAGCCGCGCGAGCGGCCGTTGCCGTACACTTGGCGGCGCAGATGGCACTCATCGCCGCCATCCAGACCGTGTTCGGACAGCCAGGACCGCACTTGCGGCAGATGATCGATGCGGAAGCTCGCGCTCAGTTCGGTGCGTTCGGCGCCGTGTCGCACCACACCGCTGTCGGCGCGATCACCGAGCAACAGCCCCAGGGCATCGACGAGGATCGACTTGCCGGCTCCGGTTTCGCCGGTGATGACGCTCATCCCCTCGCCGAATTCCAGCTCCAATCGCTCGACGATGGCAAAATCACGGATTTGCAGATGGGTCAACATAGCCTGGCAGAGTTCAAGACTCTCCGCCGTTGTCTTCCGGTCGCACACCCCAACTCAACTTGGCGCGCAACAGTCGGAAGTAATCGTGACCGAGCGGATGAATCAAGCGAATTTTACGGCGTTTCGGGCGTATCAGGACGCGATCGCCGGGCGTGATTGCCAGGCTGATCTGGCCATCGCAAGTCGCTTGGATATGGGTGGTGTTGGATTCCAGTACACGCACTTCGATGGCGCTGTCGGCGCCGAGTACAATGGGGCGCTGGGTCAGGGTGTGGGGGCAGATCGGCACCAGCACCACGGCTTCCAGCGCTGGATACACGATCGGTCCGCCACCCGACAGCGCATATGCGGTGGAACCGGTCGGGGTGGAGATGATCAAGCCATCGGCCCGATAAGCGGTGAGAAAGCGGTCATCGACAAACACCTCGATTTCGATCATACGCGCCACGTCGCGCTTGTGAACCACCACATCGTTGAGAGCATCGGCCTGGGTCACCGAGCGCTCGGCTCGCAATACCTCGGCGTGCAACAACGAGCGTTCATCCTCGCGGAATTGCCCGGCCAATATTTCGTCCAACCGATTGTTCATCTCGAGCGGGGACACATCGGCTAGAAACCCTAGACGGCCCAGATTGACGCCAAGAATGGGCACCTGGCAATCGACCAGCGAGCGCGCCGCGTTCAGGAGCGTACCGTCGCCACCGACCACGATCGCCAATAGTAGCGCCGCCCCAGAGCCCGGCGGCTCACGACTTCCAGCCTTGCGGCGGCATCAGCTTGGCCGACTCTGTCGTCGAGCAGCATGCGCAAATCGCGGCGGCGTAAGAAGGTGGCAATCTGACCGAGCGAATCGGCGACGCTGGGGTCGCCAAACTTACCGATCAGGCCGATGGTATTGAAGACGTAGGACATATCCGCAGGCGTTGACGATGGTTGCCGCACATTATCATTTCGTGCGCAGGTACGCCAACCACACCCCTAACCATCACGCATTCCTGGCCTTGACACTGGCTGGAGCTGTTGATATAGGTTCGAAGTCAATACGAGGTCAACCATCACACCGAAACGCCTGCGATCCGCCCTATGCCCACGTCCGCGAAAAGCGCGCCGCCCCCCGAACTGAACGATCGCGCCCAGTATTTGCTGAAGCTTTTGATCGAGCGCTACATCGGCGATGGCCAGCCGATCGGATCGCGTACCCTGGCCAAGGAGTTGTCTAAAGAATCAGGGCTGGATCTCAGCCCGGCCACCATTCGCAACGTGATGGCGGATCTCGAAGAGCTCGGCTTTCTACGCGCCCCGCACACCTCCGCCGGGCGCGTGCCGACCGTGCGCGGTTATCGTTTCTTCGTCGATTCGCTGCTGCGCATCAAAGAACTGGAAAGCCAGCAGGTGGACGAATTGCGGCGTCAATTCAAACCCGCGCAGAATACCACCGAGCTAGTGCAATCGGTATCCATGCTCCTGTCCGGCATTACCCACCTCGCCGGCGTCGTCATGTTGCCGCGGCGCAACGCCATCACCCTGCGCCATGTCGAATTTTTGCCATTGTCGGACCGGCGCGTGCTGGTGATTCTGGTAGTGAATGAACAGGAAGTGCAAAACCGTATCATCACCACCGAACGGCCCTACGCCGCGACGGAATTGCAGCAAGCGGCGAATTTCCTCAACATCGAGTTCGTCGGCAAGGATATCCATCAAGCACGGTCGGCGTTACTGCGTGAACTGCGCAACACTCGGGAAACCATGAACGCGCTGATGACGACCGTCATCGAAGTAACCGACAAAGCCTTCGGCCAACCCACCGATGCGGTGGAGGATTACGTCATGGCCGGCGAAACCAATCTCATGGGCCTTACCGACCTCGCCGACCTCGACCGGCTGCGCCAATTGTTCGAGGCGTTCAACCAGAAACGCGATATTCTGCACTTGCTCGATCAATGCCTGCATGCCCAGGGCGTGCAGATCTTCATCGGCGAGGAAGCCGGTTTCGACGTACTCGATGAATGCAGCGTGGTGACCGCCCCTTACTCGGTCGAGGGCAAGGTGCTCGGCGTGTTGGGCGTGATCGGCCCGACGCGCATGGCCTATGAACAAGTCATCCCCATCGTCGACGTCACCGCCAAACTACTGGCCTCGGCCTTGAATTCCCGCAATTAGTCCCCAGTTTGCGATTAATTCGCGGCGCGCGCGCCGCCCATCGATTTCACCGCACACTGGAGACAATGGATGAGCCAAGAAGATCAGACCGCCCGCCCAGCCGACCCGGCTGCGCAACCCCCGGACGATGGGCCGGCGCTCGCCGCGCTGCGCGCCGAACTCGACGCTGCCAAAGCCAAGGCCGAGGAAAACTGGGCGCTTCATGTCGGCGCGCGCGCCGAGATCGACAACATCAGGAAGCGCGCCGAGCGCGACCTCGCCAATGCCCATAAATTCGCGCTGGAGCGCTTCGTCGGCGAGTTGCTGCCGGTGAAAGACAGCTTGGAAATGGGCATCAACGCGGCGGTCGAAGCCGCCAGCCTGGCCAAGATTCGAGAAGGTTCCGAGCTGACCCTGAAAATGTTGAGCACCGCGCTCGACAAAGCCGGCGTCAAGGAGATCGATCCGCTGGGGCAGAAGTTCAATCCCGACCTGCATCACGCCATCGCCATGCAACCGGCGGCGTCAGCCGAACCCAATACCGTTGTGCAAGTGATCCAGAAGGGCTATGCCTTGAATGAGCGACTGGTGCGCCCCGCGCTCGTCATCGTCGCGCAGGTGGCGCCCAAGGAAACCCAGAGCAGTCATTGAAAAGCGCCGCCTAGGCCCCATATCTCGGTTAACTAAACTCGTTCTATTTTCAGCTTCAAGTGAGGACTATCATGGGTAAAATCATTGGTATCGACCTCGGTACCACCAATTCCTGCGTTGCGATCATGGAAGGTGGCAAGCCCCGGGTCATCGAAAATTCGGAGGGCGACCGCACCACGCCGTCCATCGTCGCTTTTACCGACGACAGCGAAGTGGTAGTGGGCCAGCCTGCCAAACGGCAGGCGGTCACCAACCCGCTGAATACGCTGTATGCGGTCAAGCGCTTGATCGGCCGCCGGCACGAGGACAAGGAGGTGCAGCGCGACATCAAGCTCATGCCGTTCAAGATCGTCAAGGCCGACAACGGCGACGCCTGGGTCGAGGTGAATGGCAAGAAAATGGCGCCACCCGAAATCTCTGCGCGGGTGTTGATGAAGATGAAGAAAACCGCCGAGGATTACCTGGGCGAGCCGGTCACCGAAGCGGTGATCACCGTACCCGCCTATTTCAACGACTCACAGCGCCAAGCCACCAAGGATGCGGGCCGTATCGCCGGCCTGGAGGTCAAGCGCATCATCAACGAGCCCACGGCCGCGGCGCTCGCGTTCGGCATGGACAAGAAGCGTGGCGATACCAAGATCGCGGTCTATGACCTGGGCGGCGGTACCTTCGACGTGTCGATCATCGAAATCGCCGAAGTCGATGGCGAACATCAGTTCGAGGTACTCTCCACCAATGGCGATACGCACTTGGGTGGCGAAGACTTCGACAGGCGCGTCATCGATCATCTGGTCGAACAGTTCCAGAAAGAATCCGGCATCGACCTCAGGAACGACCGGTTGGCTTTGCAGCGTCTGAAAGAGGCGGCGGAGAAAGCCAAGATCGAGCTATCCTCGACCCAGCAGACCGAAATCAATCTGCCCTATATCACAGCCGACGCCAGTGGCCCCAAGCACCTCAACATCAAGCTCACCCGCGCCAAATTGGAGTCGCTGGTCGAGGACTTGATCGAAAAAAGCATGGGGCCTTGCAAAATCGCGCTAAAGGACGCGGGATTGTCGGTCGGCCAGATCGATGACGTCATCCTGGTCGGCGGTCAGACCCGCATGCCCAAGGTGCAAGAGGCGGTGAAAAACTTCTTCGGCAAGGAACCGCGCAAAGACGTCAACCCCGATGAAGCGGTCGCGGTGGGCGCGGCGATCCAGGCGGGCGTGTTGAGCGGTCAGGTGAAAGACATCTTGCTGCTCGACGTCACCCCGCTGTCTCTCGGCATCGAAACCCTGGGCGGCGTGATGACCAAACTGATCGAGAAAAACACCACCATTCCGACCAAAGCGAGTCAGGTATTCTCGACCGCCGAGGACAACCAAACCGCGGTGACCGTGCACGTATTGCAGGGCGAGCGCGAACGAGCGGTGGACAACAAATCGCTCGGCAAATTCGACCTCGCCGGCCTGCCGCCGGCGCCGCGCGGCATGCCGCAGGTCGAGGTCACGTTCAACATCGACGCCAACGGTATTTTGAATGTGTCGGCCAAAGACAAAGCCACCGGCAAGGAGCAGTCGATCGTGGTACGCGCTTCCAGCGGCTTGTCCGACGAAGAGGTGCAGCGCATGGTGAAAGACGCCGAGGCACACGCCGAGGAAGATCGCAAGTTCCGCGAACTGGTCGATGCGCGCAATCAGGCCGATAATTTGGTCCATGCCACCGACAAATCGCTGAAAGACTTGGGCGACAAAGTGGATGGCAAAGAGCGCGCGGCCATCGAAGCGGCGCTCGCCGATCTGCGCACCGCGATCAAGGGCGACAACAAAGATACGATTCTTGCCAAAACGCGGGCGTTGGGCGAACTGTCGGCCAAGCTTGCCGAGCGTGTATACGCGCAAACCGGCGCCCAGCAGCCCGGCGGTGACGACGGCAAAGCGAAGAAACCCGAGGACGAAGGCGTGGTTGACGCCGAGTTCGAGGAAGTGAAGGACAAATAAGCGCTTCGCTGCCGAGTAAGAGAAGTCCGGAACCGGCCTAAAGCGGGTTCCGGACTTTATTGTTCATGGAAAGTCTTGTCCCGGACCACACGATGGCCAAACGCGATTATTACGAAGTGCTGAGCGTCGCCAAGAACGCCAGCGATGACGAAATCAAGAAAGCCTATCGCCGCTTGGCGATGAAACACCATCCCGACCGCAACCCCGGCGACCACGCCGCCGAGGAGCATTTCAAGGAAGCCAAGGAAGCCTATGAAATCCTGAGTGATCCTCGTAAACGCGCGGCCTACGACCAGCTTGGCCATGCCGGCGTCGACCCCAGCGTCGCGGCGGGCGCGGGTGGCTTCGGCGCCGGCGGTGTCAATCTCGGCGACATTTTCGGCGACGTGTTCGGTGATATCTTCGGTGGTTTTCGTGGCGGTTCGGGAGGGCGCACACAGCGCGGCGCGGACCTCCGCTACAATCTGGAGCTAAGCTTGGAAGAAGCGGTGTTCGGCGCCACTTCCAAAATCCGCATCCCCGCCCTCGTCGAATGCACCACCTGCCACGGCAGCGGCGCCAAACCCGGCACCAAACCGGTGACCTGCGCCACTTGCAACGGCGTCGGCCAAGTGCGTATGCAGCAGGGATTTTTTTCGATCCAGCAAACCTGTCCACGCTGCCATGGCCGGGGCCAGGTAATCGCTGAACCTTGCGCAACCTGTCGCGGCCAAGGCCGGGTCGAGGAACAGAAAACCCTGTCGGTGAAAGTGCCGCCGGGCGTCGACAACGGCGACCGCATCCGTTTGGCCGGTGAAGGTGAAAGCGGCGAGCGCGGCGCAACGCCAGGCGATCTTTACGTGCAAATCCGGGTCAAACCCCACCCACTGTTCACCCGTGAGGAGAACAACCTCTACTGCGAAGTGCCGATCAGCTTCGCCACCGCGGCGCTGGGCGGCGACTTGGAAGTCCCCACCCTGGACGGCAAAGTCAATCTGAAGATTCCGAGCGAAACCCAGACCGGTAAGGTGTTCCGCATCCGCAACAAAGGCGTGCGCCCGGTGCGCGGCGGTCCGACCGGCGACTTGATGTGCCGGGTGCGCATCGAAACGCCCGTCAATCTTACCGCCAAGCAAAGAGAACTCCTGCAAAAATTGGCCGAAACCATGGAAGCAGACGGGGTCAAGCACGCACCCCAGGAACGTGGCTGGCTGGACAGCGTGAAGAAATTCTTCGAGGATATGACCGCGCCGCGCGACGGTGACGGGGAACGTTAACCGGCCGCCCAGGTTTTCGCGTGGCAAGCCATCAGCCACCACCCGGATCGCCATGCGTTATCTTCCCCTGGCCAGCATCGTCGCTGGATTCGTCACCGTACTGGTCGGCTTCACCAGTTCGGCGGCCATCGTATTTCAAGCCGCCGCTGCCGCCGGCGCGACACCCGCGCAAATCAGTTCGTGGATGGGCGCGCTCGGGCTGGGCATGGGTCTTACCTGCATCGGCCTATCGCTGCGTTACCGCGCGCCAGTGGTCACTGCGTGGTCCACGCCCGGCGCGGCGTTACTCGCGACCAGCCTCGCCGGTGTGCCCATGGCCGAGGCCATCGGCGCCTTTCTGTTCGCCGGCGTGCTGATCACTCTATGCGGTATCACGGGCTGGTTCGAGCGGGCAATGGACCGTATTCCGCTACCCATCGCCTCGGCGATGCTGGCAGGCGTGCTGGCGCGCTTCGGCATGGATGTCTTCGTGGCGATGAAAACCCAGTTCTTGCTGGTATTCGCGATGTTCATCGCTTATCTGCTCTGCAAACGACTGTGGCCGCGCTACGCCATCATCCTGGTGCTGGCGCTCGGCGTCGGGTTAGCGTCACTGCAAGGCTTGCTGCGCTTCGCCGATCTCAAGCTCGCGCTCGCCGCGCCGATCTTCACCCTGCCGGCGTTTTCCTGGAGCACGCTGATCGGCGTCGGCATCCCGCTGTTCGCCGTCACTATGGCCTCGCAGAACGTGCCCGGCGTCGCGGTCATGCGCGCCTCGGGCTATGCCACGCCGGTGTCGCCGTTGATCACCTGGACCGGCATTACCACCCTGTTGCTCGCGCCGTTCGGAGGCTTCGCGTTCAACCTCGCCGCCATCACCGCCGCCATCTGCATGGGCCGTGAAGCGCACGAAGACCCGGCCAAGCGCTATTACGCGGCCGTGGCAGCGGGTGTGCTCTACCTGATCATCGGGGCGTTCGGCGCAACCGTGGGCGCGTTGTTCGCGGCTTTCCCCAAGGAACTGGTGCTGGCGATCGCCGGGCTCGCGCTGCTCGGCACCATCGCCAATGGCCTGAAAGTCGCGATGGCTGACGACCGCCAGCGTGAGCCGGCGCTGATCACATTTCTCGTTACGGCGTCGGGAGTATCGCTATTTGGTATCGGCGCGGCATTCTGGGGGCTGGTGGCGGGCGCATTGGCGCTCGCTTTGCTGAATGGCCGACTGGCGATGCGGCGCACGCAGCCGGCGCCGGATGTCGGAGCGCGTTAGATTCGGCTAAGATCGAGCTCGATTTGCCCACCCCCCACATTTTCATTGTATGACTTGGCCCGTCAACCCTTCCACCCGCGTCGAGGCGCACTTCGGTGACCGCTTGGTACGTTGTTTTCGCGAGCGGCCGCGCAGCGTCGATCGTTTGTTGCGCGAAGCCGTTGCCCGCCATCCTTCGGGCGAGGCGTTGGTGGCCGGTGCCGAGCGCATCCGTTACCGCGAACTCGATGTGACGGTCGGCAGAATCGCCGCTCATCTCGCGCGCGCCGGTCTCGGCGCCGGCGAACGCCTGGCGATCCTGATCGGCAATCGTCCGGAGTTTTTTTATGCGCTGCTCGCCGCCGCGCGGCTCGGCGCGATCGCGGTGCCGATCAATATCCGCGAGCAGACGCCCGGCCTCGAATACATCCTCAATCATTGCGGCGCGAAAATGCTGGTCCATGACGCCGACCTCACCGAGCGCTTGCCGGAGGCGAGTGCGCTGCGCGCGCTCACGCGGCGCTACGCGGTAGGCGGCGATGCGGCAGGGGCCGCTAGCTTCGCCGACTTGATGCAACCGACCGAACCCAATCTGCGCGTCGCCATCAGCGAGGAAGACGTCGCCGTCATCCTGTATACCTCCGGCACCACCGGCCGCCCCAAGGGCGCGATGCTCACCCATTTCAATATCGTCCATTCGGTCATGCACTACGAAGCGTGCATGGGCCTCAGCCAACGTGACCGTTCGGCGCTCGCGGTACCGGCCAGCCACGTCACCGGCGTGGTGGCGATTCTGCTCACCATGCTGCGGGTCAGTGGCTGCACGGTTCTGTTGCCGCAGTTCAAAGCGCGCGACTATCTCATGCTGGCGACGCGCGAGCGCATCACCCACACCATCTTGGTGCCGGCGATGTACACTTTGTGTTTGCTTGAGCCCGATTTCGATGTGTTCGATCTCACCGCCTGGCGCATCGGCGGCTATGGCGGCGCACCCATGCCGGAAGCCACGATTGCCCGACTCGCCGGCAAACTGCCGAATCTCATCTTGATGAACGCCTATGGCGCGACCGAAACGACGTCGCCCACCAGCTTGATGCCGCCCGGCCACACTGCTGGCCGCAGCGACAGGCGCGTCGGGGCGTTGCCGTACATTGCGGCGAGGTGCGGATCATGGACGATGAAGGCTGCCGCTCGCCAACGAATCCGGCGAAATCTGGATCGGCGGACCGATGGTGGTGCCCGGTTACTGGAACAATCCAGAGGCAACGGCGGCTTCTTTCATCGGTGGATTTTGGCGCTCCGGCGATATCGGCGTGCTGGACGAACACGGTTATCTGCGCGTGTTCGACCGCAAGAAAGACCTGATCAACCGCGGTGGCTGATTTACAGCGCCGAAATCGAAACACCTCCTCGCCCACTTCCCCGGTGTCGTCGAGTGCGCGGCGGTTGCCCACCCCGATCCGGTGCTGCTGGGCGAAAAACTGCATGTGTTCGTTCTGATGCCAGGAACCCGTCGCCGCCGACCGCCTCAAGGCGTTTTGCGCCGAGCGCCTAGCTGATTACAAGATCCCGGATTTCATCACTTTTCTTAGCCAGCCGCTGCCACGCAACGCCAACGGCAAAATTCTCAAGGCCGAGTTGCGCACACTAGCCCTGGATGCACAATCATGACCGCCCCTCCTCATTCGTCGCACACCCAGACGCGCTTGCCAATTTTGGTGCTCGGTGCTATCGGAGTCGTGTTCGGCGATATCGGCACCAGCCCGCTTTATGCCTTCAAGGAATGCTTCGGCGGCACGCACCCGGCGCCGCTCAACACCGATAATCTCCTCGGCGTGCTGTCGTTGATTTTCTGGGCGATTGCGCTGGTGGTATCGCTCAAGTACGTCACCTTCATCATGCGCGCCGACAACAAGGGCGAAGGCGGCATTCTGGCCCTCCTCGCTTTGGTGCTGCGCCTCACCGTGCAGAATCCACGCCTCAACGCGGCGATGGCGGTGCTCGGAATTTTTGGTGCCGCCCTGTTTTATGGCGATGCGGTGATCACGCCAGCGATCTCGGTGCTGTCGGCGGTGGAGGGCTTGGAAATCATCGCGCCGGTCCTGCATCACTACATCGTGCCGACCACGATCACCATTTTGGTCGTGCTATTCTCCATCCAACGCCTCGGCACCAGTAGCGTCGGCGGCCTATTCGGCCCGGTGACACTGGTGTGGTTCGCGGTACTGGCGGTGCTCGGGTTGGTCAGCATCGTGCAAACCCCTGCCGTTCTGGTTGCACTCAGTCCGCATCATGCCTTGCGTTTTTTTGTCCAGCAGCCGCTGGTGGCATTTTTCGCCCTGGGCGCGGTGGTGCTGGCGGTCACCGGCACCGAGGCGCTGTATGCCGACATGGGCCATTTCGGCCGCCTGCCTATCCGCATCGCCTGGGGCATTGCGGTCTGGCCCAGCTTGATCCTCAACTATTTCGGGCAAGGCGCGCTGCTGTTGCGCGATCCACAGGCAGTAGTCAACCCGTTTTATCTGTTGGCGCCCAATTGGTTTTTGCTGCCAATGGTGGCGCTGGCGACCGCCGCCACGGTGATCGCCTCGCAGGCGGTGATCACGGGCGCCTTCTCACTCACCCGGCAAGCGATCCAACTCGGCTTTCTGCCGCGCATGCGCATTTTGCATACCTCGGCGCGCGCCATCGGCCAGATCTATATCCCCGGCGTCAACTGGCTGTTGCTGACCGGCGTCGTAGTGCTAGTCCTTGCTTTCCGCTCCTCGTCGGGTCTGGCGGCGGCTTACGGTATCGCGGTCACCGGCGCGATGTTGGTGGATAGTATTCTGGTCAGCACAGTGATGCGCTTGCGCTGGCAATGGCCGCGCGTGGCGGTGGCGGCGGTGGTGGGCTTGTTCCTCACCATCGATATCGGCTTTCTCAGCGCCAACGCCGCCAAGATTTTCCACGGCGGCTGGCTGCCGCTCGCCATCGGTATCGTGCTGTTCGTCATTCTTACGACCTGGCGCGGCGGGCGCAAGATCATGTTCCAGCACTTGCGCGATACGGCGATGACCCGCGAATCGTTCATCGACACCATGGTAGATGGCATCCGCCGCGTGCCGGGCACCGCCGTATTCATGACCAGCACGCGCGGCATCGTGCCCACCTCCCTACTTCACAATCTAAAGCACAACAAAGTCTTACACGAGCGCGTGGTGTTTCTTACCGTGGATAGCGTGGATGAGCCGTATGTGCCGGACGGCGAGCGCCTCAGCATCCGTGACCTCGGCAAACATTTCCATCGGGTGGTGGCGCGTTATGGCTTCATGGAACAACCCGATATCCCCAAGCTGCTCGAAGTGTGCGGCGCGCAAGGCTTGCGCTTCGAACCCATGGAGACCTCGTTCTTCCTGGGCCGTGAAGAAATTATTCCGCGTGTGGGCAGTGGCATGGCGCTCTGGCGTGAGCGCTTGTTCGCCTGGCTGATGCGCAACGCCGGCAGCGCCACCGATTTCTTCCAATTGCCGCCCAACCGCGTGGTCGAACTGGGCAGCCAGTTGGAAATCTGATGCGCGATGGCTAGCGAGTCTCTCAATCCGCGCGACCTCGAGTTCATCCTCTATGAATTCCTCGATGCGGAGGCGCTGTGCCGTTATCCACGCTATGCCGAGCACAATCGCGCCACCTTCGATGCAGTGCTTGCCAGCGCGCGCCAAATCGCCGCGCATCATTTCGCCCCGCACAACCGCAAAGCCGACCTCAACGAACCACGCCTAGTCAACGGCAAGGTCGAGATCATCCCCGAGGTCAAACAGGCGCTCGCGCATTTCGCCGCCGCCGGTTTCCTCGCCGCCCATCACGATTACGCCTGGGGCGGGGTGCAACTGCCGTGGGTGGTGACGCAGGCGGCGTTCGCCCAATTCAGCGCCGCCAATATCGCCACCGCCGCTTATCCCTTCCTCACCATCGCCGCCGCCAATCTCCTGCGCCGCTTTGGCGATGCCGAACAGCAACGCCTGTACATGGCGCCGATGCTGGACGGACGCTTCTTCGGCACGATGGCGCTGTCGGAACCCCAGGCGGGGTCTTCGCTCGCCGATGTGCGCACCCGGGCCATACCGCAGCAGGACGGGAGCTTCGCGATCCAGGGCGTCAAAATGTGGACATCAGGCGGCGAGCATGAACTCTGCGCCAACATCGTCCACCTCTTGCTCGCGCGCATCCAAGGGGCGTCCGCGGGGGTCAAGGGACTGTCGCTGTTCGTCGTGCCGCGCTACCGGGTGAACCCCGACGGTACGCTCGGCGTAGCCAACGATGTGACGCTCGCCGGTCTCAACCACAAAATGGGCTATCGCGGCGCGGTCAACACCCTGCTCGCCTTCGGCGACCATGAACGCTGCCAGGGCTGGCTGGTCGGCGCGCCCAATCAGGGCCTGGCCATCATGTTCCAGATGATGAATGAAGCGCGCATCGGCGTCGGCCTGGGCGCGGCGGCGCTCGGCTGCGCGGGTTATACACAGGCGCTGGACTATGCGCGCCAGCGCCCGCAGGGGCGGCTACCCGACAACAAAGACCCCGAGGCGCCGCCGGTTTTGCTGGTCGAGCATGCCGATGTCAAGCGCATGCTGCTGGCGTCCAAAGCCTATGTCGAAGGAAGCCTGGCGCTCGCGCTGTACGCGGCCTTGTTGGTGGACAAACAACACCATACCGAAACCGCCAGCGAACGCGAAGAGACCGCGCTACTGCTCGATCTTCTCACGCCCGTTATCAAAGCCTGGGGTTCGGAGGCTTGCCTGAAGGCCAATGATTATGCGATCCAAATCCTCGGCGGCTATGGCTATACGCGCGACTTTTTGGTCGAACAACTCTATCGCGACAACCGCTTGAACCCGATCCACGAAGGCGCCAACGGCATCCAGGCCATCGATCTTCTGGGGCGCAAAGTCGCGGCCCGCGACGGCGCGGCGATCAAACTCCTGCACCGCGAAATCCGCGCTACCGTCGCCGAGGCCAAGTGGTGCCTCGACGATGGCCTGCGCCAAGCCGTGCGCTATGCCGCCGACCGCCTGGAATCGACGACCCTGGCACTGCTCAAAAGCCGCGCGACGGTAGGCGCGAACGTGGCGCTCGCCAATGCTTCGCTGTACATGGACCTGTTCGGTCGAGTGGTATTGGCGTGGATCTGGCTGAAACAAGCCGCGATCGCCCGCCGGCGCTTACTGGCGGGCGATCCACTAGACCCTGCGGAAATCGCGTTTTATCGGGGCAAACTCAAAGCCTGCCAGTATTTCATCGACTGGGAACTACCGCAGACCGAGCAGCAGGCGGCGCTGTTGAGAAATCTGGACACCACCTGCTTGGATATGGAACCGGCTTGGTTTTGAGGGTGCGGGAATGGCGGCCTGCCCTGGCCGCCGCTTCACGGCATGCTCATCGAGACAAATCGATCAAAAATCGCCCATCAAGGTTTGCGCCGCGCCGAACGCATTGCTCTCGATCACACTGAACGCAAAGGCACCGATATTGACCCCCCCGGGGGCCGGCACTACCCAGCGCACCGAACCGTCGCCGAAAAACGATGAGGTGATGTCGGTCACCGTCTCCGGGTCGATGATGTTCAGATTGATGTTCAGCGTCTGCACGGTGATCGCCTTGCTCGCACCACTGCCATCGTGCACCGTCATCGACTGCGATGGGCCGGGGCTGGCGGTGGTAAAAATGTAGAACTTGGTATCTTCGCCATCATTCGGCGTACCGGCGATCAAATACGGCATTCCCACATCCGCGCCCGACGCTACCGCGCCACCGCCGAGTGTCGTCACCGGGTTGCTGGTCCAGTTATTGGGGTTGGGATCGCTGATGGCCGTGACATCGACGGTCGGAATATAAGCCACATCATTGTCGGGGATATTGAGCGAGAACGCGCCGGCCGTGAGATTGTTGCCATCCGCCCCCGTGATCGCATTGTCGCCGTTGGTATCGAGCGCGAACACCAGAAACCCTGGTGTGTTGGCCGAGACCGGCGTGGTGGCGGCGGCGGCCTCGGTCGCCCAAATAAAACCAAAGCGCTGATTGGCGATCATGGTCTCGGTGCCGCGCGCGCGCCGATTGCCGTTCTGGTCAAAAAAAGCCCAGTGGATGGTTCCCGCGGCGCGCGCGGTCAGGCCGACCGCCGTCGTTACATTGGCCGCCGAGAAATTCGCGTAAGGCACGAGCACGACACTGCTATTGGCGTCCATCCCAGCGCCGAAGGCGACTTGCGCGCCACCTAACAGACAACCCGCGATCAGTCCAGATTTGATTAGCTTCTGCATGACACTCGACTCCTGATTCGTTGTTGATCATTTCGACGTCGGCTACCCTTCACACGATAGGTGATTTGTGCCGATATACCACATCATATTTATGCCACTTTACGCAAAATAACGCGAACAGAATATGATTCAAGTCAATCAGACCAGTATCTCTAATGACAAGTTCACGCGACAAACTTCGCTCGACTCTCGAGCGCAATTCCTCGGCGCCATGATCCATCTTCGTTCACCGCCTCTTCATCGACTGCTCCGCCAACGCCCATGCGACATGCTCGCGCACCAGTTCCGAGCCATGGTCGGCGCGCGCTTGCAGGGCATTGACCACTGCTTCGTTGTACGGTGCGTTACCGAGCGCCACCGCGAGGTTGCGCAACCAGCGCTCATGGCCGATGCGGCGGATCGCCGAACCCTCGGTACGGCGCAGGAATTCTGCTGCGCTCCAGGCGAATAATGCGATGAGCGCGGGCGCCTCCAAACCGTGGCGCGGGAGAAAATCGGCTTCCAGCGTGGCACGCGCGAATTTATTCCACGGGCAGACAAGCTGGCAGTCGTCGCAACCGTAGACACGATTGCCCAGCGCGCGGCGAAACTCCAACGGGATCGGGCCATGCAGTTCGATGGTGTGGTAGGAAATGCAACGGCGCGCGTCGACCCGAAACGGCGCGACGATGGCCTTGGTCGGGCACACCTCCAAGCAAGCGCTGCACGAGCCGCAATGCGCGCTGGCCGGCGCATCGACCGGCAGCGGCAGATCGACATACAGTTCGCCCAGAAAAAACCATGACCCGGCGTTCCGGTCGATGAGATTGCTGTGCTTGCCAATCCAGCCGATTCCCGCTTTCTCGGCCAGGGCTTTCTCCAGCACCGGCGCGCTGTCGCTGAATACACGATAGCCGAACCGGCCGATGGCGCTCTCCATGCGTTCCGCGAGCTTTTGCAAGCGCCCGCGCAGCACTTTGTGATAATCCCGCCCCAACGCATAGCGCGAAACATAACCCAGGTTGGGATTGTCCAGCACCTGCCAGGGATCGACGGACGGCGGCCAGTAATCCATACGCGCCGAGATCACCCGCAACGTGCCAGGCCGTAGCGCCGCCGGGCGGCTGCGCTTTGTGCCGTGGCGCCGCATATACGCCATCTCGCCGTGGCATCCGGCAGCCAGCCAGTCGAGCAAACGGGTTTCGTGCTCGCCCAGGTCGATATCGGCGATGCCGACCCGTTGGAAGCCGAATTCCCGGCCCCAAGTCTTGATCTTCACCGCCAACGCGGCCAATGCCTCTGCCCCCGGATCGGCGCGGGGATCAGCGCCCGGCTCGGGTTGCGCTATCATGGCGGTGCTGGTTTCGGCTCAATGATTCCATCCCATGGCTCAACAGTCACCTTTTAGTTTACCCGGCGCGCTCTATCGTGCGCAGCAAGTCCGCGAGATCGACCGCCGCGCCATCCAGGAACGCGGTATCGCCGGTTATGAATTGATGCGCCGCGCGGGGCAGGCGGCGTTCGCCGAGCTGCGCGCACGCTGGCCCGCGGCGCGGCGTGTCGTCGTGGTCTGCGGCGGCGGCAACAATGGCGGCGACGGCTTCGTGGTGGCGCGTCTGGCGCAGGAAGCGGGGCTGGCGACCCAGGTGTTGACGCTCGCCGATCCGGCGCGGCTGAGCGGCGATGCGCGCACGGCGTATGACGACGCCCGCCAAGCCGGCGCTCCCAGCGAACCCTTCGCGCCCGCGCTGCTCACAGGCGCGGATGTTATTGTCGATGCCATCTTCGGCATCGGCCTGGAGCGTGAAGTCAGCGGCCACTGGCGCGCCGCCATCGACGCGATCAATGCAACTCCGGCCAAAGTGCTGGCGCTCGACATTCCCTCCGGCCTACACGCCGACCGCGGCGCCATCCTCGGCGCGGCGGTACGCGCCGATTTGACGGTGTGCTTTATCGCCCTCAAACAAGGGCTGTTCACCGGCGCGGGCCCGGATTGCAACGGCGAGATCGTGCTTGCCGACCTTGCCATACCCGCCGACCTCGTTGCGAGTATTGCGCCGTCGGCGCAACTCTATGGCGGAGAAAATTTGCCCACACTGTTGCCCAAACGCATGCGCAGCGCCCACAAAGGCGATCATGGCCATGTACTGGTGGTGGGTGGCGATCAGGGCATGGCGGGCGCCGCGCGCATGGCGGCCGAAGCCGCCGCGCGCTGCGGCGCGGGGCTGGTCAGCGTGGCGACGCACGCGGCTCACGCCGGGCTGCATGCCGCGTTGCGGCCCGAACTCATGTTCCGCGGTGTCGAAACCGCCGTGGAACTCTCGCCGCTCCTGGCGCGCGCCAGCGTGATCGCGGTCGGCCCCGGCCTCGGCACCGGTGCATGGGGTCAACTCATGCTGAATGCAGTACTAGAGCAGGAGCAACCGCTCGTGATCGACGCTGACGCGTTGAATCTGATCGCTAAGCAAACGCCGCGCACTGCGCGTCCATCGTGGGTATTGACTCCCCATCCCGGCGAAGCAGCGCGGCTACTCGGCATTGATACGACGACCGTGCAAACGGATCGATTTGCCGCTGCTGAACGTTTGGCGCAGCACCTGGGCGGCGTTGTCGTCCTCAAGGGCGCGGGCACACTGATCGCGAGCGCCGATCAGACGCCGTTGGTTTGTCACGCCGGCAATCCCGGCATGGCGAGCGGCGGCATGGGCGATGTGCTCACGGGCGTCATTGCAGGGCTGCTGGCACAGGGCTTGACGCCTTGGGACGCCGCCCGCGCCGGCGTTTATCTCCATGCGCGCGCCGGCGATCTCGCCGCGCTTGACGGTGAACGCGGATTATTAGCTACCGACCTCCTGCCCTGGCTGCGCAAATTGGTCAATCCATGAGCGCCGAGCTGCATGTTCCACTCGCCGACGCCGACGCCACCGAACGCTTGGGAGAGCGCATCGCCGCAGCCTTCCCCTCCACCGGCGTGATCTACCTGCAAGGCGAATTGGGCGCCGGCAAGACGACGCTGACGCGCGGAATTCTGCGCGGCTTTGGGTTTACCGGCCCGGTGAAAAGCCCGACTTATACGTTAATAGAACCGTACCTGATCCAAGGCCGGGACGTGTTTCACCTAGACCTTTATCGAATTCGCGATCCACTCGAATTGGAATACCTTGGCCTGCGCGATTTGATCGACCGCGGCGGACTAATTCTGATCGAATGGCCCGAACGTGGAACCGGAGAACTGCCGCCACCGGACTGGGTAGTCAGAATGGAGTACAGCAATCAGCAACGCATTGCCACGATTAAATCGACTTCCGAGATAGGAGAAAAAAGCCTTGGGAAATGGCAAAATTCATTAAGCTGATGGACAATTGAAAAAGGATATTGAATAATAAAAATGCGCTTTAATCCGAGCGATTAAACGAATAAATAGAGGATAAGGACGGCTCTCATGCGGTACTTTTTCGCGCTTCTGGGTGTACTTGCGTCTTCACTGGCGCTGTCGGCGCCGGTGGCTGTGAGTGTTGGCCATCTCGTTGATGTTAAAGATGGAAGCCAGCTTGCATTCGACCTCAGCTCCGCGGCTGTTTTTCACGATTTCATTCTCGAAAACCCGCGCCGCCTCGTCCTCGACATCAAGAATGCCCGACTGCGCGATGCGCAGCCACTGGCCAACCTCCATTCCTTGGATATCAGCAACGTGCGCAGCGGCCAGAAAGGCAAAGATCTGCGCATCGTCATCGAGTTGCCAGCCCCGCTGCGCACCACGACTACGCTGCTGGCGCAAAGCGGCCAGCATCTGGTGATTGATGTGTTTCGCAACCCCGTCGCCGCGCCGCCGGTTCCGGTTGCCGCCGCACCCATGCCGGTCGATCTGCCGCCGATCGAAATGATCTCCCAGCGCCAATTGCCCCCGCCCACGGCACCGGACAAGCAGGAAATTGCCGTCAAAGCGGAAGCCCAAACGCCCAAATCGGCGGATCCGATCAGTACCGCCGCCAAGATCACGCCACCGGCTACTCTCCCCGCGCCGCCGCTCGCCATCGTGAAACCGAGCCCGGATACCGTCATCCAGCCCCTGGCCAAGGCCAAAACTGAAATTCCTGCCGGCAATCCGCCGCAACCGTCCAGCCCGGCGCTCAGCCAGACGCCTGATTTGGCACCTCTGTTGCCCGTGCGCCGCCGCGATTTCGTCGTCGTCATCGATCCCGGTCATGGCGGTCAGGATTCGGGCGCCATCGGCGCACGCGGTACAATGGAAAAGAACATCACCCTCGCCGTGGCACGCCGCCTCAAAAACCTGGTCGACAGCGAGCCCGGTATGCGCGCCATTCTCACGCGTAACAGCGACATCTACCTTCATCTGCCCGCGCGCGTCGCATTCGCCCGCCGCCATGACGCCGATCTATTCATTTCCATTCATGCCGATTCCTATCCAGAATCCAATGCCCGTGGTTCATCGGTCTTCATTCTCTCCACGCGCGGCGCTTCCAGCACCAAAGCACGCTGGCTGGCGAATAAAGAAAACGCCGCCGACTTGATCGGTGGCGTAACCGATACCTCGGTCACGCCTGTGGTATTCGACATTCTGCACGAAGGGGTGATCAAGGACAGCATGGACGTCGCCAACATCACTCTGCGCCACCTGGGCGGCATCGGCCGAATCCATAAGAATCAGGTGCAACGCGCCGGTTTCGCCGTCCTCAAAGCCCCCGACATCCCTTCGATTCTGGTGGAAACCGCGTTCATCTCCGATCCATGGGAAGAACTCAAACTGCGCAGCCCGCAATACCAGCAACAGATCGCCGGCGCGATCATACGCGCCGTGCGCACTTATGCGCGCCAGCGCCCGGCAGCTCAGGACGATGGCCACATCTTCGCCGCGCGTTGATGCGCTGATCCTTATCCTGACCCTCTGTCGGTAGCGAGAGGAAATTCCTCATCGCCGCATCAGGAATCCCCCTTCTCCCTGCGGACGCAGGGCTGAGGATGAGGGTTTGCGTTATCATTTACGCCGCCAGCAGCGCTATTGGCGGAGACTTCATCCATGTTGCTATTGCCGGGAGGCGCGGCGTTCTCCGAATTCCGTCGCCAGCGTTTACGCGCCAGCGCGCGTGAGAAATGCCCTGTACTAACCGATTTACACGCCGAATACTTGTATTGGGCCGATATTACCGCCGCGCCCAGGAGTGAGGAACTCTCCATCCTCGAGGCGCTTCTCAACGACGGCGCCTTACCGCTACCTCCCACACCCTATGATGGGACTCCATTGGTCGTGGCGCCGCGCCCCGGAACCCGTTCGCCGTGGTCATCCAAAGCCACCGATATCGCTCAGCAATGCAGGTTGCCGTGGGTGCAGCAAGCTCGAACGCGGCATGTTGTTTCGGCTGAAGACGGAACCCCGTCGCCGCCCGTAGTTGGCGAGGTTGTACCCTTTCCTCCATGATCGCATGACCCAGGTGGTGGTCAGCCCCAGCGGTTCGACCCCGCCACGCTGTTCGCCCGCGCGCCAGCGCCCCTGCTCGATATCAATGTAGGCGCGAAGGCCGCGCGGCGCCGGGGCGCGCCAATCGCGACCTGGGATTGGCGCTCGCCCCCGACGAAATCGACCTGCCTCCATCCATCAGTTCCGGCGCGGCTTGGACACCGCAACCCCAGCGACGCCGAACTGATGATGTTCGCGCAGGCCAATTCCGAACACTGCCGGCACAAGATTTTCAACGCCGCCTGGGTCATCGACGGCGAGCCGCAAACCGAGACGCTATTCGGCATGATTCGTAACACCCATGCCCATGCTCGTGCCGGCATTCTCTCGGCTTATCGCGACAACGCGGCGGTGATGGCGGGTTTCCATGCCGCTCGCTTCTTCCCCGACGCCAAGGATGGCCGCTACCGCTATCACGAAGACGATATCCACATCCTGATGAAGGTCGAGACCCATAACCACCCGACCGCGGTCTCGCCTTTTCCCGGCGCGGCGACCGGCGCCGGCGGCGAAATCCGCGACGAAGGCGCCGCCGGGCGCGGCGCGAAACCGAAAGCCGGGCTGGTCGGATTCGCGGTTTCGCACCTGCGCATTCCAGAATTTACCCAACCCTGGGAGGACGACTACGGCACCCCTGGGCGCATCGCCTCGGCGCTGCAAATCATGCTCGAAGGACCCATCGGCGCGGCGGCGTTCAACAATGAATTCGGGCGGCCCTGCCTCGCCGGTTTTTTTCGTACCTTCGAGCAAACCCTCGACCAGGAGCGGCGCGGGTTTCACAAACCGATCATGATCGCTGGCGGCCTCGGCAACATCCGCGCAGGCCATGTCGATAAACTGGAGTTTCCGGCGGGAACCCCGATCGTCGTGCTAGGCGGCCCGGCCATGCTGATCGGCCTGGGCGGAGGCGCGGCCTCCAGCGTCAGCGTGGGCGCGAGCGACCTTGATCTCGATTTTGCCTCGGTGCAACGCGACAATGCCGAAATGCAGCGCCGCTGTCAGGAAGTCATCGACCGCTGCTGGGCGCTCGGCGTAGACAATCCAATTCTGTCCATCCACGATGTCGGCGCCGGCGGCCTCTCCAACGCCGTGCCGGAAATCCTGCACGGCTCTGGGCGTGGCGGGCGCATCCAGTTGCGCGTCATTCCCAGCGACGATCCCAGCCTGTCGCCCAAGGAACTCTGGTGCAACGAAGCACAAGAGCGCTACGTGCTGGCGATTGCGGCCACGCGGATGGCGCAGTTCATCGCGCTCTGCCGGCGCGAGCGCTGCCCGTACGCCGTGCTCGGCGAGGCGAGCGGCGATGGCGAACTGATCGTCCACGACACCCTCATGGGCAACAATCCCATCCACATGCCGCAGGAAGTGCTGTTCGGCAACCCGCCGCGCATGGTGCGCGATGCGCGCCGCGCGCCGCGGCGGCTCACGCCCCTGGCCCTCGGCGTCATCGACATCCAAGATGCCGCCACCCGCGTGCTGCGCTTCCCGGCGGTGGCCGACAAGACCTTTTTGATCACCATCGCCGACCGCACCGTCGGCGGCCTGGTCGCCCGCGACCAGATGGTCGGACCGTGGCAGACGCCGGTCGCCGATGTCGCGGTGACCGCCAGCGGCTTCCTCGCCTACACCGGCGAGGCCATGGCCATCGGCGAGCGCCCCGCGCTGGCGCTTCTGAACGGCCCTGCGTCCGGACGCATCGCGGTCGGCGAAGCGCTCACCAACATCGCCGCCGCACGCATCGAAACACTCGGCGCGGTGCGCCTGTCGGCGAACTGGATGGCCGCCGCCGGCCATCCGGGCGAAGACGCCGCCCTGTTCGATACCGTGAAAGCGGTCGGCCTGGAACTCTGCCCCGCGCTCGGTATCGCCATCCCGGTCGGCAAGGATTCATTGTCGATGAAGACCGCATGGGAAGAGTACGGCGAACGCAAGAGCGTCAGCGCCCCGCTGGCGCTGGTAGTGTCGGCGTTCGCGCCAGTGATGGACATCCGCAACACCCTGACCCCGCAGTTGCAATTGGAACATGGCGCGAGCGACTTGATCCTCATCGACCTGGGTCGTGGCCGCAATCGCCTGGGCGGCTCGGCATTGGCGCAAGTGTACGGCCAGTTGGGTGATACTCCGCCAGACCTGGACGATCCCGCCGATCTCAAGGCGTTTTTCACCGCCATCCAAGTGCTGAATGCCGAGGGCCTGCTGCTGGCCTATCACGACCGTTCCGACGGCGGTCTGTTCGTGGCGCTGTGCGAGATGGCCTTCGCCAGCCACGCCGGGATCGCCGTATTGCTCGACGATCTGGGCGACGAACCGCTGGCCGCGCTGTTCAATGAGGAACTGGGGGCGATCATCCAAGTCGCGGCGCGCGACCGCGACGCCGTACTGCGCCGGCTGCATGCGGCGGGATTGGGCAAATGCAGCCATGTCATCGGCGTACCCACCGCCAACGAACGCATCGTGCTGCGCTGGCGAGGACATGTTTGGCTCGACGCCGAGCGCGTCGATTTGCAGCAGTCGTGGTCGGAAACCAGTTACCGCATGCAGGCGTTGCGCGACGACCCCGACTGCGCGCGCGAAGCGTTCGCGGCGCTGGCCGACCGCGATAACCCCGGCCTCGGCGTCCGCCTCGGTTTCGACCCCGGCGTCAACCCGGCCGCGCCCTATGTACAACGCGGGTTCCGCCCCCGCGTCGCGATTCTGCGCGAGCAAGGCGTCAACGGCCAGATCGAGATGGCGGCGGCGTTCGATCGCGCCGGCTTCGCCGCCATCGACGTCCACATGAGCGATATCATCGAAGGCCGCTCGCAGCTCAATGACTTCCACGGCCTGGTCGCTTGCGGCGGCTTTTCCTATGGCGATGTGCTGGGCGCGGGCCAGGGTTGGGCCAAGGCGATCCTGTTCAACCCGCGCGTGCGCGATCAGTTCGCGGCGGCTTTCGCGCGCCCCGACCGCTTCGTGCTGGGGGTTTGCAACGGCTGCCAGATGCTGTCCGGGCTGCGCGCGATCATTCCTGGCGCCGAGCATTGGCCGCGCTTCGCGCGTAACCGCTCCGAGCAGTTCGAGGCGCGCCTGGCGCTGGTGGAAATCGCGGATTCGCCGTCGCTGTTTTTCACTGGCATGGCGGGCACACGCCTGCCCATCGCGGTCGCCCACGGCGAGGGCCGGGCGGCATTCACGGACCCGGAGACCATGCAGGCGGCGCAGGCCACGCGGCTGGTCGCGTTGCGCTTCGTCGATCATCACGGGCGACCCGCGCTGGCTTACCCCGCCAACCCCAATGGCTCGCCTGACGGCATCACCGGCCTCACGACGCCGGACGGGCGCTTCACCATCCTGATGCCGCACCCGGAACGGGTGTTCCGCACCGTGCAACTGTCCTGGCATCCCGGCGGCTGGGGCGAAGACAGCCCCTGGCTCAGGATGTTCCAGAACGCCCGCGCCTGGGTCGGCTGAACGCTACCGCACCGCGCCGGCGGCGTTCAGTTTCAGCACCGCTTCGGTGATCTCGCCGTCGTCCGCGAGCGCGCGCAGCGGCTTGATCTTGCGCTCTTGCAACGCGCCGTGATAAGCCTTCACCGCCTCCGCGGGCGTGATCGTGCGCGCCACGACTTGGCGCATCAAATCAACGATGGCTAGCGGTGATTCGGCCAGATGGATCTTGCGCCCAAACAGCGCGACGCGCGCGCCGTAACGCTCGGCCTGGCTGAGCAGTTCGAAGGTGTCGCGCGTCGTGCCGGCGGCACCGCCGAGGATACCCACGATCAACCGGCTGGGATCGTAGGACGCGAGTTCCTCCATGGCGCGCGGGCCGTTGTACTGCAATTTCAGAAACAGCGGTTGATCGGCCTCCATCACCCCGGCCAGGGTGCGCACGATGTTGTCATTGATGAATGAACCGATGTCGGCACCGCCCGCGAGCCTGATATCGAAAGCCGGATTGAACACCTCCAGGAAATGGCGCATGTCGTGTTGCGCGGCTTCGGCCCGAAAAGCGGAATACGCCTCGGCGTTTTCGGCGTCGATGTCACGCTGATTGGAGAACGTGATCGAATAAAGACCGAGATTGACATGTTTGCGCGCCTGGTCGATGCGCGCCGTGCGGTGATGGCGCGACGGCTCCTCTTTGTAGCGTCCGCCGCGCGCCGACCAGATATCAGTGGTGTCGTTGAGGCGGATCGCCGGGGTGACCGGGCTGTCCCTGAACAAGCCCTCGTTGGACAGGCGTTCGGCGGTCGAGGCCGACATCAGCATGATGTCTACCAGGCCGGATTGGGTCATCTCGCGAATCGCCTGCAAGTGGGTGGCGCGCGGTGTGAACCGGCCGGGATCGTTGCGGTCGGCCACCGGCGCGGCACGCCCGAAGCCGATGTCGCCGTCCTTGGCGTCGGCGATGATGAAGTCGCTGGGCTTATAGCGGCCGGCGCGGATATTGGCGAGCTTGTTGTCGAGCATAAGCATTAAAGACTCCTGCGTTTACAGTGGATAGAGCATTCGGAAATCCGTATAGAGACGAATCGGCAGCTAAAATCGGCGGCTTTACCGACCGTTGGGATACGCCGTCAGCGCGCTTATTATCAGTGAAAATCCTCGCGCCAACCCCATTTCGCGGCGAGTTTGAGGCATTCCTGCCACGGCTCGACCGCGCCGGTCGTCGAAATTTGGCGCAGCGACGCGGCAGCCGCGGCATGGGCGAGGGATAGCGCGGCGTCGATGCCCCAGCCTTGATGAAAACCATAGACAAAGCCGGCGGCGAAAGCGTCGCCGGCACCGTTGGCGCCGGCTATGGCATCGGCGGGAACCCGCACCGACGGGCGCGCAATCGTGTGGCCGTCACGGGTCACGACGAGGGCGCCCAGCGGAAAATGCACGGCCACCAGTTGCATGGCGCCGAGCGCGAGCACGGCTTTGGCGGCGGCGGCGCAGGCCGCCGTATCGGTACGGTGACCGGCGACCGTGGCGATTTCCGCGAGCCCACCGACTTCAGCGTCGTTGATGACCAATAAATCGAGGTAAGGCAGGCAGGGGCGTACGATCTCGGCCAGGCGGCGCGGCTCGATGCTGGCGAGTTCGAGGTTGGTCTGTAACCCGGCGGCGCGTGCTTTCTTGAGGGTCGCGACCCAACCGTTGGCCTCGTCGCGCCAGGCGTTGTCCATCCGCTGGTGGACGCCGGGCAGGCCGAGGTGAAAAAGGCGATGCGCGCTGCCGGTGAAATCGAAGTGTTCCGGTGTGAGCAGGTGGCTCACGCCGAAATAGCTGATGTGGGTGCGCTGACCGGTAGCGGCCGAGCTGAACGCGAGCGTATAGTCGGTGGCCGCGCCGTCGGTCATCGCCATACGCGCATGGTCGATCCGGTGGGTGTCGGCATGGGAGATCAGGAACCGGCCATCGAGATCGTCCCCGACCAGGCCGACGGTCGCTACCGGCAATGCTGGATCGAGCTTCTTGATGGCGATCGCCAGATTACACGCCGATCCGCCGCCGCTCATGTCGCTATGCAGGATATCCGCGCGGCCATTCTCGGCAGGCCATTGATCCACCAGCAAGTTGCGATCCACGCACCAGGTGCCGCCGGTGAGAATCCCCCTTCTTGTCATTATCGCCTCTTGTTCGTTGACATACCCTACAACCCCGCCTTATCCAGCGTGTGGCGCTGGTAGGCCGCCGCCCATCGGTAACACGCCACTGTACAAAGGGCGGAGCGCGGGCGTAATAATTGCTTCTAACTGGATCGGGTGACGCATTGCGTCACCCGATCGCATCGGTCTGTTCGCTGATTTTAAGAGGAACAACAATGAACGCCAAACCCCCCGCCTCCGTTTCCATCAGCATCCGCGCCGCGCTTGTCCTCGCCACGCTGGCCATCAGCGCCGCCGATGCGGCGCCGCTAGCCCATCCCATCGCCTTCGTCACCGCCGTACCACCGTTCACCACGTTCGGGTCCAGCCTGGAGGTGTTCGGCAATCACCAAGCGGGCATACAGGAAGCCCCGCGCGGCGGCGATCTGATGATCCTGTACCCCGACGGCACGCTGCGCAACCTCACCCAGGAGGCGGGCTACGGCAGCGCGCTGGCGATCATGGCCACCCCGGGTAACACCGACGTGGCGGGCTATCCGGAATCGGTCGATCCCAAGGCCAGTTCGGCGGGATCGCAGTGCGCGACCCGGAAATCAGCTGGAACGGCGACAAAATCATATTCAGCATGACCCTGGGCGGGCCGAATCATTATCAAGTCGGCACCTACCGCTGGCAGCTTTACGAGGCGAGCGGCCTCGCCAAGGGGCAGACGGCGGTGATCAGCAAAGTCCCCAAGCAGCCGCCGTTCAACAACGTCCAGCCGACTTACCTCAGCGATGGCCGCATCTTGTTCGCGAGCGACCGTCCGCGCGGCGCGCTGGCGCATCATTATCCGCAACGCGACGAATACGAAAGCGCGCCGGTGACGGCGGGCTTGTATGCGCTGGACCCGCAGTCCGGCGCGCTCACCATGATGACCCATGCACCCTCCGGTGATTTCAACCCCATCGTCGCCGCCGATGGGCGCATCGTGTTCACCCGCTGGGATCATCTGATCCGCGATCAGCAGGCCGACGCCGATCACTTCGAGGGCGGCAGTTTCGGCAGCTTCACCTACGCCGACGAATCGGCGAGCGCCGCCCGCCTGCCGCTGGATCCCTACCACGAGGTATTCCCCGAACCGCGCCAAACCCAATACGCGCAAACCCTGTATCCCGGCGCCAATCTGAACGGCCACGCGTTCAATTTTTTCATGCCCTGGCAGCTCAATCAGGACGGCACCGACCTGGAAATCCTCAACCACATGGGTCGCCATGAATTGCTCGGTTACTTCGAGCGCAGTTTCCTCAATGACTCGGCGCTGGTGGACTTCAATTTCCAAGCGCCGCTGCGCCCAACCAACACGCCACCGACAACATCCATCAAATCCGAGAACTGCCGGCCCAACCCGGCGATTTCATTGGCGTGCGGGCGACCGAATTCGGCGCGCGCGCGGCAGGCCAGTTGATTTACCTGCGCCACGCCCAGGTCGGGCTGTCCGCCGAACTGATGCGCACCTCGGATGCCACCCACCCCGACACGTTCGGCTTCAATGACGACGCCGACCCGCCCAGCCCAATGATTCGGGCAAATATCGTAACCCCATGCCGCTCGCCAACGGCGACATCGTCGCCGCCCATTCTCCGGAGACGCGCACCGAGTTGGTATCGTTCACCGACAGCAGTGAAATCATCAACGGCCAAAGCGTGGCGGTGACGTTTCCCTGCGGCGCGCTATCAGTTCCGCCTGCGTATGCTCGCGCCGAGCAGCGTCGGTCTGGTGGCGAGCGGCGCGTTCCTGACCAGTGCGGGCATCCACAAAACACTGGCGTTCTGGAGCCCGGACGTATTGGTGCGTTTCAACAATTTCCAACTCTGGGAACTCGACCCGGTCGAAATCCGTCCACGCGCGGTGCCGCCGCTCACCGCCGCCGGGGCGCTGGCCAGCCAGGAGCAATCGCGTTTCGATGAGGCGGGGGTCCAGGTCGAAGCGTTCCGGACGTTTTTGCGGCAAAATAACGCCGCGCTGATCGTGGTGCGCAACGCCACTACGCGCGACAGCGCCGACCGCCAGCAGCCATTCAACCTCGCGATCCCGGGCGGTGTCTCGACCATCAGCCCGCAGCCCGTTGGCGCCAAGGTTTACAGCATCGATAAATTCCAGGTTTTCCAGGACGACGCGGTGCGCGGCTATGGCGGCGTCGCCACCCCCGGGCCCGGCAGGCGCCTGCTCGCGCGCCCACTGCACGACACGCCGTTCAAGGATTTGCAGGTGCCAGGGCTGGCGGGCGCTTACCCGCTGTTCGCCGACGGCTCGGCGGCGGTGATCGTGCCGGCCAACCGCGCGCTGTCCTGGCAGACGCTCGCGCCGGACGGCACGCCGGTAGTGCGCGAACGGCTTTGGGTGTCGTTCCAGCCCGGTGAAATCCGCATGTGCACTTCCTGCCACGGCTTGAACAGCAAGGATCAGGCCGGCCACCCGAAACCGACCAACTCGCCGCTCGCGCTGAAAGCGCTGCTCGCGCGCTTCAACAGCGGAAGCGGCGCTCTGTTCCAGGACGGCTTCGAGTGATTGCGCTACACTCTGCGCCATGAAAACCCTCAAGCCCTGGCTTTATCGCGGCGCGACGCTCGCCATCTTCGGCGGTTTCCTGATGCTGATCCAGCCGCTCAGCTTCGCCGTGTTCACGCACGGTTTTCCGGTGCTACTAGCTGGCGTCATTGCCTTCATGATATTGGATCACCTGCCTGCCTGAGCGCGCGGCGAACCGCCGGCGCTCGCTTGCCGAGCGTCGGCGCTGGGGTGCGCTTTCAGCCCATTTCACCCACGGCTTTTTCAGCGGCTTTGATCTCCGCCTGGCGCTTGGCGATCATGTCGCCAATCGGCGGCCCTTGGAAGCGGCGGCTTTCGAACGCCAGCCAGATCAGCGCCATCACCACCAGCAGGGCGACGATCAGGTAGCCGACTTTCTGGTTGGGTGGCTGCACACCGACGAAAATCAAGACGATGCAGCCGATGATCGCGAGAACAGCGATCAATGACGAGGCCAAGCCCAGGGAGAACGGGCCTTTCTTGATCCAAGTGCCCTTCATCTCGGCGCGCAGGCCGGCGGCGATGGGCATGACATAGGAGATGTACAGAAACACCGCGCAGCCGGTGGAAAGCACCACGAACGCATCGCCATATAGGGTAGCGATGATGGACAGGATGCCGCCCCACCAGATCGCATTGACCGGCGTACGGTGCGCCGCGCTGACATGGCGCAGCGACCCGGAGAACGGCAAGCCGCCGTCACGCGCGAAAGCGAACATCATCCGCGAGGTCGAGGTCAAACCGGCCAGCGCGCACAGGTAATTGGAAACGACGATACCGACGATCAGAATGTCTTTCAGCACGGTCGGCATCGGCGACTGCCCCATCAGCCATGGAAACGCGTTCCAGCCTTGCTTGGCGCCCTCTTCGACGCTGGGCATCGCCAAAATGAACGCGCAGATCATCACGTAACCGAACGCAAACGACCAGAACACCGAATGGATCATGCCACGTGGCGCCTCGCGGGCGGCGTTGCGGGTTTCCTCCGAGGTATGGGCGGAGGCGTCGAAACCGGTCACCGTGTACACGCCTTGCAACAGGCCCAGGATGAAAGCGAAATACACCGATTGCATTGCGGTCGGCCACACCCCGCCGCCGGCGTCGCCGGTGAAGTTGGTGAACGTGAACAAACGCTGGAAATCGATGCTCGGCGCCCAGTACAGCAACGCCAGGGTGAGCAGCACCGACACCACGAAAATCAGATAGCCGCTGAAATCCGTCAGCACCGTGGTCGCGCGGATGCCCATGTGGTTGAGGATGGCCTGGGAAATCGTGATCACCGTGATGAAAATCGTCTGCGTCCACCAGCCCTGATCGAACATTTCCTTGGTCGTCCAGGTCGAAACATCCATCCCCAGCACATTGCCGAGAAACAGATCGCGGAACAGCAGAAACACACCGAAGTTGACCGATGACACGACGAACAACAAGCCCAGCAGATTGAACCAGGCCGCCACCCAGCCATAGCCACGCCCGCCCAGGATCGAGGCCCAGTGATAAATGCCGCCGGCGGTCGGATAGGCCGAGGCGATTTGCCCCATCGCCGCCGCCACCAGCAGCGCGAACGCGCAGGCGAGCGGCCAGCCGTAACCCACCGAAGCGCCACCCGCGGCGCTCAGCGCCACCGGAAACGCGGTGATGCCACCGGCCAGGATGCAGATGATCGAGAACGAAATCGCGAAATTCTGGAACGCGCCCATGCGGCGGTGCAATTCCTGGGCATAGCCCAGGCTGTGAAGCTCTTTCACGTCCTCGTGATACTCTTTGCTCGAATAATATTTATCGTCCACTTTGATCCCCCATCGGGTTGGTTCATGGTTATCGTTCGGAATGTAAAACCTCCATCGGACCTAGCGTCCGAGCGCGCAATCGCCGCCGGCGCGACCGCAGGCACTCAACCGCCACAGCCCATTCTCCGCTGTTCGGGTAGGTCTACGCAATCGGGGCCTGATGTCTGACCATTCCGCACGAGAACTCCAACCGCGCGAACGCGCCCTGCTGTTCACCCAACTGGCGCAGTTGGAACGCGCCGGGATTCAGCTGCTGCAAGCTCTGCCCATCCTGAGCCGTGAACTTCCTCCCACGCCGGCACGGCGGATCAGCACTCTGCGCGGCTATCTGAACGGTGGTATGCCATTGGCGCGCGCCGGCCAACTCTGCGGTTTATGGCTACCGTGGGAAGCGCGCCTGATCGAGGTGGCGGTGGAAGGCGGGCGTCTGCAAACCGTGTGCGAGCGCCTCGCCGCACACTACCGACAAAAAGTTAAATATATCAGCACCTTAAAATCCCGCCTGCCACTGCCTGTTGCGGTGCTAATCCTCGGCACCTTCGTCGCACCGCTGCCGGCGCTGGCGCGCGGCGAGATCGGGGTGGGCGCTTATCTGCTCGGCACGGCAGGCCGGCTTTCCCTACTGTTTCTGTCCATCGCGCTGCTGTTCGCCTATTGGCGGCGCCTCGGGACGTTGGACATGCCGCGTTACCTCGGACAATTGCAGCTAACCCTGCCCATCATCGGCGGTTTCACACGCCGCCAGCAGCAACGCAACTACCTCGCCAGCCTGGCGCTGCTGCTGGAAACCGGCGTTCCGGCCATCGAGGCGCTGCGCCTGGCGAGCCAGAGTGTGGCCAATCCGGTCTTGCGCGCGCGCTTCGCGCTGGCCGCGGGCTGGGTGGCGGACGGAATGCCTGTGGCGACAGCGCTGGGCCACTGCGGCGCCATCGCCGATCCGAGGATCGAGAGCCTGGTGGAGGGCGGTGAAATCGCCGGTCGCTTGGATGCGATGCTGACGTATCACATCCGCCAGCTTGATGACTTCCTCGACGCACGGCTGGCAACCATCGTCGATTGGGCGCCGCGCGTCGTTATGGATTGGTGATAGCGTTCATGCTCTTGCCGAGGGCCGAACCTGATTCACAGCCGATACACCCGCCGCGCCGTATTTCCCAGCACACAGGCGCGATCAGCGGCGCTCAGGCCCGCCAACAATTCCTGCGACACCGCCCACCAGTTTGCGTAATCGCCCGCCAGCCGGAGCGGCGGCCAATCGCTACCCCACAGGAGCCGCCCCGGCCCAAAGCAGTCCAGTACATGATCGGCGTAGGGCTTGAGATCGGCCATGGCCCAGCCCGGCGCGGCGCGGTTGAGTAAGCCCGAAAACTTGCAATTGACCTGGGGATACGATGCTGCGATCCGCAGGTTGCGCGCCCATGCCTCATAAGCACGGGCGGCGATGTCGGGCTTGGCGCAGTGGTCGATGATGGTGACGATGTCCGGATGGCGCTCGATCAAGCCGATGGCGATGGGCAACTCGTCCGGATTCTGGATCAAAATATCCAGGCTCAGGCCACGTTCGGCCAATAGGCGCAAACCCGCATCCAAGGCGGTATCCGCCATCCAGGCGATGCTCGCGTTGTCGTTGCGCACCGGCCTGAACCCCTTGACGAGCGGATGGACGGCGAGCCGCGCGATGTCAGCCGCGACGGTGGGCGCGGCGAGTTCGACCCAGCCGACGACGCCAGCGATCATGGGATAACGCGACGCCAGGCCCAGCGTGAATTCGGTCTCCGCCAGGGTTTCGGCGGCTTGCACCACCACGATTTTATCCACTCCCGCTTGCCGCAGTTGCGGCGACAAATCTTCCGGCAGATGATCCTGCAACAGGATCGCCATCTCCGGGCGCATCCAGGTGTAATCGCCGCGCGCGAGGCGCCAGAAATGGATGTGCGAATCGATGATGAGGCTCATGAGACAGTCTCCGTTACTGCGTTGCCGCGCGGCGGTTGGCCGAGGATGATCATCGCCAACACCTCGTCCTTGCTCACGTCGCGGGTATGGCAAGCGCCGACCAGCTTGCCGTTTTTCAGCACCGCGATGCGGTCGGCGAGGTCGAATACATCGTGGATATCGTGGCTGATCAGAAAAATGCCCAGCCCCTCGCGCTTGAGGTTGCGCACCAACTCACCGACCTTGGCGGTCTCCTCGGGGCCGAGCGCGGCGGTCGGCTCGTCCATGATCAAAACCTTGGCGTTGAACAACAAGGCGCGAGCGATGGCGATGGCCTGGCGCTGGCCGCCCGACAAATACATGACGTTCTGCTTCAGCGCCGCGATCCGCAGCCCGAGGCGTTCCAACACGCCGCGCGTAGCGTGTTCCATCGCCTCTTCATCGAGAAATCCGCCCCGGCTGGTCAATTCGCGACCCAGGAATACATTGGCGGGCGCGTCGAGGTTTTCGGCCAGTGCGAGGGTTTGATAAATGGTCTCGATGCCGAGCGCCTTGGCGGCGCGCGGATTGTCGATCGTCACCGGCTGGCCATCGATCCGGATCTCGCCGCTATCGGCGGTCTCGGCGCCGGCGAGAATCTTTATCAGCGTCGACTTGCCCGCTCCGTTGTGGCCGAGCAGGCCCACCACCTCGCCGCGCCCGAGCTCGATGCTGACGTCGTCCAGCGCGCGCACGCCGCCGAAGTGCTTGGAGATGTGGCGCATGGAGACGAGGGGTGTCGTGTTCATCAATCCTCACCCTCTGAACAGCGGGCTTCGACATACCAGAGCGAATACGCTGGTAGCGGCCTGTCGATTGAAATCGAAGGTTTGTCGCAACGCTGCATCCGGATGCGAGGCAATAGGCAGGCAACCAAACAACCACTATCGTAATGGAGTAACCATGTCTCCTTCGCAGCATTGTGTACGATTCCCAATGCAGCCATCGAATCAATGCCTTGCTGATCGAACACTGCCCAGACGGCCTGTCCCCTCTCCAGCGCCTGCATCACGCAGGAGATCGCATCAGTAGGGTCATTCCCTAATCGAATCCAGCCACAGCCAATTGCGTTCGCCCCTGCGGCAAGCTGGGTTTTCCAATAAAAAACCCGTGAGAAGATGAAATCCCAAACAAATGGATAGCTGATGACGAGGATAGGTATCAGAACAATGATCGCCCACCAAAAACGGCGCTTTCCGCGCATCAACGCCGCCTCCGCTGAACCACCACATCCACCCATACCGCCAGCACCAACACCACGCCGATGACGATGCGTTGGACCGGCGTCGGCACACCGAGCAGCACCATGCCGCTTTCCAGGCTTTGCATGAACACCGCCCCCAGCACCGCGCCGAACACGGTGCCGACGCCGCCCGTGAGCGACACCCCGCCGATCACCGCCGCCGCGATCACGTTGAGTTCGGTCATGGTGCCGGTGACGCTGGCGGCGGCGTTCAGGCGCGCGGTGATGACGATCGCGGCGAGCGCCGACAATCCTCCCATGATCATGAAGATATAAAGCGTGATCCGCTTCACGTCGATGCCGGCGAGCACCGCGCTCTCGGGCCGTCCGCCGATGGCGTAGACGTAACGCCCGAATTTGGTCGCCTTGGCGAGGATCGCCATCGCCAGGGTCACGACGATGAGGATCAGAAACGGGATCGGAATGCCGCTCGCGATTTCGGTGCGCGGGCGTTGATAGGCATTCATGGTCTGCACGAACGCCGCCACCAGCCCCACCGCCAGCGCCATCAGCAACCATTCCAGCGCCAGCGGTTTGACCGGAAAACCATAGCGCTGCCGCCGCCGGCGGGTGCGCAAGCCATACCAAACGATGGCGAGGCTCGCCACCGCGCCCACGACCCAACTCCAAAACGCGCCGATGGTGCCCTCGATGCCGCCGCCGATGAGTTGGAAAGTCTCGTCCAGCGGCGCGATGGTGCGCCCTTCGCTCAACAGCCAGGCGGCGTTGCGGAAAATCAGCAGCCCCGCCAGCGTCACCACGAACGCCGGCACCCCGCGATACGCCACCCAGTAGCCTTGCAGCGCGCCGATCAGCGCGCCGAGCGCCAGCATGGCGACACAGGCCGCGATCCAGTTGTACCAGGCCCCGGCGGGCAACCAAACAGTCTGCGCCAGCGCGCCGAACATGCCGATGAAGCCGAGCAGCGAGCCGACCGAGAGGTCGATGTGGCGGGCGACGATGACCAGCGTCATCGCGCTCGCCATGATGCCGACCACGCTCACTTGCAACGCCAGATTGAACAGATTGCGCGGGCTGAGGAACACGCCCTGGGTGGCGACATCGAACGCGATCCAGATCAGGATCAACATCGCCACCATGCCGAGCAGGCGGGTGTCGATGCCGATCCGCGCCACCCAGCGTCGCGGCCAGGCAATCCGCGCAGTGGCCGAGGCAGCAGCAGCGGATGGCATCGAATGCGAAATGGCGCGGCGGGGATCAGCCGCGCGCCGCCCGGCGCCCGTCTCCGGCATTGTTACTTACAAACCGCCGCGCGTTGTCCTTCACGCCCTTGCACAGCGCGGCCTTGTCGATCCACTTGGCGTCGAGCACCAGATTGAGAGAGTCGCGGGTGATCGCCTTGGGCTCGAGCAAGAGCGCGGGCTGGTGCTTGCCGCCGGGGGCGCGTAATCGACCGCGCCTTCGACGGCCTTTGGCTCTTTGCCCGAGGCCAGCGCCACCGCGACGCGCCGCGGCGCGCCCGAGTTCGTAGGAATTCTTCCAAATCGATACGGTTTGCTGGCCCTAGCGATACGATTCAGCGCCGCTTTGTCGCCGTCCTGACCGGACACCGGAATGCCCGCCAGACCTTGCGCGGCGAGCGCGGCCACCACGCCGCCGGCCATACCGTCGTTCATCGCCAGCACCGCGTCGATCTTGTTGTTGTTGGCGGTGAGGATTTGCTCCATCGTGCTCTGCGCGACATCGGGCTTCCAATTCTCCACGTTCTGGGCGGCGGCAATCTTGATGTCGCCTTTGTCGATCAAGGGCTTCAGCACCTCCATCTGACCGGCCTCGAACACATTGACGATGGAATGGACGGCGTCGCCCTTGATCAGCGCCCAGTTGCCCTTGGGCTGCGCGGCGACCATGGCCTTGGCCATCAAGCGCCCGACCGCGACGTTGTCGAAGCTCACGAAGAACACATCGGCGGAATCGATGGGCGCGTCGTAGGCCACCACCGGCACGCCGTCGGCCTTGGCGCGGGCGATGGCCGGGCCGATGGTGTTGGCGTCCTGGGCGAGCAGGATCAGCGCTTTCGCGCCCTGGGCCAGCAGACCCTCGACATCGCCCAGTTGTTTTTGCGGGTCGCTCTGCGCGTCGGCGCTCACATACTTCCAGTCGGCGCCGAGTTTGGCGAGTTCATCCTTGATACCGGCCTCGTCGATGCGCCAGCGTTCTTCCTGGAAATGGCGCCAGCTCACGCCGATGACGCCGCCGGCCTGGGCCGAGGGCGAGATGAGCGAGGATAGCGCGAGTGACGCGGCCAGTGACAGCAGGGTTTTTTTCATGACGACTTCCTCCAATCGGGTGGAATGATCTATTGTGTTAATCCATATAGCACAATCAGAGAGTATTGCGATGAATCCCACCGCGTTACGCGCCAAACTCGCCAAGGGCGAGGCCTGTTTCGGCCTGATGGCCTTCGAGTTTTTCACCCCCGGTCTGCCGCAAGTCCTCGCCGCCGCGGGCGCCGAATACCTCATCATCGACATGGAGCACAGCGGCATCGGCATCGACACCGTGAAACAGCAGATCGCCGCCGCGCGCGGCCTCGACATCGCGCCGTGGGTGCGGGTGCCGGGCAGCCATTATCATCTGATCGCCACCATCCTCGACGCCGGCGCCTGGGGCATCATGGCGCCGCTGGTGGAAACCCAGGAACAGGCCCAGAACATCGCCGACTGGTGCCGCTACCGCCCGGTCGGCAAGCGCGGCCTGGCGTTCAACATGAGCCACGACGACTATCTGCCGGGCGATATCGTCGCCAAAATGAAAGCCGAGAACAAGCGCACTACGGTCATCGCCTTGATCGAGTCGGTGAAAGGCATCGCCAATGCCGACGCCATCCTCGGTGTGAAAGGCGTCGACATCGGCTGGCTGGGCCACTACGACCTCAGCGATTCGATGGGCATCCCCGGCCAGTTCGACCATCCCGATTTCGTCGCCGCCGTGGACAAGCTGGTTGCCGCCGCCAACAAACACAAGAAGCCGCTAGGCTTCATGGACGGCAATCTGGAACTGGTCGAAACCATGATCGCCAGGGGTTTTCGCGTCATCGGCTTCGGCACCGACATCAGCCTGTTGCAGTCGGCTTTCCGGCAGGGCCTGGCGCGGCTCAAGGGCAAGCGTTAGCGCCGCCTTCTTCGCACGGCGGGACCGCGCCGATGAGGTTTGCTTATCCTTATGCACTGATCCTGCTGCTGCTGATGCCGCTACTGCTGTGGCTACGGCGACGTCGGCTCGCGCCCGCCACGGTCGCCTACTCTTCCATCGCGCCGTTGGCAATCGTGGCGCCCTCGCCCTGGGTGAGGCTCAGCCGGTATTTACCAGCCCTGCGCGGCCTCGCGTTGCTGCTGTGCATCCTGGCCCTGGCTCAGCCGCAGTGGGGATTTGAAACGACCAAGCTCCGCCGCGAAGGCATTGCCATCGACATGATCGTCGATATTTCCAAGAGCATGTCGGCGTTGGACCTACAAATCGACGGCGAAGCCCGCAATCGCCTGCAAGTCGTCAAGCGTGCCTTTCGCTCTTTCGTCCAGGGCGACGCGGCGCTCGCGGGGCGCAAAGGCGATCTGATCGGCCTGGTGACCTTCGCCCGCTACGCCGACAGCGTGAGTCCGCTCACTCTGGACCACGGCACGCTGCTTGCTGCATTGAGCCAAGTCGAAATGGCCACTTTACCGGAAGATAACGGCACCGCCATCGGCGAGGGCATCGCCCTGGGGGTGGAGCGGTTGCGCAACAGCGCCACCAAGAGCCGGGTGATGATCCTGCTCACTGACGGCGCCAATAACGCCGGTTTTGCCGAACCTCTGGAAGCCGCGCAAATCGCCAAGGCGCTAGGCATCCGGATTTATACGATCGGCGCCGGCACCCAAGGCACGGCGCCGGTGGAGATGCGCATGGGCGACGGCAGCGTCGTCATCCAGAACGTACCCGTGGCGATCGATGAAACCGTGCTCGATCAGATCGCCCGTCACACCGGCGGTCGCTATTTCCGCGCCACCGATGGCGAAGCGCTGCAAACCATTTACAAAGAGATCGACCGCTTGGAAAAAACCGCCGCTGTGGTGGAACACTACCAGCAATACGTCGATTATTTTCCCTGGTTTCTGCTGGCCGCGCTGGGGTTGCTGATCGCCGAAGCGGTACTGGTCAACACGCGCTTGCGCACGGTGCCCTAGGCAAGGTTCGCGATGCGCTTCGCCGCTTGGGCATATTTTCCGCTGTTGTGCCTGGTGCCGGCCTTGCTCGTGCTGTATGGCTATGCTTTTGTCCGCAAGCGCCAGGCGCTGAATGCGTTTGCCGATCTGGCGCTAGCGCCTAAGCTACTGCCGGGCTATAGCCGCCGGCGGCAATGGGACAAAGCCTTGTGTTTGATCGGCGCCGCCGGTTGTTTGGCCTTGGCCTTGTTGCAGCCGCAATGGGGGTCCAGCCCGCTGGATATGCCGCGCCGCGGGCGTGACCTGATCATCGCCCTGGATGTGTCGCTCAGCATGCTCGCCGAGGATGCGCGCCCGAATCGCTTGCAGCGTTCCAAGGCGGCCATCGCCGATCTGGTGGAGGTCATTCGCCAGGAAGGCGGACACCGGCTGGGGCTGGCGGCATTCGCCGGCCGCGCCAGCCTGTTGTGCCCTCTGACATTGGATTACCCTTTCTTCCTCAAACGCTTGGCCGAACTCGGGACGAATAGCGTAGCGCGCGAAGGCACGCTGATCGGCGACGCCCTACAACAAATCCTGCAAGATTTCGGGACGCTGGAGCCGGGCTATACCGATATCATTCTGATCAGCGACGGCGAAGATCACGGCAGTTTCCCGCAGGAGGCCGCGCAGGCCGCCGCACTGCAACAGGCCAGCCGCAGCATCAGCCGGGCTGAAAGATCCGCTGGTCGGCGCGTTGATCCTGCAGGCGAAACCAGAGCGTGCGCAGGCCAGCGCCTGAAGGCGCAGCCAGCCAGCGACCTGCGGCGGCAAAGCCTGCTGCTGAACTGGTGATCTGCCGATGGATACTGGCCTGTCCAGGCCCATGCCTGCGCTCGATCGCCCTTACCGCTGGGGCACCAGCCTCAAACGGGGAAAAGAGGTCGAAAGCGGCTATCGATATCCGATAAAGAAAGAACAGCACAGGAAGCCATGGTGTTAGGTGCTGTTTGTTGTTGGCGCTGGAAAATTTTCGACCCAGTAAATTGCCGGTCGACATTGCTCCCGCAAGAGCGCTCAACCTGGTGCAATCGGTGCTGGAGTATTGAAACTCGGCATTTGTCGATCTTGCTGACCTTGGCAGCAGCAGACACCAACAGGCGGTGGCGCTGCGGCACAAGCCGGCTGGCCGGTGCGCGAGGCGCTGCTGCCGGATACAAGCCGGTGCGCAGTCCTGTCGCCGATATCGCCGTTGAAACCATTTACATCGACGGTATCCGCCTGCAGGCTTGCTGGTCCAGCGACGCTGTACCCTGGGCGAGTCCGAGAGGGCCTCGCCAGCCTTCGGCTGTTGACCTGTGCCGCGAGCCGTGGTCTCCGGCGCGGCCTCGGCAATACCAAGCGCATTGTGCTGCTCGGGCATGGCCGCCGTGGTGCTGCGCCCGCCAAGACGCGCTCGCCCAGCTTGGCTCGGCGATGGCTTATTATCGCGACAGCCTGGCGACTGACGCCGCGCAAGCCGATGCCCGCTATAACCTGGAACTGGCCTACCGGCTGCGGCGCCAGATCGAACAACAAGAAGCCGCCAACCAGCAAAGCGCCGACCAGGGCCGCAACCCTTGCAGAATCAGAACCAACCCTCATCGGGCCGCAAACCGCAATCGCAGCGCGCGCAATCCGACCCCCAACCTTCCCGAGGGCAACAATCCAGCCAGGCGGCCCAGGATGCGAGCCCGCCCATGAGCGGCGGCGCACAAACCCAGCAATCGCCGGCGCTTGCGGAATTGAAACCGCAGGAAGCCGAACAGCGCTTGCAGGTCATCCGCAACCGTGCTCGCCAAACCGACACCCTGCGCCAGCAATGGCAACGCGCGCGGATGCGCGACCAGCGCGCCGCGAAATACTGGTAAGCGCTTTCTCCGGATATTCGCGGAAATCGAACTATAGTTATTGCCGAGCCTATTCCCGGCTCATCCACCATCCAGAAAAGGGGAAAATCATGAAATGCGCTCTATCATTCAAACTACCTCGCCGGTTTGCAAACCTTGCCCTGTCGGTCACCCTCCTGGGCATTGCAGGCTGGGCCTCGGCGCAGCAAGCGCCAGGCCAAGGAGTGAGCGACGTCATGTTGGCCGCCGACCCTGGTGAGTCCTGGTTGCACGCCAACGGCAACTGGGCAGGGCAACGCTACAGCGTGCTGACCCAACTGAATCCGGTCACCGCTCGCAACCTCAAAGTCGCGTGGATCTTCTCTCCGGGCGGCAAAACCGACGCCCAGAACACACCGCTGTATTACGATGGGCTGGTGTATTTCGCGCAGGATAACAAGGTCTTCGCGCTGGATGCCCGCACCGGTAAAGAAGTGTGGAAATACGAGCACAAACTGCCGGAGGATTTCGGTGGCTATAACGTACCCTTCATCACCGGCAAGCACAGAGGCCTCGCCATCTCCGGCGAATACATTTATTTCCTGTCCAACGACGCCAAGCTCCATGCCCTGCACTACAAGACCGGCCAAGCCAAATTCGTGAAGCAATACCTCAAGTATCCCAAGGATTTCCAGAAATCCCAGGATGCCACGGGCTATGCGACGACGGTCGGACCGCTGGCGATTCCGGGGCAGATCATCGTCCCCTTGAACGGCACCGACTTCGGCGGGTTGCCCGGTTACGTATTCGGGGTGAAACCGGACACCGGCGACATCCTGTGGCAGGCCAATATGATCCCCGCCGACGGCGAGCCCGGCGCCGAAACCTGGCCCGGCGACAGCCGCCAGTACGGCGGGGCGGGCCCATGGATCACCGGCTCCTGGGACCCTGAACTCAAGATGTATTTCACCGGCACTTCCAACGCCTATCCGTGGAACCCCAAGACCCGCGGCGACGGCAAGTCCGATAACGTCGGCGCGGCGAGCGTGGTCGCGATCAACACCGATACCGGCAAGGTGGTCTGGCGCTACGTAGCCGTGCCTGGCGACCCATGGGATTTCGACGCCATGGCTACCCCCATCCTGGTCAACATCGACGGCCAAAAAGTACTGGTGCAGCCGAACAAAACCGGCTTCATGCACTACCTGGACGCGAAGACCGGTCAATTCCTGCGGGCGGTGGCATTCGCCGACAAGATTACCTGGGCACAGGGCTATGATGTAGAAGGCCGGCCCATCAACCAGATTGCACTCCCCAAGGAAGGCGGCGACACGGTCGAAATTTGGCCGAGCCTGTTGGGCGGAACCAATATGTATCCTTCCGCCTACAACCCGAAGACTGGCTTCATGTACCTGGCCGCCGCCAACACGGGCATGAAGTACGGCCTGGAAGACATCAAAATCATCAGCAATGTACGCCACTTCGGCGCTTACCAAGAATTCATCTGGGGCTACGAAGTGAACCTGGCGATGAACGTCAAAGGGGGCAAGGAAGTCTGGCGCGACCAGAAAAGCAAACACGGCTTTGCCGGCGGTATGCTGACCACGGCCGGCAATCTGACCTTTTACACCAGCCAGAGCGGCGACTTCCAGGCGGTGAACGCCACCACCGGGGAAATCCTGTACACGTTCAACCTGGGCACCACACCCAAAGCGGGCCCGATCACTTACATGGCCGACGGCAAGCAATACGTAGTGCAGGCGGTCGGCGGCCTGCCGGGTTTCGGCTATGAGGGGCATAAGCTGGAGCACGGCAACCTCGTTGCCGCTTTCTCTCAGTAAATTTCTTTCGCCAGCCGAGGGGGGG